>NZ_CAEUHO010000004.1:0-693361 GCF_903181435.1 Bacteroides acidifaciens
ACTCCAAAGGATACTTCATTCTTGCCTTTGGAATTCAGCATATCATGCTCGGATGCGCCTTGAGTGCTGGGATGGGAATAATAGACTTGTCAAATACCCTAATATTCTTCCATTCAGGATTTATTTTCGAAACTGTCCCGCTTGTTCCACTGGCGTATAAAATATCAACAATTCTGTTCGTCTTATATTATCACCACAATGAAACGTTCATTCTTTATCCGGATTTATTTTTTGCCTTTTCTCACTTAACTTTTTATCTACAGCATCTGATATTTTTTGCTTGTCTGCCTCACTTCTGTTGTTCCATTCAGTCCACCACAATTTAGTATTTTTCTCTATTCTATCCTCCTTATCGTATATGCCGTGATTCAATATCCTGAACAGAGTTTCTTTTCCAAACTTTTCACAAGTGATCTCAAACCCATAATTACCAATATCGTGAAACATGACTTTTGTCTTCAGTTCTTCCCCATTTACATTCATCAGGCAATAGGTTGAACGGCAGAATAGATTATAAAAATACTCCCAGGGATTTTTTTCGGATGCCAAATGTTCAAAAAAAAGCAAACCCGATTGACCAGACAAACTTCTATATTCCACTGTCTTTCTTTCAAGTGGCTTCAAGACAATGGGCAAAGAATCGCAAAGGGATAAATAAAGGCTATCCCGACCATTCACAACAGCATAGTGTTCTTTCGTACTTGAGGACAGACAAACGGTGGAAGTCGTATTATTCCTCAAATACATTTGACCATATACACTCTTTATCCTCACGCCATTCCAATCAAATAGTTCCCGCTTTATGCTATCTGCATTTAACGAGAGACCCGGATAACGTTCCAATTGAATGTCATGGGACAGCATCCCCATCTGTACCGGATAGTCTTCCACATACCCCGACAAATATGGCCATAATTCCACAATATCAAACCATGACGACCAGTCCTCATACGTTGAAAGCTCCACCAATGCTTTTTTTTCTCCAAACTTGGATATCACTACACACCATTTGGGAGTATAGTCTATTTCAACCATGGGATTACCGGAATACCCAGTTATCTCTTTTATATCAGCCATAGGCATCTCCTGTTCGTCCAATTCTATGAAGCAGAGATATTTATCCTTGTAGGGAACGATTTTAGAAGGTGATTCCAAACGCGGTTCTACAGGAAATTCAGAGTCCGAAATCATATATATATGATTGGAATCATTCACCGCCAATTCATATAGCACCACATATTTATTATGTATCAAGCCACAGTCCACAAGCAATTCGGATTGCTCTTCCACCACTTGTTGCACCTTGTTAAGAGTAGGCTGCGCACAGCCTACCATAACAAATAAAAACATCAAATTAAAGAATATATTTCTCATTGCTTCATAAATTTATCATTCAACCTTTTCAACAGTTCGCTACTTGTACTTATTTTAAAAGTCTCATTCTCAATACGGGATTTTAAACAACAACTTCACCGTCTAAACTTTCTCCCGACAATTTCTTCTATCTCCCCATCCCAATAAACAGTATGTTCCACACTATCTATACGGTAATAATAATAACTAAGATAAAGGGGATAAACCTTGAATTTTTTATTCCAAATATACCTTTTCTCGCTTTGGGGCACAGTATGCGTCGGAAGGTAATATACGGAATCATAAACCATCTGATGTATTTTCTCCGGATATTTCTTCCGAGGAACATCCTTAAATACAATAGGGCTTTTTTCTGTGGATAAGTCTAAGACAATGTCGGTATGGGGAGTTATTTCATACATTCCGGGAGATACTTCAGCAGCACCTTCCACATCGCTTACATGGAAAGTTAAAGAGTTTTCACCATCTTGAAAAACAAAATGCCCATACTCTTCTGGTCGCGTACTTATATAAAGTGCAGAATCTGTACGGTTACATATTTTCACACTAAATTCTATTTGATTGAGATTAGAGAATTTTCCGTACTTGTTTTCCGTTCCATATATATATGGCTTCCACATTCGCATATCAATAATATGAGAATAATAAACGGATGAATCCTGTTCATTACATAAGAAGTAACGCAATTCAGGATATGCAGAAAAGGGTTGACGATCGCCACAATGTGTATATGCAGCCCTGTCTGAATGTTTATCTTTAAAATACACCCATATACCACAAGTGTCCATATGTGTGTGCGTATCCAATTCACTATAATTTTCCCCTTTCTTTTGCCTCATTGTTTTGTCAAGAAATTCCTCGCTCAACCGCTTTTTATTGTTAAGATAGAAGAATATAAATTTCCCTTTATATTCCATCAAATCGGTCGGAAGTTCATAACCATTGTCTACACGTTCTTTCCCTGTGTCCAGCCAAAAAGAATTGTTAGGCGCAATAATATACAGCCAAGCTGTATTGAAATCATACTGTGCAACCTGCAGATAGGGGCTGTGCAAAAAATTCGAATCTATCACCGCCTTGGCATGGGCAATGACTACGGGCTCCACCTTACGATCATTCAAACCCCGGCATGAAAATGCCAGGGTCGAAAGAATCATCACTCTTATAAACAAGATACAAGTACTCCTTCTCATCGTTTTTTATTATATTGTCTAAATGTATACCGCATTAAATCCAGCATGGAGTTCATTTTTATAGAGTTCAGGTTACTCTTTACGGAATTATATTCATAAAGGGTTTTGTTATCCTTAAAATAAACTCCAAAGGATACTTCATTCTTGCCTTTGGAATTCAGCATATCATGCTCGGATGCGCCTTGAGTGCTGGGATGGGAATGAATGTCCACGATTGGCTGAAATCCTTCAAATGGCTTCTTATTTATACCTTCCAATGTAGAAACACTATATTCACGGCTACTGTTTCCTATGATATATTTCTTTTCTCCATCCCTGTATCCGGCAGTATATCTCCATTCAACACCAGTATTCTCAATACCAAATGTTACGATATTGGCCGCATCATATGCTCTAGACGTTTCTACAAAATAATCAGCATCACGGATATCACTACCTAAGTTTTCTTCCAATGCAGGTAAAATTGATTTGTCAAATACCCTAATATTTTTCCATTCAGGGTTTATTTTCGACACTGCCCCGCTTGTTCCACTGGCGTATAAAACATCAACAATTCTATCAGTCTTTCTCATCCGTCTAACTTGACCACGATAATTTATCACATAATCATCCTTCCCATCCGGATCCACCCTCAACACCGGATTATTCTTACAATAAGTATATGGACTCCAGTTGTAGTGTTTCTCACAGGACGGGTCCACTCCGTTCCACCTCCCCAGCACAGGATCATACCGTCTGGCACCGTAGTCATACCAGTTCAGCCCGCCCGCTGTCTCCAGTTCTTTCCCATTATACTTATACGGCTGGACACTCCGTCGGGAACTCGTAGACATCAATCCCCCGAATGGGTAATAATCATTCACTTCCTCTACGTTACCATCTTCATCCGCAACGACACGCACATTCCCCTGATGGTCCTTGATAAAGTAATGATAGCTCGTATCCGACATCGCAATATATCCTACATCGGTCATCAACCGCACCAGCACCCCGTTTTCATAGATCGCATTGCCACAATAATCCGTTGTCAGCGTATCTCCGCCAATAACCTGTACCGTACGCAACTTGGTTCCGTCACCACTGTATACATTGGATATATTGTCTCCATTCCTAAAGACTATCCGACTTGGCAAATTTAAACAATTATATTGAATATCAACAATGTTCTTATTCAAATCTTTTGTCAGATTACCGTTTGCATCATAAGCGTAGGCAGACTCCTGCGCAAACAGATTCATTCCTGCGACGAGCAACATGCACGCCAATACCAATTTCCGTAATAAATTCATAATCCGATTCGTTTTTGTGTTAATTAATTCTGTTTATTTAGTTTTGTCTGTAAGCTTATCGACACTACAAAGATATAACATTCACATTAGAGCATACAAGCATTTTTCAAGTTGTGTCTTAACTAAATTCTTAACCACCGCTATCTGCTGTGTATCAACACATAGCAGTCTATTCCCTCCTGTTGACAACACTCAGGAGATAGCGCCCGGGAAGTTTTATTTTCCCACCGCTGCCACGCAGCGTGGCAATTCCACGCCACACCGCACCGCCAATAGCACCGAAGTTACTTTTCAGAATTATCGCATATTGCTCCGAGGGAGGAATGCCGTAACTTCGGAGATTATCAAGCAACCCCGCATAGTTGCGTGACGTCCCGTCAGCAGGGGGAGAAAGCGTGTCGATAGTTTCCTGCGTATAATTCTGCGTACATTTTTTTTGTGTACATTGTTTCTGCTTGACGGAACCGGAACCCTCCCCACCGCAGGAACTTGCAGAAGAAATCTCCTCTCTTTCCTTCTTCCTCCCAGCCTTCTCCCCTGCCGTTTCCAGGGGAGAATTGAAGAGGGGGTGTTCTTTGCTGTTCTCTGCTGTGCTATTCTGTGCTATGCTATGTGTACTTGATGTTACATTTTCAGGGATAAATGTTACATTATCACCCCCGGTAATGCTTTCCTCAAGTTCCGTTTTCTCAGACTCGGCAGGTGATTTATCTCCCGCACCTGTCTTGTTATCAGCGACTTCCTCATTGACAAGCAAACAATACGCCGCTTCCAGATGCGAAACGCTCCGACGGCGGGTGCTGAAAAGATACTGCCGTTGTATCTCGACGGAAGTCAGAATGCGTTCACGTTCAAAAAGGCCGCTATCGAACAGACCGTATTCCACTGCGAGCCGGATAACACGCTCCACATCATCCGCACTCTTCTCATACAGACCTGCCGAGAGGTCTTCATAAAACAAACGGTCTGCATCCACGTAATACCCCTCGCCAGCATAGATATACGAAAGCACTTCAATCAAAATACCAAGCGACGAGTCGCCCTCACGCTTCATCAGGCGACGGACGGCACGGTCATGGATAAAATCTGTATTCAATGGGAAATAGTCAAGTCCCTTTTTCTTTATTCTTGCCATAGTTAATCTGTTTATTTTGTGTAAAGTTTATAAAGAGTGAATTCCTCAAGCTCTCCGCATGGCTTCTTCTCCGTCGGGGAGTGAAAACCATGCAGGCGCCCGTGATATTGGATTCACATTGTTGAATCTTGAAGTAAAAGTCAGTACGCTGTTACAGTAAGGATTCTTCGTCCCGGACTTTCTTCTTTTTACGCTCCATACTCAGATGTACTACCTGAAGGGCATGCAGAATAAGCCGGATACGTGTGCCGCGGTCTTCAATCTGTGTAATGACAGGATAGGGAAGACGGCCGGACAAGTTGATGCAGGGAAGCTTCTTCCCACTGAGGTAGTGCCGACGGCTCAGGGATTTACGGCATTCTTTGCAGTATTTATCCGGGCACTGGGTTGTTTTGTTCATGTAGAAGGACTCCAAGGGAAGTTCACGCTTACAGTTTTTACAAATAACGGTAGCTGTAGACTGTCGTGTCAATAAGGTTTTTGTTTTCATAATGATAATTGCTTTTTTAATTCCGAGAATATGTTTATTGTTTATTGGCGATATATACCCACCATAGTGGACATATATACTTACCGTGGTGAATATATAGCTCCATCATAGTGGATATATATGCCCAGCAAGGTAGCCGTATAGAGGAGATTCAATGGTGGAGAATGAACTTTTTCGCAACCTTTCGTAAACTTTTCATCGTTTCTCATAGATATTACAATTTTAATTTATATTTTTGAAACATATTTGTGATTTACACGCCACAAAGATAAAGCAGTTTACACCAAAAAAGCAAACGGTTTTAATATTTAATTTTCAAAAAGTATATAAAGAGCTATGAATGAACGGCTAACATATTTATGAATATTTACATCAAAAATAAACGATAACAGAATGGATACAAATTTAGATGTCACAGGCATCATCAAGCGTGCCAAACAGGTGTTAGGCCTGAAAAGAGACAGCGAACTGGCTGAATACTTGGGAGTTTCGAGAGCGACAGTTACTAATTGGGGCGCACGAAACAGCATAGACTTCAAGCTGTTGCTTGACAAGTTCGGCGACAAAGTGGACTACAACTGGCTGCTGTTGGGGAAAGGAAGCCCCGTGCACCAGCCGAGATTCTGCGAAAGCGAACTGGCAAGGGGAGAAGTGGAGATTATACACAATCCGAAAGCAGTGGAACCGGTAGACGACCGGAGCGTGACGTTATACGACATCACTGCAGCGGCAAACCTGAAAACATTGTTCACCAACAAGCAGCAGTACGCGCTGGGGAAGATATTGATTCCGAATATTTCCGTCTGCGACGGGGCGGTGTATGTAAACGGGGACAGCATGTATCCCATACTGAAATCGGGGGACATCATCGGATACAAGGAAATCAGCAGTTTCGAAAACGTCATCTACGGGGAAATATACCTGGTGTCGTTCATGATTGACGGAGACGAGTATCTGGCGGTGAAATACGTCAACCGCTCGGACAAGGAAGGGTGCATCAAACTAGTGAGTTACAATACGCATCACGAGCCGATGGATATCCCGTTCGCGTCCATCAATGCGATGGCAATCGTGAAGTTCTCCATCAGGAGGCACATGATGATGTAAATTTCAAGGTTTCACCACAGAGGACACGGAGGAGATAAAGGGGATGGAGGAGACAGAGGAACACTGATTTTTCATATTCATTCTCAAAGTCCCCGCAGAATGTTGTATCATACAGTTGCCACATACCGTACAGGCAGCCACGACTACAAGACAGCCACAACCATGAGAATAAAAATCTGTGTGAATCTGTATAATCCGTGGTGAAAAATCAATATCTTTGCACATTGCAAAATTGAAAGCAACAAAATTTGCAAAGCTGAAAACAATAAAATCACACTATACAATGGAAAAGAAATTCAAAAGAACCACCGTCACATCGGCACTGCCGTATGCGAACGGGCCTGTCCACATCGGTCACTTGGCCGGTGTATATGTACCGGCAGATATCTATGTGCGTTATCTGCGCCTGAAGAAAGAAGATGTATTATTCATCGGCGGTTCCGACGAACACGGAGTGCCCATCACTATCCGCGCAAAAAAAGAGGGAATTACCCCGCAGGATGTAGTAGACCGCTACCATACGCTGATAAAGGAATCATTCAAAGAATTCGGCATCTCATTCGACGTATATAGCCGCACCACTTCACCGACGCATCACCAACTGGCTTCGGATTTCTTCAAGACATTATATGACAAGGGAGAATTTATCGAAAAGACTTCCGAGCAATATTACGACGAAGAAGCAAAAACATTCCTTGCCGACCGTTATATCACGGGCGAATGTCCGCACTGCCACTCGGAAGGAGCCTATGGCGACCAATGCGAGAAATGCGGAACTTCACTCTCGCCGACAGACCTTATCAACCCGAAAAGTGCCATCAGCGGCAGCAAACCGGTGATGAAAGAAACCAAGCACTGGTATCTTCCCCTTGACAAACACGAAGACTGGCTGCGCAAATGGATTCTCGAAGACCACAAAGAATGGCGTCCGAACGTGTACGGTCAGTGCAAGAGCTGGCTCGACATGGGACTGCAACCACGTGCCGTAAGCCGTGACCTCGACTGGGGTATCCCCGTTCCCGTAGAAGGAGCGGAAGGAAAGGTGCTTTACGTATGGTTTGACGCTCCTATCGGATACATCTCCAACACGAAAGAACTTCTTCCCGATAGCTGGGAGACATGGTGGAAAGACCCCGAAACCCGCCTGTTGCACTTCATCGGAAAAGACAATATCGTGTTCCATTGCATCGTGTTCCCTGCCATGCTGAAGGCGGAAGGCAGCTATATCCTGCCCGAGAATGTGCCGAGCAACGAATTCCTGAACCTGGAAGGAGACAAAATCTCTACTTCACGCAACTGGGCAGTATGGTTGCACGAATATCTGGTTGATTTCCCGGGCAAGCAAGACGTGCTCCGCTATGTACTGACTGCCAACGCGCCGGAAACAAAAGACAACGACTTCACCTGGAAAGACTTCCAGGCTCGCAATAATAACGAACTGGTAGCCGTATATGGCAACTTCGTGAACCGTGCGATGGTATTGACACAGAAATACTTCGACGGGTGCGTGCCCGCACAGGGCGAGCTGACCGACTACGACAAGGAAACCCTGAAAGAATTTGCCGACGTAAAAGCGGAAGTGGAAAAGCTGCTCGACGTATTCAAATTCCGTGACGCACAGAAAGAAGCCATGAACCTGGCACGCATCGGCAATAAGTA
This sequence comes from Bacteroides acidifaciens, assembly GCF_903181435.1. Classification (NCBI taxonomy): domain Bacteria; kingdom Pseudomonadati; phylum Bacteroidota; class Bacteroidia; order Bacteroidales; family Bacteroidaceae; genus Bacteroides; species Bacteroides acidifaciens. Next base: position 8,248 of record NZ_CAEUHO010000004.1, read on the forward strand.
CCTTGCCGACACCGAACCGTGGAAACTGGCAAAGACAGATATGGAACGTGTAGGAACTATCCTGAACATCTCCCTGCAACTGGTTGCCAATCTTGCCATTGCTTTCGACCCGTTCCTGCCGTTCAGCTCGGAAAAACTCCGCAAGATGCTGAACATGGACACCTTCGAATGGTCCGAACTGGGACGTGACAACCTCCTTCCGGTAGGTCACCAATTGAACAAGCCGGAACTGCTGTTCGAAAAAATCGAAGACGCTACCATCGAAGCGCAGGTACAAAAACTGCTCGATACAAAGAAAGCGAACGAAGAAGCCAACTACAAAGCCAATCCGATTCGGGCAAACGTTGCCTTCGAGGACTTCACGAAACTGGATATCCGCGTAGGTACTATCCTCGAATGCCAGAAAGTGCCTAAGGCAGACAAACTGCTGCAATTCAAGATTGACGACGGACTGGAAACACGTACCATCGTGTCGGGCATTGCCAAACATTACCAACCGGAAGAACTGGTAGGCAAGCAGGTCTGCTTCATCGCCAACCTTGCCCCCCGCAAACTGAAAGGTATCGTCAGCGAAGGCATGATTCTGAGTGCCGAGAATAACGACGGCAGCCTGGCAGTCATTATGCCGGGACGTGAAGTGAAGCCGGGTAGCGAAGTAAAATAATTATCCAAAAGAGAGTATACAAGAGACACAAGCCGATACAAGTTTCTCTTGTATATTCTTTCTTCTTATTCTCTTTAATCATATATCCATGCTGATAACATTTGAAGAAATAACGCATTTAACCGCTTCAAAAGAATCCAATTCCCTGGAGTTCAAGGAAACAACGGGTCAACTGACACGAAGTATGGAATCCGGCTGTGCCTTTATGAACTCTGCAAATGGTGGATATCTGTTATTTGGAATCAATGATAAAGGGAAAATCACCGGCCAGGAAGTTTCTGACAAAACCAAGAAAGAAATAGCCGGAGCGCTAAGGAAATTTGAGCCTGCAGTTTTTGTGGACGTACAATACATCCCTATTCCCACTCATAAAGACAAATATATCATCGCCATCCATTTTGAGGATATCTTCAACAGGAAACCGTACTTGTTTGACGGAAGAGCTTATGTCAGAATAGAAAGTACCACTTCCATCATGTCTCAGGAGAGCTATAATGAGTTGCTAATCAACAGGCACAAGGAACAATTCAGATGGGAAGCATTCCCCAACAAACAGCTATCTGTGGAAATGTTCGATAAAGAGAAGGTTATCGGAACAATACGGCTGGGGATTGAAAACGGGCGTCTTCCGGAATCCACCATCGAAAATACATCCATCCCTGTCCTATTAGATAAGTTAGATTTGGCAGAAGACGGACTATTTAAAAATGCGGCCGCTGTTTTATTCGCAAAAAAAACGAGCAGCCATTTTCCTCAGTGCAAACTAAGACTAGCGCGATTTAAAGGTACAAACCGTTCGGAATTTATTGACAACGCTCAAATAGAAGGAAATATCTTTATCCTATTCGATGAAGCCATGGCATTTCTATTCAAACATCTGTCTTTATCCGGAAAAATCATAAAAGCAGAAAGAGAAGAAGAATTATCCATACCCTACAAGGCACTGCGAGAAGCGGTAATCAATGCTCTTTGTCACAGAGATTATTCAAACATCGGTGGTTCTACAGGCATCGCTATTTATGACGACAGGATAGAAATTATCAACACAGGAAAGCTACCGAAAGGAATTGATATCAATAATTTAACGTCACCTCACAAATCAATTCCCAATAATCCGTTAATAGCCAATGTGCTTTACCGTAGAAAAATGCTGGAAAGTTGGGGACGTGGCTTAGATTTAATGTATAGCGAATGTAAACGAGTGGGGTTACCTATACCAACCTTATCCGACAATCAGGGGGAAGTGGTTGTCACTTTCTACCTTAAAGAACAAGTAACCGAACAAGTAACCGAACAAGTAACCGAACAAGTAACCGAACAAGTAATAGCGCTAATAAAGATACTGTCCGATAAAGAAATGAGTATCAAGGACATTTTGGAAGCATTGAATTTAAGGCATCGCCCTACTCTGCTATACGATTACATCCAGCCTGCCATGAGACTGGATATAGTAGAACAGACTCAGCCGGATTCGCCTAAAAGTCCGACACAAAAATACCGTTTAACCAGCAAAGGAAAGGCAATGAAATGAGCGAAGAGCAATCGCTGAAACAGAAAACAGCCAAAGGATTATTCTGGGGTGGACTCAGCAGCAGCATACAGCAGTTGCTCGGCCTCATCATAGGAATCATAGTGACCAGAATGCTGTCGCGTGCCGACTACGGTATGATTGGCATGCTGGCCATCTTCTCATCCATAGCCTCCATCTTGCAGGAAAGCGGCTTCATCGCCGCGCTTGCCATCCGGACGAAAGTATCCGACAAAGACTACAATGCTGTCTTTTGGTTCAGCATACTATGTAGCACGGCACTTTATGGGCTGCTCTATCTCTCCGCTCCGCTTATTGCCCGTTATTATAGCACACCGGAGCTCATTCCTTTGTCCCGTCTGGCATTTCTGGGTTTCTTCATATCCAGTTTCGGAATAGCGCCGCGTGCCATCCTTTTCAGAAATCTGAGAGTGAAAGAGAACGCCATCATCTCACTGACGGCCCTTGTAGCTTCCGGCATCGTATCCATCATCCTTGCCGCCAACGGATTTGCCTACTGGGGACTTGCCATACAATCCATCGTTTACGTAGCGGTAGTCGTCCTGCTCAACTGGTATTACGCCAAATGGAAGCCCAGCTTCCACATCGACTTCTCTCCTATCAAGGAGATGTTCGGATTCAGCAGCAAGATGCTGATTACGAATATTTTCATAGCCATCAACAACAACCTGTTCTCCGTGTTGTTGGGAAAATATTACAGCAAGCAGTCAGTAGGAGACTTCAGTCAGGCCAACAAATGGAACAATATGGGGCACTCACTCATCACGGGAATGATAAACGGGGTGGCCCAACCGGTACTGGCGAACGTAGCCAACGACCCACAACGGCAGTTGGCCGTATTCCGCAAAATGCTACGGTTCACTGCTTTCATCTCTTTCCCTGCCATGTTCGGCCTAAGCATCGTTTCCAAAGAATTCATCGTAATCACCATTACAGACAAATGGATTGAATCGGCCAAAATGATGCAATTATTATGCATATGGGGGGCATTCGTACCAGTCAATAACCTGTTGTCGAACCTCATTGTCAGCCGGGGACGCTCTTCCATATTCATGCTCAACACCATAACGCTGAGCCTGTTGCAGATAATAACCGCCTGCATCAGCTATCCCTACGGCATCAACATCATGATTTACCTGTTTGCCGCCATTAATATCCTGTGGATGTTTGTCTGGCGTTTCTTTGTCAGCAGGGAAATACCATTGACGCTGTTCACCATGCTGAAAGACATCGCCCCCTATTTTTTATTATCCGCCACACTGACAACTACCGCTTATTATATGACGCTTGGCATCAGCAACCTGTATCTTTCGCTCATCATAAAAGTTGTATTCGTTGCCTCCATATATGCGCTCGTCCTGTGGAAAATGCAATCTGTCATCTTCCTCGAGTCGATTCAGTTCATCCGCAGAAAGCACAAGTCCTGACAGGCAACAACATAAAATACCAGAACCATGAATATCCTAATCCTACAATCCAAAGCATTTCCACATCGGGCAAACAGTTTCTACTACTTCTACACCCAACTGACGGAATGGCTGACAGCACACGGAGCTGAAAGCCGACTGTTCTTTTGCTACTTGAGAGTGGACGACAGCGGGTTTGAAAACGGACTTCATCTGCCCGACGATTATGAAGGCTTCTACACCCCCCGCAACATAGAAGCTGCCTGTACCTACATTGCAGAAAAAAGAATTGATGTCATACTCGACTATTCGCACATCATCACAGGAGATACACGCAGGTTCTTCCTCGAAATAAGGCGAAGGAATCCACAGGTTAAGTTGTTCACCATGATTCACAACTGTCCCAAACATACCACTCAGTTGAAAGCCTACGTACTGCCCAAGCTCAAGCTGAAAGATGCGCACGGGCTAAAAGGATTATTCCAATGGATGTTTCCCCGGCTTTATCTCTTCCTGTTGAAGAGAGTGGAAAGCTATCAGAATATCTCCGCCTACAATACGATGGACGAAATCGTTCTGCTGTCCCCTTCCTACATTCCGGAGTTCCGACAGTTGATAGGAAAGAAAGACGCCTCAAGGCTGTCCGCCATTCCCAATGCCATCAAACCCGTTGAAAGCAATATCCCGATAGAGCAGAAGAAGAAAGAGATTATTTTCGTGGGAAGATTCGACTCCGAGAAAGGATTGCCCAAGTTGCTCAAAATCTGGGAGATGGTTCAGGACGAACTGCCCGAATGGAAGCTTATCATGGTAGGCGACGGCGGAAAGTATAAAGAGTACGCACAGATGATAGCCGATAAAAAACTCAAACGCGTCCAACTGACCGGACACCAGATGTCTATCCCTTATATAGACCGGGCAAGCATCCTCTGCCTCACCTCTGTCATCGAAGGGCTGCCCACGGTATTTGTAGAAGCCATGAGCTTGGGAGTAGTGCCCATCGGATTCGACTCTTTCCGAGCCATCTACGACATGATTGATAATGGGAAGAACGGCATCGTCATCCGCAACAATGACTATAAGGCTTACGCAAAAGCCCTGATTCGCCTGGCTACGGACGATACCTACCGGCAACAAATAGCTGCCGCCGCCAAACAGCAGGCAGGTCGCTATGACATAGAACACATAGGCCCGTTGTGGTTGGAAGCATTCAGAAAACACGGAATCGTCTAATTACAAAAAGATAGCTATGAAGGTAACCATATATCCCCGCAATCTCGACAACGGAAGCATACAAGTCAACCCATATATAAAAGACTTTGTCAGTGCGCTGGAGCAAGAAGGTATCGTAGTGGCAAATCCGCCGCATAAGAACCCCTTATTCAGCCTCATCGGCAGAAAGACAGACAGTGATGCCTATATTTTCCATTGGCTGGAGAATGTGCCCGACTACAAATATGGCATGCTGCAAACGCTGGCCGCGCTCTGGCTTTTCATCACCATCAAGTTCAACCGGAAACGCATCATCTGGTTTTTACATAACAAACAACCGCACGTGGTCCGCCACCAATGGGCAAAGAAATTGCTGACCCATCTTCTCATCAGCAAATCCGACCTCATCGTGACTCATGCCACAGAAGGGGTAGCTGTCATCCGCAACCGATGCCGGGATGCCGAATCGAAAACGCTATTCCTGCATCATCCCACCAAGAACAGGATGCCCGCGCAAGTGCCGAATGCCCAAACGACAGACACCGATTTGTTAATCTGGGGAAACATATCCCGATACAAAGGTGTAGCCGAATTTATACGCTTTGCCAACGAGCACTCTTTGAAACTGAAGATAAAAGTGATAGGCAAATGTAGCTCTGCCGACCTGTTTGAGGAATTGAAACAACAGGCTAACCCATATATTAGTGTAGAAAACAGAAGTATCCGGTTTGACGAACTAGGCAAGAAAATACAGAAAACGCGTTATGTTTTAGTGCCTTATGCAGCCGAATCAGTGCTCAGTTCGGGCATCCTGATGGATTCACTTTCGTTCGGAGCGCGAGTAATCGGGCCCAACATAGGTTCATTCAGAGATTATGCCAATGAGCCGTTGTTGTGCGTGCATACATTCGACTCATTCTCCGAGATAGCTTCCATTGCCAATCATGCTGCCCGACATGCTAATCCGGATGACTACCGTCTTTTTCTGGAAAAGCACTCATGGAAAGAGTTCGGCAAAGAGTTCCATTACCAACTTCAAAAACTGACACAACAATGAAAGTACTTTTTACATTTGGCGGAATCCCCCACTACCTGAACGCCATGCTCAACAAGATTCAGGCGAAAGGAGCAGACATAACCGTAGTCAGCCCCCGGAAAGGAAATACGACGGTCGGCAAAGGGGTAAAGATGGTAGAAGGCGGAGCTTTCCGGCATCTGACGACACCGGAAAAGAAAGCATTCTACGGAAAAAGTTCCTTTCCGGCACTCCCGCGCATCATTGCAGAAGAGAAGCCGGACATCGTAGTAATGGGATGGCCTTACTTCCTGCAAATATTCTTTCAACCTGCATTGAGAAAAGCGATAAAGGCTTGCAACGCACGGCTGGTAATTCGTGAAATCCCTTTTCAGACACCTCCATACGGCAAAATCAAGGAGTATTTCAAGGAGCACCCGATGTATGACGAAAACATGCGCCTTCTCAGTAGCGGAGCCGGGTTTTATCTCCGCCAATGGATGACGGCCGGAATACGCAAATACTGCTACTCCAAAGCCGTCGGAACTCTGAACTACTCAACAGCCGCTTACGACATCCTTCTGTCTTACGGAGTAAAGAAGGAACAGATACACGTCACCTACAACTCTACAGACACAGAGGCTCTGCTCAAAGAAAAGGAGTCCGTACTGGCATCACCCTCCATCCTCCCCCCTTCCGAACGCCGCTTGCTACACATCGGCCGATTAGTGAAATGGAAACGGGTGGATTTATTGATAAATGCTTTCAGGAAGGTAACCGCTACATATCCGGATGCAGAACTGGTCATCGTTGGCGACGGGCCTGAGCTGGAAAATCTCAAGCAACAGGCAGCCGGACTACAGCTTGCCGATAGAATCCGGTTCATCGGAGCAGTCTACGACCCGAAGATACTCGGAGCATACATGAATGAGTCAAGCATCTATGTACTGGCCGGCATGGGCGGGCTTTCAATCAACGATGCCATGACGTATGGAATGCCTGTCATCTGCTCCGTATGCGACAGCACCGAACGCGATTTGGTGACGGAAGGAACGAACGGTTCTTTCTTCAAGGACGGAGATGCGGACAGTCTGGCGGGGACAATTGAAAAGATGTTTGAGTCTCCCGAACAATGCAGACGGATGGGCGAAGAGTCAGAGCGCATCATTCGGGAAAAGATTAATATCGAGATAGTCAGCGAACGATATATGGCGGCTTTTCGGGATTTCATGAAAGTGTCCAAAAGCCTGTAACACACAACAGCAGCGGCTATAACGCCGCTATTATTCTCTCGCATGCCCGGCCGTCTCCGTAAGGATTGTGCGTCTCGGACATACGCCTGTAAAGTTCCTTATCTTTCAGCAATGCCGTCACATTGTTTACGATATCGTCGGCATTGGTGCCGACCAGTTTCACCGTACCCGCCTGCACTGCTTCAGGCCGTTCTGTCGTATCGCGCATCACCAGCACCGGCTTTCCCAGCGAAGGCGCTTCTTCCTGCACTCCGCCGCTATCCGTCAGCAACAAAGTAGAATGTTGCATGGCATAGATGAATGGCAAATAATCCAACGGAGAAGTCAGATATACATTATCCACCCCCGAAAGCAACTCGTACACGGGCTTCTGTACATTAGGATTGAGGTGGACAGGATACACAATATCCATCTCGGGATGGAGCATAGCCAATTCTTTTATCGCCTTACAGATATGCAGGAAACCGTCGCCAAAGTTCTCACGCCGATGCCCGGTGACAAGAATATATTCACGCCCGCCCACTGTATAGCCCTTCTCCTGAAACTCCACCGCCATCTTCTCTTCCATGCCGGGAGTTGAAGAAATTATATCCACCGCCATCAGCAGCGCATCTATCACAGTATTGCCCGTAACGAAAATCTTCTTCTCGTCTATATTCTCTCGCAGCAGATTTTTCTTCGACTGTTCGGTCGGCGCAAAGTAGTAAGTGCAGATTCGGTCCGTAACCTGACGGTTCATCTCTTCAGGCCAGGGAGACAACATATTATAGGTACGCAGACCGGCTTCCACATGCCCTACGGGAATCTGCATATAAAATGCGGCAAGCGACGCGGCCATCGAAGTGGTGGTGTCACCGTGAACCAATACGGTATCGGGCCGATAATCCTTCAACACCTCTCTCAACCCCATCAGCACCTTACCCGTGATGTCATACAAGTCCTGATTGGGAGCCATAATATTCAAATCATATTCGGGAGTGATGCCGAATACCTCCAGCACCTGATCCAACATCTGCCGGTGCTGCGCCGTAACGCAAACCCGCGTTTCAAAATGTTCCATATCTTTCTGAAGTGCCTTTACAAGCGGCGCCATCTTAATGGCTTCGGGGCGGGTGCCGAAAACAAGCAATATCTTTTTCATCTACCTTATTTATCTCATTCAACGTCTCACCCCGCAGAAATCCAGTTCTATCTTTCCCTCTTCCCTCGGCAATGCCACAAACACATCGTGGCGTACAAGCCAGACGACAATATCCGCCTTCTCATAGGCTTCCCGATAATCCGTCAGATGAAAACTCTTATGACTGCTAATGTTCGGTTCCACAATCAGCACATCCGCTCTCGACTCGGAGATGATGCGGGAAGCGATGTACTTGGCGGGAGATTCGCGCAAATCATCAATATTCGGTTTGAAGGCCAGCCCCATACACGCGACAATGGGTTCACGTTCATTCTTTTCCACAAACTTCTGGCAGGTTTCCAATACTTTATTGGCACACCAGTCGGCTTTATAGTCATTGGTTTCGCGGGCACGTTTTATCAGTTGTGCCTGTTCCGGATAGTCGGACACGATGAACCAGGGGTCCACTGCAATACAATGTCCGCCCACGCCACAACCCGGTTGGAGGATATTCACACGCGGGTGCTTGTTTGCCAGTTCAATCAATTCCCAGACATTGATTCCCGCTTTATCGCAAATCATGGACAATTCATTGGCAAAGGCAATCTGCGAATCACGCGAGGAATTCTCCGTCAGCTTACACATCTCTGCCGTACGGGCATTGGTACGGTGCAACTTGCCTTGCACAAAAGCAGAATAGAACTCGACGGCCTTCTCCGTAGATTCAGGGTCTATACCGCCAATCACACGGTCATTGTGCACCAGTTCGTAGAGCGTATTGCCCGGCAGCACACGCTCGGGACAGTATGCAATATGTATCTTTCCTTTCAGTTCGGGACGTTCTTTATAGATTACTTCCGCCATGCGCTCGGTAGTATAAACAGGAGAAGTAGATTCGATGACAAACAAGTTGCCTTCCTGCAAATAAGGAAGAACAGACCGTGTGGCAGCTTCCACATACGTTATATCCGCCCGATGGTTCTGCTTGAAAGGTGTAGGGACTACGATAAAGAATGCATCCGCCGGCTCCGGCTTCGACACTGCGCGCAGGTTTCCTTTCTGCACCGCATCTTTTACAATCTTATCCAAATCCGGCTCAACGATGTGTATCTTGCCTTGATTGATAGTTTCCACTACCGAAGGATTAACGTCCACCCCTATCACTTCATAACCATGACCGGCAGCAACCGCCGCGGTAGGAAGCCCGATATACCCTAATCCTAAGAATACCACTTTTTTCATTTTGATGCTCCTTTTAATAAGTGGTGCAAAAATACATATAATCCGTAACTTTGAATGATGTTTCACTGAAAATCATTACTTTTGCTCTATAAAACAAAAGACATTCACCGCCATTGGCGGACATAAAAGATAAGGACATGGATGGTATCAAGCTGTTTATTAACAAAATAAAGTTATCCCTGCAAAAACATACGGGAGTGACCCAAAACAAAAAATCATATGAGAGCTGGCTCAGCAAAGGATATACCAATACGCCAACCGTTACCGTCATTATCCAATCACACAACAAGAGCCTGCAAGTGAGCCATATTGTTGCCAAATTGCGCGCATATCCATCCATTGAGCTCATTGTCATTGATGACGGTTCCGACTTTACGCACACCCGCACACTAGCCCGGTTAATGACAGGAGCCAACGAATTCCTGCTTCATTCCAACGACCTGTATGAAAACATCATGTACGACCGCACCCTACGTATGGCCAACGGCAAATATGTCGCCCTCTTACAAGATGATGATGATTTTGACAACCTGGAGTGGATACAGGCAGCCGTCCGTCTTTTCGAGCAATATCCTGCACTGGCTATCCTAGGAGGAAAAGATGCGTTGGAGTTTGTATTCCAGCCTCCCAAAGCAAACGGAAAGATAATACAAGCGACCCGCCCGTTTGACTTCGTTCCGGCAGTAAACAGAGCGCCGATGTGGATAAACAGGGAACTGTATTTGCAAAAGCTGCATCATATTGATTTTGCCTTTGCCCCTTTCCAGTATGATGATTATGAGTTATGTGCACGAGCATGGCTCAACGGGTTACAGGTAGGATGGTACGATGCCGGATTCAAATCACTGAGCGCAGGTGGTATGAGGTTGTGGAACCAATATTTTGCCCAGCAACAATACGAGAAAAATAGCCGTCAGTTATATTCCCTTTATAACAAACACCAAGCCGAAATCGAGAGTTTGGTTCAACAATCCCATCGGCTATTTTTGCAGAAAAGTAAAGATTGAATAAGGCTTATACAGCTAAAAAACGTAACTTTGCAAAAAGTCAAATAACCATGAGAGTCCTGATTATAAATACATCCGAACGAATCGGCGGTGCAGCTATCGCGGCAAGCCGGCTGATGGAATCACTGAAAAACAACGGTATCAAAGCCAAAATGCTGGTACGCGACAAGCAGACTGACCAAATCAGTGTGGTCCGCCTGAAGAGCAATTGGCTGCAAGTATGGAAATTCATGTGGGAGCGCATCGTTATCTGGAGTGCCAACCGTTTCCGGCGTTACCATTTGTTCGACGTGGATATTGCCAATACAGGCACAGATATTACATCGCTTCCGGAATTCCGGCAGGCTGATGTGATTCATCTGCATTGGATCAACCAAGGAATGCTCTCATTGAATGATATACGAAAGATACTGGCATCCGGCAAACCTGTAGTCTGGACGATGCACGATATGTGGCCGTGTACAGGTATCTGCCATTACGCACGGGAATGTACGAACTATCAGCAGGAATGCCACAACTGCCCTTACATCTATAAAGGTGGTGGACGGAAAGACCTGTCTTACCGCACTTTCCGCAAGAAACAAAAACTATATAGCCAAGCTCCCATCCATTTCGTCACTTGCAGCCGCTGGCTGAAAGAACAGGCGAAGACCAGCGCCTTATTTGAAGGGAAAAGCGTCACTAATATTCCGAACGCCATCAATACCAACCTGTTCAAGCCACAAGACAAACAGAAGGCACGAGCTAAGTTCATGCTGCCGGAAGACAAGAAACTTATCCTGTTCGGCTCGCTGAAAATCACCGACAAACGAAAGGGAGTTGACTATTTGATTGCCGCCTGCAAACTGCTGGCGGAGAAGCATCCCGAATGGAAAGATTCACTGGGAGTCGTCGTATTCGGCAAGCAGTCGCAACAACTCCAGGAACTGCTTCCCTTCCGCGTCTATCCGCTGCCTTATATCAAGAACGAACACGAAGTGGTAAATATCTACAATGCCGTAGACCTTTTCGCCATTCCGTCCCTGGAAGAGAATCTTCCCAACATGATCATGGAAGCAATGGCTTGCGGAGTGCCCTGCGTAGGATTCAACGTAGGCGGTATCCCCGAAATGATAGACCATCTGCACAACGGCTACGTGGCACAATATAAATCTTCGGAAGATTTTGCCAACGGCATACATTGGATACTGACAGAGCCGGAATATAATGAGTTATCCGCACAAGCCTGCTGCAAGGTATTGGGCAATTACTCGGAAAGCATCATCGCAAAGAAATATACAGATGTCTACAACAAAATAACGGGAAAATATGCATAGCGTCCACCCTACTCCCAAGTTCTCGATTATCACAGTGACATACAACGCTGAGAAGGTATTGGAAGACACCATCCAAAGTGTCATCTCGCAGACGTATCATCACATTGAATATATCATCGTGGACGGAGCTTCCAAGGATGGGACTTTATCTATCATCGACCGCTACCGCCCGCGGATACACACCGTAGTGAGCGAACCGGACAAAGGATTATATGATGCCATGAACAAAGGAATCGCCCTTGCCGGCGGCGATTATCTCTGCTTCCTGAATGCGGGCGACTGTTTTCACGAGGATGACACCTTGCAGCAGATGGTACACAGTATCAACGGCAATGAACTGCCCGATGTCCTTTACGGAGAAACAGCCATCGTAGACAAAGACAGGCACTTCCTGCGTATGCGCAGGCTCTCCGCCCCCGAAACACTGACATGGAAAAGCTTCAAAGAAGGGATGTTAGTCTGCCACCAGGCTTTCTTCGCCCGCCACACCCTGGTAGAGCCGTATGACCTGAAATACCACTTTTCCGCCGATTTCGACTGGTGTATCCGCATCATGAAAAAAGCACGCACACTCCATAATACACATTTAACGATTATCGACTATCTGGACGAAGGGATGACGACCCGAAACCGGAAAGCATCTCTCAAAGAAAGATTTCGTATCATGGCGAGACATTACGGGCTGATTGGCACCGTAGCACGCCATGCCTGGTTTGTCCTGCGGTTAGTAACCCGACACTGACGGCTATTCAAAAGAACAAACCAGTGAACCTAAAAACCTTCCGGCATATAGAGCATCACCTGCTCCAATATCACTCCTTCGTCCAATGCCTTAATCTTCTACCGAATCCGTTTCACATTTACCGAAAGAAAAAGTCAATGCAGCAATGCTGTCATAAGCAAGGTCACTCTGTCCCCAATCCGTTTTTAAAAGGCTACCGGCAATGTTAGTAATTGATACATTAATGTGCGTGCCATGCGTTCCTGTCCTTTCGTGTTAGGGTGCAGACGGTCGAAACCCGAATCATAAAGCAACTATTCTGATAGTTTTCGTCGGGCTGCACATTCGTTTCTCCGAAATCGGCAAATGTAACTCAAAAAAATATAGTTTCAAGCAATTTTATTACATATCCTACTCAAAGACGAGCAAATATCCATTTCGTTATAGCTTCGCACTAGAATAAAAAAACAAAATCATTTCTCATATTCTCATAGTAAAACATATTCATCTGATTACTAATTATATGAAAAATGAGAATAAAATTATTTACATGCATTTCTCATGGTTTTATCAAGAAAACGCGCTTAAAACAATGCATTTCTCATACCATTACCGGCATTTCTCATACATTAAAAATAGTATTCTTATAGTCTAATCATCAACACTTAATGAACTGTAGTAAAACTACCGCTCATCTTCATCATAACTAACTGATAACTAAAGATTATGCTACTGTAATCAATAGATTTTCAATAAGACATTTCTATCGTTTTACTCGAGTGAACAGATTCGTGCACTAAAGTGCACAGAACTATCCACTCGAGTGCACCAGTCTGTTCACTGGAGTGCAATAATACGGATGAAGACAGGAAAACACAACAATGTCTGTTGTGAAAGATATGTTATCTACTGACTCAACACACAAACTACGGCTATATTGGTCTATACATATTAGTATTCTGAAACAAGGATAAGCATAATATACAGCATGAGAAATGCGAAACAAAGTATGAGAAATACCTTTTTTAAAGGCATTTTAGAGGTATAAACTATGAGAAATGATTTTATTTTTTTCGCATAGAAGGCTGTCCTGTCACCATGATTTTTTTTATTCTATGATAAATAGTGTTTTTCACAGCATCTTCATTGTTACAATTGTTTCGCCTGCATCTTCAGCCGGATATATCCTTTCTCCGACTGCTCCTTCAGCGCAATCCCGATGCGGGTGTAAGCCGGAGCATTCACTTCGATAGTTTCAGAAGTAAATGCGACTTTGCCGGATGCTTCGACATTGACAATCATCTGTTCTGTACCAGTAGTGAGCAAAAGATGTGTGTCATCAATAATTTTCCAGTCGGCTTGTGTTGTTATGGCTGTTTCGAACCGGATAGGCGCATTGGCTGTAAATTCGTCACTGACGGTGAAACTGCCTTCACCCTGGCGGTCATAGACGAAGGTACGGATCAACTTATCCAGATTGGGGGTAGAATAAGCTGATGTATAGTCAATACTGAACAAGTCTTTTTCTTCTGCAAATTCTTTCCTGAGCACAATAGCTTTCGCCTTGGAACCAGCAGATTGCGTTTTCCCGTCTACCACCGGAACAGGATGCCCGAAAGAACCTTTGATCTTATATTTCGCGGGAGCCTCCGCACTGAAATAATCACCGGGATAAGAGAAAGGGCCGCCCTGATCGCCAACCATCATACTCTTTCCCAAAGCGACGGCATAAGAACCGACATCATTATGGTTATGGTTTTCGGCATTATTACCACCTTTGGCCGAGACAGCCAGCAGACACGAACTCCCCACAGCAGGACGCGCAACGAGAATTCCTGCTTTTTCGTAGTAAGCACGCAGAGAATCAGAGTCTTCCTTTAACGCCTGACGGATAGCATCCGTCATTTCCATCTTCCATACTTGTCGGGGGAACAGTTCTATGAGATACAAAGAGAAATTATTTCCTGCCGGAAGAATGTATTTTTCTGCCGGAGAAGTAACGCCAAGCGCACGGTCACAATAAGCCGTAATGAATTTATCTGTCGACAAACCGATACGGCAATCGGAATAAGCCGGACATACGCCCTCATTCATCTGTATTTTCTTACCATATCGGGCGATATGTACAAATTTAGGGTCACGGAAGAAGTCTATCTTGCCTTGTGTGGCACGACATACTTCCTCACGCAGCAGGATGTAGGCACGGAAACCGTAATTGTAGTAACCGACGCCTTCACTGCAATAACCGTCGTCGGCATACCCTTTCATACCGTACACGTTATATTTTTCGGCTGCGGCTACGAAATAAGCACGTTCTTCCTTATCCGCCAGCAGAGTGAGGGCAGCCCCCGTAACGCCTGCCAGACAAACTGAGTTCCAGTTATTTGTTGCCGTGAACCACCAGAAAGGTTTTGTCTCTTCCAGGCAACGGTACACGGGACGAAATACTTTCTCACGAAAAGCGCACTGCACACGAGCCTTTACTTCCGGTGACAAACGGTCGTCGAGCATGGCTACACACTGCGCGATTCCGTTTCCGGCCGTAGCAACTACCAGGTCGACATAATAGTCCGTACCATGATAATTCTTCAGATTGCGGTCGTGGGCGGGAATCGACCACGAGTTCTGATTGCAAAGAGCAATCAGAGCTTTCTCAATGGCGGGAATATATCGTCTTTTGTTTTCAAGACATTCGGCCAATGTCAACCGGAAAAGATAATGATAACGCGCATTCATCATGTTTTCACCCGGCAGGCGGATATTCGTCTTGTTCAGATGCAGATATAATGAGTCAACAAAAGGGGGCATACCCTTTTTCAATAATGCGGGAGCTTCTTCTGTCAGTAGTTTTTCTGCATTGCCGCTCTCTTTTACTTTGTTCCAGAAAGTACGGTCTTTATAGGAAACACCCATTCCTTCGGGTTTATCGGGCAGCATGGCAGCGATTTCACGGATACGGTTTTGAGAGATATTCGTGTTTTGTCTCGGGGTATCCTGTGCCATACGGTAAACTTCCGTCCCTGCCAGCAGGAAAGCACCCGGACCGTATACTTCGGTCATATCGGGAGTCACCTTTTTGGGGTCGGCACCGATAGGCTGCACGTATCCCAGTTTTCCGTCTTCTCCCACAGCCGACACCAAGGCTTGCCATCCTTTCTCCACCACAGGCAGAAATTCTTCTTTCGGCAGAAGCCCTTCGTTGATTCCATAGGCAAGGGCGTAAACAAAGAAACCGCTGCAACTCGTCTCGGGCGACGGATAGGAAGCAGGGTCGAGCAGGCTTGCGTGCCAGAAACCGTCCTTATTCTGGAGAGGAGCAATCCGCCGGCATAACTTCTGAAACAAATCCTGATAGAACGGGCGGTATTTGCTTTTGGCAGGAAGTTCACGCAACATCTCTACAAGTCCGCCGAGCACCCAACCATTACCGCGTCCCCAGAACACTTTTGCGCCATTGGCTTCTTTCATTGTAAAGTAACGGTGGTCACGGTAGAAGAGGTTTTCTTCTTTGTCGAACAGGAAGTCATAAGTGGCTTTGTATTCCTTATCCATGAAACGGATAAATTTCTTGTCGCCCGTGATATTGTAGAGTTTCATGTAAACAGGTGGAGCCATGAACAGGGCGTCACACCAAGTCCAATGTTCCAATGTGCTTGCATCGCCATAGTTCAGTTTGAACGAACCGGAAGGAGGATTGGCAATTACCCATTCGGCACGCGCCTGCGTCGGGATAAGCATGCCTTTTCTCTTGTACTTTTCGTACATATACAGATACATCTGCGAAATACAGATATCATCCGCATGATACATCCGCTGGTCTACCTGCCAGTAATTCCGGCCGCCCAAACGTAACAGCCATTTATAATAGGAATCGTCCTTGTCCATCTGTTCGGCTATCGCAGCCCAGTGGACAAGTCCCAGATAGAAAGTGGCATTCACCCAGTTGAGGTCACCATAAACTGCTTTGTTGTAATGAGCAATCTGCCAGTCGGCTACCCGCCGCATCGACTGCTTCACTTCGGTTTTAATAAATGTCTGCGCAACTGTAGTACACAAATAGCCCATGCATAGGGCAAGGGTTAAGAATAATTTCTTCATAATACTATAATTTTATTCAAGGCAAAGATAACGGGCATTATGGATTACTGAATACCTGATTTATGAGTATTCAATTTCTTATCCACTAATAAGCCGTCAATAATCTTCAACCCGAATTTCACTTTACGTTTCGCCTTAAACTTCAAAAGACATAAGTCAACGGTTCCTTCAAGAGTCTTCTTGTTTCCTACATTGACAAAAGTAGGATACAAGGCTTTTGAACCATTGGTATGAAGACGGTCGTAAGTCAGATTCTCCATTGCATTCATATTCTGCAATTCCACCCCGACAAACTCATAATCCTGCTGATTGTAAGGTAAAGCAAAGCTGAATGCGTTGACTGCACGCAAGTCAATGCCTTTTACCTGGATTTCAATGATCTCATCTTTGTCATATACTTGTTTCGGTGTGCTGATTTCAATCGTGCCGTCCACTTTATCCGTACCACGGTTATCAGCACCGCCTTCAAGCTGCGTGGCAACCACCGAGATATCATAAGCGTCAATCAGCCCGTTCTTATTGATATCACCATTGCTGATGTATCCTTCAAAGTCGGAGTCGCCCTTTCTCAACCCTGTATAGTTGGTATAAGATGTCAGGTCGTTGCCGTCAATCTTACCGTCAACGTTGATATCTCCCTGAAGATAGCTTTCCGTTCCGGGCACTTTGAACACATAAATTTCTTTGCCGGAACCGTAGTTGCCGACAGCTTCCGTAACGGATAGTTTGATATAGCGGGCAGTAGGATGACTGGTGAAATTGAATATCTTCACATCATCGTTACGCTGCCATTCAAATGTTCCGGCTTCTGTCCACTGCTCTTTATTCATGCTATAAGAAACGGTTCCTTTCAGCAATGTTCCGTTGCCGGCGTTGATGCGTGGCAGGTAGTGGAACTTATCCAGTTGGTTGACAGTCACCAAGTCCATAACCAGTTCGAACGGAACGGCTTTTTCTCCGTATTTCGTATGCCAGATGTCACCAGACTCTACAAAGTCGAATAAGCGTTTCACACCTACTCTTCCTTGCGAAGCGGCTGTACATTCGCCTTTGATACCACGGATAGCAAATTCAAGCGGATCGGATTTGGTTGTAGCACTGAACTCAGCCCAATCTGAAACTCCGTCTTTGTTGACAGCACGTATCTTAAATGAGTACGATGTTTCGGGCGTCAGGTCTTTAAACAGCAGTTCCATATCCTTAATCGTAGTGTAGCGCATATCCATAAAATCGATCTCGTAAAAGTCAGCGTTCGTTACCTTGTCCCATGTCGGTTTCAGTGTATAGGCTTCCGTGTTGCCGGCAGTAATCCGGGCAATGGGAGCGGTCAGAGTTCCGGTAGTGATCCGGTGACGGTCTTCGGGAGCAAAGCGGAATCCCTCAATACGCAATGTCGTTGTATTGACCGTTATGTCGGTAGCAGCCAACTTCACCAAAAGCTGCGGGTTCTTGGTAATAACTACCTTTTCAAACTCACTTCCTTTAGTGGCAAACCGGTTCAGGTTGGGAGCCTCATCATAGAAGAATACATTTTCTCCTTTTTCAAATTCATCTTTCGAAGCAGCTTTTGTCAACTTCACTTTTTTCTTACCCAGTTGTGCCGTTACTTTCTTCGGCAGGGCGGTGACATTGATTCTGAACTCTGTAGCCTTTTCTTTTACGAAGCCTGCAAAGTCCCCTTTTGTCGGGTAAATGGTTACAGTAACATTATTTTTGGCGTCAACTTCGGATTCGATATCTGTTGTCACTCCTTTGCCCCGTTTATATTCTTCGGACACTCCGTCGTCGTCATACTCGGTAAAGGTACTCTTGCCACACGGGTAAAGCTCATAGATACGGATTCCCTTATTGATTTCAGTTGTATTGTTATTAGGATTCGTAAGCGGAATAATCGCCCCGTTCTTCACGAATACAGGAAGTTTCCAAAGGGGAGACGCAAAGTTATTGAGTATGCAGTTTCCTTCATATTTTTCTCCTGTGAAATAATCAATCCATGTACCCTCAGGCAGATAAATGCCGTCGCGGATATCATTTCCTTTCTCATCCGCTTTAGTTGCCTGATAAATAGGGGCAATCAGGAAATAAGGGCCGTAGAGATATTGATATTGCGTAGCTGTGCCTTGAGTATAGGCATTCGGATATTCCAAGAACATGGCTCTTATCATCGGCATGCCGTCTACGGCTTCTTTGGCGATACTATAGGCATAAGGCATCAGTTCGGATTTCAACTTCAGATACCAGCGGTTGATAGATGTAGCCGGTTCTCCCAAGGCATGCGGGTATTTTTCATTGGAGCCCCAACCGTCCATGTTCAGTTCCATGGGAGTAAAGGTTTTCCACTGGAAATCACGGGTATTCACTATCAGATTCTTTCCACCGAATATACCGTCCATGTCGGAAGTGATATTCGGCTGTCCTGACAATCCCGAACCGATATAGGTCGGGATATGGAAACGGATATACTCCCATACGCCACCCGTCTGGTCGCCCGACCAGATTCCGGCGTAACGCTGCGTTCCCGCCCAACCGTCGAGGGAGATAATAAATGGTCGGGCATCACTTCCATAGTAAGGCATGATATGCCCAACGTCAGCCACTCCGTTCAATCCGAAAGAATAACCTGCACCTACCCAGGCAACGTCAGTTTTCAGCACACGCACTCCGGCATCCCTTACTTCTTTCACAATATCCCTTTGCAACAAGGCACTCACTCCTTCTTTCGGATGCAGGTCCGACTGTGTCCAGAGTCCGATTTCCACTCCGTTCTGACGGGCATAATCCCCCAGACTTTTCAGGTTTTGTATATTACCGTCCAATGTTTCTGTCTGTCCGTATCCGGCTCCATAGCCGTCGTTAGGAAGCAGCCAGCCCAATGGCATGTCATGTTTCTTATAGCGGTCGATTACTGCACGTGCGGAAAATTGGTAGTTGTCCTTTTCTCCGTTCAGCGATTCTTTGATTCCGCCGTTATCTTTCTGGCTTTCTTTATACCGTTTGCCGTCCTCAAAGAGGATGCCTTTCTCGTTTTCTACCCAGTAGTCGCGATTATAAGCATTGAGGTGTCCCTGATAGAAGCCGAATTTAGGCAACAGGACAGGGTTTCCAGTCAGTTGGTAGAAGTCATTCAACAAGGCTACCGCCCCGTCGTTAATCATATAGAATACATCCAAATAGTCTGATTCGTGGTACAGTTTTACTTTCCCCTGTTCAGAGGCTCCGAAGTCATACTTTCCTTTCTTGAAAGTGTACCACATCACGCCGTACCCATTTGTAGACCAGTAGTAAGGTGTGGGTGATGCAACTCCCCCGTCTGTCCAGCTATTCTGGTTTTCGATGGAGATTACTTTGCCCTTATGGGAGAATCGTCCGTTCTGGACACCTCCGCCGTAAAAGAATTCTTGCGGGGTTTCTTTCAAGGTCAAGGTCACTTTTCCTTTCTCAAAAAGAGGTGCTTCCAGTTCTTCTACTACAACGGTGTTAGTCGCCAAGTTAGTTACTTTGAGTAAAGAGGTCTTTTTATCCAACCGGACTTTTATCTTTTCAGTAGTCAGAAAGACGAAATCGTCATTTTCTTCCAATTCCAGTTGGGAGAGTTCTTTTCGAGGATTGTCTACCAATATCTGCGCTTCCGGTTTGGCCTGAGGATCTCTGATTATTCTTCCGGAATTGTCTTGAAAGACACGGAAGATGTTTTCACCGTAGAAATCCAATGTCATTCGTTGGTTATTGGAGAATAGAATTTCGACGGTGGTGGGGTTTATTTTTCTTGCACTAACTATCGGCGATGTATGTGCTGCCAATTTTGCCCCTACCGTGGTCTCATACTGCTTGGCCTGTATCTGCGCATAACAGAGCGTCAGAGACAAACCGAATGTAAATAAGAATATTTTCATACCTGCATTTACAAATTTCTTTTTCATACTTTCTATCATCAATTTACGTATTCATTATTTGACAAATAAGGCTACCTCATCACTACTTGAGGCAGCCTCATTCCTTAAGCGAACAATCGTTTCTATAAAATTATTTCATACCAACATTGAATTCAGCTACCTGTATAGTACCTCCGTTCTTATTAATTTCGTCCTCATCGATGTGCAAATCACTCCAATCAATATACTGCACTTTAATGTATCGATAGGTAGATTTTTCAACGGGCAGTTCAATCTTATCCGTATTATTATCGTGAGGTATAACAATATTGGATTTTATCTCACTAAAGTTCACACCGTCATCGCTTCCATACATAGTAATTCCCCACGCCCGCAAATAATTGAACGAATTAGTAGTTCTGTGCGCCCATGTGAAATAATTAAAACTTTGCTTCATTCCCATGTCAACGACAAAATAAAGGGGAACATCTTTAGCGGCCGCGACATCGGTTCCATACGTTTTACCGGGTTTCACCAATGACAAATAGGTCGTAGCATCATCATCAAGGATATGTTCCGGATTACCGGTGTTGCCATCTTTCACATAATTTCTTCCACTGCCATAGGTGATAGAAGTAGTCACTTTCCAGTTCTCACGTTCATTCCATGATTTTATTGTAAACTTAAGAGTAAGAGGTGAGACTCCAACATTCAGTTCTTCATCAAGCGGAGATATCTGGATTTCAGCTTCCCCCCCAGCAGTTGTCATCAGTATTCCTTCTTCTGAGATAGAGATACAATCAGTTCCGGAAATAACCTCGTATTTCAATCGCTTGTCAGCCGCATTTTCCGGCAAAAAGGTCACAAGGGAAGATAAGTCAAACTCCTGCCCGACAAGCAATGTCTGTCCATTGATTTCTGCTGCTTTGTCATTCAGCTTGATTTCCTCAATAGGAATACTGCCTTTCACTACCAGTTTTAGTTCTTTCACAATGTTCAGCCCATCGGTAGAACGAATTTCAATCACCGCTTCTCCCATATTCATTCCCTGCACAAGGCTTCCTTCAACAATTTTCACTATATCTCCGTATCCTTCTTTCACAGTATATGTCAATGCACCGGCATCTGCCGACCACGGCATGACCGTGACATATTCCGCCAAATCTACCGGTTCTTCCATTCCTATGGTAACTTCGGGACTTAACACTACATCACGAATCAACGATGCCACTACTTTCAGTGTACAATCGGCGGATATAGACTTACTGGTGCGGTATTTTATAGTCAAAGTAGTTTCACCCGGTTTCAACAATGTTAGCTTGCCATTCTTATCTACTGTCGCGATGCTATTATCGCCTACCTCATAAACATAAGCCAAAGAATTGAATGATAGTGCCTCAGGAGTTACAGTGACCGATAGAGAATACGTCTCATCAGCTAAAGGAATGGCGAGCACATTCTTCTTATCCACATGGTCGATTTTCAGTTTCACATCATCGTAATAAGAATGATCCGATGCATATTCATGTTCGTCCGAACAGCCTGTTGCCGCCAAAGCGGCAATCAGGCAAAACGAACCTATCAAATGATTTAATTTTGTTTTCATAAACTCTTAGTTTAAACAGTTACTTTTTACCGACATTGAATTCGGCTACGCAAACATTCGTACCGTCATCTTTGTACCAATCTTTGAATTCAACCTTGATATATCTGCACTTGGACAATGCTACCGACTGTTCTATCTCCAGCAATTTCGAATCCGTTTGCGGACCTAAAACAATATCTTCCTGAATAACAGTATAGTTTTCATTATCATTACTTCCATACATCGAAATCTTGAAAATCTGGAAATTCTTATTGTTATTTCTATGCTTATATTTGAAATAATTAAATTCCTGTTCCGCTTTCATATCAACCACAAAGAAAAGCACATGGTCGGCAGGAGTAACCTCTTGATTATACTTCTTACCCGGCTTAGTCAATGCCAAGTAAGTATTATCCTTTCCATCTATTGCATGTTCCGGATTACCTGTAGCATTGTCTGTTGTATAATTTTTGCCGTTAGCATAAACGATGGATGTATCAACGAACCACAAAGAGCGTTCAAACAACGTCAGAGAAGCGTCAACAGTAAACTTTATCGTTTGAGGAGTAGCCACTTGGAATTCATCTATCGCAGAAATTTTAATTTCTACCTCCCCTTCACCTGTTGTTCTCACTACACCATTCTCATCTACTTCGGCATTTCCTGCCACAAGTTCATAAGCCAACGTCTGTTCAGAAGCATTCGATGGATATACAGTTACCAAAGCACCCAAATTGAAGACTTGTCCTATCGGAGCTTTCTTTCCATTCAGATTGGCGGCATTGTTTAATTCTATTCTTTCTACAGGAATCTTTCCGGTCACTTCTACTGTCACTTCTGCCGATATTCCGGAACCATCAGTTGCCGATACCATAATGGTAGCTGTCCCTTTAGCTAATGCTTTGACAACACTACTTCCTTCAGCGATTTCCACCAACTCTTCCGAACCGGCTTTTACCTCGTAATGAAGTTTTTTATTATCCGCATCAGACGGAATAGCAACAACAAATGGCGCCAAATCCAATTCTTTTCCTTCTTCCACACGGATGTCGGTACCTGTTACTTTCAACTCTCTGACAAATGTAGGTTGCACCTCCAATGTACAGCTTGCAGATATCTCCTGATTACCACGAAACTTTGCTGTCAAAGTAGTTGTTCCCACCTTCAGCAATGTAATCATACCATCATCAGCCACCGAAGCAATGCTTGCATCCTCCACTTCATAAATATAAGCTTTAGAATCAATAAACACATTTTCGGGAATTACAGCAATAGTAAGAGCATGAGTCTTATTTGCCAGTTTCACAGATAATACGTCATTCTCATCCACCAGATTCATTTTCAAACTGACATTGTCATAAGAGGAGTAATCCGTATCATACTTATATTCTTCCGAACAACCAACTGCGAGCCATAATGCGGCAATCAGGCAAAACGGAGCTATCAGATATTTATATATAGATTTCATATATTATTTTATTAAATGATTACCAACCCGGATTTTGAATTATCATTCCGTGAGAAGCATTGATTTCATCTTGTGGAATAGCACTAAAGTACATCTTCTGAGAGAAGAAGTGTTGTTCAATAGGCATCAGGCTCCATGTGAAAGTACCGTCCGGCATCTTTTCCCAGACTGCCGCATTGGTCCATACACCATTTAGTTTCTCATACAATTTACGACGTTTCAAATCCCAGAAACGGTTGCCACACTCATTAGCAAATTCAATACGTCTTTCGTTAATGATGAAATCAATCATTTCGTCTTTATCCATATTTTCCGGTACACCGTATCTTTTATCAGCTCCCGGTTGAATGCCTGCCCGGTTGCGAAGTTCAAACAACTGCTTCTCTATTTCATTCCGGTTTCTATCCACATCCAGCTCAGTCAAAGCTTCAGCATACAGTAACATAATATCAGCATAACGAATGAACGACAAACCTGTACCGTCACCATAATCACTATCGCCTCCCAGTTTCGATTCATCACAACATTTCCTGAAGAAATAACCGGTAGCCGTACCACCGCTCACCGCGTACCCATCCTGTTCAGCTCCTTTGTAGGTATATACCACCTCCGGTTCTCCTTGTTTTTTCTTCACCCATTTAGCTCCGTTATAAATAATCGTATAATCCAGACGGGGATCACGGTCTTTATACGGATTCTCCTTGTAAGCCTTGCTTTCCTTATCAATCGGTGTACCGTCAATCATCGGGAAGGCTTCTACCAATTCATGATAAGGCTGGATCTGCGCTCCGCCTTTGGCACTTTTCGGCAAAAGTGCGCTAGAAGGATAACAAGTGGTATATACTGTCAGCCAGAACCATACACGTTCACTATTTACACGTTTCGTTGTAGCTTGATAAAAACCGTATCCGGGGCGAGTCGTATTATCCACCATCAACTCATGAGTTCCCAGATTCATCAAATCTTTAGCTGCAGTCACTACATTCTGCCATCTGTTCTTATCATAATCATCATAGCCTACCAACAAGCGATTATCTCCGCTTCCGATATTTCCGCCATTATACAATGGGCTGGCAGCCAATGTATACAACTCCGTCAACACACCCAAAGCAGCAGCCTTGGTAGGACGGCCATAGTCAGCACCTGACTGTTCCAAAGGTAATGCATCCGCTACGGTCCTCAACTCCTGTGCTACATAGTTGACACATTCTTCAAATGTAGAACGAGGTAAAAGAGTCGGTTCAAATGGATCGATCACTTCATCGTATACCAATACCACTCCACCATACTGGCGCATCAAGTGAAAATAGAAGAATGCACGAATAAATCGAGCCTCATAAGCCAGTTTTTCTTTTGTAGCGTCCGTCAAAGGTGCTTTCTTATAATTCTGAAGGAAGGAATTACAACGATAAATTGTCTGATACATCTCCAGCCAACCTGTCTTGAAATCAGTGAAACCGGCATTTGTTCCTCCTTGACTGAAATCTCCTTTCGTATAAGCAGGCGTAAACTCAGTTACCTTAAAGTATGCACAGTAACGACTATTATCCGTTCCCGCTTCATAGTCTTTATAATTTTGCAAGGTACTAGGCACACTATGTGGCGACATTGTGACACGCCCCAGCTGCCAGAACAAAGCGGCATGGAATCCCATCACTTTCATACTGTCCGCAAAGACAGCCTCAAGGTCATCCGTTTCCTTTCCTTTACTATCCAGGAATCCCTCTGAAGTTTCGGTACATGCCGCCACTACGCAGCACATAGCCAGAAAGATTATTATTATCTTCTTCATTATAATCGTTTATTTAAAAAGCAATTTGACATCCAATATTATATACACGCTGCTGCGGATAAGTATCCATCGGGTTGCCCGAACTTACACGGCTACTTTCCGGGTCTACCTGATAATCACCTAATGCCGACCATGTCATCAAATTCTGTGCAGAGCCGTAGAAACGAACTGAATTCAGTCCCACTTTCTTCACCCATGCGTCCGGCAGCCTGTATCCTACCTCCAGATTCTTCCAACGGATGTAGTTAGCGGAACGCAACCAGAATGTAGATAATTCCGAGTTATTACCATTTTGCTCCCACAAAATAGGGAAAGCGGCATTCTTATTCATCTCAATCAATTGTGCCGGATCCGTCACTTTATTGCCGCTTTCATCAAACTGTGTCCATCTATTCAGATGCAACGGACGCGGACGTCCGTCACCGCTACCGATATGTAACACTTTCTCAATGCTCAATGAAGCTCCCGTCGCTCCTTGGAATAACGCACTTACATCAAAGTTCTTATAAGAAAATCCCACTGTCAGACCATAGTTGAAATCAGGGCGGGAATTACCAATAGCCACCTTATCATATTGGTCTATGATTCCGTCGGCTACTCCGTCCGGGCCACTGATATCTTTGTAGCGAAGGTCACCCGGACGCAATGTTCTGAGTTTGTCATACGGCCCGTTATCTATTTCTTCTTGTGTATTATAGAAACCATCCGCCACATAACCGAATTTTGTACCGATAGCCCTACCTGTACTCATGCTCAGTTTATACGGACTGGGAGCTTCCCCCATTTCCAGAATCTTGTTTTTTGCATGCGATACGATACCACGGAAAAAATAACTGAAATCTTTTCCAATCTTGTCTCTCCAGGTCAGTTCCGCATCCCAACCTTTATTTTCCGTGCGTCCGATATTCATATAAGGTAGTACACCCGACTTATATCCGGCATAGAGAGGAACAGATTCCGGCTTCGACAAGATATCATTCCGTCGGTTATAGAAATATTCAAATGTAGCAGATAAACGGCTGTCGAACATTCTCAAATCAATACCAAGATTCAATTTCTTTTCCACTTCCCAACGTACATCCTCATTAGCAATTTTATCAAGGAAATAAGCGGGAATTTTACTTGTTGAACGTTGATTCTCCCCAAAAGGATAGTCATATTCTTTCTTGTAACTTTCAAGGTATGTATATACACCACCTACTACAGCATCAGCTCCTGAAAGCCCATAGGAACCTCTCAATTTCAGCAAGTTTATCTGGAGGCCGTTAAGGAAATTCTTTGCGTACGGTTCTTCTGCCACATTCCATCCGATAGAAACTGAAGGGAAGAAGTCGAAACGGTTGGCCTTTGAAAAACGGTCCGAGCCATTGTATGCCCCACTAAGCTCAAGCAAATATCTGGAATTGTAATCATAGCTGACACGAGCAGAATAACTCATCGAGTTGCTCGGCGTATCAGAGCCTGCGCGATTGGAATACCAGTTGCCTAGCAATAAAGCACCTATATTATGTCCGCCAAAACGTCTGCTATACGACAAGTCTATACGGGTATTGATTTGTACATACGGTTTGGAAGTCGTTTCCTTCACTCCCATAGGACGCAATACATACAAGTCGTCATTAATCGGTCGATAAGAATCCGATTCGGCATCATGATAGAATGCCAGATAGTCCCCATCACCTCTCTTAAGTTCCCTCTTGGTTCCCCAGCGGTTGGTAAGTGCCATTACTCCTCTCACTTTCAACCCTTTAGTAATAAAATCCAATTTATGTTCCAACGTGATATTACCATTTACATTGTTCTTCCATTCACGTTTGTAACCACCTTGAGACATCAATGCCAGAGGATTCATCGCCTGACCTACCTTCATGCCATACGTTCCGTCCGGATTGTGTGCCGGATAGTTCCAAGGAGTGAAGTGTCCACCAAGCAAACGGGTGAAGATACTATAATCCCCACTCTGACCCACTGACGGTAAATGAGGTTCATTCAGCTCAGACAAAATAGCATTGGCATTGATTCTGAACAGAAAGTCTTTGGTAATCTGTATATCAAAATTAGAACGGATATTGTAACGTTTCAAATAATAATCATTATTAAAATCCTCAGTCTTCTCTACTTCTTTGAGCAAACCGGTCTGATTCGTATAACCGATAGCCACAAAATATTTCACCTTGTCAGTCCCCCCCTGTATGTCTACATTATACTGTTGCATCATAGCAGCTTTCTTATACATAAGGTCGTACCAGTCCACATTTGGGTAGAGATAAGGAGAATCACCGGTACGGAAATGCTCCAATGCTTCATCACTAAGAAGCTCCTGATTCTTTTCCAATGCAGCGGTATTTTCCGCATTCATATACATCTCCTTTATCAGTTTCAAGCTTTCATACGAATTAAGGAATGTATTTTCATAAGTAGGTTGCTGAAAACCGACATCAGCTCTGAATGTAATCTTCGGTTTGCCTTCCGAGCCACGACGGGTAGTAACCAAAATAACACCATTAGCTCCTTTCAGACCGAAGATAGAGGTACTACCTGCATCTTTCAGCACACTGATATCCTGAATGTCGTTCGGCGAAAGTTGGGAAAGGGTTTCGATGTCTGATTCTACATCGTCAATCAATACCAGCGGCGAAGTGCTGACATCTGCATAAGTGGATATACCGCGTATAAAGATATCTGCAGCATCTTTACCGGGCTGTCCGCTTCCCTGCAACTGGAAAAGTCCCGGCAGACGTCCGGCAAGTGCATTCTGCACAGTGGAAGTGGGCGATTGCCTTAAGGTCATACCATTCACCTGGCTGATAGACGCCACGTTTGAAAGCCGAGACTTCGTACCGAACCCTTGCTGTACAATTTCTACTTCCTGAAGCATATTTCCATCCGCCTCCATCGAGATGACCATACCGTTTGTAGCTGTCACCGTCTGTGAAGCATAGCCGATATAGCTGACTTTAATCTTTGCTTTGGATGATTTCAGTTTAATGGAGAACTTACCATCAATGTCTGTGATTGTTCCGTTGCCCGGATTATTCACTTCCAGAATAGTTGCTCCGACCAATACTTCGCCAAGGTCATCTTTTACAGTACCTTTGACGATCACTTGTGCCCATACGGCAAGTGGCATGAGCGCCAATAATAGGATGATTATTCGTTTCATAAAATTCTGTGTTTTTAATAGTTCCATCCGGGATTCTGGGTTAATTTCGTATTTCCGTTCATCTCACCTCTCGGTATAGGATACCAATACATCCTCTCATCAAAAGTAGAGGTGCGTACATTTACATAGTTATAGTAGAATGAGCCGTCAGCCTGTCTGATAATCTCAACGCCTTCCACAGGTTCATTCATTACGTCTTCCGCAATCTTCCAACGGCGGATATCCCAAAAACGATGTTCTTCAAATGCCAGTTCGATTCTTCGCTCATTACGGATAATATCGCGCATTTCTTCCTGTGTGTAAGTGGCAGGCAGACCGTAGCGTTCATCATCGCCGGCTTCAATACCCGCTCTTTTGCGCAATTTAATGATACAATCTTCAATATCAGTTTTGTTTGCATCCATATCCGCTTCATTCAATGCTTCCGCATAGTTCAGCAGGATTTCAGCATAACGGATAATCTGATAATGATGATAGGCTCCATTAAAGCCGGAATTATCTGCTTTAGTCTCATTCAATCCCAAGAATTTTCTCAAATAATAACCGGTTTGGGTGGTTATCAGATTAGGAACATTGGAACGGTCGAGTCCGCCATTAAACGTTTCTACCGCTCTCTTCAACCAGGTAGCGCCATTATAGAAAACTGTATATGTCAACCTCGGGTCTCTGTTCGCATAAGGGTTCTGATTGTTATATGCATATTTTCCGGTCGAGTCATCAATTCTTTTCCCGTCGAGCATCAGGAAAGCATCTACCAGATTCTGGCTCGGGCTAGTCAGCCCTTTGCACTTGTTTTTCTGATAACCGCACGGACTGTTGTCCGACTCCAGTGTAGTATTACCGGTGGCTTCTTTCATCATGATTGTTTCTTTGTTGGGAAATACATTGTTGTCTCCAAAGAGAGCCAATAATCCCGGCGTGGGATCCGTCTTATCTTCTTCTCCTTTTTGAGCAGTATAATGCAAATCATATACCCCCAGATTCATAACCGCCTTCGCGGCATCCGCCGCATCCTGCCATGTCACCAGTTCACTTGTCGGTGCACCTTCTTCTATCATCTTCTCTCTATAGAGGTCACTTGCCAGATAAAGTTTCAGACGGGAAACCAGTGCTTTCGCCACTCCTTTGTTGACGCGGCCCACGAGAGCTGTCTGTGTAGTGGACGGGATGGACATGGCATCAAACAAATCATTATAACAAGATGCCGGATTTTCTTCACTGATTTCAGCCAGAATATAGTTAGCGCATTCGACTAAGCTACTACGGGCAATATTCCAGTCTTCATCATAATTGAACACTTTATCGCCCAATAAGGGTACGCCTCCCCATCTTTTCACTAATTCAAAATAAAAATAAGCTCTCAGCAATCTGGCTTCCGCTTTCATCGCTTTTATATCTTTCGCGGATAACTGTGAAGAAGTAGGATAACCTTCTATTTTTTCCAGAAAGAGATTTGCCCTACGGATACCAATATAAAAATTCTTCCATGCCTCACCGTCGAGACTGGCAATATTCTCCGGTGACAAATTACCGTTACGATAGTTCTCCAAACTGCCGCTTCCTCCCTTATCACGGGTAGGCACACCGTCATCTGTAGCCGCGTCGAGGTAAGAATTACTCAAACGGGTATGCAGACTGGGCAACGACAAATAAATGGCTTGATGCAGCTGCTTCATATAGAGCGCTGTCGAATCTTTCGGATTCACCACATTCGCTTCTTGATTCCATTCCAATGGTTCGGACTCGAATGTATTACATGCGCTCACTGCCAACAATCCTGTGACACATGCTACCTGAATCGTTTTATATATGAATCTTTTCATGTTTCTCTAATTTAGAATTGAATGTTAATACCGAAATTATAAGCTTTTGAATTGGGAACATACGCTTTGGTTGTCCCATCTAAAAAGTTGAGTATTTCCGGGTCACGGTCTTTGATTCCGCTGATTGTGACAAGATTGTATCCATTGACAAAGAACTTGACACCATCCAGATGAATGCGGGAAGTCCACACCTTTGGCAGCGTATAAGACAATTCGACATTCTTCAGACGCAGATAACTTGAATTCTGCAACCAGAAAGTAGAAGTCCTCTCGTTGTAGCTGTTGCTTCCGGCAGATACTCTGGGGTATCTTGCATTCGGGTTGTCTGGCGTCCAACGGTCGAGATGCTCTACCAATGCTTGCCCGTAGCCACTTTGAGCATTAAATGTAAACGGCATCATCTTGTTAGTAGTCTGCGAATTACCCAATCCCGACCATTGCATACTGAAGGCAAGCCCCTTCCATTCGGCAGCTAAATAAACTCCGTATTCAATCAACGGTGCATTGTTTCCGATAGCTTTGACATCTCTACCGTCAATCAAGTGGTCACCATTCAAGTCGCGGTATTTGATATCACCGGGTTGTGGTTTGTAACCTTCTACCATGGTAGTAGCTAAATAATCGTCCACTTCTCTCTGGCTTTGGAAAAGACCGTCTGCCACATAACCGAATACCTGACTGTACTTTTCGTCAACACGTTGCATATACGACTCCGGATAAGCATTTTCTCCATTAGCCAGCAATTTGCTTTTATAGAACAAAGCATTAGCATTGGCTACAAACGATACATCACCGAATCTCTTGTTATAAGTCATATCCAGTTCGACGCCGCTTCTTCTGTATTTACCCAGATGTTCTTTAGGAATATCCAAACCAATCAAGTGATTGGCATCTTTGCCTACCGACTTCTGCAAAACATCGGAATAGGTATTATGGAAAAATTCTACTGTCGCGCTTAAACTTCTATTGAAAGCCTGCAAATCAAGACCGACATTCCAACGGGTTATCTTTTCCCATTTGCTCAAATAAGGCATATTGGCTTCCAGCAGAGTGCGTTGTTCGGTCACTTTATCGCCCCAATATATCTTATTTTTATCTTCTGATTTGTAGTATTTCAGATAAGTGTAATAATAATCAGTCAATGTCGCACTGCTGCTTCTATAATAAGCTCCCGTTCCATCGTTACCATTCATTCCAAAAGTAGCTCGCAGCTTCATCATATTGATAGCAGGCATATTGAACCATTCCTCCTTATGTATATTCCAACCTGCGCCCACTGAGGGGAAAATCCCCCATTGTTCTCCCGGTTTAAGCGTATTGAGATTCATGCCGGCAAGGGCAAACTCCGCCATATAGCGTTTGTCATAGTCATATTCCGCCCGGAAACCTACCGAGTTTTTACGTAACGGAATGTTCTTTACGCTTGATGTATAATCATTGTATGTATACAATATCTTTGTCCGAAAATTATTCTTCTTGATGTTGAAATCATAACCAATGGCAAAATCCAAATATTGCATACGATTCAAGCGACTATATTCTGTCTTGTTTTCTTGGCTGCCTGCCGATGCCATCTGATTGTACACTTCTGTTGAATTAGGATCGGTGGGGTCTTTCCAATAAGACCAAACTTCCAGGTTTTTACTCCGATTTAAGGATTCACGATAAGAAGAATTGTAAGAATAAGTGGCACTTGCATACAATCCCTTTAAAGCGCCTTGAAAACGATGTTCGAGGGTAGCATCAATGTTGAAATCTGTCTGCGGATAGAGATAATAACCGGACATTGTTGTCTGCCCATACAAATTGTTGCTTTGATGAATAGAGCTACCACCCAATGTCCCGTTAGGATTAAACACAGGATAAGCATTATTCGGCGTAGCATACATGTCTCTATAAATACTAGACATAATCATTTTCCCCGGTGTAGTCTCACGGTACATCTGGCCAAATACATTCACCTTGAAAAGTGTGTGGTCGGTAATATTGATGTCTGTATTCGTACGTAATGAGTACTTCTTCACACTCTCACGTGTATTATAACTATTCAACGAATTATCCTGTTTCAGGAATCCGTCCTGATTGTACACATTCAAATCAATAAAGTATCTCGCTACTTTACCACCCCCCGACATATTCAGATTATATTGCTGGATAGGAGCAGAGTTACGCAACAATTGATCCTGCCAATCCACATCGGGATGTGTATAAGGGCTTGCACCGGTGCGGTAAAGTTCCAAATCCGTTTGCGAATACATCGGAGACTTTCCGTCATTTAGCAACGCTTCGTTCAATAATCCGGCATATTGGTAAGCATTCAAAAACTCCGGGCGGAAGATCTGTTGATTGAATGCGAGTTGTGCTGTAAATCCGATTTTCAAAGAAGTTCTTCCACCTCGTTTGGTTTTGATATACACTACTCCGTTCCCGCTCGACATCCCCAACATAGATAATCCTAGTCCGTCTTTGATGACTGATACAGACTCAATCTGGCTCACCGGAATATTTGCGTCCGAGCGTGGCACGCCGTCTACCAATATAATCGGCGTATTTCCTCTCAAACGAAAGGAACGGTTTTCTGTAGGATATCCTTGTGATGTGCTGATATACAATCCCGGTAATATCCCATCTAACGTGGATTCCATGTTAAACACAGGACGATGTTGCAACCTGTCGCCCGATACTGTGGAGACAGCTTGAACCGATACTTCAGCGTCCTGACTTCCCATTAGCACATTCTTTGTCTCAGTACGTTGCTTCAAAGGAACGTCTTTTTTACTCTCTGCCTGTTCCTGTGCGACAACAAAGTTGGCAGCACACAACAAACAAAGTGCAAGCAGGCAATGCCTGTGTTTTGAAGTGTTTCCTTGTTTCAATAGTCTTTTCATATGTATTAATTATATTAAGAGTTTCAAAATATTACCAACCAGCATGCTCTTTCCTGTTTTCACGCGAGTCAGCACTACGCTTCTTTTCACCAGTATAATTCCATTCAATTTCATCTGTGTATTCTTTTCCATGATGTGTTGCGACGGTCCTGATTACATTCTTGCCTTCTTCCAATGTCACATTATCCAGTACGTAGTGCACATCGGTATAGCCATTGCGAATACCCGTCAACTCTTTACCGTTAAGATAGACTGTCGGAACACCGATATTGGAGTAAACTGTTACAGAAGTCTCTTTACGTTCGCGATTAGTGTTGCGACGTTGAGTCAGATATAATACAGGCTCTTTACTCCAATTGGCCTTGTACCAGTAATAAGAGTCTTTCTTGATTTTACGGTCGAAAGTCATCAAACCTTTCAAGTTACGGGCAGGAACACCGCCACGACTCCACATCGGTACGCCAAAGTCGAACATATTCCAAAGGTAAGAGGCGATGATATAAGGATGCTTCGAGATTACGCTCCATTGGTATTCGTGCGTTTTCGTCTGGAAAGTTTCCGGATAAAAAGGTTTTCCCCAGTTGAGGGCATCGCCCAGATATTCCGTCTGATGTTCCAAATTGGCATCTGCGCCATATTCCGTCAGCATCAACTTCTGCCACGGATATTTCTCTTCCAAACCTTTCACCCAAGGTTCAATATCTTGTATCTTCTTCTCATACCAACCGAAGTAGCGGTTCATTCCCTGAATATCAGCATTCTGGTTGACTGCATGTTCAGCATGACCGAAACCATTGACAGCTACCGTATAGCGGTCAGGGTCTTCTGTCTTAGCCAAGTCATGAAGTTTCTGTGTCAGTGAGGCTGTGTATTCGTGAGGTTGGTAAACTTCATTATGCAATCCCCAAACATAAATAGAAGGGTGATTGAAGCTCTGACGAATCAGCTCACGAAGCTGGGACTGTGCATTTTCAGATTCGTATCCCGTCACACGGTTTACAAAAGGTATCTCAGCCCAGATAACCAATCCCAAAGAATCACAACGGGAATAGAGATAGTCCGACTGCTGATAATGAGCAAAACGAACAGTAGTCGCACCAATATCCATAATCTGCCCCAGGTCGAAATCATGTTCCTTATTGGTAAGAGCGCTTCCCAGTCCCCACCAATCCTGATGACGGGTCACTCCATACATCGGATATTTCTCACCATTCAAATAAAAGCCTTTACCCGCAACTATCTCAAACTTACGGATGCCTAAGGGCTGGATAACTTCATCAATGACTTTGCCATCTGATATCAGATGTGAAACTACTTTATATAGATAAGGGTCTTTACGCCCCTGCCAAAGATGAGGCTTATTCAATTTGAATGTGGAAACATAAGCCTGCGTCCCCTGAGGAGTAAGTTCCAAAGGAAGACGATGAGAAGCAACTTTTTTACCTTCTTGAGTATAAATAGTGTTCTCAAGCACTAGGCTGGCAGGAATAAGGCTACCATTATCCAACTTCACTTTTACGGTAATATCCGCAGAGCGTTTTGATACATTCTTCTGAGTAATATATACTCCCGGAGACGCACAATCGGTAACTGTGATATTATTTTGCCCAGTAACAATGAGCCATACCGGACGATAAATACCGCCATACACTCCGAAAAGGTTATGGTTAACAGGTATTACATCCAGACGTGCCGTATTATCAGCCTTTACCATGATTTCATTTTCTGCACCCAACTTCAAGGCAGTGCCGATTTCAAAGGCAAAAGCGCTATATCCCCCTTTGTGTGTTCCGACGAGTTTGCCGTTCACATAAATCTCCGTGTTGGCGCCCACACCTTCAAACCGAAGAAAAACACGTTTCCCTTTCAACTCCTCACCAAAAAATTGTTTCTTTCTGTAATAGCCCACTCCTTCATAAAAAGAAGCAGCTTTTACCTGCATATCTTTGGCATTCCAAGTATGAGGAAGAGTGACGGTTTCCCATTTGCCATTCCATTGGGCGGCGACTTTCACAGGGTCTTCCGAAAAAGGACCGCGTTTGAACAACCAGCCTTCATTGAAAGAGGTCACTTCACGGGCAGTGAGAGAGAAGAACTGCCCGAGTAGTGCTAATAAAATGAATACAAATTTAAATTTCATATTATAACCCTCTTTGATTTATGTTAAAGCATCCCGGTAAACACCTTTTGTTCCTTTAGCAGCACGGACTTTAAGCTGGATGACATAAGGTTCACCCGGATTCTTCTTGGGGACGGATACATTATATTCGTTACGCGCTGTTTCTACTACTTTTACGTCCTCACCGGAAGCAAGTAAAGTTGCCTTTTCAACCGAAATCCCTTTTGGAGTCTTTACAATCAAGCGTTCGCTATAAGGTTGGTTGAATACTATCATATACACTTCGCCGTTTTTACCACGCGTGTAATAGCCCCAATCCTGTTTGTCGAATCCAGCATAATCACAAGCATAGACAGATTTCCCGTAACGATTCATCCATTTGCCGATAGCAGTAACTAATGCTTTTTCTTCCGGGCGGAAATCCCCATCTGCCTGAGGGCCGAAGTTTACAACCATGTTGCCGCCCATAGAGACAGCATGAACAATGCGGTCAATCACCTCAATCGGAGTTTTTACATAACTCAACGACCAGTCTTTGTGGTAGCCCCATTGGTTTTCGGGAATAGTCATGCAGGCTTCCCAATCCCATTTTGTCACTTTAAGGTCTTTCACCGGGTCGGGCAGGCGACGTTCGTAGCCGGATTCATAGTCTCCCATCAAGCGCCCGTTGCTGTCGAAATGACGTTTCCCTTTGTCATCGGCACGAAGACGGCTGTTGATAGTGACTCCAGGAAGCATCTCTTTCAACATCCGCTCAGCATGGGCAGTCCACCAACCGTTCTTTTTGATACTCGCATCCCATGTACCGTCAAACCAGAAATCTTTTACTGTAGGGTAGCGGGTAGCCAGTTCTTTCAACTGATTGTCTGTAAACTCAAGAAAGCGACTGAAAGCAATGCTGTCCTCTTCAGATTTGATACTGTAACGATAGTCAGGGTGGCTCCAGTCCATCACGGAGAAATAAAAGTGCACGTCAATGCCTTCGTCATTGTAGGCTTTTACCATTTCTCCCAATACGTCTTTCTTATAAGGAGTATTAGCTACCGTATATTTAGTATATTTGCTCGGCCATAAGCAGAAACCTTCGTGATGTTTCGTCGTAATCTTCACGTACTTCACTCCCATATCTTTCGCCATCTTAGCCCATTTCTTCGCATCGAACTTAGTGGGATTCCACTGGTCCATCAGTTGCAACCATTCAGACGAAGGTACTTTTGCCCAGCTTTTGAGCCATTCGGCTGCGCCGCCATATACTTTGCCGTTCCATTCACCACCAGGTATGGCATACAGTCCCCAATGGATAAAAGCCCCCAAACGGTTATCGCGAAATTTCTGCATGGCAGGATCTTGTCGTTTACCTTCATTTGTAGCGCCATACTTTAAAGGAATTTCTTCTTTAGCCCCCTGAGCGAAGGTTACAGAACTAATAGTAGCTAATAGTAAAAGTAGTGTTATTAATTTGTTTCTCATGTAACTAATTGTTTTATAATGAATAAAGTCAGAAGTATGTAGTTATTTAAAATCTTCCCAAGTTTCATCGGTAATTTCATGTACATTGGGAGCTGGCGTTTTATAACCGGCAGAATTAATTTCTTCTTTCAATGCATCTACTTGATTTTTAGTAATAATGAAAATCTTACTTCCATAATCATCCAATGTAGTATTCACTACTGTCAGGAATCCCCATTTCTCAAAGAAATCAAGCATATTATAACCGGATATGCGACATACCTGACGCACAAAGTCCAATTGATCCAAACCTGCATTTTTGCCCTCGTTACTCGGACTCGGGTTATTCCGGTAATATTCGTATAAGTCATGATAGAAGTCTTCTTGCTCCAAAGCATCTACAAAATAGAGTTTCAGTTGCCACAAAGGCACTAACTGAGTTTCACGAATTATATCCTTAATATTAGGAAGGCAGTGCGCCCGCCCACCTTCGATAATATATTTTGTGCTTACCTCATAGAGATTCATTTTTGTTTTATCAAATTCACCTGCATCAAATAACTTACCACCGTCTTCTGTATTCGGATTACCCACACTTGCGTCACCTTTGCCTTGCAATTTGCATGTTTCTCCAAATAAAGTCTGAACATATAAGGCCGTCAAGTTGTTAGTTACCTCAGTCATGCCTGCCCATTTTAATCCCGGACGCGTCTGATTGACGTGCCCTACTTCATGAGCCGTTCCCCAAAGACGTTTTGAGAACATGTCCGGATTACAGAAGATCTCCGCATAAGATGTCCCTGCGCTATACACTGTACGATAATCTGTTGCATTCGGACTTTTTGCTGTGTAATCTAGGCAAAAATGCATTCGGTTATTAAACATCTTGTTATATTTCACAAGTCCTAAAAACTCTTGTTCCAAATACACTAGCCTGTCACAATTTTCTATAGTTCTAAGAATCTCCGTTATATGTCCTTGATTACTCTGTACATTGTTTCCCTTGAATTGTTCCACATTCCAAGTGATATGTGAATAATCACCCAAAACATCAATGTCCTGATAAGGAGCATTCATCAAAACCTCTACCCACTTTTCTTGTGTCTTATGTTTCCGAATATCAAAATAACCATTCACTTTTCCGAAAACAAAGTGTGCTGATACAGTTTTGGCAGCTGCCGTTTTTTTCGCGTCCTCAGTCTCTAATAACAGAGGTATATTTTCTTCTACATTATTCAATAAATAAATCAGACCTCCAATAGGAGCGACTACCCTATTCAAACCTTCTTTCAATGCGATGGTCTGACTATTATTGTAACCTCCGTTCAGGTCTTGTATGATAATAGAGATTTGCGCTCCTTCATACATATTACTTAAATAGATATAGAGTACCTCTCCCTTCTCTGCGTAAATACCAGTAGGATTATCACGCAAACTGTATTTTCCGGTTTTATTCTTGGCAGCCATGATAGAAGGATGCTGGTAAGGGCGATAATCAGCTACACGATATTCAGTAGCATATCTGCCGGCTTTCAATTCACGCGCCAATTCACGCATTTTTTCATGAGGAATCTGTTCTATTTCTGCATCAGTAATACCCACTTTTAGTTCTGAGCAGGATTCATCCGTGAAATATTCACTAAAATCACTCTTCTGATTCACATACACTACACTTTTGTGATTTTCATCATAAGCTAATGTAATAGCTGCCGAACGGGCAAAAGCGGATGGGGAAACAGATACAGCCAACGTGTTATTTTCTAATTTCACATCACACCACTGTCTGTTTTCTTCAGAAAGGATACATGCAACATGCGCTGTATTAACAGTTTCATTCCAACTCAACGGAATCTTTTTAGAACCTCCTGCTACATTAAACTCAATAGTGGCAGGTAAATCAGAAATCCAATCATTCGGAATCTCATTTGTTGTGCTATCGTCACTGCACCCTACGTTCAGAAATAAACATAAGAAAGATAGTAATAAACACCAAACGGCAATTGGTGCTCTTTTTTTTGTGCTCTTCATACTTTTGTTCAATTAATTTTTTGATTTTACGTACTAAAACTAAATTAAAGTGCTGTAAAAGTACGGGAGTTGAACAAAACCTATAAATACAAATATTACAAAAAGCAAGCGTATGAATCCATATGGAAAAAATGAGCATATTTTATGGAAGATTTGGGCACATTTTTATCTCTTCTCCCTAATTGCACACAGTTTATATTCCCACACAGTTTCAACATATGCCAGTGACACATGCATGTATTTAGTGCAAAACCGTGTGAAAAGACTTAAATCAGCAATCAGTTATTCTCCCCCTTTTTACTCCGTACTGCTTGTGGAGCAACCCCAAAATATGATTTGAAACATTTACTGAAATAACGAGGCGAAGAAAAACCTAATCGGATAGAGATCTCTGAAATATTAAGCTCCGAATGATTCTTTAACATCAGCATAGCTTCATCCAGCTTTACTTTTAAAATAAATTCATTCGGAGTCAATCCTGTTATCTGTTTGAACTGTATATATAATTTACTGCGCCCCATACAAAGTTCAGAAGCAAGCGCCGTAACATCAAATTCCTGGTTCTCAAAATTCTCTTTTATAATACTGATACATTTTGTCAATAGCTCCTTATCACGTTCATTAATAATCTCAGGCACAGGAGATTCTGTCACAGTTTTACCTGTATAATGAGCTATCAGACGCTTCTTGTTCTTTATGAGATTATTGCAACGGGCTAATAATACCTTTATGTTAAACGGCTTCGTAACATAATCGTCGGCACCGAACATTAAGCCTTCCACAACATATTCTACAGAAGTTTGGGCAGTCAACAGAACTACAGAAATATGAGAAAGTTCCACATTTGTTTTAATCTTATAGCATAATTCTTTCCCGGACATTTCGGGCATCATTACATCACTTATTACCAAATCCGGTTGTATTTGTCTCACCATTTCCAACCCTTCACGCCCATTACGCGCTGTATAGACCTTATATATTGGCAAAAACAAATCTTCCAACATAGATAACAATTCTTCATTGTCATCTACCAAAAGGATAACAGGCTTATCTTCGTCCCCTGCAACCTCTTGTGCAACCGCTTTTTCCTCATCATCCTCTACTTCCACTATTTGCTCAAAAGGAAACACAGGAGCCGCTTCTGTAATAATCACCGATTCCCGCCCTTCCGTTACAGCCATTTCCTCCTCACTAAAATGGCGGTTTCCTAAAGGAAGGGATAAAGTGAACTTAGTACCTTTCCCTACAGTACTTTCCACGTCAATCTTCCCATGATGCATATTCATTATTCCTTTAGCCAACGCCAATCCTATCCCCGTTCCCAACGTGAAAGAAGAGGATGAGCTATTTGTCTGATAGAATCTTTCAAAAATCTTCGAAATATGCTCTGCCGGAATGCCGGTTCCTGTGTCACACACCGATACTACCGCTTGAGAAGATATTTTTCTGACCTCTACTGTTATACTTCCTTTATTAGGTGTATACTTAAAAGCATTTGACAATAAATTAAATATTACTTTCTGCAATTGTTTTGAGTCAAACCAGACAGAAATCGTCTCTTCAACGCTATCAAAACGATAAGTAATTTCTTTTTTCTGTGCATATTCATAGAAGCACATATAAATCTGCCGGGTAAAAGCAACCAGATTCTGCTCTTCAACTTTAAGCTTCAGATAGCCCTGTTCCTGTTTTCGAAAATCGAGTAACTCTGATATCAAATTCCGCATATGCCAGGCATTCTTATAAATGCGAAGAATGCGGTTATAAATGGTTGTACCCAAATCCATCTGCATCAAGACTTCAATCTGGCCAAGAATAAGCGTTAATGGAGTACGGAACTCATGAGAAATATTCGTGAAGAAACGCAATTTTATCTGATTCAATTCTTCTATTCGCTCTTTTTCTTTCCTTTCAAACTCTAAAGAGGACTTTAACGCAGCCTGCCGGGTTTTGAAACGGATAAATGCAATCATCAGCCCAAGGAAACAAAGAAAATAAAAGAGGTATGCCCAAACCGTTGCATAGAAGGGAGCAGAAACATGTATATTTAAACAAACCTCCTCATTCAAGTTCTCCTTACCGGCTAATGGACGAGCTTTAAGCGTGTAGTGCCCGGGGGATAAATTAGTATAAGTTATAGTTGTGCCGGACGTTTGAGTCCAAACTT
Organism: Bacteroides acidifaciens; assembly: GCF_903181435.1. Lineage (NCBI taxonomy): Bacteria > Pseudomonadati > Bacteroidota > Bacteroidia > Bacteroidales > Bacteroidaceae > Bacteroides > Bacteroides acidifaciens. Next base: position 49,205 of record NZ_CAEUHO010000004.1, read on the forward strand.
TATCAAAACCCTCCAAACGATATTCAAACAGACGGTTACGGTCATTATTATAACTAAAGGTAGCAAATTCAACGGTTATGTTATTCTGCCGATAGTTTAAATAAATATCCGATGTCTTGGCTAATATATCAGTCAGGATACCAGACTGGTCATTAGGACAAATCTCTTTATTGACAATAAACAATTTATCAAAATTCAAGAGATTCTTGGAAGATGAAGCATACAAGGATTGTTTCTGAAATAAGGCCAGCCCATTAGTACCACTAATAAACAGTGTTCCACGTTTATCCAGATACAGGGCAGAGCCCTGGCTATAAGTCTGGTTAAATAAATGGTAAGTATTCTCAATCTCTCCTTTTTCCCGATTAAAAACAGAAATCCCCTTACCATGAAGAATAAACAAACAATGATCTTCAACAGACTCGCAAATATAATAGCAATAATCACTTGGAAGACATTGATTTGAAGTACTATAAGCCTTAAATGATTGCTCCTTCTCCAGAAATTCGAATACCCCCGAACCTATCGTACAGAAATAAATACTCCCTTTGCTATCTTCAAAGATATGAACGACTTTAAATCTTCCTATTGCAGAAGGATCATTGGTATCCGTTTCATACCGGGTTACTTTTGATAAAGACAAATCGACACAAATGACTCCACCATTGGCCGAAGCCAGCCACATACGTTCTCTGCTGTCAATCAGAAAGGTTTCAAAAGCATACTCCTTATTTATCAGCTTCTGAATATCTGTATCATTCGAAAGAGGTGAAAACTTTTCAGTCACCGGATCCATATAAACAGGTCCTCCCTGTGTCAACAGAGCAAGGCCATTCTTATACTCTTGAACGTCATTCACAATCTCATGCGGCAACGATGCAGAATCTCCTTTTACATGATGAAGGGTATGTCCTTTATTCGAATTTAAATCCAAAACGAATAGTCCCCCGAAGTGGGCACCAACATATAATCGTTCATTGCCCTTTCGGTAAAATATTGACTTTAGGTTATTGCTCCCCACACTTCCCGTATCGCCTGCCGTATGTTGGTAACGAGTAAAAATACCAGTTTCCGTATTATAACAGTTCAAACCACCACCTTCTGTGCAAATCCACAGATTTCCTCTACTATCTTCGGTCATTTTTCCAACAACAGGAAAACTCAGACAGTCTTCCTGTAAAGGCTCGGCATAGTAAAAATGATTACTATCTTCACTAGGATTAAAAACATTGACACCTCCATAATAAGTTCCTATCCAGATGTTTCCTTGCATATCTTTATGGAGAGATAAAACCGAATGATGACTCAATGTGTTTGAAGAATCACCATAACGCGTATAATGATTCCATTTATCGGTTACAGGGTCATAGCAATCAAGACCACGAAACGTACCTACCCAAATTCGTTTAAAGTCGTCTTCCAGCACGCATCGAATCTGGTTGTCCGATAATTCACCTTTGTCCGAAGAATTTGCATAATCTGTCACGACTTCTCTATTGGCAGAGATTCTATACAATCCATTCCAAGTACCCACCCAAATATTACCGGCGCTATCTCCCGAAATGCATTGGCTCCCCCTATTGAATGAAGTCAATATCTTTTGCTGACTCGGGTTCTTACGTGAAATAGCAACTACATGATTGGTAGCAACCCATATCAAATCATCATCAACATAGAGCATCCCGCCCGTTCCTACCCCTTCGTGCAATTGGGTGACAAAAGTCAATTCAGAACTTTCCGCCGTATAATAATAGATTCCGGACTTACAACTTACCCATAGCGTATCTCCTTCGCAGAAAATATCTCTCACATCATTCCGGCGTAAACAAGTGAATCTCTCTTTATAAAGTTCAAACTTTATCAGGTCATTTCCCGAACGTATATATATTCTTCCGTTCTTATCTCCACAAAGTTTGTTGATTTCATTATTTGTCAAACCTTCATCTTTCTGTGAAGGACGGAATATTTTCACATCCTCACCATTATATCTGTTCAGCCCCTCCGATGTGCCCAACCATACCGCTCCTAGTTCATCCTGGTAAATGGAAAAAATACAGACCTGAGATAATCCGTCAGAAACTCCAAGATGTTTAAAGTAATGGTTCTTAGCATCCACCATTATAATACCTAAAATACCCAAGAGAAAGATAATGCTTCTTTTCATGTATTATATTATTAGATTATCGACTACAAAAATACAAATAATCCTTAATTATTATTTCAATACATGGTCTTTTTATATCATTATTTCCACTAATCCTCTAAATATACATTTGACGAATCTTGCTAAATTACAGTTTTACAGTATTTTTCTTCAAAGAATTTATTGAGGTTTGTCTCCAAAAACATATCTTTGTCACAAACTAAAAAGAAAAATTGGATGTTTAACTCATTTTCATATCGTAAGGATTCCGTTCTGTAAATAATCTGTAAGCCTTCCTCTCATTACAGATTATCCCTTATGTTTTCTGGCATATTCATGCCGGAGTTATCTTTTATATCTAAATTTTTAAACAATTTGTATGGTCAAATACTCATCATCATTGTATGCCTTCATTTGCCATATACCTAAAAAAATAAAAAACAATGAGTAACGAATTAAAGTCAATCCACGATTTCGATTTCACAATGATATGTAATTACTTCAAGTTATTAGAACGTCAAGGACCCGGAAGCCCCGAAGTCACACAAAAAGCCGTTAGTTTCATCAACGAGCTGTCCGACGAAACCAGGATAGCCGATATTGGCTGTGGCACAGGCGGACAGACAATGGCACTGGCCAACTATACAAAAGGGCAGATTACAGGTATCGACCTTTTTCCCGATTTTATCGAGATATTCAACAGGAATGCAGCTGAATTGCATTGCGAAGACAGAGTAAAAGGCATTGTCGGTTCAATGGACAATCTGCAGTTTCAAGATGAAGAGCTCGATTTAATCTGGTCGGAAGGCGCTATCTATAATATAGGATTCGAACGTGGCATGAATGAATGGAACAGATTTCTGAAAAAAGGTGGATTCATCGCTGTAACGGAAGCATCTTGGTTTACTCCGGAACGTCCCGCTGAGATAGAAGACTTCTGGATGGCTAATTATCCGGAAATCGATACGATTCCCAATAAAATAGCACAAATGGAGAAAGCCGGATATACGCTGACAGCTCATTTCATTTTACCGGAAAACTGCTGGATAGAGCATTTCTATGCCCCCCAGTTCCCCGCCCAGGAAGCTTTCCTGAAGGAATATCCGGGAAATGCCGCGGCCGCAGACCTCATTGCCGGGCAACGGTACGAAGAGAGCCTATATTATAAGTATAAAGAATACTATGGCTACGTATTTTATATAGGACAAAAAAGATAATTACCATCTGCCGGAGAAGTTAGCAAGATAAGATAACTCTCCGGCACTTATGATCCTTTACTTTGCAAAAAGATATGGAAACGTAAGAACTAAATAGACAAGAATACCAATTACGGATTAACAAAGTCACAGAGTATATCCATAATAATATAGACCAGCCGACCTCCTTACAGAAAATGGCCGGTATCGCATGCTTTTCACCCTTCCACTTCCATCGTGAAAGGCTCAGACACCCAACAACAGTTTCAACTCAGCCACCCCTTCAGAAGCTCCTTTCTGAATCACATGTATCGGACGGGAAGTATGTGTATCTACCGGTTTCGGATCAATCAGGTACACCTCTGCTCCTCTCGGTACATAATGAAGCAATCCCGCAGCAGGATACACGTTGAGCGAAGTGCCGATAATTACGAAAATATCCGCTTTCTCCACGTATTGAATGGCTGTCTCTATTTCGGGCACTGCCTCACCAAACCATACAATAAAAGGCCGCAGTTGCGTCCCGTCTCCTGCCTTGTCTCCAAGTTTCACTTCGTACTCTTCAGGCTTCAATTCCTTTATATAATGGGGATTATAAGGGTCACGGCTGGAACATACTTTTGTCAATTCTCCATGCAGGTGAATAATATGACCGCTCCCGGCTCTTTCGTGCAAGTTATCAATATTCTGTGTTACCACCGTCACTTTGAAATCCTTTTCCAGTTCCGCCAACAATTCATGCCCGCGATTCGGCACGACATCCAATAACTGTTTCCGGCGTTCATTATAAAAGTTTATCACCAATGCAGGGTCCCGCTGATATCCTTCCGGAGTAGCGACCTGCTCCACCGGATACCGATCCCACAGACCACCTGCATCCCTGAACGTACTGATTCCACTCTCGGCACTCATGCCTGCGCCCGTCAAAATTACCAGATTCTTCATATTTGTTTCTCCTTCTGTTCGTTTTAAGATATACAAATGTAATCAGAATCATCGGAACAAAAGAATAAATTCTCCAAAGAAAAGGAGCTAACTTTCACGGATATAAGAATTTTTAAATACCAAATGCTAAATCATTCAAATAAAACACGTACTTTTGCGATTCATAAATTTGCAATTGATTGAAAGCTAAAACTATGAAGGTGACGCATTTCAATCGCCAACAAAAAACATTATATGGATAAATTCAGTTACGCTATTGGCCTGGGAATCGGTCAAAACTTATCAAGCATGGGGATTGAAAATCTCTCAGTAGAAGACTTTGCACAGGCTATCAAGGATGTATTGGAAGGCAACCAGACGGCTATCAGCCATCAGGAAGCCCGCGAAATAGTAAACAAGTATTTCGAAGAATTGGAAGCCAAGATGGGCGCTGTCGCTATCGAACAGGGAAAAGCTTTCCTCGAAGAAAACAAGAAAAGAGCAGGCATAATAACTTTGCCCAGCGGATTACAATACGAAGTTATCAACGAAGGTACAGGTAAAAAACCTCAGGCTACCGACCAAGTAAGATGCCATTACGAAGGTACGCTGATTGATGGCACACTATTCGACAGTTCTATCCAACGTGGTGAACCTGCCGTATTCGGTGTTAACCAGGTAATCCCAGGATGGGTGGAAGCACTGCAACTGATGTCGGAAGGTGCAAAATGGAAATTGTACATTCCGTCAGAACTGGGTTATGGTGCAAGAGGTGCCGGAGAAATGATTCCTCCTCACAGCACACTTGTGTTTGAAGTAGAATTACTCGAAGTATTATAAATAAAAAATTTCAAAGCAAAATGAAAAAAGTTAGTATTTTTATGACAATCGCCGCTGCTGCAAGCCTTGCTTCTTGTACAGCTCAGTCTCCTAAAGCAAATCTGAAATCAGATCTTGACTCACTGTCTTATTCTATCGGTATGGCTCAGACTCAAGGTCTGAAAGGCTATCTGACAGGTCGTCTGGATGTGGATACTGCATACATGGCAGATTTCATCAAAGGTTTGAACGAAGGTGCAAACAAGACTAGCAAAAAAGACATCGCTTATATGGCAGGTCTGCAAATCGGTCAGCAAATCAGCAACCAGATGATGAAAGGTATCAACCAGGAATTGTTCGCAGGTGACTCTACCAAGACTATCAGCAAAGACAATTTCATGGCCGGTTTCATCGCAGGTACTTTGGAAAAAGGCGGCATGATGACCATGGAAGAAGCTCAGACTTATACCCGTACAGCTATGGAAACTATCAAAGCAAAAGCTTTGGAAGAAAAATATGCTGACTATAAGGCTGAAAACGAAAAGTTCCTTGCTGAAAACAAAACTAAAGAAGGTGTAAAAACAACTCCGAGTGGTCTGCAATACAAAGTAATCACTGAAGGTAAGGGTGAAATTCCTGCTGACACTTGCAAAGTGAAAGTAAACTATAAAGGTACTTTGATTGACGGAACTGAATTTGACAGTTCTTACAAACGTAACGAACCGACTACTTTCCGCGCTAACCAAGTAATCAAAGGTTGGACAGAAGCTCTGACTATGATGCCCGTAGGTTCTAAATGGGAACTTTACATCCCTCAAGACCTTGCTTATGGCGCAAGAGAATCAGGCGGCCAAATCAAACCGTTCTCTACTTTGATTTTCGAAGTTGAATTGGTAAGCATCGAAAAAGATAAGAAATAAGAAAGTTCCTTTCTAAATAGAAAAAGGAAAGAGGTGCAAAGCGTTTGCACCTCTTTTTTTTGCTTTTTCCTATTTTTTTTCTCGGAAAAGAAGAATAATTAAAATAAATCTCTATATTTGCTTACTATTTGATAACAACTGGAAATTATAATTTATTATTATGGAAAGAATAGACAACCTCGACAGGCAGATCCTAGAGATTATCTCCCAGAATGCCCGCATCCCTTTTAAAGACGTAGCAGCCGAATGTGGAGTATCACGTGCAGCTATTCACCAGCGTGTGCAAAGACTGATTGACCTAGGTGTCATTGTAGGCTCAGGTTACCATGTTAATCCGAAATCTTTGGGTTACAGAACGTGTACATATGTCGGTATCAAGCTGGAAAAAGGCTCTATGTACAAATCTGTTGTAGCAGAACTTCAGAAGATTCCCGAAATCGTAGAATGTCATTTCACTACAGGTCCGTACACCATGCTGACCAAGCTATACGCATGTGACAACGAGCACCTGATGGATTTGCTGAACAACAAAATGCAAGAGATACCGGGTGTAGTAGCTACCGAGACATTGATTTCTCTGGAGCAGAGCATCAAGAAAGAAATTCCTATCCGCGTAGAAAAGTAAAATACGATGGAATTTCTAAATGAATATCACCTTGCAGGGTTATTCATCGGAATTTGCACCTTTTTGATTATCGGCCTTTTTCACCCAGTCGTGGTAAAGGCCGAATATTATTGGGGCACAAAATGCTGGTGGATATTTTTAGTACTTGGCATAGCCGGTGTAATAGCTTCATTAAGTATTGATAATGTGATACTGTCTTCTTTGTTGGGCGTCTTTGCTTTCTCTTCCTTTTGGACAATCAAAGAAGTTTTCGAACAGGAAGAACGAGTACAAAAAGGCTGGTTTCCCAAGAATCCGAAGCGGAAATATAAGTTCTGAAAATAAAGAATGGCAGTTTTTTATCGAAAGAATTTGCATAATTCGACAGAAAATACTACTTTTGTCACCGCATCCAGTAAATGGATACATCGGACTTGTAGCTCAGTTGGTTAGAGCAACAGACTCATAATCTGGAGGTCCCTGGTTCAAGCCCAGGCTGGTCCACAAAGCATAAAACAAAGAAAATCAAGCCGTTACAAGCAACCTTGTAATGGCTTTTTTCTTGCACACTGAAACTCCTTGCACACAATTTGCACACAACCTTTGGAAAGTGGTGATAATCAATGATAAACGTGACACACCGGTAAATGATATTCTTTTTCTTTGGGTTTCTTCCTTTTGCATAGGTTATCCTTGGTTTCGGTATAGGATGAGGCTCTTTGCACACAAATTGCACACGTTTTGAGAAGAAAAAAGGGATAAGCTACACACCGGTAATTATCCCTTTTCTTCGCAATAAAATCAAATAATAAGTAATAGTGTAGATAATATACGACTATTCATTTCCAACAAAGTACAATCAAATATTATCAATGTCATTTGATTTTAGTTCCTTTTCACAAGAGCGTGGTGACTCTTTCAAATAAAGACGTGTTTCCTTGTTTGTACAACCATGTCGAACAAGACCAGGATACTGTCGTTCCAAACAACGCGCATACTCTCTTCTGCTTTTAGGACTCTTGTAAGGATTCCAACGCTTCAGATAATTTGAGTACAAATCACTGACTCTTACAAACTTTACTTCTGATGTGCAGTCACCCTCATCGTCTGAAGAGGGCTTAATATCCGTATCTACACAAGGGACTGTCATTAACTCATCACAATTCTTACTCTCAACAGATTTTTTTGAGTCGGCTCTGTTGTTACCAATTTCATTTTTTCCCATTATTTTAAAAATATAAAAGTTATTGAAGATAAAAGGGTATCTTCTTCCCATTATTTAAAATCCATATTTTGCAGCTATTTCAAATAAGCGGTCACTATTATATCGATACCGTCCAATTATCATAGCGGAATATTCCCTATCAGTTTCATCATAATCATAATTGGGATAAAAACTACTGACCTTATGAAATAAAGCCCTACCTTCCTCACCAAACATATTCTTAATGATATTGCCAATGGCAATCCAATCATCGTAATAATAAGTAATATCCACTTGATTTCTGGTTATTTCATTCAATAGCCGCTCAACCTTTTGTTTCTTTGTTAAAGGAGTGGCACTTTCCAAAACAAAATTATTTGGACGAAGAAAGGTTTCTATCGCATTGGGGATAAGAAGCGTTCGGGGTTTAGGTGGTTTCGTTTTATATTTCTGTTTTGGCTTATAAATATATTCCACTGCATTTGATTTTGTTTTTGGCTTAGACGTATAAACTTCCGCATGTTTATTGACATACGGTTGCGTATCATGCGAAAGGAAGCGTAAACGGCATATATCGCCACAACTTTTATCTATAATGATACCCATTTCTTCAAAATCGTTTTTTATGGCTTCAAAGACATTCTTATGATTAGTAGGGTCCGCATAAGGAATGATACAGAACAAGCCATTTCCGCTTGCAGACAATCCACAATACATAATATAAGGTAGTTCACCCAACTTAATCTTAAGGTCTTCTATGTTTGATATTGACGGGTTATCTTTTCCGTCAATATCAATACAAATCAAGTTCGTATACTCGTAAATTTTTTCAGTTCGTCGTTCAGAACAAACACAACTGACAGTTATTGCAGGAAGAAGTTCTTTCAATTCTCGCCGTTTCATCAAATCAGATTCATTTCGAAGTTCTTTGATTAAAACAGTACGATAGTCCTCTAAGAACAACCAGTCCCATAAGTTCACTACTCCGCTTGCATAACGATTTTGCGCACTTTCAAACATTGATACTTTTATGATATTTTCCATATTTCTTACTTTTTTACAGGCCATCAGGCAATGAATTTTCTACAAATTGTTTAGCAATATTATTACTTTTCACAAAAATATAATTATTCCCACCACCACCTTTCTCAATCTCAAATTTCAAACTCTTTATGCGAGTTGAAAATTCTTTTCGTCTCACAGGTATCAACTTCTTTATACAACAATACGCATTATATTCTTCTCTAAAATCTTTTAATAAGACTCTATCATTATCTGATACAGAAGGCACGTATTTTTTTGCCTCTATGAATTGTGCCACACTATCAGATTCAAATCTCATTTCCTCAAGAAGTTCTTTTGCCTTTGGCGATTCTGTAAATTGTTGTTGCTTCAACAACCTTCCCAATCCCTCAAGCACCCAATTGAAAATACCGCTTAATTCTTTGGATATTATTTTCTTGGCGAGATGTTTATCTTGTTTTTCATCCGGAATAATCACTTCAAAGTTCAAGATTATAAATCTTCGCAAGTAGGCATGGGTAAATTCAATATTATTAGGAAATTTGTTAGTGTTAAACATAAACTTTCCATAATTCCGAATAATAAACGGATGTCCATAAGGAGAACGCGCATCAATAGGCTCATTGCTGATTAGCTTCTTGAACAAGTCAGGATTGATATTCTTTCCTCCGAGTTCTGACGAATAGTTAAGCAGATAATTACCTAATTGTGCCCTAAAATATCCATTTTCATTACATAAATTACTTATCGTATAGGAACAAGTGTTGTGTTCTCCAAGCAGTGCTTGCACTATTTCAAATATGACGGATTTACCGTTGCTTCCTTCACCTTTCAAAATCAAACACTTTTCTAATTTCAAGTTTTGAGTAAAAATATATCCCAAATATTCTGCAAGAATCATTTGTGATTCTTTTTCAGGTAAAACCTCATTCAAGAAAGCCTTAAAATCATCACAAGTCGCTTTAGAATTGTATTCAAAAGGCAATTGATATTTAAAAAAGTCCCGCTTGTCAAAGTCTCTCAACTCTTGTTTGTCCTTTGAAATGACAAATGTCCCATTCTTTAGATTAATTTTCACCTCATCTTTTTTCTCATTCAAGTCCGGTACAAGAGTGCAAAGAGCGACAAACTGATTATACAATCTCTCAAGATTCCTACTCAGTCTAATATCATAATAATTGAAGTCTGCCTTATTTGCCGCTACGGCAAGAAATTCCTTCAAAAGTGGACGGGTTATGTTTTTCCAGTAACAGCCCGTATAAATATATGGCTGAATACTGTCCGGCTCAATGCCGAGCCCCAATTTAAACTCATCCGCGTTCTTCATTAATTCTTCTATCAATATAATATATTTGACTTCATCATCCGGCTCTAACCCCTTTAATTCTCTTGTTTCATTTTCTGACAATCCCCCGTTGTTTTCTTTCCTACGTAGTTCTGCAAGTTTTTCAAGTTTTTTATCATCATCAAGATGATAAATAACCGGATAGTCTATTTTTGAAGATATATCTATTATTTTCTTCAATGTTTCCTCTTGTTGTACTTGCTGCAAAATATCTCTTACATATCGTTTCAAGCCTTTTGCTGTTTTATACGGATGATTTATCATTGGAATATTATTATTGTTGCTATTACTATTCATATTATTTATCTCCTATCTTTGTTGAGCCGATTTTATAATTAATTGTATTGATTGAGTTGAAAGATTTTGGCTCGTTTTGCCTTCCTCCTCAATTTGGTTGTTTAACCATTTATCCAATTCTTCAGCAAAGAAATACAGATTACGTCCTGACCTGTGACAAGGTATATTATCTGTTGCTGATAATTTATAGAGTTTCGATGAACTTAATTTATATCCTTGTTTTTGAATATATTTTAAGGCTTGCTCCTTATTCAGCCACTTTGGTATTTCTTCCCTTTTTTCTATTCTGTTTATCAGAATGTTTTTTATCTCTGATATTTCCTGAATCAGATAATCTATCCGTTCCGGCAACGTGTCATAACTTGTTTTTTGATGTTCCATACCTTTTGTTTTTTGTTTCTGGGGCAAAGTTCGCCAACTTTTGAAAGGGCATAAAAAGGCACGTTCAGGCACATTTAGGCACGATTGTATCAGATTAATTATTAGTTTGTTACATATATTACCGAAAAGAAATTATTGATTTTGGCACGTTCAGGCATGAAATATATTTGATTAGTTGGTTACGTTTTGTATTTTTGTCATAAACATCATGTAGTAATATGGCAAAGAAAAGAATACCGATAGACAAAGAGAGGTTTGAAACTTTAAAAAACGAGTTAGTAAGAGTTTCTAATATAGATTTGAGTTCAGATAATGCATACTCTGACCTATGCGATTATATAAAGAAACAGAGCAATACTAATTTTCCTCTCCCACAATATGAAGACGGAAGCGTTATCCAGCAATCTGAAACTATCAGCGTTGATACATTACGTCGTTATTGGGGAGATAAAGATGCAGACAAGGAAAGAAAGCCGGATGTTGGAAAATTATCTTTCATGGCTCGTGCTTTAGGATATAAGGATTGGGAAACATTCTGCCACGAATACAAACAGACCAATACGGACTTTGACATAGAGAAAGGATTCAATGGAATGGACTATTTCAAGTTTTCATCATTGCTTGAAGGTGAAATCGTCTGTATCGGCTGGTATCCTCAAAAATATTGCAGATTGAAGTTTTTAGGAGAGTACTCTTTTGAGGTCGTTGAATCCTATAGAATGAAAAGTGAGGTTGGACGCAAATTTGAAACTTCCGGTTTTCGTCTCGCCCAAATATCAGACAAGGCTATTTTTCCAGAAGTCTTAATAGAGCCATTATATGAATATCAAGAAGATTTATGGAATGCCATAGAAAACTTTGATATAAAGAATTGCCCTACAGAAATCCTTTTATAAGAAAAGATAAAAGTGAATAAAGTGAGTAAAGTGAACTATATTTTTATAATAGAGCATATTCTTATTTTATAGACCATATAACGATATAAAACTTTATACTTTTTATAAAATATAGTTCACTTTACTCACTTTATTCACTATGTAATATTTTTCTACTTTTATTTATTCTTTCATATTCGAGATATGCTCGTGCTTCTTTATACCGAGTATTAGAGGCAAGAGAAAAGCTCGATACAGGAGACGAAAACAGCCTTATTTGGGATATGGGTATATAGTAAGCTCAGATTGTATGGAGCTAAATAAGAAACGTAAATATTGCTTGATTTAGAGAAACATAGCACATATAGAACTCTCGTTTTTCCGATAGTTCAGATTTTAAGGCATAAAAAAATCCTCTTGCTGCATAAACACAACAAGAGGATATTCTTTTGAGTTGATATTAGTTCAACGAAATAAGATTGATGATTCTGTTCCCGTTTTCTGCAACATTATCGATAATAACTTCATCTGTTTCTGTGATAGTTCCTACGACATTTACACCGTCCGAATATCTAAAACCTGTAAATGCGATATTCGGACTTTCCGAACTCGCCGAAAGACTTTGTATTTCATAGTCCAAGATTTGAAACTGAGATTCTTGATAATCTTTCATTGCTACTTTTGAGAAAGTTGTATTGCTATGGTTGTACCATGCTTTATTTGTGCGAATACCTCCAATATTAATTTGCTTATCAAGTTTTGTACATTTTTCTCCGTCAAACTCATAATGTTCATTCAGCACCATTGTTTTGCGTACATGATTAGGTACAAATCGCCAATACCCATTGAATTGTTCATCAGGTATGGTACATATTGTTTTTTCTTCTAAATCATTATTACCGATAGTTTCATACTTGATAATCTCTTTGTCACGAACTGAATATAAATCACCGTTGAAAACAAATGTATAAATATCTGAAATCGGATAAATTCTACCACCGGGGCACTTCACACGACAATTCTGTTGTTGCTCAAATCCTTGCCAATACACAATGAAACCATCACCTGTTACCGAAAAATTATCAAAACGTATATCATCTGGCAACAAACCCTCAATAGTCATTGTTTCAGGCGACAACTTTAATACCTGCTCACCTTTCAGATAGCCTTTGTAATAGATATTACCTTGTTTGTCAGTGAAGATATTATCGTTCTTACCAGGTGTTGATAGGTTTTCTGGAAAACGATATAATTTCTCAGTTTCTTTATTCAAAAGCATTGCGTATTCTGTTGCTGCGCCATGCGGCTCACTTGGGATAGCTATGTGTGTTGGGTCGTCACTATGTGAGTTATACCATTCTTGCATTATCCTATTTGTATCATACCAATCAGGAAACATCAATAATACATTGTCTGATAATTTGTTGATTTCATAGATATTCAAAACATTTGTTTTGCCGTCAGAACCTGTGATTATTAATTTGGATTCATTGCCATTTTGGTCAATTTTCCACACTCCACCAAAAGTTCCAGACTCCCCAGAACGAGTATTAGTACCTTCTTTCGTATAAATCATCTTTGCATCGCGAACATTTACAGAGGAAAGATGCTTGTAAATTTCATTACGGTCAAATTCCTGATAGTTCCCACTTTTTTCGCAACTTGACAGCATTGTTCCAAACAGGAACAAACTTAAAACGAAACAATAATTTTTCTTCATAATTACCAGTATTTATTCCATTCTCCCCGCCCACACAGAAGAAGTTTATAAAATGCGAAAGCGTGAGGGCTGCTAACTTATTTTACGGAATAGGCTCTGGTAAAACCCTTGAACTAAAACAAGCAACAGTCTCCCCACGCCATATATGGATATGACGCGAGAGATGCTAACTTATTCCCGTTCGTTAATAGTTTACCAGACTTTATTCCGGAGAATCAGTTAAACACTTTCGTGTACCTTAAATTTCTAATATGTCCGCCATGTTGCCATGACGATGCAAAATTAGAAAAAATAAGGCACATCACAAAGTTACATCTCATAAAGAGACTGTTGCAGGTTACAAAATTAGATATTCTTATTCATTCAGCATTTCATCAATGGCGAATTCGTGAAGTTCATGTTCCAGCTCCATTCCTTTAAGCCGTTCTTCTTTCTTCTGAAAATAATCATCGCCCAAACCTTTTTCTTCGAGTGCCTTGTCGAATTTATCAAGTATTTCATCTGAAACACATTCTTCATCGTCATTATCGATTGACTCGTCCAATACAGCAAGCATATCCTCCATTGTGTATTTCTGTTCTTGTGAAGAAGTATCTTCCGTTAATGAAAACTCTGTATCATCCTCACAATCAATATCCGGCCCTAACATATCTATAAGCTCATCGATTGTATAATCTTTGTCTTTAAAAGAATCTTTCGTATTTTCTTCTTTGACAATCGGCTCTTGAACACCGGTTTCCTGTATGCTTTCTTTTTGAGCAGACATTTTAGTCTTTGGTGCTTTCTTTGAAGATTTCTTTTTAGTCTCTACAACTTCGGCAGTCACCGGTTGTTCTTCTTCTACTTTTTTCTTTCGTGCCATAACTTTATTTATTTTTAAATTTAGTAATACTCCGAATACATGAATCATCGGACATTACATATATCCTCTTTTTTGTCGGAATATAAAAGAAAAAGGTATTTTAACTATATTCTTAACCTGAATTAAGCTCTCGCACCGGTAATTTTGCATAAAGAAAGCCCGATTCCCTAATGAATAGAATTACCGGGCAGGAAAGTAAGAAGAGCCCCATATAGGCTATATAGGCTACAAAAACGAGGTCAAAAGGTTAGTGTTCTTAGCACGCTCCTCTTTCTCGAAACTCGCCAGATATGCTTCCGTAGTCCTCAGGTCGGTATGTCCTAAGGATTCACTTATATAAGAGATATTGGCTCCGCTTCGTTTCAATACGGTAGCGTATGAATGTCTTGCGGTGTATGTGGTGATATTGCCGATACCCAATTCTTCACCTATCAACTTCATACGTTTGTTGATTCGCTTGACAACATCGCGTACAATCGCTTTACGCTCTATAGCCGTTTCATGCCCTTTCATATAAGGAAATATGTAATTATCGGGTAACGGTTTGTTTCCCCACTTGTCAATTATTGTCTGTAATTGGGAAGAAACAACCGCACGTATCTCTTTCCTATTCTTTGTCGTGCGCTCTGTTTTCTGTCTCACAAAACATATTTCACCGTCCACAATATCCGAGAACTTCAATTTCAGCATGTCTGTCGGATTGATACCGTTGCACAAGTAAATGAATATCCAGAGGTCTTTATATCTGTTAGTGGTTTCATTTTCACTCTTATAATCGAAAATGGCCTTCAACTGTTTCTTTGTCAATCCTTTCTTTCTTCCGATACCGGTCTTTATCTCGAACAGACCTTTTCCGAATGGGTATTGCGATTCTTTGATAACGCCGGCTCTCTTGGCTTCATTCATCAAAGTACGAATATTTCTCATGTGCATACCGATTGTAGAAATACTTCTCGTTTTCGACCAAAGTCTTTCGCATTTTTGTAACCATTCAACCGTAACGGCACTAAATGGAATATCTTTGCCGCCGACTTCCTCAACCATTACCAATGTAGTTTGATAGAACTGCATTGTCCCGATTCTTTCTTCGTTTTTCAGTTCCTCAATCTTAGCTCGTATGGCACTGTTCAGAGTATCACCGGTAGCTTTTCCCAAACGTAAATTGAGCGTATTGAAAGAGAATGTTCCTTTCTCTGCCAAAGCTTCAACATTCATACGGACTAAAGAAAAACTACTTTCAATGGCTTGTCTGATTTTCTTGCTTTCAGAAGATTTACTATCCGGCAGTTTGTTCCATTCTTCTTTTGTCATGCAGATACCAATAGAATAATACTTGGGCTTTCTTTGATAATAAACCTTGATTTTAATAGGATATTTGCCTTCTTTGTTGGCAGTACGTGCATCAAGTACCGTAGAGACTACGATACCGTCTTTTGAAAAATTATACATGGTTTTAGTGATTACCCGCAAGCGGAATTGCTTACGATAGTCTATATATCCTCATTTGAATGGAAATATAAACGTTTTGAAGCCTTTTAAATATTGGTTTTGAGTAGTTTAGACGTTAGTTTCAAACGGTTTAAAACAATAATAGCAAAACATAGTATATATATTAGTCTGTAAATAAGAATTATACGCTTCGCTCATTTCAAGAACATTATTGAGAAGTATCACTAAAAGTCGGCAAAATACAGCTATCGATAAATAGATAATAAAAGTTAAACATTCAAAGCCATTGAATCCGATTCTTCTATTTTAAAGAGTTCGCATTGATTTTCAAATTATGTTTGAAGATTCCGAGCACAAAATAAACATAGAAAATAGAATAAAACTGCATACAAATTGAAGTATATAATAATGTAGATACAATCCCGTTTTTAACTAACTGATTAAACTTTTGCTCACTTTTATTGTTAAAATATTATATAACAGACTATTTATTTCCGATTATCTGCTTGTTAATCCAAAAATTAGTCTTATTTTTGCACTCAATATGACCTCCCACGCTTCCCATTTGAACAGCGCACCCGGGGAGGTCTTCGAGTTTCTATACATTGAGAAATATGCATGATTGAGGATTTTGAAGAGAAAGTACCCTATACAAAGAGGCCTTTATCAATTAAGACACAAGTTGCAAAACTTGAAAAAAGAGGTTTAATCATAGATGATGAAAATTTAGCTGGTGACTATTTGTCTAACATCAGCTACTATCGTTTACGTGCATATACTTATCCTTTTCAAAATAATACGGATTCAGAAGTTGACCACAGCTTTTTACGAACAGACATTCATTTTAAAGACATCATTGATTTATATTGTTTCGACAGGCGTTTGCGTTCTCTGATATTTAATGCAATCGAAAAAATAGAGGTCGCTCTTCGGACTAAAATCGTTCAAACATATAGTGAAGACACCAAGAATAGCCATTGGTACGAAGATGAATCTTTGTTTAAGGACAATAAACGTATAGTTAATGGTGAGGAGATTTTTGCTTACGACACTCTTTTAGACGACATAACACACGAAATAGACAGAAGCAACGAGGATTTCATCAAACACTATAAAAGTAAGTATTCCAATCCTAATACTCCACCTGCATGGATGACTTTGGAAGTTATCTCTTTTGGTACTCTAAGCCGTTTGTATGAATTATTAAATAAAGATGATAACAAAAAGACTGTAGCCAAACTATTAGGTTTAAACAAGGTTGATATATTGGAAAACTGGATGCATGCACTATCTAATTTACGAAATTGTTGCGCACATCATAGTAGAGTTTGGAACAGGCGTTTTATTGTAAATATCTTGCTTCCAACCAATACAGACCGTCTGTTCTTGGATAGAGATACTATTGCAAGGACTAAAAGAAACAAGTTATTTGCATATCTATGTTGTATCAAATACATTTTGGATATAATCAGTCCTAATAATGACTTTCATAAGAATCTGAAAGGACTAATAGCAGAAGGCGGTAAATTGTTATCATTAAAAGATATGGGATTCCCTGAAAATTGGAACTATCTTGGTGTTTGGAGAGGATAGTAAGACCTTTCTCAAGATGAAAAATGATTTCTAGCAAAATAATTATCTAAACATACTATATAGGTGAAAAGATAAACTTTAAGAGAAGCAACATTGTTATTTATATTATTATATATATCTTTGTAATCAAACTAATTAATATTATGCTTGACAAAGTAAAGTGTTTTGAATACATTTTAATACGATTAATAGAGTGGTATTCGAATATGAGACCAGATGACACAGAACTTTTATCATTCACAAGATTAAAAGTTCTAAAATTACTTTTCTTTGTTTCAGCAGTAAAGCAAGATAATACGAAAAGAGATTTATTGGATATTTTCGATAATTTCTATGCTATGCAACATGGTCCTGTAGAAAGCGATATATATAATGAGATTACCAACCACTTAATATTTTTCAATTTTGAAGGACGAAACATCAAAAGAACTGATATTGACATTAATTTAGAGTTCTTGCATTTAAATAAAGAAGATATTACTCTTTTAGATAGCTCTATTAATGCACTGCGTAATATAAATCAAAATATTATCCTTTATAGTGCATCAAAGTTAGTAGACTTATCTCACAAATGGGAAAGTTGGCAAACTGCTATCGCAATCGCTGAAATCTTAGGTAAGGGCAGTGAAAAAATGAGAACTAATCTAATAAGGAATGACAAACAATATTTTTCAATATGACAGGACATTCCCAAAGTAAAATAGGAAAATTAGCTATTGCATATAATACTTATTTCCCAACGGATTGGATTGAAGATCAAGATTGGAGTCAAGACAAAGAGAAAGAGAGTTTTGCTTTTTGCAATAGCAATTTAAATTCCTTTCAAAAAGAATTTTTTATTGAAGTATCTAAGTCTATTCTTTCAGGTGAGTACCTAATCAAAGATATGCAAAACGACATTGAAAATCTTACTCAACCCAAAGAATACCAACCTATTGATAGTGAATCCACACTTAAACAAGAAACTTATAGGCGATATAGATGTTTAGACAACGAGTTAACTAAGGTTCTAATTCATTATCGTGCTTTCATTTTATTAATGAATACAAAAACAGATGGAGAAAATCATAAATATATTGTAAATGCTTATTTTGTAGATGAAGAAGAATCTTCTTCAATAGAACTGTTTGAATATTTAATCGTATTTATCCTCCGCCTATGTAAAATAGACCACTCTTTATCATATGATGAGCGAACAATTCGTAATCTCATCTTAATGAGAGTTGACTTAGAAAAGTTAATAGAGAAAAATGTAGATGAAATAGCAGACATCTTTAGAATAGCTTTAAATAAAAGTTCATTTTTGCTTAAAAAACTCATTTATTTTAAAGGAAAATCAGAATACGTCTTAAATTTTAAATCTTATACCATTGATGATAATAGTATAGACATTAAAGAGTTACAATCATTAAATGATGACTTCCTTTTCTTACACGGAGAAGATGAAAAAGGAGCTATGCGATGTGATAGAATTTTCTCTTTACAAGATGCTTGTAATAAAAGAAAAGCAAAATTTTTCGAGATGATTCTTCTGATGAACAAATACAAGAATCATGGAAGCGAAACTCAAATAGATAATCTAATTGAAAATTTTGAAAGGTACAGTCGAAGTTACTCTCATCAAAAAGAATTCAATATTTTTGCCATAAATACCATTAAAAACTATTTATATAATTGTCGATTTTCTTATTTATTAAAACACAAAGAGTTTACTTACTACCAACTAATCGAAAAATACACGGAAATTGACAATATCCAAAAGCTAACAGGAGTGCAGAACTTTTTTCCACACTACAAAGTTGTAGATAAGCTATTTAGTATCATAAGACATGATATTAAACAGAAGAAAACGGATTCTGAATTAATAGTAAAAGAGGTTGCTTCTCTAGAAGAGTTTATCCATAGGCTTGAAGAAAAATTGAGTTGGTCTGAAGAAAATAGCTTTTATCCATTTCAACTACCATATAGAGAGTGTAGATATAGAATTAATAATGTAATTCTATTTATGCCGTCATCATTTAATAAGCCTATTAACTATCAGGCCATACGTGAAAAAGTAATACAATACAAGGCTGATTTTCAATTACTAAAAAAAGAAATTGAATTTTTCAAGGAAAAAAAAGATATAGAGGTTTTAAAAGAAGAAATATCTTCTTTAAAAAGAAAAAATATTGAAATTGTAGGTGCTTTTACGGCAGCTATAACTTTTTTATTTGGATGCGTGAATATCTTTTCTGAAAATAAAGATAGCAATATAAAAGTTTTAGTGACTAATCTAATCGGTTTAGGTTTACTATTGATTTTATTTTGTTGTATCATATTTATATTAAGTATCCCACAAAATGAGAAATTAGGGAGCTTTTGTAGGAATCCAAGAAATATTTTATTCACAGTCTTAATAATTGGTTCTTTAATCATACTATATAATATAATCACGTAATTGCATACAAATTGCACGCATCTTAGGAAAATGGAGGAAAAGAGGAGATATTACTTGAAAAAGAAATACTATCTTAGGGCTTGGTTTCCAAGCCTTAAGAAAAAACAAGAAAACAAATGGAAAGTATTGATAATCAATTATTTGCGACTCATAATCTGGAGGTCCCTGGTTCAAGCCCAGGCTGGTCCACGAATAAAAACCTCATAAACGATAGTTTATGAGGTTTTTTGTTTTGATATTCCATCCTTGAAATATAACTAAATTGGGGCTCAGTCTGAAAACTTGGGGGATTTGATTCTGGGCAATCACATCCTTAAAAAAAGATTCATTCCGGTGCGGGGATAAATCAAAGCAGTACTGAAGTAAGCCGAGCCATGTACTTGACTTACTCAAGTCTCCTATATCATTTCATTGAGTGTAGTACTTGTTGCTGTCAATTCTCCTACTTGTTACTGCTAAATCTCCTACCAAATATAAAAAGTAAAAAACCGCCTTCAGCTTTCAGTTCTTCAAAAAAGTCCCTTTTCATCGGTTCTTTTGGCTGAAGTCACCCCTGAATGCAAAAGTGTATAACTTAACCACGTGCCACCCACTTTTATCCGGGTGATGGATCTATATACCCCGCGTGGTGGGCATATAGATTCAGTACGGTGAGTATATATACCTACCACGATGAATATATAGCTCTACTGTCAAGTCTGAAAAAGCTGAATGCGCTGAAAGCATTTCTCCCTTGCTACAACCTATTCTCGCAGGGGGTGTGTTTTTTCGCCTTCAGCCGCTATCCCCTTTTGCCAAGGCGTTTGCGAATAAAACTAAAACGCTGAAACCGGATTATAACATAAAAAATCAGTAAGAGAGTTTTTAGTTAGTTTGGATACTGATAATTGGAGATTTGGTTCATTTCCGCACAGGAATGAACCGATTTTTAGGGACATGGCTGTGTCCTGAACCAAATCCCCCAAGAATTACAACTGACCCTAAATTGGTGAAAATTACCTCGAAACACATCACTGTTAATCTATTGTTGACCTCAAATCGATAGGGCAAAAGATAAGATTACATAGAAAAACTCCCATAAGTATTCAGCTTACAGGAGTTTTTCCATGCAATCCCATTCAATTCTTTTTTACCCTAATACCTATTAATATCGACTGAAAAACTATAGTTAAAGTTTAGCGGAAGTCTTTCAACTCTTCCTGTAATTTCTGGCGAGTAAAGAAAATACGGCTCTTTACTGTACCCAATGGAAGATTCAGTTTATCTGCAATCTCACGATATTTGAATCCGGCTACATGCATAGCAAACGGCACCCTATATTCTTTAGGCAAAGCGTTGACTACGCGGCGCATCTCCTTTAAGTCATAAGCTCTTTCTGTACTCTCATATGCGGAATCCTGCGGCAGGTTGATATGATAAAGATTATCGGTCTGATCAACAAATGTCTGATCGCGTACAACCTTGCGATAATTATTAATAAAGATGTTCCGCATTATCGTATACATCCATCCTTTGAAATTTGTGTCAGGGGTATATTTATCTTCGTTATCCAATGCCTTTAATGAAGTTTCCTGTAACAAATCGTTTGCTTCTTCACGATCGGTCGTCAGTTTGTATGCGAAACGGAGTAATTCGTCCTGTACTCCCACCAGGTCTTTTTTGAAGCTTAAACTTTTCATATGCGTTACTTTTAATATGTGAATACTCGCCGTAATAATTTTGATGGTGCAAGTTTACGGGAATTCAACAGAAGTGATAGGTCAAGAACAAACATTGTTTAGGGGAAAATCTATCAGTAGATAGTTTTTAGGTCATTTTAGATAGATTTCGGGTGGTAGTTGGAGTATTTTATAATAAGAAAATCCCATTTTGATGTCACACCTGACTCAAAATGGGATAACACAAACAAAACAAACAATATTAGCGATTTTCACAAACAGCTGTTTCTTTTATATTCTAAAGATTTATAAGACTTATTTAGATTATGTCGCCAAAACATTAACGAGAGCAAAAGTATTACTTTATTGTAATATGGTAGATAGGTTTTAATAATAGTTATAAAGAATAATTGCTTCATGTATAAAGAATCGTGTTAGATTATAAAAAATAATTTTTAAAAACCAGTTATACAAAAAGATAAACCATTCATTCTCTTATATGTTACAGGCTATACTTCTCAAAAACGATATAATTCTCCCAGAACCTCTTTTCTTACAAAAAATAAATTTCTATATTTGGGCAATATACAATCAAACACTTATTCTCTTTATTTATGGCTGATACAATCTCTTATCAATATGCCGCTCCTTCCGCATTGCAACGCACTGCCGACCAGGACGAATTATTCCTTGCCAAATACAGCGAAATTGAGAAGAAAGACGCCCCCTGTTTCTTTTGGGGGAAGTTGACACAACCTTATATGACAGCACGTTGCCTCATCGCTTTGTCCAACGTTGTACAGTCTAGTTTCAACCTGGCACCGGCACAGCTTTCGATGCTGAAAGACCCGATTGTGACGGCAGGCAACGACCGTCTGCGTTTTGAAGGCTTTTCCAACTGCGCAGGCGTATATGCCAGAGTTGATGTGCTCCCCGACGGACACGACGGGGAATTTCTGGAAAACGGAACCACCAATGTAGACTTCAATACAGGGATGATTTCTGCCTTAGGCAGTATCGGCAGGCAAGAGAAAGTCGTGATGTCCGTAGGACCTAAAGAAGTGGGGCTCTATAATAAAGGTGAGAAAGTGATAGAACGCAAAGTCCCTCTCCCCGTAAAATGGATAAAGGGACTGACTACGGTACAAATCTATCAGTCAGCAGCCGAACGGCTCTATTCCTTCAATCGCATACAGACTTTACAACTCTTTCAGACTCTCCCGAAAAGCACCATAAAATGCGACTATTATTTAGTGGTCCGTGGTCAAAAACCCGCCTTTTCACCGGTGAAAAGTCTGAATTCCGTATGTATCGGCGGGCTTCATCGTTTGCGGTTACTCGAGCCTTTGCTCCCGTTTGCCGACGAGTTGAGAGTCTTTGTCCACCCCACCATGCAATCGACCACCTGGCAACTCTATTTCGGCCCGGTTCGTTTCAGCCTTTCTCTCTCGCGGGAATGCTGGCGCGGTTTCTCCGGAGAAAGAGCGGCTTTGGATGCCCTGCTCGAAGATATACCGGAAAGATGGATAGAAGCTATGGATAAGTACAGCTATGCCAACCAACAGTTCAACCCCACCCTCTTTGCTATTGAGGAACATATCGACCTGGATAGAGTAGATTCCCTTTCGGTACGACTGGCGGCTATGGGACTGTTGGGATTCGATTTGGATGAAAACAGCTTCTTTTATCGTCGTCTGCCTTTCAAGACCGAACGGATTATGAGTCTCAATCCTCGAATGGTAGCTGCTGAGAAACTTCTGGAAGAAGAGAAAGTCGAAATTATATCGAATGACGGAAACCGGGTGGAAGCGCGTGTCGCAGGCAGCGGCGGAGTAAGGCATACCGTCATTTTAGACAGAGAGAACGAGAAAGAACGTTGCACCTGCACCTGGTTCAGCAGTAATCAGGGAGAACGGGGAGCTTGCAAACATATTTTAGCAGTAAAGAAATTAATACAATGAAAGAATTAAAACACGAATTGGAGAAGCTGTCCAAGGCTTACAAAGACACTCCGGAGAAAGAAGAAAAGGTATTGATTCCTTTTATCAAGAAATTATTGGAACTCCCGATGAAGGAGCGGCGCAAGTTACTACCCGTCATACGGGATTTGCAATGGATAAAAAGTAAGTTTCCAGGTTTCAGCAGCAGTGAGACATTTTGCAGCCATGACAGGGCGCGTTTCCTGGCGGCACCCGTCACCGGACTCAAACAGCTACTCGAACTCCACCTCGAACTGTTGTCCAACAACCACAGTAAAGTTACGGACGGACAACTCCGCCAACGCCTGCAGGAGTGGACGGCAAGCAGCAACCTGAAGAAAGTGATAACCTCACTGAACAACCTCTAAAAATCCCTACGATTATGACCATAGAAGAACGCCTCAACGAAATAGTAGAAAAACAACAAGGTGATGCCATCATCCCCTTTCTACAAGGACTGACTCCGGAAGAACGCAAAAGCCTTGTCCCCTGCCTCAACAAACAGGAAGAACATTATAATAAGTTCGTCCAGCTAAAGCCAAACACATACGGTACACGCGCCACTCCCGAACAACATCGTATCCTCAACCTCACTGCCCTTGTCATCTATTCTCAGAAAGAATATAGTAAATACTATTGGAGTATAAATGTCGAACGGCTGAATGAATTGATTTCGTGGCACATCCCTTCTTGGCTGAATACCTTCTTCAAAGAAAGTGAAGGAAAAGATTCCCGCGGCTTCTATAATATGGATTATGAGATACTAATGGACTGGTTGGAGCAAGGAGTCCTCAAAGTCTCTCCCACTCCGCAGACCATAGCAGGCTATCTGGTGAACTATATCAACAACACCAGCATATTGCGAAAACGGGAAATTACACTGAAAGAGCACATTTGGTACCTCTTTGAATACGACTGCGGACAAAACTGGATGGATAGCCGAAATGGCGGTTCTCCCTACTATCCCTACAGATACCTCATCGAAAATGGACTGCTGAACCGTATGCGCGTACTGAAAGAATCCCTGCTTGCCGTCAACCGGAACATGAATAAAAACCTGTGCAGTTGGTTTGCCGGCATGTTCGAAGCACTCGCCCCCAGCGTAGAGGAACAATTGGAGTTACAACCCGAACTATTTGCCGTCCTGTCGTGCCCCCACAGCCGTCCGACAAATATCATACTCAAATTGCTGAAGAACCTGTGCAGTCACCCCCAATTCCCGACAGAAGAATTTCTGAACCAGACTTCCGTCCTGTTTGCTTCGGACGTAAAGGCAGTCCATCAAAATACGCTGGCCATCCTCAACAAGCTGGCGAAAGAAAGAAAAGAATACCGCGACGCCATCTGCTGCGCCGCCGCACAAGGGCTAATGAGCCGTGAAGAATCTATCCAAAGTAAAATAGTAAAACTGGTTCAGACCTACGGAGACACGGAATCGGCAACATTGAAAGAAGCCCTTTCCGTTTATGTAGATACTATGTTGACCAGCATCAAACAAGAATTGAAACCTTATCTGGAAGGCAGCTCCTCCGACATCACCCCGGCAAACCCGACAGCCAGCAACGCTTCCTTTATCAGTGAATCCTATGAGCCCGTCCCACCCATCATCAGCGAAGAGAACCGGATACCGGAAATCACCTCTACCGAAGACCTGATATTTTTAGCCAGCCAAGTGTTGGAAGTAAACGAAGTGTATCACTTCGAACAATTTATCAGTTCGCTGATACAATGGGACGACCAACTGGAAGCCGGGCAAGTCCCCCAATGGACGCCCATTTTTCAACGTGCCTATAAACTAATTCTAAGCGGTGGAAATTCCCGCACCGGTATATTGGACGATATGATGGCAACCTTCCTTGTCGACTATTCAAAGCTACTAACCAGACGCTTCCCTGAAGAAGGGAAAGAGCTGAAAGTCCTGCACGAGAAAATGGTGCAGAAAGATGAAGTACAACGAGGACATTGGGGATTCTGCAATTTACAATCGCTTACCATCCGCCAAAAAAGAAATAAACAAATAGAGCACCGCGTACACAGGCAATTACTATGTCATACCTTAGATATGCTTGAAAGCAACAAACCCCGCCTGCCGTTGCTTTCCACGCCTACGCATATACCCATGTTTATCGACCCGGCAATCCTCATACAAAGATTGAAGCAATATCAACAGGCAGATGTTGAGCCTAATAGTCAGGATATGCAAATAGCACTGTCGCGTACGGTACTGGATGAAACCACCGCTCAACTACTCTCCACCATCACTCAGGAACTGGAAGGAGAATACCGGAATCTGCTTCTCTTCCTGTTCGGAGAGAAAGAGTCTGCGCCCCAATCCCCCTTCACGCATCCGGCATGGTGGATGACAGCAGGACTTATCAAATCACCGGAAACGGTCTATCCCGAATTTAAGGACTTCCCCTACAACGAAAGTCCGCGTGAATTTCTGACCGGAAACTTCGCATGGAAAACGTATCTGGAATCTCATTCATATATAGATTACACTAAGAAAGTGGTAGAATGGACTTCCTCTACAATCAGCATTCATCTTCCGGAAGGACAGAACGTTCGAATCATCAATAAAGGGAAATATAACGAGAGAGCAGAGTATCACCCGCGCACTCCACATCCGTTACTGGTAGAAATATATTATCCTCAGGGAGAGTATTTCGACGAAATATCAAAAGATTTACCGCGTCTGTTATGGCTGGCACCCAATACGCCGGAGCCATTATTGGCATGGTGCATCTGCCAAGCGATATACGACCCGATGTTAAATGAAGTAAGAGAGGTCAACGTGACCCGGACTACGATAGAGACATTCCATCAGTTCAGACACACATGGCATGAGATTTCTTATCTTCTGGAAGCCAGTTGTATGTTAGTAGCCGACAAGACCAGCCGTGCCTATGCTGCCGAAATATGGATAGAACGTGCCAACCAAGGATGCATAGACAGCTCACGCATAGGCAGGATTCTAGGCTCGCACCAAAACACAGGATGGGGACCGCTGAAAAGACTAACCGACCTGATACAGCAACAGATGATGAACGTCAGTCCGCTGCACAACCGGGAATTGGAGAAACTGCTTGTCGCACTACTCGCCGAACTTCCCGAAAAACCAATCAAGGACTTAAAGAAGCTATTGGAAATCTATGCGGAACTGCTATCAATCAATAACAGCAAAGCCGAAGATGAGCGTGTCCTGCACCTGTTGGATGTATGGAAAGGCGTAGCCAATCTGAAGAAAGCAGTAGCTAATATCCGGCGATAAAAAGAGCGACAACAAACGCTTATTGGAGTTAAAGCCAAAAAGAAGTATCTTTGACGCACTAAATACAAAAGCCCGAATGAGATTTCTAAAATACAGTTTGCCCATTCTCTGCCTGCTACTGGCAGAATGTACTTCCGTCTCCGGTCACAAGGAAAAGGGAAGCCCCGCCATAGCGGAATATGAGCATCCATCGGATGACATACAACTCCGGAAAGAATGTCCTCCTGCTCCGCAACCGGCGAAAAGCGCAATGGCTCTCTATATGGACTCTTTAGGACTGGTGAACGTTGCCGAACTAGACAGCAGTCTGGTCGTTAAACTGATGTACACACAAGCCGACAATTTCACCGGAGAGGTGCTTTATGACAACTTGTCGGAAGCCTATCTGCATCCTGACGCGGCATATGCCCTTGTGAAAGCACAAAGGGCATTGAAAGAACTACACCCGTCTTACAGTCTCCTCATTTATGACGCCGCACGCCCGATGTCCATACAAAAGAAAATGTGGAATGTAGTGAAAGGAACATCTAAATACAAATACGTCTCCAACCCGAACCGTGGCGGAGGACTCCACAATTACGGACTGGCAGTAGACATCAGTATCCAGGATTCTTTGGGACAACCATTACCAATGGGGACAAAAGTAGACCATCTAGGTGTAGAAGCGCATATCACCCAAGAAAACGAACTGGTACGTAACGGAAAAATGAGCGAGGCAGAGCGGCAAAACCGGATACTGTTACGAAAAGTAATGAAAGAAGCCGGATTCCGTGCATTGCCCAGCGAATGGTGGCACTTCAACTTTTGCAGCCGTGATGTAGCCAGGCAGAAATACAAGGTAATACCATAACCCGGTATTCAGCAATTAACCGTACTATCACTGTTATACGACATAATAATACCCTATATAACGTAACAATACGCATATGCAAATCTCTCCCGAAACTCAACTATTCATTCGTAAACACCAGTCGGACGATATACGCACCTTAGCCTTACAAGCTAAAAAGTATCCGAATATAGACATGCCGACTGCCATCACCCAAATAGCCGGACGACAGGTTGCCGCCGAGAAAATCCCATCGTGGAAAGAGATAGAAGACATATGGTATCCGAAGCATTTGTCACTGGAACAATGCTCTTCGGAAATCACCGCCCGCTACAAGGCAAGCCTCCTGCAAGGTGAATCTTTGACCGACCTTACCGCAGGCTTCGGGATAGACTGCTCTTTCCTTGCTAGCAATTTTAAATCAGCCACCTATGTAGAACGTCAGGAAGAACTTTGCGAAATAGCAGCACACAACTTTCCCTTACTCAACCTGAATCACATTACCGTCAGGAATGAAGATGGCGTAGCCTATCTGAAAGCAATGTCTCCCGTAGACTGCATCTTTCTCGACCCTGCCCGCCGCAACGAGCATGGCGGCAAAACCGTAGCCATCTCCGACTGCGAACCGGATGTAGCCGAACTGGAGGAACTTTTACTAAGCAAAGCCAACCGGATAATGGTAAAACTCTCCCCCATGCTCGACCTTTCATTGGCATTGAAAGAATTGAAGCATACACAAGAAGTCCATATCCTGTCCGTCAATAACGAATGCAAAGAACTGCTGTTACTACTCGGACAAGAAGCACCGACAGAACAAGCCCCACCGGAAGAAATTCCTATTCACTGTGTAAACCTCTTCACAAAAAGAACACAAGAAGAGCAACACTTCGTTTTCACCCGCGAGCAGGAACAACGCAACGAATGTACGTACACCGACACACTGGGAAATTACCTGTATGAACCGAATACATCTCTCCTGAAAGCCGGCGCTTTCCGCAGTATTGCCGCAGCCTATCCCGTAAAGAAGCTGCACCCCAACAGCCATCTCTATACTTCCGACACCTTGATTACAGATTTTCCCGGAAGAGTGTTCCGTATCGTCAGCCAGTGCAGTTTCAACAAGAAAGAAATAAAAGAAAACCTATCCGACCTTAAAAAAGCCAATCTCACTGTACGCAACTTTCCCGCGACAGTAGCCGAACTCCGCAAACGAATCAACCTGACAGAAGGAGGAGATACCTACCTATTTGCCAGTACGTTAAATAATGGACAAAAAATTCTGATTCGTTGTGAAAAAACATAAGATATTTGCTACTTTTGCAAAAGACTTACTATCTAAACTAATCCACATGAATCAAGCACTTATAAAAACTGTCTTATTTTTTATAGTACTGGCTTTTCATGCCCCGCTTTTCTCACAGAGGAATTTTGAGAGGCATGAATTCTCTTTCCATGCCGGTTATGGCAATATGCTCAATGGTACTCCTACCCTTACTATGGATACCCACAGTTACCAACGTAAATTAGCACAAGGCGTAAGCTGGGACGGGCAATATCACTTCCGCCCTCTCAAACGTTTCATTTTCGGTGTAACTTATTCCGGTTTCTCTTCCAAAGGCAGTCATCCCGAAGGAAAAGACCATTTATCCATTCATTTCATCGGCACCCAAATCGGTATGTGTAACGCCAATACGAAACATTGGCAAATTCGTGCGGGGATAGGCCCCGGCGGAGTTTTTTTACGTAACAACAGCCAGGTATTCGGAAAAACAAGAAAAGTCACAGCCAAAAGCATCGGGCTTCTTTCCAACATCAATGCCACCTATAAACTGACTCCCCAGTTAGGAATCGGATTGGGAGTCCAATACCTTGTCAGCGGTCTATTCAGAATGAAGACGCATTATCACGGAGAAACTCTTTCTGTCAGATTCGGTGACGGTCAAGATGCCGATCTTTCACTACTCAATATTGTAACAGGACTATCCTATTATTTCTAACATTCACTTAAAAAACACTATGAAGAAATATATATTCATTCTTTTCACTATTATCAGTTTTTGGAGCTGCACAGAAGATGATACAGTTGACATCACAGTATTACCTTCCGCCACAACTACAGGTGCCGACACATTCGGCTGCCTTGTGGACGGCTGGATTTATGTAGGCGGAAGATACCTGGGATGGGGTCATTCAAATATATGGACTCACGACTCATTCCACTACAATGAAGAAGAGGATAAACTATACGTTTCAGTCCCCGTAAAGCCCGAAATTAGGATCCGTTTCACTATATTGTCTCCCAAAGAAGGCGAAGAGTCACTAGTCACGGACATACAGTTCGAAGGAGAAAAACTGGAAGACGGAACAGCCCTTGTCAGCCGTTTCGACACAAAAACGAGGGTAATAAGTGCAACATTCGGCAATGGTAAAAGTCTCACTAACGGACGTTTTGATATTCATTACGCCGTATCTGATAGTAATTAACTCTCAGCGAAAAACACATAACATCGGGTGTCTCCTTCGTGCTGAAAGAGACACCTTTATGATTATTCGGCAGTGCCACCTTGCCCTGCCTTATTCGTTGGACTACCGTTTATCCAATCATCTTTAGGAATGGTCGTTTCATTTCCATCCCGAACTGCCATATAATGTGGTGACATAATTTCAATACCGGCCTCATTAAATTTATCCTGAATATTCTGATGTAAATCCGAATAAATTTGTGCCATTTTATCTGCCTCCCTGATATATGCATTAATTTGATAGACCGGATACCAGTCGCTCAAAGACGTTTCCAGTACGAACGGGCGCGGGTCGTCCACCACTCCGGGAGTGTTCAACGCAGCGTCAATCAATATCTGATTAACCTGCCGCCAGGGAATATCATAACCGATAGACACTTCCGAGTGAATAATCAATCCATATTCACGTGCTGAAGTACTGTAGTTTACCGTATGAGACGACATGATAAATGAATTTGGAACAGTCACAATCTCATTTTTGGGAGTTCGGATACGGGTAACAAGAGGAGTCTTTTCGATAATATCTCCGGTAGTATCATTCAATTTGATCCGGTCGCCCATCTTGAACGGACGCATATAAGTAATCACCAGTCCGGCAATAATATTACCGATAACCGTACTTGAACCAAGCGAAACGATCAATCCGACAAATACCGAAATACCCTGGAACACACCGGAATCGGAGCCCGGAAGATAAGGATAAATCATCGCAATCATAAATGCATAGAGCAGGAAACGGGCAATATGAAAAGTCGGCATCGCCCAGTCCGGATAGAAGCCATTGATTTTGAGCCGTCCGGCTTCCACTTCACGTGCCAGATACAAAACGAGACGTACCAGATACCTCACAGCATACCAGATAACGATAATGGTAAACAACTTAGGAATATAGTCAATGATACCCACAAAAATAGCGCGAATCGGATTCCATATATATCCTAACAATTGATATGCCAACCCTTCTGTCTGTGGGAAGATGATGAAAATCAACGGTACGGTAAACAGTAGCTGCAATCCCATCAGAATATATCGCCCGATACTGGACAGGAATACTAATAAATTCGCCTGTTTTTGTGCATCTAGCAATTCATATCCCTGGATGGATACCGGTTTTATCTTCGTGTCTTTCAGGCGCAGAATACGCGCTTTCAGTTTACGGAACAACCAGTTAGTCAAACGGAACAGGAAATACTGTCCTACAATTACCAACACAAAATAGAGCACACGCTTTACCATTCGCCAAAGTCCGTGCTCCGCCTTCATCTCATGCAGTTTGGTAATGACATTCTGTTGTCTTTCCTTAGCCAGCGAATCACGGGAAACTCCTTCCCACAAGGCATCCTGATCGGTAAGAGAAAGCAGTACTTTGCTGCCGTACATCAAATCGGAAATAATGTCCGAATGGTCAATAGCAACAGAATCAGGTTTCAAATTAAAACGTCTTCCTATCTCTTCGATCGCTGCACCGGTCATCTGTGCACGCTGCTGGGGAGTATATCCGCCACGTTTGGTGAAAAGGTAAAATAAGGTATCACCGTCTACCACTACCGGCATGCCCTTAGTGAATTGCCGCAGAGAGTCGATACGCTGACGCTGCTGTGCATACTTTACAGAGTCGACAGTAGCCATCTGAAGCTTCATCTGCTCCATTTCCATCCTCATATTCGCCTCATTAAGCCGAGCTTCCTCCAATGATTTCTGCATGTTTACTAGATAGATGGAGTCCGAATCGCGTTTCAAAGGAACATGTCTGCCCGCTATTGTATCTCCGGCAAATATCTTCTTTACCGCCTGCTCCAACTGTGCTTGTGCCCCGATTGCCCGAAAAAAAAGGAACAACACCAGTAACGACCATTTTATTTTAACTATTTTCATATCTTATATTCCTTAAATTATAACTAAGGTTAATCTAACACTTCATTAAAAACAGAGCAAACATACGGATTGTTTTTGACATTACCATTTCCAAATTGATTATCTTTGCCACTAAAAGAGAAAAAAACATGAATATATTATTACTTATCGGGGGATTAATCCTCATTCTTCTAGGAGCTAACGGATTAACAGACGGTGCCGCCTCAGTAGCCAAGCGTTTTCACATCCCTCCCATCGTGATCGGACTTACCATCGTTGCATTCGGCACTTCTGCCCCGGAACTGACGGTCAGTGTATCTTCTGCCCTCAAAGGAAGCGCGGATATTGCCATAGGCAACGTGGTGGGAAGCAACATTTTCAATACGTTGATGATTGTGGGCTGCACGGCTTTATTCGCCCCGATTGTCATCACCCGCAATACGCTTAGAAAAGAAATACCGCTCTGCATACTTTCTTCTATTGTCTTGCTGATTTGTGCCAATGATGTATTCCTGAATAAAGCTCCGGAGAATATCCTGAACAGAGTAGACGGTTTATTATTGCTTTGTTTCTTTGTTATCTTCATGGGTTACACGTTTGCCATAGCCTTCAAGCCTGCCACAGCAACACAAACGGAACAGATAAAACCTCCAACAATAGAAGAAGAGACAGAAATCAAATCACTCCCCTGGTGGAAATCCATTCTTTATATCATTGGAGGCTTAGCTGCCCTAATTTTTGGAGGTCAGTTGTTTGTTGACGGCGCCACGGGCATTGCCCGCAACCTGGGTGTCAGCGAATCGATTATCGGACTGACACTGGTTGCTGGAGGGACTTCTCTTCCTGAACTGGCTACGTCTATCGTTGCCGCATTAAAGAAAAATCCGGAAATTGCCATTGGAAATGCGATCGGTAGTAACCTCTTCAATATTTTCTTTGTACTGGGATGTAGCGCCAGCATCACCCCTCTCCATCTTAACGGAATTACCAACTTCGACCTGTTTACGCTAGTAGGTTCCGGTATCCTGCTTTGGCTATTCGGGCTGTTCTTTGCCAAAAGGACCATCACAAGAATTGAAGGAGGCATTATGATAGTTTGTTATGTGGCGTACATGGTGGTATTGATTTATAATATTTAATTATTATAACAAAACACCTGATATTCAGCTTCATTCCAAGTATTTTTTCCCTCTTTAGACATAGAAACTGGTACGATACGAATATTTAATGATTTCTTTCCCTTAGTATACTTGGCTGGAATTTCAAAGTCATCTTCCAGCCAACGTTTATAGGGGTTACTATCAGCTACATACCATAAACGTTCTGTAACCTCTTCACCATCAACAAAAACACGGGCTGCTTGTCGAGCATCGTTTTGATCGCTCAACCTACGCAAACGCACTCCTTCATTTTGAGAAGATATATTCACTCTAAAACTACTAAAACTTTCAAAGCGAACGGTTTCTCCTACATATAAAATACGATCCTCATTTCCCTCAAAGAAGCTTTCCAATTTTGTCCTTCGTACATTACCCATAGCTTTATAGGAGTGCCGTTTAATGGAACGAGAAGAGTTTAAATCCAAGCTATCTGTTTTCACCAGTATATTTTTATCTTGACCATAATAGAATATAGTACCCGAATGTTCCAAATACTGATTGTTATATTCGCCCGACTCTATTCCAAACTTCAGTTCTGAATAGAAAGGATAACTATCGCCTATACAAAAACGAGTCATAGACCATGGGTTATCCGAAAGACCGTCATATCCTCCCATTGGATGCACTTCAGGCGGAGTCGGGAATCCCCAACCATAACAAACATAACTTTCAGAACCGTCACTCTCAAC
The DNA here is from genome assembly GCF_903181435.1 of Bacteroides acidifaciens. Taxonomy (NCBI): domain Bacteria; kingdom Pseudomonadati; phylum Bacteroidota; class Bacteroidia; order Bacteroidales; family Bacteroidaceae; genus Bacteroides; species Bacteroides acidifaciens. The sequence continues at coordinate 82,962 of NZ_CAEUHO010000004.1, forward strand.
TTGTGGTGTCCGTTTGCCGTCAATATATACACGAACATCCCCCTCGCAAGAAATGATATGTGAACGTTCGGCATGACATGTAATATGAGCAGCAACCATCTTCCCTCTTCCTTGAATAGCAGCTATCGGACTATCTATTCCTGCCACATGTTTTCGGGTATAATATGGTGTATTACGAAAATACCCGGTATTAAATGTGGGATAAACCAACCGGGAAACTGCTATTTCAGAAAATCCCAAAGAAACAGGAACACCACTACGATTTTCAATTATTATCTTCGCATGCTTCCAATATGGCATTGGAAAATAATTATAAAACCAACCGTCTGTGGTATATCCTGACAGCAAATAGTTGGTATCGTGAAAACCCAAAGAATTGCCTCCCAAACACGCCAAAGGACAAGAAATATCGGGTTGTTGATGAGCATCCCAAAACATATGAATCCATACATCCTGCAAGTGCTGCTCATTAATCTCCGGAAGATAAAATTTTAAAGAACCAATCGCTCCCTCTCCTTTTTCATCCAATAAAGTAATGGATTCGCCAGCATTGATCTTTTGTTCCGACTTACGATGATATGCCAATTGATCTTTACACAAAAGATTACTTCCTTGTTTCTTCCATAATTGTATCAAAGTATCATAATTCTCCTTCCCGGTAAAGGTCTTGATACCATTGTCCGCATAAGTGTGGTATACAACATGTCCCCAACCTCCTTCACCTTTGGTTCTTTCATAACCTTCCAGTTTCACATCGGTAGTTACACGACACCCCTTGTTAAAGGGCATTGGAACAAAACTCCGTGCAACACGTATAGGGCCTCTTCCATTATCAAACGGACCAATATAACTTTCAGCCAAAGGTTTTATAAAAGGCTCTTTCTCTCCGAATTCAGATAAACGTAAACTAAAACGAGGCGTTTCTTCTCCATCAAAATAAAAGCGGAAGAGCGGATCACTTGAACTCATATAGCGATGTTGTACAAGATTATAAATGCATCCCGGACCATCAACATCAAATATTACCCATTCTCCACGTTGATCCTGATAAAGGCTCCAATCCCAGTCGGCATTCTTTCCTCTTTTATCAATACTGCCTTCATAATGAACAGAGATTCCACGATCTAACAGGGGCAAAGATGTAATATCAACCATTCGGGATATACCATAAGATATACTATCGGTCTGCCAACCCGACTGTGCTACAGAGACTATCGAACCAATTGCCGACAATGACATAAGCCCGAAAACAACAAAACAAACTAAAAAAATACTTCTTTTCATAAGGTGATAAATATAAAATAAAACATGAATCTATCTATAAAATTTAATTCATAAAAGTACGGCAACTTATATAAGCACACAACCACTTTATTATCAAATCAATATACTATTTTAACCTTCAAGCTATCTGTTATCATATTTATTTTCCGGCTTAATCTTTCTTTGTATATATATAATTAAGGTAATATACTCTTGCCTTAAATAAATGGCAAGAAAAGTATCAGTATATGATAACAAAGTACTTTTTTACATATTTTTTTTGTGCTTACTTTGCAATGTCCATCTTATATGTTATATCTAATTTATTATGAAAATGAAGAAAGTCATTTTGTTTATCACCTTATTCTCCATGATATCATTATTCAGTTACAGTAAAGATCCTGTAAAACAATGGGGACAACTACAAGTGAAAGGTAATCAATTATGCAGCCAAACCGGAGACCCTATTGTATTAAGAGGGGTTAGTTATGGCTGGCACAACCTATGGCCCAGATTCTACAATAAGCAATCTGTAAAATGGTTGAAAAAAGATTGGAAATGTACCGTTTTACGCGCTGCCATGGGGACAGTTATTGAAGACAACTACATTGAAAATCCGGAATTTGCATTAAAATGCATGAATAAAGTGATTAAAGCGGCAATTAAAAACGACCTCTATGTAATAATCGACTGGCATACTTATTATCCACAAAAAAAAGAAGCAAAAGCATTTTTCTCAATGATGGCACAGAAATATGGTAAATATCCTCATATTATTTATGAAATATACAACGAACCTATGGAGGACAGTTGGGAAAGTGTGAAAGAATATGCAACTGATATTATCTCTGAAATACGTAAATATGATCCTGATAATATTATTCTTGTAGGCAGCCCACACTGGGACCAAGACTTACACCTGGTAGCAGAAAGTCCTTTAGAAGGATTCAATAATATAATGTATACCCTCCACTTCTATGCCGCCACTCATAAACAAGAGTTACGGGATAGAGCTGAAGCAGCATGGGAAAAAGGAATTCCCATTTTTGTATCAGAATGTGCAGGCATGGAATGTACTGGCGATGGTCCATTAGATATACCAGAATGGACTCGTTGGGTAGAATGGCTGGAAAGCAAAAAGATCAGCTGGGTTAACTGGTCCATTTCAGACAAGAACGAAACTTGCTCCATGATTCTTCCGAGAGCAAACAAAAACGGAGGATGGAACGAGTCTTTAATAAAACCTGCAGGACGTCAAAGCCGTAAGTTTATCCAACAATACAACTCACATATTTATAAAAATAAATAATGATAAAATAATATCAGTTTTAGGCAAATAACGTCAATAATTTACATTCCTTATTTACTAGCTTTGCATAAATAAAATATATACGAGATTTTATACTAAAGTTAATTTTAAATTTGATAAAAATGAAGAAGAATCTCTTTTCTTTTCCCCGCTCAAAAGTGCGGATGCTAAAAGGATCAAAAGGAGTCTGGCTCTTTTTGATTATGTTCTGGATGATAAATACTGCTGCCTCAGCAGCAAGTATTGAGATCAAAGGTACTGTAACAGACAGCAAAGGTGAACCTCTGCCCGGAGTTAATATTGTTGAGTTAGGAGTTAAAAAGAACAATGGTACCATCAGTGATTTAAATGGTAAATATACTATAACAGTAGAAAGCCAAAAATCTGTTCTTCAGTACACTTTCATCGGTTATAAAACAACAGAAGTCACTGTAGGAAACCGTAAAACAATCAATGTTTCACTCAAAGATGATACTCAATCTTTGGATGAAGTAGTAGTTGTCGGCTATGGTACAATGAGGAAAAAAGATTTATCCGGAGCCGTTGCTTCTATTAAAAGTGATGACTTGATGCTTGGTAACCCGACTAGCATTTCCCAAGCCCTACAAGGAAAATTAGCTGGTGTACAAGTAAACCAAAGTGACGGTGCTCCCGGTTCAGGTGTAAGTATCACCATCCGTGGTGCTAACTCATTCTCTACAAATTCACAACCACTTTACATTGTCGACGGTATTCCGTTTGAGGTAGGAGATACTCCAAGCAGTAAAGCCAACGAAGGCAACAACTCCACAACTAATCCTCTTTCATTGATCAATCCTAACGACATCGAATCAATCGACATTTTAAAGGATGCTTCTGCAACAGCCATTTACGGTTCTCGTGGAGCTAATGGTGTCGTATTGATTACCACTAAAAGAGGTCGTGCCGGAGACGCTAAAGTTGAGTTCTCAGCCAACTTCGGACTTTCCAAAATAGCCAAAATGGTCAAAATGCTGGATGCTTACACCTATGCTAATTATGTAAATGAGGGTGTAATCAACGGAGCTGCTTATGACAATCTTCCCTATTCATACCTTCCTTATCGTGGGAAATGGAACTACCGTCGCGACGAAAACAATCAAATCGTTCCCAACTCCGGTAAATACTATGCTTCACCGGAAGATTATCTCAATCCGGGTTATCGCGAAGACGAATACGGCAATAAAGAATGGGTAGAGAGCACCAATTGGATGGACGAAATCCTACAAGATGCATTAACACAGGAATACAATCTTAGTGTATCAGGAGGAAATGAAAAGAGCAACTATGCATTTTCAGGCAACTATACAGACCAGACAGGTATTATCAAGAATTCTGGTTATGAACGTTTTGCTGTTCGTGCAAACATCGGAAGCCATGTGAAACCCTGGTTAAATACGGGACTAAATATCAACTTCACCCGTTCGTTAACTAAGTTTGCCAAGTCAAATTCTTATGATTATAGCATCATCCGTTCTGCCATGCTTTATTTACCGACATTGTATGTAGGAGACAAGACAGAAGATGATTCTTATGCATGGTTGTCAGCCAATCCACGTACATACGTTAATACAGCTAAAGATGAGCTGAAATCAATCAATGTATTTACTTCTGCGTTTGCCGAAATTAAAATCCTCGACTGTTTGAAATTCCGTCAGAATCTAGGTATCAGTTATTCAGTAAACGATCGTGCAAGTTACTACAATCGTGAAACAGGAGAAGGTAAAGCATCCAACGGACGTGCTGGTAAGAGTGATAACTTCTGGCAGAACTTAACAGCAGAATCATTGGTTACTTTCGATAAGACATTTAACAAGTTACATCATCTCAATGTAGTAGCTGGTTTCACTTACGAAAAATCGGACTGGGGTGGAAAAACAATGAATGCGTCCAACTTCCCGACTGACATCACACAAGATTTCGATATGAGCCAGGCATTAAATATTGAAACACCGGCCAGCTATCGAGGTCAAGCAGTTCTAGTCTCTTTATTAGGACGTGCCAACTACACATTCAAGGATCGTTATATTTTCACAACATCATTCCGTCGTGACGGTTCAAGCCGTTTCGCTCCGGGAAATAAATTCGCGAACTTCGCTTCAGGAGCAGTAGCATGGACCATATCGGAAGAAGAATTCATCAAAAACCTGAATATATTCAGTAACTTAAAGTTGCGACTCAGCTACGGTCAAACCGGTAATCAAGCTATCAGCAGTTACCAGACTATCGCTTCACTTGCACCATCCAATTACCCTCTGGACGGAACATTAAGCAGCGGATTTGCAGGACAAACTTACAAAGGTCCTTTGAACGATAAACTCAAATGGGAAACAACCGACCAATATAATGTCGGACTCGACATGGGATTCTGGAATAACAGAATTAGTTTATCCGCTAACTATTATTACAAGAAGACCAATGACCTGCTACAAAATGTATCTATACCGAACAGTACCGGTTATACTACAATGTGGACGAATTTCGGGCATGTAAAAAACAAAGGAGTTGAATTAACTGGTAAAATCATTGCATTAGATAAAAAAGATTGGAGCCTAGACTTCGACGGAAACATCTCTTTTAATAAAAATGAAATCGGAGGTTTAACAGCTGACCAATATGCTAACCAATTATGGTATAGTGCCAAAGAAGTATTTCTGCAAAGAAACGGACTACCTATCGGAACAATCTTCGGCTATATAGAAGACGGCTTCTATGATAATATAGCAGAAGTCCGTGCAGATCCAATATATGCTAAAGCATCTGATGATGAGGCTCGCAGAATGATCGGTGAAATCAAATACCTGGACAAAAACAATGACGGAAAAATAACGTCAGAAGACCGCGCCATCATCGGTGATACCAATCCTGACTTTATTTACGGTTTGAACGCCAATTTGCGATGGAAAAATCTGACTCTGGGATTGTTCTTCCAAGGAACTCATGGAAATGATATTTTTAACGGAAACTTGACTAATATCGGAATGAGTAGTATTGCAAACATCACTCAAGATGCTTATGATTCACGCTGGACACCAGAGAATGCAGCTAACGCCAAATGGCCTCGCGTCACCACTGCAATGACTCGTGACATGAAACTCTCCGATCGTTATGTAGAAGATGGTTCTTACTTCAGACTAAAAACAATCAACTTAAACTACAATTTCGGTTCAGTCATAAAAGGTATTAGCAATTTGTCTGTTTTCGGTACAGTAACAAACGTATTCACGATTACAGATTATAGTTGGTTTGATCCAGATGTAAACGCCTTTGGTTCTGACGCTTCTAGAAGAGGAGTTGATATTTTCTCATACCCGAGCAGCAGAACATATTCAATAGGTTTTAAATTAACTTTATAATCTCAAGAAATGATGAAAAAGAAAAATATATTCATATATCTGATGGCATCCAGTCTCCTATTATCTGGAGCAGTAATGACATCATGCGAAAGTATGATCGAAGAAAAGCCTTTCGACTTCATTGTCCCTGAAGATGTTGAGGATTCTGATAATGGTGCCGACATGTGGGTAACAGGAGTATATAATACATTACACGAAGCCATGTTCAGATACGGTAGTTTCCCACGACCGCTGGATTATGACTGTGATTATATTTCTGGTGCAGTATGGCAGTTCAGCCAGTTTGGAAGTGGTAACTTCCAGGGAGGTAACGGACAAGCCGATATACTTTGGACCGGAATGTACTCGTTGATTAACCGGGCAAATATAGCGGTCTCCGAAATCAATAAGATGCAGAATGTATCGGAGGAATTTAAAAAGAATGCATTAGGAGAATGTTATTTTCTTAAAGCATGGGCATATTTCTACTTGGTACGTGCTTATGGAGCTATCCCTATTTATTCGGTCAGTGTAAACGAATCCGGACAATATACTAACAATCCGCGTATTCCGATTGCAGAAGTCTACACAGAAACAATCATACCTTTGCTTAAAGATGCTAAAGATATGATTTATAAAAACACAGATAATGGTTTTAAACCCGGAAGAGTCTGTGCTGCAACTGCAGCAGGTTTGTTAGCCAAAGTATATGCAACTATCGGTTCTGCTTCCATGTCTACCGGAGAACAAATAACAGTAAAAACCGGTGCACCGTTTGTTATGCAGAATGTAAATGGTACTATGACCAAAGTGTATACAGAACCTGTTCCTACAACATTCTCCAAGGATCAAGTTGCCGGTTACGAAAGCTTTTCTTCTCAAGAATATTACAGACTGGCCTACGAAGTTGCGGGAGATGTTATCGGAGGAGAATATGGGACACACAAACTTGAGGACTATGATTTGATTTGGTCTCCTTCCGGCAAGACTTGTAGTGAACACTTATTCAGTTTACAAACTAAATCCGGTGATGAATTATACGGTACACTATTCAGTTCGCACTACTGTGGCAAACTCAATGCAGCAGGAAATATAGACAATAGTTTAACGGTAGGATGTAGAAAACACTGGTATCTATTGTTTGAAGAAAAAGACTACCGCGTGGACAAAGGAGTGTTGCATTGTTGGATACGTCAGAACTCCGATACAAGTTGGGGTGGCGGTTCATATTATCCGAACTTCGGGAAATGGCAACGTATGGTTGAAGCCAAAGAGCCTCCGTTCGATAATCCTAAAGTAACCTCCGGATGGAGATGTGATGAAGCTGGTTCAGAACAGTTCTTTGCTTTCACCACTAAATATTCACAACAAATAGCCGATCAGACTCAACCTCGTACAGATGCCAATTACCCATTTTTACGTTATGCTGATGTTGTTCTAATTTTTGCAGAAGCAGCTAATGAATTAAATGGTCCGACAAAAGAATCGGTAGACGCTTTAAATGATGTCCGCACCCGTAGTAACGCAACAGGTAAAGAACTGGCAAACTTTACAGATAAAACCAGCCTGCGTTCTGCAATCCTTGAAGAACGTGCAATGGAATTAGCCTTGGAAGGCGATCGTCGTTGGGATTTAATACGTTGGGGAATTTATTTGCAGGCAATGAATGCGCTAGGCGGAATGGATGAAGCTAATAACGTAAAACAACGTTCCAGTAAACATCTGCTATTCCCGATTCCGACTCTTGAGATCCTGACGAACCAAGGAATTAATGAGAATAATCCTGGTTGGGATTAATCACTTATAACCATGTAAAAATACAGATTATGAAGAAAATAAAATATTTTGCAATAATCGCAGCATCCATATTTACTTTAACATCCTGTACGGATATTGTTGAAGTCGACGACCTGAAAGCCAAAGAAAACAAACCGTCAACAGGTGCTCCGACTGTAGACAAAGTTGTTTTGGCAACAGATGCTGAATTTCCCATTGAGGGAGCAAATTTCGAACAAATAGTACGAATTGAGGGAACAAATCTCGGAGATATCACTTCTCTAAAATTCAATGATATTGAAGTAGATAGTAAAGAGATATATTCAACCTACGATATGCTTCTCGCACCTATTCCCCGTGCACTTCCTAAAGAAGTGACAAACACGATTTATATTACAACCAAGCACGGAGAGTTAAGTATTCCTTTTGTTGTTTCCATCCCTGATTTAACAATCAATGGACTCAAGAATGAATTTACCCAACCGGGAGATACGACAGTTATTACAGGTGACAACTTTGACCTCTACGGTATTACAATCGAAGAAGCAATTGTTAATCTAGGTAATTTACCGGTAAATGTACTCGCTGCCACTCGTACAGAGCTAACAATAGAAATTCCGGCAAATGCCACTCCAAAATCTACTCTTACTATAAAAGGAGCCAATATGGATGAAGCATACCAACTTACATACATGGATCCGGGAGTATCTCAACTTTTTGATTTCAATAATTGGCCGGGAAGCGGTGCCTTTACACATTCCAGCCAATTTCCTGATGCCCCTAAAAATTTCTTATGTGACGGCACATTAGAAGGACAACCGGAACCATTAGTAGAAGGAGGAAAATATATTCGATTCAATAATTCCGTGAAAGCTTGGGGATGGATGGTTATGTGGGCCGGATATATTACTGTACCGGCAGAAGTAGCTACAGATCCTTCATCATACGATTTAAGATTTGAAATCTGTACTGGAGCTAAATTCCCGATATCAGCCCAGGCACGTATCATCTTAGGAGATTATGGATGGTATCCTTCCAAAGGAGGAATTCCGGTCAATACTTATGGCGGATGGCAAACAGTACGGATCAGTGCTGACACAGAAACAATGTTGCCCAATCCTATTGATCCTAATACCAACACGCCTTTCAAAATCGTATTTTCTCCCGAATCTGCTCAAGATTTTGATTTAAGTATGTGTAATTTCAGATTTGTTCATAAATAAAAATAAGAAGGGAGCGCTTTAGTATGGGCGTTCCCTCATAACCAAAAATGATTCGATTTATGCTAAAAGACTTATTTTCATTATTAACGATTGTAGCACTTCTATTTTCATCTTGTTCCAAATCAGACGAAGAAGAAAATGGTGATGAGCCTCAACCAACCAAACAAACTGTTTACTTTGGAGTTAACCTGTCAGGAGCTGAATTTGGAAATGTGTATCCGGGAGTAGATGGTACCCACTATGGTTATCCCACAGAAAAAGACTTGGATTACTTTAAAGCCAAAGGCTTTTATCTGGTACGTTTTCCTTTTCGTTGGGAACGCATACAACCCACAATGAATGGGGAATTAAATGCAACAGAACTGGCAAAAATGAAGAAATTCGTCAAAGCTGCCGAAGATAGAAACATACAGATACTTCTGGATATGCATAACTTTGGAAGATATTGTGTATATTGCGACGGTCAAAGTTCACAAAATAATCAATATGCAATCATTGGTAATGCACGATGCACTGTTGACAATTTCTGTGACGTATGGAAGAAACTGGCAAAAGAGTTTAAAGACTATAAAAATATCTGGGGTTACGACATCATGAATGAGCCCTACGAAATGCTGACATCGACACCATGGGTTAACATAGCCCAAGCCTGCATTAATGCCATCCGCACTATAGATACTAAAACGACCATCATAGTTAGCGGAGACGAATTCAGTTCTGCCAGACGGTGGAAAGAATGCAGTGACAATCTGAAAACTCTTACAGATCCAAGTAATAACCTGATATTCCAGGCACATATATATTTCGATTCAGATTCTTCTGGAAACTATAATAAAGGATATGACGAAGATGGTGCAACCGTTCAAACAGGGGTGGCTCGTTTGAAACCTTTTGTTGACTGGCTGAAAGAGAATAATAAACGTGGATTCGTTGGTGAATATGGTATACCTGATACTGACGGTCGTTGGGTGGATATTCTTGATGCAGCACTTAAATATCTACAAGAGAATGGAATAAACGGAACTTACTGGTCTGCCGGTCCACGATGGGGTGATTATCCCTTATCTGTCCAACCGACCAATAATTACACACAGGATCGTCCGCAATTAAGCACGCTCCTGAAATATAAAAGTACACAACAATAATCAGAATAAATACTGTCCATGAGAACTCGAATCATCCCTATTATCACTTTACTGCTATCTACTCCAATGGTTATTGCACAAAAATCAATGGATGAGATAGACAGAGAAAGCTTTGCAGCAAAGCTATCTCCAATGGAAGTAAAAGGTATACAGATGACTGAAACAGGAAATATTCCTCTTGTCAGAGATACTCCTGCAAACATCTTTTTGGACGGAACCTGGCAACTGGCAGAAGGAGGAACTGAAAAAGAACGTTTACACACTATCTGGACAGATCAAATACCTGCCCATGTGCCTGGTAGTATTCACACCGCATTAGTAGAAAATGGAATCATACCCGATCCATACATCGGACAGAATGACTCTATTGCAGAAAAACAATCTTACAAGACATGGTGGATGAAGCGGGAGTTCGAACTAGACTCCCCCTCATCTCACTGTATATTATCTTTTGGCGGAATTGCTAACAAATGTACAATATGGCTCAATGGAAAACTTTTAGGAACACACGAAGGTATGTTCGGAGGGCCCGATTTTTCAATAGGTAACTATTTAAAGAATAAAAACACTCTCATAGTAAAACTAGAAGCCATCCCTCAAATGTTTCTGGGCAACTGGCCTCCCAACGCAAATGAAAGTTGGAAATATACAGTTGTATTCAATTGCGTTTATGGATGGCATTATGCACAAATCCCATCATTAGGAATCTGGCGTAGTGTTCAATTAAAAGAACAAGCCGCAGTAGAAATAGAATCACCCTTCATCGCTACTCGTTCGCTCGATGGTCAAATGCGCTTAACTCTTGATCTGCATAAAAAATCATCTCCATTAAAAGGAGTATTATATGCAGAAGTATCTCCCAAGAACTTCAAAGGAATAACACAATATTATCGTTTCGACATAAATAGTCCGAAAAAACAGGAAACTTTATCTTTAGACTTTCAAATCAAAGATCCGCATCTTTGGTGGCCCAATGACAGAGGAGAACAATCACTATACGACCTCAACCTATTCTTCGTTCCACAAAAAGGGAAGACAGCCCATACAAAAACGTCGTTCGGTATACGGACTATTGAGATGAGACCATTAATTGATGGTGCTAAAGAAGATTATTATAACTGGACATTCGTCATCAATGGCAAGCCGATGTTCATAAAAGGAACAGGCTGGTGCACTATGGATGCATTAATGGACTTCTCAAGAAATAAATATGAGCATTTGCTCCAGATAGCCCAAAGCCAGCACATACAAATGCTAAGAGCCTGGGGAGGAGGAATGCCCGAAACCGATGATTTTTACGAATTATGCGATAAATATGGTATTTTAGTCATGCAAGAATGGCCAACGGCCTGGAATAGCCATAACACACAACCGTACACTATCCTGCAAGAAACAGTGGAAAGAAATACCAAACGATTAAGAAATCACCCTTCTCTTATTATGTGGGGAGCAGGGAATGAATCGGATAAACCATTCGGACCTGCAATTGACATGATGGGACGACTTAGTATCGAACTTGACGGAACACGTCCCTTCCATCGTGGGGAAGCCTGGGGAGGCAGCCTGCACAATTATAACTGCTGGTGGGACGATGCTCATCTTAATCACAATTTGAATATGACCGCTCCTTTTTGGGGAGAATTTGGGATAGCATCATTGCCTCACATCGAGACAGTGCGTAGATATTTGGACGAGGAAAAAGAAGTGTGGCCTCCCCGAAGGAGCGGTAATTTCACGCACCACACTCCTATTTTCGGAACGATGAGAGAAATGGAGAAACTCACTCAATATTCCGGTTATTTTATGCCAAAGGATTCGCTGGCTTCTTTCATCCTCGGGTCACAGTTAGCACAAGTAGTAGGAGTGCGCCATACATTAGAACGGGCACGCACATTATGGCCTCATACTACCGGAGCACTTTATTATAAGATGAACGATAATTATCCTGGTGTATCATGGTCATGTGTAGACTATTATGGTATCATCAAACCCGTTCACTATTTTGTGCAAAAGTCTTTTGCTCCGTTAGCAGCAGTCATGCTGTTTGACCGCAGCAACCTTGCCAGTCAAGAAGTCAGTCTTCCTGTCTATCTACTTGATGACTGCCAAACATTAGAGAAAGAACCTTATCAAGTCAAAGTGTCTATATACAATGCATTACTAGATACTGTTGCCACCCATACTTTCAACGGTACCGGCGATGATAATGTCGTCAAAAAACTAGGAGAAATAAATCTGAATAGAGAACAAACCAAATCGACCATGCTATTCTTTGTTCTGGACATAATCAAAGATAACAAAAACATATATCGGAATTATTACTTTACCAATTACGAAGTACGTCCGGGCTCCATCGTATCAATGCCCCAAACAGAAATTAAAATGAAACGCACAGGTAATATGGTGACTTTAACAAATACAGGAAAGCACCCTGCTATCGGAGTACACGTAGAAGTACCAGAAAAAATGGACCAACTTATCGTTTCGGAGAACTATATATGGCTTAACCCACAGGAATCAAAAATATTAAAAATAAATTTGGAATCTCCAGTTATTGTAAAAGGCTGGAATCTTCAATCACCCTATTAAACAGAACATTATGAAAAAAGTTTTTATTTCGGCTTTTCTACTACTTAGCCTTCTTACTCTAAATGGATGTAAAAGTAATCAACCTCCGGTAAAAGAGACTGGTGAACCTTACGGAGTAAACTTGGCATGCGCGGACTTCGGTTCATCTTTCCCCGGTGAGTATAATAAAGACTATACCTACCCGACAGATCAAGACCTCGAATATTGGCAAAAGAAAGGGCTGAAACTTATCCGGTTACCATTCAAATGGGAACGGCTACAACTTGATTTAAAAGGACCGTTAAACCAGCATGACCTCAATAAAATGAAAGAATTGGTCAGAGCAGCAGAGAAACGCGATATGGTGGTTATTCTTGACTTACATAATTACTGTCGCCGCTTCATGAACAACGAACATACCCTCATTGGAAACAACGGATTAACAATCGAAGACCTAGCTTCTTTCTGGCAAGCTATCGCTAAAGAATTCTCCACTTTTAAAAACATATATGGTTACGGGCTAATGAACGAACCACACGATCTAGCCTCGGAAACCAAGTGGTTCGACATGGCACAAGCATCCATCAATGCCATACGAGAAGTCGACACAAATACGCTTATTATGGTAGGCGGCAACGACTGGTCATCAGCAGAGCGTTGGATCGAGCAGAGTGATACACTCAAATTCTTAAAAGACCCGGCTAATAACCTTGCTTTTGAAGCTCATGTATATTTTGACAAGGATGCATCCGGTACGTACAAATATTCATACGAAGAGGAAGAATGTTATCCGGAGAAAGGAATCGACCGGGTAAAACCATTTGTAGAATGGATTAAACAGAATAAATTCCATGGTTTTATCGGAGAATATGGAATCCCCGACAATGATCCCCGTTGGAATGAAACCCTCGACTTATTCTTGGGATATTTGCAAGAAAACGGAATCAATGGTACATATTGGGCTGCGGGTCCGTGGTGGGATACCTATTTCATGGCAATCACCCCCAAAGACGGGAAAGACAGACCGCAAATGCCTATCATTGAGAAATATACAAGTACCTTTAAAAAATAGAATTATGTTCAAACGATTCTCCATCTGCTATATTTTATTCATGTTTTGTATAACTGGAACTTCCGCCCAAGAAGACCGGTGGACAGGAAACGCCACGAATCTATCCAAAGGAAACTTAAGGGTAAATTCGTCAGGACGTTACCTGGAATACACTGACGGAACTCCTTTTCTCTACATGGGAGATACAGCATGGGAACTCATCAGCCGCTTAAATGACAAAGAGACTGAACAATATCTGGAGAATCGCAGGGAAAAAGGATTTACCGTCATACAAACGGTAATCCTAGATGAATTAGATGATATGGATGTTTCATCTAACGGAGAACCTAAGTTAATTGACGGCAATATTGACAAGCCCGCTCCCGGCTATTTCACTCATGTAGACAAAGTTATTTCTTTGGCAGCAGCCAAAGGTTTATACATAGCTCTACTACCAACCTGGGGAGATAAGGTAGACAAACAATGGGGAAAAGGACCGGAGATTTTTACACCGGAAAATGCATATAGATACGGCAAATGGTTAGGAGAACGCTATATGAACGCCCCCAATCTGATATGGATAATAGGAGGTGATCGAAGTGGAGACGGAAAAAACTTTGCCATTTGGAATGCATTAGCAACCGGTATTAAAAGTGTAGACAAAAACCATTTGATGACCTATCATCCTCATGGAGAGCACTCATCCTCATTCTGGTTTCACAATGCTTCCTGGCTGGATTTTAATATGTGCCAATCCGGACATGCACAACAAGATTTCGCAATCTATCAACGCCTGCTTTTGCCCGATTTAAAAAAGGAACCACATAAGCCATGCATGGATGGAGAACCCCGATATGAAAATATTCCGATCAATTTCAAAAAAGAAAAGGGAAGATTTGGTGACGATGATGTCCGCCATACACTTTACCAGAGTATGTTCAGCGGAGCTTGCGGATATACATACGGCTGTAATGATATATGGCAGATGTTTGATACCGGGCGTGAACCTAAATGTGATGCCGACACTCCATGGTACCAATCAATGGATAAACAAGGAGCATGGGACTTAATTCACTTTCGCAGATTATGGGAAAAATTTGACTTTACTCAAGGAAAAAACCAACAAACCATCTTTGGCGATATACCTTTAGAAAATGAAAACTATCCCGTAGCATTCGGCAACAAAGACTACTTATTAGTGTATTTTCCACAAGGTGGAGAGAGAACGATTTATTTGCCTTCAATGAAAGCATCCAAACGGTCTTTAAAGTGGATGAATCCTCGCAATGGAAGAATCACATTCTATCAAAATACAACAACAAATACCATTCCCATATCCTCTCCCACAAAGGGAAAAGGAAATGACTGGATTTTAATTATAGAGTAATTAACCGAAAAAAATAACTATAGAATATGAAAAGTAATAGATTAGAAGAGCTAACACAAAATTATGAAGCTCTTATCAACCGAAAAAATGAGATATGTAACAATAGCAACGGTATATATAAACGTTACTACCACCCTGTATTAACAGCAGAACATGCACCACTCATCTGGAAGTATGATTTTGATGAAAAACAAAACCCATTCATGGAAGAAAGAATTGGTATCAACGCTGTAATGAATACGGGAGCCATCAAGATCAATCATAAATACTATCTTGTGGCACGTGTGGAAGGAGCAGACCGAAAATCATTCTTTGCAGTAGCAGAAAGTAATAGTCCCGTAGACGGATTTCGTTTTTGGGATTATCCGATAGAAATGCCGGAGACAGACATTCCTGATACCAATATGTACGATATGCGCCTGACCGCACATGAAGATGGATGGATTTATGGCATTTTTTGTGCGGAACGCAAAGATACAAACGCTCCAGCCGGTGATTTATCTTCCGCAGTAGCCGTTGCAGGTATTGCACGAACAAAAGACCTGAAAACATGGCAACGCTTGCCGGATCTGAAATCTCCGAGCCAGCAACGTAACGTAGTGCTTCATCCGGAATTTGTGAATGGGAAGTATGCCCTGTATACCCGCCCTCAAGATGGTTTTATTGACGCCGGCAATGGAGGAGGTATCGGATGGGCACTCATAGATGACATCTGTCATGCCGAAATAAAAGAGGAAAAAATCATCAATAAACGGTTTTATCATACGATCAAGGAAGTAAAAAATGGAGAAGGGCCACACCCCATTAAAACTCCACAAGGATGGTTACATTTAGCACATGGTGTAAGAGGATGCGCAGCCGGATTACGCTATGTATTATACTTATATATGACTTCTTTAGAAGATCCGACAGAAATTATAGCTGAACCTGCAGGTTATTTCATGGCCCCTATAGGAGAAGAAAGAATCGGTGATGTATCGAATGTATTATTCTCAAACGGATGGATTGAAGATGATAACGGAAAAATTTATATCTATTATGCGTCTTCGGACACCCGTCTTCATGTAGCCGAGTCAACAGTAAGCCAGCTTGTAGATTATTGTCTGCACACGCCAACCGACGGTTTCCGTTCTATAGAATCTGTGAAGCGGATCATTACTATGGTAAACCACAATAAACAATACCTGAAACAATAAATACATCACCATGGAAAACATAAAACTAAGAGAAAAAATCGGGTATGGATTAGGAGATGCTGCTTCTTCCATGTTTTGGAAGTTATTCACGATGTATCTGCTATTTTTCTACACAGACGTGGTAGGTATCTCCTCGGCAGTAGTAGGAACAATGTTCCTTATCACACGCATTTGGGACACTTTCCTCGATCCGTTTGTCGGAATATTAGGCGACCGGACAAACTCACGCTGGGGTAAATTCCGCCCCTACCTACTATGGGTAGCCATACCATTCGGCATCTGTGGTATACTGACCTTCTCATCTTTTGGAGATAACATGACTACCAAAATCATATTTGCCTATGCCACATATACCCTTATGATGATGGTATATTCATTAATCAATGTTCCGTACGCATCTCTATTAGGGGTAATGTCTGCCAATCCGCAAGTACGCACAGAGTTCTCCTCCTACCGCATGACATTTGCTTTTGGAGGAAGTATTCTGGTACTATTCCTTATTGAGCCACTGGTTGATATATTCAGTAAAATGAAGATAACGGAAAATATACCTGACATCGCTTTCGGCTGGCAGATGGCTGCAGTCGTATTTGCGATTATGGCTAGTGGAATGTTCTTATTAACTTTTCTATGGACAAAAGAAAGAGTGCAACCCATAAAGGAAGAAAAAGGATCACTGAAAGAAGATCTGAAAGATCTGGGCAGAAACAAACCCTGGTGGATTCTTTTATGCGCAGGAATCATGGCATTAGTGTTCAATTCTCTTCGTGACGGTTCTGCTGTATTCTATTTCAAATATTATGTAGACAGCTCCGATACATTCTCTTTCTCATTCATGAATAGTGCCATTACTCTAATTACGATCTACTTGGTATTAGGACAAGCCGCCAATATCCTCGGAATCATGTTTGTGCCATCACTCACCAAAAGAATCGGTAAAAAGAAAACTTATTTTATGGCAATGGTTGGCGCTACCATTCTAAGTGTTTTATTCTACTTCCTTCCTAAAGATTTTATCTGGGGGATTCTTTGTTTACAGGTCTTAATAAGTATCTGTGCGGGTATTATTTCTCCTTTATTATGGTCTATGTATGCAGATATATCAGACTATTCCGAATGGAAAACCGGAAGACGGGCAACCGGCCTGATATTCTCTTCTTCGTCTATGTCTCAAAAGTTCGGTTGGACAATCGGAGGTGCTTTGACCGGATGGCTACTGGCCTATTTCGGTTTCAAAGCAAATGTAATCCAATCCGACTTTGCTCAAACCGGCATTTGTATGATGATGAGTATCTTCCCGGCAATTGCCACCATGCTATCAGCATTCTTCATTTCACGTTATCCGTTAAATGAAAAAAGATTATATGAAATATCAACAGAACTCGAAGAGAGAAGAAAAAAGTAAATTCATCACTAACCAACTAACCAATATGGCTCATATTCCAATTCGGTCCTATTTGTATTTACTATTGGGCACAACCCTATTCTCATGTGCACCTCAAGAGCTAAAACCGCCATTTGAATTAAAATGTGAGAATATACCCGCTCCTGTAGGAGTAGATACTCAAACTCCCAGACTCTCCTGGAAACTTCCGCTGCTAGAGGAAGATAGTATCAACAGAGTTGAAATATGGCTATCAACAGACAGTACTCAATTATCAGGCAGACAGTCTGGTTATTGGAACAAATCCATCATAGGAGCTCCCATAAGAGTCTCCTATGATGGACAACCATTAGATTCATATACAACGTATTATTGGAAAATAGGCTATCAAACCTCCTCCAAACAGAAAACTACATTTTCCCCTATATCCTCCTTCACAACAGGATGTTTATCACCCGACAACTGGAAAGGGAAATGGATTACTGACAAACATGACATCACATACCGTCCGGCACCCTATTATAGAAAGAGCTTCCAATTAGACAAAACAATCGAGCAAGCCTTACTCACTATTGCATCGGCAGGCCTGCATGAGCTCTCTGTCAACGGGCAACGGGCAGGAAATCATTTCCTAGACCCTATGTATACACATTTCGACAAACGTATACTATCAGTCACTCATGATGTTACGTCATTACTATCTATGGGTGAAAATGTAATAGGAGTACAACTGGGGAACGGCTGGTATAATCATCAATCCACAGCAGTATGGTTTTTCGACAAGGCTTCATGGAGAAACCGCCCTAAATTCACAGCACAACTCCATCTGCGTTACACAGATGGAACAACAGAATATCTGGGTACTGACTCAACCTGGCAAACAACTGACAGCCCGGTTGTTTTCAACAGCATCTATACAGCCGAGCATTATGATGCACAGAAAGAATTAGCAGGCTGGGACTCCCCCGGATTCAACGCTACCGGATGGTATCATGCACAAGAAACCGAATCGCCTACGGAAACGATCAAATCACAAGTTATGTATCCGATTCGTGAAACGGCCCGCTATACAGCAACTCAATGCAAAAAAATAAATGACAGCTGCTACGTCTATCATTTCCCCAAAAACATTGCAGGTGTCACCGAGCTAAAAGTAAAAGGGGAAAAAGGAACAAAACTGCGCCTGAAACATGGGGAACTTTTAGACAAAAACGGTATGGTAAACATGGCAAATATAGATTATCACTACCGGCCGACAGACGACAGCGATCCTTTTCAAACAGACATCGTCATACTTAGCGGAAAGCAAGATAGATTCATGCCCAAATTCAACTACAAAGGTTTTCAATTTGTAGAAGTCTCATCATCTGCCCCCATTCAATTATCCGACGAAAATCTCATTGCAGTAGAAATGCACAGTGATGTTCCAGCTATCGGCTACTGGTCTTCGTCATCCGATCTGCTAAACAAAATATGGAAAGCCACTAACAGTTCCTATTTAGCCAACTTGTTCGGTTACCCGACTGACTGCCCTCAACGGGAAAAAAATGGCTGGACAGGAGACGCACATATTGCCATAGAAACAGGATTATACAATTTCGATGGTATCTCCATATATGAGAAATGGATGAACGACTTTTGTGATGAACAAAAAGACAACGGAGTCCTCCCATGTATCATCCCAACTTCTGTATGGGGCTATGATTGGGCCAACGGGATCGACTGGACAAGTGCTGTCGCCATTATCCCCTGGGAAATTTATCGATTTTACGGAGATACCACATTACTCCGCCGCATGTACGGACCAATCAAAAAATATGTCTCTTATATAGAATCCATATCAACCAATCATCTTACAGACTGGGGACTGGGCGACTGGGTACCTGTACGCTCAAAAAGCAATATAACCTTGACTTCCTCTATCTATTATTATACGGACGTCTGTATTCTGGCCAAAGCAGCCAGACTTTTCGGATATGCTGAAGATGCCTCCTATTATAACACGCTGGCAGAAAAAATAAAAGAGGCTATCAACACCAGTTTTCTCAATAAGGAAACAGGAATATATGCAGAGGGAACACAGACAGAACTTGCCATGCCATTATACTGGGGAATCGTTCCGGAAGAAGATAAAAAGAAAGTTGCTGCCAGACTACATGAATTGGTAGAAAAAGACGATTATCATCTGGACGTCGGTTTATTAGGAAGCAAGGCGCTACTTTCCGCCCTGTCAGATAACGGATATGCAGAAACAGCTTACAAAGTCGCATCACAAGACACCTATCCTTCCTGGGGGTACTGGATCAAACAAGGTGCTACAACTCTACATGAAAATTGGCGGACAGATGTCGTTATCGACAACTCATATAACCATATTATGTTCGGAGAAATAGGAGCATGGCTATACAAAGGACTGGGAGGAATTCAGATAGATGAAAAACATCCCGGATTCAAGCATATTTTGCTAAAACCTTTCTTTCCGGCAGACATGAATGAACTTACCATACGCTATAATACTCCCTATGGCTGGTTAAATATCAACTGGGTTCGTCAAACTAATGACTGCATCCGTTATACAATCGATATTCCGGCAGGCACTTCTGCAACATTTGTTCCTTTTACAATGCCAGAACCCCAAAAATCTATAACTTTACAAGCCGGAAAACATTCACTTGAACTTGATTTTATTCACCAATTAATCAATCAACGATAACTATGTACAAAAGAATCACCTTATTCACATTCATTTGCCTGCTCGCTTTAGCAGGAGTAGCCCAAAATAAAGACAATTATACCATTTTATTGTCCGGAGCATCTTTTGCCGAACCTAACAATAAGTGGTTTGAAATGGGCTGTCGTGCCCTTCACGCCATCCCCATCAATCGGGCTGTAAGTGCAGAATCTATTGCTCACACTGCAAATAAAATGCTGGACGGCACTCTCTATACCCCGGAAGAGTTCGATAACATTGATGTATTCGTCTTGATGCAAGTACATGAAAAAGACGTATATAACGAAGCAAACTTAAAAGAGAACTACAAGGATTATAAAACTCCTTTTGATGCTTCCGACTATGCCGTTTGCTATGATTATGTCATCAAACGCTACATATCAGACTGTTATAACCAGAAATTCAATCCAAAATCCAAATATTACAACACTCCTTATGGGAAACCTGCTTCTATTGTCTTATGTACTCATTGGCATGACAGTCGTCCGATATTCAACACTTCGGTCCGAAAACTGGCAGAAAAATGGGGATTCCCGGTAGTAGAATTCGACAGATACATCGGATTCTCCAAAAACCAGAAACATCCGGTTACAGGAAAACAATATAGCCTAATTTACACAGGGGATTCACAAGAGACTCATGGAGAAGTATTTGGATGGCATCCGCCACATGGAGAACATTCATTTATTCAACAGCGTATGGCTGCAATCTTTGCCGATACGCTTCGTAAGATATTGCTTCCCAAAGAATATATGAATAAATAATCACCAAATACTCATCGGATGAAAAAACTTCTATCATTAACAGTTTGCTTGCTATTTGTCCTATCACAAATGATGGCACAGCTTTCCGTACCTTCTTTCTTCTCAGACCACATGGTGCTGCAACGTGAGAAGCCAATCAATATATGGGGAACTGCCAGTGCCGGCGAGCGAATTAGCGTAACATTAGGAAATGCTCAAAAGAGTACCCGAACCAATAAAAATGGGAAATGGTCAGTCAGCCTGCCCCCTATGCAAGCCGGTGGACCGTATACTCTAAATGTGAAAAGCCCCAAGCAGACTTTATCATTTACAGATATTTTAATCGGTGAAGTATGGATCTGCAGCGGACAGTCAAATATGGAGTTTCGTCTGCGTAGCGCTAATCATGCTACCGAAGAAGTCGCAGCTGCCAATTACCCTCAAATCCGTTCATTCAACGTAATTCAAGAAATGGGGCACACTCCTAAAACCAACTTAAAAGGTAAATGGGAAGTATGTTCACCCGCCTCCGCTTCTGATTTTTCAGCTGTCGGCTATTTCTTTGCACGTGAATTATACCAAAAGCTCAATATTCCTATCGGATTCATCAACTCCTCATGGGGTGGTACGGACATCGAAACCTGGATGAGCATGGAAGTGATAGAGCATTTCCCGAAATATGAAAAATCATTAGCCCGTATGCGCTCTTCTGAATTCGAAGAATACATCCAGCACAGTGACAAAGCCAAAAATGAATTCGAACAAGCCATCATAAACGAACCGGGAGAAAAAGAGAAATGGTATTTAGAAAACACCCCTACAGAAAACTGGAAGGAACATATTGTTCCGTCATTATGGTCAAATGAGGAGTTATCCGGTATAGATGGAGTTGTATGGTTTACTTATCAGTTTTCCATACCGGCCAACTGTTTAGGACAGGATGCTGAATTGAGTCTCGGTACTATCGATGACGATGACGTTACCTGGATTAACGGACATGAAGTAGGACGAACGGTAGGATATGACCTGAAACGTCTATACAAGATTCCGGCAGAAGTATTAAAGGAACAGAATACCATCACTATTAAAATATCCGACTATCGTGGAGGAGGCGGTCTATATGGTCCTAAAGATGAAGTATACCTGAAAGTCAACAACCGAATTTTCCCTTTGTGTGATAATTGGAAGTATAAAGTTGCAGTATCGAGTGCACAATATGATTATGTAGAATATGGTCCTAACGCTTTTCCTTCTTTGCTGTTCAACGCAATGATTCATCCGCTGGTAGGTTTGGGGATGAAAGGGGTAATCTGGTATCAGGGAGAAAACAATGCCGCCCGCGCCAACGAATACATTGATTTATTTCCGGCTTTAATTAAAGATTGGAGAAGCAGATGGAATAACGAATTCCCATTTTATTGGGTTCAATTAGCAAACTTCATGTCTCCGGCCAAGCAGCCTTCCGAAAGTCATTGGGCAAACCTGCGGGATACACAGTCGAAGACACTGGCCTTACCACATACAGGACAGGCCGTCATTATAGACATCGGTGAAGAAAATGACATACATCCCCGCAACAAACAAGATGTAGGTAAACGACTTGCTTTGCATGCTCTCCACAATGATTACGGATATAACTCTATTGTTTGCACCGGCCCGATATTCCAGTCGGTAAAAAGAATCGGAGATGCACTGGAGATTACTTTTAACGCTTGTGACGAGCAACTAGTAGCTCGTAATAAATACGGCTATTTATCAGGATTCGCCATTGCCGGCGCAGATGGAAAATACCAATGGGCACAAGCTAAAATCGAAAACAATAAAGTAATAGTATGGAATAAGGAAATACAGCAACCGGTCTCTGTACGATATGCTTGGGGAGATAATCCCGATGATGCTAACTTATACAACGCAGCTGGTTTACCTGCCTCGCCTTTCGAAGGACACATCAGCCAATAAACGGCCTACAAAAACAGAAAAAGAATACCGGCAATGAATGTATGATCATCATTTCCGGTATTTTTCATATTTACAGTCCACTCCCTAATCGTCCAGAGACGATATTTTCTCTTTCCGGCGCGTTGTAATTTAAAGATTATCACGTATCTTTGTCTGCTCAAATCATAAATACGAGATATGGCTATTACAATCAAGAAAGTCTCCACAAAGAGAGAACTTAAGAAATTTATCCGTTTCAATTACAGAATGTACAAGGGTAACCCCTACTCTGTGCCTGACCTCTATGACGACATGCTCAACACCTTCAACAAGAAGAAAAACGCAGCATTCGAATTCTGTGAAGCAGATTATTTCCTCGCATACCGGGACGATAAAATAGTAGGACGTGTAGCTGCAATCATCAACAACCAAGCGAACGAAAAGTGGAAATGTAAAAACGTTCGTTTCGGATGGATAGACTTCATCGACGATCCCGAAGTATCATCCGCACTCATCAAAACGGTAGAAGAATGGGGAAAAGAACGAGGCATGACTCACATTGCCGGTCCTCTCGGATTTACTGATTTCGATGCGGAAGGAATGTTAGTTGAAGGATTCGACCAACTTAGTACCATGGCTACTATCTACAACTACCCATACTATCCTGTACACATGGAAAAGTTAGGCTTCGAGAAAGACGCCGACTGGGTGGAATACAAAATCTACATACCGGATGCCATTCCCGACAAGCATAAACGTATCTCCGAACTGATCCAACGAAAATATAATCTCAAGATAAAGAAATATACTTCCGCAAAAAAAATAGCCAAAGATTACGGACAGAAGATTTTCGAGCTGATGAATGAAGCATATAGTCCTCTTTATGGCTATTCTCCGTTGACACAGCGGCAAATCGACCAATACGTGAAAATGTATCTGCCGATCCTTGACTTACGAATGGTTACACTGATTACTGATGCCAATGACGAACTGGTCTGTGTAGGTATCTCCATGCCATCTCTCGCCGAAGCTTTACAGAAATCAAACGGACGTCTGTTGCCATTCGGATGGTTCTATCTGGTAAAGGCATTATTCATGAAACGCCGTGCCAAGATGCTTGATCTGCTACTCGTTGCAGTGAAACCGGAATATCAAAACAAAGGTGTTAACGCTTTGTTATTTTCCGATTTAATTCCTGTTTATCAAAAATTAGGTTTTATCTTTGCGGAAAGCAACCCCGAACTGGAACTGAACGGAAAAGTTCAGGCACAATGGGATTACTTTGAGACTCAACAACATAAGCGCCGCCGTGCGTTCATCAAAGAGATAAAATAAAGAAACAGCTATGGAAGAGAACGAATTGATACCTGTAGACAACAACAATGCAGTAGAGTACACTGACGACAACATCCGTCACCTAAGTGACATGGAACATGTACGCACACGCCCCGGTATGTATATCGGAAGGCTGGGCGACGGTGCACATGCCGAAGACGGAATCTATGTCCTCCTGAAAGAAGTAATTGACAACAGTATTGATGAGTTCAAAATGCAAGCCGGTAAGAAAATCGAGATTACCGTTGAAGAAAACCTTCGTATCAGCGTACGCGACTACGGACGAGGCATCCCGCAGGGAAAACTCATCGAAGCTGTCAGCATGTTGAACACTGGTGGTAAGTATGACAGCAAGGCATTTAAGAAAAGTGTCGGGTTGAACGGTGTGGGTGTGAAAGCCGTCAATGCCTTGAGCTCCCGTTTTGAGGTACGCAGCTACCGTGACGGTAAAGTACGTACCGCTATTTTCTCGAAAGGAACCCTGCTGAGTGACAATACGCAAGATACCGAAGAGGAAAACGGAACTTACATCTTCTTCGAACCGGATAATACATTATTCCTGAATTACTGTTTCAAGCCTGAATTTATTGAGACAATGCTACGTAATTACACGTACCTCAATACAGGGCTTGCCATTATCTATAACGGACACCGTATCTTGTCGCGCAATGGTTTGGTAGACCTTTTGAACGACAACATGACGGCAACCGGACTTTACCCGATTATCCACCTGAAAGGGGAAGACATCGAAATAGCCTTCACTCATACCGGACAATACGGAGAAGAATATTACTCCTTTGTCAACGGTCAGCATACCACGCAGGGCGGTACGCATCAAAGTGCTTTCAAAGAACACATCGCCCGTACTATCAAGGAGTTTTTCAACAAGAACATGGATTATACCGATATCCGTAACGGACTGGTTGCTGCCATTGCTGTCAATGTGGAAGAACCGATCTTTGAGAGTCAGACGAAAACGAAGCTGGGTTCTACCAATATGGTCCCCGGCGGAGTGACCGTCAACAAGTATGTAGGTGATTTCATCAAACAGGAAGTGGATAACTTTCTGCACAAGAACGCGGATATAGCCGAAGTAATACAACAAAAAATTCAAGAATCGGAAAAAGAACGTAAAGCCATTGCAGGGGTTACCAAATTGGCCCGTGAGCGTGCAAAGAAAGCGAACCTGCACAACCGTAAATTACGCGACTGCCGTATTCACCTCAACGACCCGAAAGGGAAAGGATTGGAAGAAGACTCTTGCATCTTTATCACCGAGGGAGACTCTGCAAGTGGTTCCATCACCAAAAGCCGTGATGTGAACACGCAGGCAGTGTTCAGTCTTCGCGGTAAGCCGCTGAACTCTTTCGGATTAACCAAGAAAGTGGTTTACGAAAACGAAGAATTTAATCTGCTTCAAGCAGCCTTGAATATTGAAGACGGATTGGACGGTCTGCGCTACAACAAGGTTATCGTAGCAACCGATGCCGATGTGGACGGCATGCATATCCGCCTGCTACTGATTACCTTCTTCCTGCAATTCTTCCCCGATCTTATTAAAAAGGGACATGTGTATATCCTGCAAACACCTTTGTTCCGTGTACGCAATAAGAAGAAAACAATCTACTGCTACAGTGAAGAAGAGCGCGTTAACGCAATAAACGAACTAAGCCCGAATCCGGAAATCACGCGATTTAAAGGTTTAGGAGAGATTTCACCGGACGAGTTCAAGCACTTTATCGGCAAGGACATGCGTCTGGAACAAGTATCTTTGCGAAAAACAGACGCAGTAAAAGAACTACTTGAGTTCTACATGGGTAAAAACACCATGGAACGACAGAACTTTATTATAGACAATCTAGTTATAGAAGAAGACCTGGCATCATGAGAAAAGCAATATTCCCGGGCACCTTTGACCCATTCACCATCGGACATTATTCGGTAGTGGAACGTGCACTTACCTTTATGGACGAAATCGTGATAGGAATTGGTATCAATGAGAACAAGAATACATACTTTCCCATTGAGAAAAGGGAAGAAATGATTCGAGAACTTTATAAAGATGAACCTCGTATTCAAGTGATGTCTTACGACTGTCTGACCATTGATTTTGCGCAGGAAATAGGGGCCAAGTTCATTATACGCGGTATCCGTACGGTGAAAGATTTCGAGTATGAAGAGACAATTGCGGACATCAACCGCAAACTGGCAGGCATTGAAACCATCCTACTCTTCACAGAACCGGAACTGACTTGCGTCAGCTCTACAATTGTACGCGAATTATTGACTTATAATAAAGACATCAGCCAGTTTATTCCCAAAGGGATGAAGATGGGTTGAGAAAAAATATACTGCACAGCTTCTCCTCCTTCGGAAAGGTTGCTCTCCCCCGATAACGGGGGAGTCGGAGGGGGTGAGTATCCGTAGGGAGAGGTGGTAGGTAAAAGTGTAAATTTATATATCACTGAATAACAGAATAATATGTATACCTACCACCCCGCCCTACGGGCACCCCTCCTTCCCGAAGAAGGGAAACCATGCGGATAAAATTTCCAATAAAGTAAGATTATGAATAAGATTAAAATGTATATCTTTTTGGCTTGCCTGTGGGCAGTATCAACCATACAAGCCCAAAACTTCGGTTCTGAAGCTATGCGGAAGCTACAGATGGCAGAATTCGCAATCTCCAATTTCTATGTAGACAAAGTAGATGAAAACAAATTGGTGGAAGAAGCCATCATCAAGATGCTGGCACAACTCGACCCGCACTCTACCTACTCGAACGCAGAGGAAGTGAAGAAAATGAACGAGCCTCTTCAAGGTAACTTCGAAGGTATTGGAGTTCAGTTTCAGATGATTGAGGATACTCTGTTGGTAGTGCAACCTGTCAGCAACGGACCTTCCGAGAAAGTCGGCATCCTTGCCGGTGACCGTATTGTTGCGGTCAATGACAGCGCCATTGCCGGAGTGAAAATGAGTACGGAAGATATTATGAAGCGTCTGCGTGGTCCGAAAGGCTCTAAAGTCAACCTGACGATTGTTCGTCGTGGCGTACAGGATCCTTTATTGTTCACTGTGAAAAGAGATAAAATACCGATCCTTAGCCTCGATGCTTCTTATATGATTCAGCCAAAGACAGGTTATATCCGCATCAACCGTTTTGGAGCAACTACTGCCGAGGAATTCAAGAAAGCAATGACAAGCCTTCAGAAACAAGGCATGAAGGACCTGATTCTCGACCTGCAAGGAAACGGTGGAGGTTACCTGAATGCAGCTATCGACCTTGCCAACGAATTCCTGGGACAAAAGGAACTGATTGTCTACACAGAAGGAAGAGCTGCCAAACGCAGTGATTTCTATGCCAAAGGAAATGGGCATTTCCGCAATGGACGTCTCATCATCCTGGTAGACGAATATACAGCCTCTGCCAGCGAAATTGTCAGCGGCGCAGTACAGGATTGGGATAGAGGAATTATCGTAGGACGCCGCTCTTTCGGCAAAGGACTGGTACAACGTCCTGTCGACCTGCCGGACGGTTCCATGATTCGTTTGACTATTGCACGCTATTACACTCCTGCAGGTCGCTGCATCCAAAAGCCTTACGACAGTTCGACAGATTACAACAAAGATCTGATAGAACGTTTCAATCACGGTGAACTGATGAATGCTGACAGCATCCACTTCCCGGATTCGCTGAAAGTACAAACCAAGAAACTAGGACGTACCGTTTATGGCGGAGGGGGTATCATGCCGGATTATTTCGTACCTATCGACACTACTCTTTATACGGATTATCACCGCAATTTGGTAGCTAAAGGAGCCGTGATTAAATTCACCATGCAGTTTATCGAAGGACACCGGAAAGAGTTGGCAAACAAATACAAGAAGTTCGAATCGTTTAATGAGAAGTTCGTAGTCGATGATAATATGCTTGCCACTTTAAAAGAAATAGGAGAGAAAGAAGGGGTGAAGTTTAACGAAGAGCAATATCAAAAGTCGCTCCCTCTTATCAAGACGCAGCTTAAAGCACTGATAGCCCGTGACCTTTGGGATATGAACGAATATTTCCGGGTAATGAATACTACCAATGAGAGTATACAAAAGGCGCTGGAGATACTGAATTCGGATGAATATCAGAAGAAGCTGAAATAGGGTATTCAGTAAACAATCATAAGACACCATTTTTCAGTTCGGTGGACATATATACTCACCATAGTGGACATATAGATACACGATGGTGAGTATATATATCCACCGTGCTGTATATATATATGTCCACTATGCCTTAATCCAAGAATAAAGGCAGGATAACTTATAAAAGCCGCTTGATAGCAAACAAACAACAGCTATATCCCCCCCTTCTCCTAAGTCCGAAGATGATCGATTAGCTTTGCAACAATAGAAAACAATGTCCTGATAGACTTACAACGGTAAATTAAAGATACGTAGTAATGTATAAGGCGAAACAAATTAATAATGGCAATACAATTTGAATTGTACAAGACTCCCCGCTCTTGGTAGGAGTAACTTACCGTTTCACCTTCCAGTTTCCATCTTTAGAAACTCTTACATGCAATACGCTCTTATTGGCAAGAGTAATCTGTATATCACTCTGTTGTGCAGCATTTGTCTTGGCGGAAATGGCTTTCGCTATATCTTCTGCCTTCCAAGCGGCATTATGAGGCACAACAATTGTCACAAACACAACCGGAGAATCCGGTTTAACCTTCTGTTTGGCAAAAGCTGTCACAGGTTTTACCATATACTCCTGTTGTTGTGCTCCAAAGCTACGGCCCTTTTGTTCCTCAAAATAAACTAATAACTGATCTGTTTCAATCTCCTCGCCCGAACGGTCTTTCCATTTCTTCTTCTCACCCAGAGAATTAAACCAGTTCTTTCCACTTTTGTCCAAGGTATATAATTGCCAAAGGCTTCCTGCGGTATAATCTTCCGTTCCCTTTCCGGGCAACAAACAATCCTGCATAATAAGGATTCCTTCTTTAGTCAATACAATATTACGCTGCAAGGTAGAGCCGTCCACACATTGATCGTCCAGTACAATCTGCCCATAAGAATCCCCTTCACGCGTTTCCACAATGGCTTTCTTCACAGTGTTCGGGTTAAATAATACCCCTACCTGCTCATGAACATAATCTTCGCCTGGTAGAGAAACCTTATTGTGAGCACGTATCATAAAGTCCAGCTTTGACTTCTTAGCCCCATTTTTCGCTTCATGTTTCCAATCACAACCGATATAGCGATATTCATTCAAATTAAAATCTGCTGCAACATTCAAAGAAACAAAACAAACATTCTTGTCCTGAAGAACCACTCTTACAGCTTTTCCTTCTTTCCCCAAATCGACTAAAGAAGCATTTCTACTCCAGTTATTAAGCGTCGTGCAATCGTGTAACGATTGATTTCCTGCCGTCCCCATCAGTCTGACATCCTTTATATAGATAATCTCTCCCGGTTCCCCCTGAAAACGGAATGTAATCTTTTGCATACCACGCATGGCAGGATTGTCGGAGATTTCAGTAGAGGAACTAAAATCTATATAATCGGTAAACCAAGTATCTGTCAGCAGGCGGCTGTTTTTTTCGTCAAAAGGGAATCCGCTACCTTGTTCTTTCATCAATATGACCGTGTTGCCATGTCGTGCGTCTGTTGCATGCCGTTGAACTCCATGAAACAACGGATTATTATCTACTTCAAAATAGTTAATAGTTCCCCGCAAGTTAGGATGCTGATGAGTTCCGGAAGCGTATAAGTCACTCATGACGAAAGGAGTTCCCGGTTCGACAGAAGCACGAAGCAAAAGCTGGTCGGGAATTCCGGTCCGCCCCTTGCGATTGGTACGGGTAGTCACTAGAGAAGTACGAGTCGGTGTATCCAGTTTTCCCTTGAATGAAGGAAGCAGAGCCACTTCTGCCAGCGTAGCCCAGTCGCAAGCCTGACGAGGATTCCATCCGGGTTTCAGATATTTGTCATCCAGGTTGGGGTAGCCGATGGTAAAGAGTTTCCACGCAGCCTTTCGGAATGAAGCATCTCCAGTCAGACGGGTCATCTTTTCAAAGACCAGGATCCAGTTATTGTAGGCAAAGAAATAATCGTCTCCATATTCGGGCATATAGCCGCTTGGCGCTTGCTGGTCGCGATAGCGTTCAAACCACTTTTTTATTTCCGGCGTTTTTAATTGCGATCCCTTGCCGCTTTCAATGCCGATGGAGATAATATCATTCAGATGGATAGAAGCATAGAGCGTTGCCGTTTCATCCACATCCTTATTCCGATACCAGAAATCCCACATCTTGTCAATATATTCTTTCCATTGGGCGGCATTAGGAGCATCAGGGAATAGATTATACATACGTACAAATCCAAGTGCACGCTCTTGCCTCTGGTTGTTATCTACCACAAATTCGGGTTCAAAGTGGAGGTCGGCAAAACGAACCATTATATCGTCCGCTTCATCCGTCAGGCGTTCATTTTCTTTCAGAATCTCGTATGCTAATGTCAGATTCTGCAAAGCAAAGAAATCGTCCCTCCCACGCATGAGCTTCTCATCCTTCCGCCATTCACGTACCGCACTTTTAAATACAAGTTCCGACAGATCCAAATAACGCTTTTGCTGCGTTGCTTTATAGAAAATAGCCGATGCGGACATCAGATTCGTCATCCAGCGAACATTCTTTTTCTTGATTTCGCTTACAATACGCTCTTCGCTATGATTCTGCGTCAACAAATCGAAAGCAGTTGAGGCTTTCGGCAGAAAATCCGCTTTTCGCAATTCCTGCGCATGAACATGGCAGGATAATAGCAAACAAGCAACGGCTAATAATAAAGATCTTAGTTTCATAAATATATTATTCCAGTTTCAGCGTTTTAGTTCCTTCTTTCGTATAGAATTGCACTATGTTACTCCCCGCTTTTTGCTGCATATAATCACTTCGAGAGATATATTCAGTATTCAATTTCACTGTTTTTCCATTTACCTTATATTGTCCGGTATAAGCAGTTTCGGGCGAGAAGAACGTTAGTTCCAGCACGTCACCTTGAATATTGGTATACGAGATAGCAGGAGTGTCACTCGTTTCGTAATCGGTAGACCGCGTGAATTTAGTCTTTTTGGAGATATCACCGGCAAATTTAGCCAGTTCCTTTTCCTGATTGCCTTGGGCATCTTTGTATTGCCGGGTAATCTCCGTTGTCTCCAACACCCAAGAGCCTCTACGCCGATTACGGTCTTTCAGCGTAAGCACATCATGGTCCTTGATCGTATACTTACCGTCTACCGTATCAAAATCCCATGCTTCGGGAGTAGTAAAGGCAAACATCATAGAACCTGTGTGACACAGTACCCACCGCATACCATTGATTTCCTTGACGATTCTTTTCTTGATTCCCTTACGGCTGAAAGGAACATACATCTGATAGAATGTAGGTTGATTCATATAATCATCCGCCACATTATATACCCCTATCGCACTTCTTTCGTACCCTAGTACCCGATGATAGGGATTCTCACCATATCCCAGCTTATTCGATACAGTCTGATGCCTTTGCGGACGCTCCGGATTGTCATGACACACACTGAATACAGAAGCATTGGATACATCCGACTGCCACACTAAATGCAAGTTCTTTGTTTCCTTAAAAGCATACGTATACTGAAATCCTTTCAGTTTTTCAGGAAAGGCTTCGATCGTTTGTGTAGACAGTCCGTAATTCTGGCTTTGATAAGTAGACCTGCAATAGAAATGCCTTTCATCGATGCGCAAAGCGTCAAAACGATAAGGATATTTCTTTTCAGCATTCAAAGCTTCCAGATAAGGAAGAGGCTTGACAGTGCGTTGATAAGCCATCCAGAAATTGAAGCATCCGAAATTATCTTTGCCGGCAGTCAAACGGATGATACGTTCATCCGGCGAACCATAAAACAACCAAGCCAACTGCACAATCTGTACATCTGTACTCAAATTGCCCGTATATAAATTGGTCCAGCCTTTGCAACGGGGTGGATTGGCGCAATACAATCCCTGATTCCAAGGCAACATCAATTGTGCTGCCATGTGTTGATAAGTAATTGCAGCCGTCTTACGTATCTCTTCATCCCGACTGAATTCGGCAAGCATTCGCACGTATTGAAGATTGGTTCCTATATAAGTGAATGCATCTGCTTCGCGGCAATTGTCTGTGAAAAACTGTTTCAGGACATTGAGGATTCTGCCTCGCAAATAATCTTTCAGGTAAGAAGAGTCATGCCCGTCCGCATCCACAAAATCCGGCCATTCTTCTGCACACAGAAAACCGCTTGTCTGATGCATCATCCGCATATTCAGCGTTCCACGCTCGCTTGTATACTTCCCTATTTTCATAAATTCCTTAATCTTCTTACGCAGTTTTTCCGGCATTTTATCTTTGGTAAGCAGATAACCGTGCATAGTGGCATGAGCAAAGAAATCCATATCAGAACCGGACTGATAGAAATCATCCACATGGTCCAGTTGATATTGATACATATCAGTCAACTTCGAGATAGCCTCTTCCGTTTCATAATCGCACCACAATCGTACATAGTAAAATGGAGACAGATACTTGATGTTGTCCTCTTTCGCAAGTTTAGCTTGTAGCATACGTTGAATGAGCGACCGGCTTCTCTCTTCATAAGTGGCTCCGCGCATGACAGGTTCTGCGTCATTCTGCAAATTTTCCAATACAGAAGGCGAGAACGGGCTTCTTTTCTGCCCCATACTGTCATTACAAATGACCATGCCAAGCGACAACAATATGCAAAAGCCGATATATCTTAGTTTCATATTATCTTTGTTGTTAAGTTTGAAAGAATTCAACTCTGTCATTCATGAATCGTAAAGCCACCGGTAAGGCGAATATCAGTAGAGGACGAGCCAATCATCACTTTAAATGTACCCGGTTCCACCACAAAATTCATATCCTTGTTCCACAAGCCCAAATCCTGGGGAGTTAATCGGAAATGTACCGTCTGCTCTTCTCCCGGTTTCAAAGTGATGCGTTCAAAACCTCGCAGTACCTTCACATAAGTAGTCACACTGCTTACCTCATCCCTTAGATAGAGTTGTACCACTTCATCCCCCACGCGACTTCCCACATTCTTTACCTTGCAAGATACAGTGATGCCACCTTGCGTTCCTTGTCTTTCGGGAGTGATAACCAAGTCACGATATTCAAAAGCGGTATAGCTCAAACCATATCCGAAAGGGTAAAGAGCACCATATACCGAAGTCTCCGAAGCCTCATCCGAACCGGGCTTGAACGGGAAAGCAAACGGTATCTGCCCCACCGATTTAGGGAAAGTAACCGCCAAGCGCCCTCCGGGATTATAGTCGCCAAACAGAGCCTCTGCAACCGCCTGGCCGCCGAACTCACCAGGAAACCAGGCATGAAGAATAGCGGGAACATACTTTTCCGCATAGTTGATACTGGCGGCACGTCCATCAATCATCACCAATACAACCGGTTTTCCTGTAGCACAAACAGCTTCCAACAATTCCTGTTGACGCCCCGGTAAGTCCAGACTCGTACGTGAACGGTCTTCACGAACCGTCAGTTCCGAGCCTCCCAAAACCATGATAACCACTTCCGCTTCACGTGCAGCAGCCAGTGCCTCTTCCATCATGTGCTTTTCTTCTTCCGTCTTCTCAAAAGGAAGTATCTCACTCTCCGGGAAATGAGGATCGACAATCTCGCATCCT
Organism: Bacteroides acidifaciens; assembly: GCF_903181435.1. NCBI lineage: Bacteria > Pseudomonadati > Bacteroidota > Bacteroidia > Bacteroidales > Bacteroidaceae > Bacteroides > Bacteroides acidifaciens. The sequence continues at coordinate 117,098 of NZ_CAEUHO010000004.1, forward strand.
TTCTTATATACCACAGAAGCATCCGGCAATAGCTCTCTGATTCCCTGATAAACCGTTTTTACCCGCGCATTAGCCGGACCATAACGGCAAATCAGTTGTTCGCGTTCATCTGCATTCGGGCCAATGACGGCTAACTTCGTATATGATTTCTTCAAAGGCAACAGCTGGTTCTCATTCTTCAATAATACCAATGACTGGCGGGCTACCTCTAATGATAAATCCTGATGTTCCTGGCAATGAACCACCTTTTCCGCCTGTTCGCCATTTCCTCTAAACGGATTATCAAACAGTCCCAGCCAAAACTTAATACGCAGAATATCCGCTACCCGGTCATCGAGCGTCTTTTGCGATACCTTTCCTTCGGCAATGGCTTTCCGCAGAGGTATGATAAAATCTTCGGGAGCCGTGAAATGAGTACGGATATTGAGTCCTGCATTGACAGCCTGCGCTACTCCGTCAACTTCATCTGTCGCCACCTGATGCTTAGTCGTTATAAATTCTACCGCTTCACTATCGGACACTACATACCCCTTGAAACCGTATTCCTGACGCAGAATACCTGTCAGAAACTTATGACTGCCGGTAATCGGTTCACCGTCATAATCATTGTACGAACTCATTACGCCCAATGCGCCCGCCTCCGTAAATGCCACCCGGAACGGGTCCAGATACAGAGTACGCATTTCTCTCGGTGCTACATGAGGATCAGTGCGTGTCTTCCCGTCACGTCCTCCTACCGGTATGCTATATACAGCAAAGTGCTTGACCGTAGAAACCAGATTCTGCTTTTGCAGACTCATAATCATCTGTTTTCCCAACTGTCCCACCAAGTATGGATCTTCTCCGTAAGTCTCCACAGCACGTCCCCAACGAGGGTCCTGCACGATATCGAGAATAGGAGAATAGATATTGGTATATCCCAACGCATCGGCTTCTTTTGCTTCCGCCTCTCCGACACGGGCAATCAATTGCTTATTCCAGGTAGCTCCCTGTCCGATTTGCGAAGGGAAGTAAGTAGCCCGGTCATGGCACAATCCACGGATGCCTTCGTTAGTGAAGTCTACGGGAATGCCCAACCGTGTCTGTTCCACAAACCAGCGTTGGAGATCATGCTTCGTCTTTACATGCTTCGTATAGGGAAAAGAATATTCGGAACCGAACTCTCCCAATCCGTTGTGTTGTTCATCGATATTGCCGATTCCGTCTTTCCAAATTTCCAGTTTCCACCCTTCGACAGGTACGGCCTCCTTCAACACCCGTCCCGAACCATAAAGGGTAGCCATTTGGCAGGTCTTTTCTTCCACCGTCATTTGGTTCAGCAAGTCTTGCACACGCGCTTCCACAGGAGCACTCGGATCTTCGTAAACATCCATCCTGCCATTCTTATTGAAATCAATCCAGCCTTTGCGATAGATTCCGTTCTTGGGAGTGGCAGAAACAGAAGGGCTGTTGAAAGCCGCAGCAGATATATTTAAAACCGTGGCAGAGCAAATAGCCCAGGTAGTGACTTTTAAAAATGTCTTCATGTGATTCCAGTCTTCAGTTTATACTTATGATTGAGCTTTCAGCAGTTGATACTGGTCGTAAAACATAATGGCGACTCCATATCCGAACGGACGGTCATTCACAACCCCACGATTATAATAGTAGTCCTTATCACCGATACAAGTGCCGGCACATACATTCTTCATCACCAGATACTCTCCTTTCTTCATCAGGCTATGTTCCTGCAAACCGTTATAAGCACGTTCCACTACCGGCAGATAGGTGTCGGCAGGCAACAGCCCGTTTCTGATTCCCGCTGTGATAGCGTATGCGAACATCGCTGTGCAGGAACTTTCGATAAAGTTTCCTTCCTCGCCCGGATAAACAGGCAATTGATACCAATGTCCATTCTTTTGATCCTGTACATGGGCCAATGTATTCATCATTTTGAGGTATTTCTCTTTCAACTGTTCATATTCTGGCATTTGTTTCGGCATAAGCTCAAGGATATTCACCAGTGTCATGGTAATCCATCCGTTGCCTCTGCCCCAGAATTCATTATTTCTCCGATAAGGATTATCCGCCCATCCCAACAGGCAACAAGGGTCGACCGTAGAAATAGAATCATTATCCCAACCATGATACCACAAGCCTGTTTCCGGATCTTCCAGTTTCTCGGCGTGCGCATTGATTTGGAAAATGGCTTCTTTCAGAAACTTCTCATCCCCTGTCAGTTTATACATCTGCATCAAAAACTCGCTTACCATATAGACAGTATCATCCCACAATTCGATCACTTCTTCACGATGAGAGATTCCTCCGTTAGTAGATCGCGGGATATTACAATAATCCTTATAGACATCAAAAGCTTTTTCCTTATATATCTCTTCCCCTGTGGCCTGCGCCAGATAAGCCATTCCGAAGCCGGAAGCCACTGCATTAGGATGCAGCCCGTTCACATCGCCCATTGTATGTTCCATCGCCTCGCGCACATAAACAAACATCTGTTCTGTTGCGATATTATTCTCACAACGTTCAATGGCAGCTTTCAAGAAAATGGCTTCATTCCAGTTCCACACATACTTGTTAGCAGGCATATAAGATTCTATCACATAGCGGTTTAATTCATCTCCCCAGGTATTCGCTTTCTTATCTGTTGCACATGATGAAAGCATGCTTACAACGATAAGCAATAAAAATATTTGTTTCTTCATTTCTTCTTATCTTATTTGATGGTTATAATTACAGGATGATTCAAGTGATCGGCATAGGTATCAATTAAGCGGATGAAATCTTCTCGTTCGGAAAAACTGTCCACACCAAGTTCCCAACCAGCATATACCTGATAGTGATAGCCTTTCTCTCCCGATTTCAGTTTGGCACACCATGTCTTAAGGATTCCGCTTCCTGTGTCGGGGGTATGGAAGGTTTCTATCAGTTGTTCCTGCGGAATCAGTAAGGCCATTCCTAATTCATAGTCCTTATTAACCGTCTGCTTATCATGAGTAATCATGGAAATCCACTTCCCATCATATTGCTTCTCCACAGGTTCCTTTGTGTTGTTATTGGCCACAATACCCGTTACTAATACCGCATTTTCAGTAAGCGGCGAGATCCGGATATCTTCTTCGTGTCCTTGTTTTCCCGCCCATATCGTCACCGTTTCATGAACGTCGATTTTTGTTCCCAATACATCCCAGCCAATAAAGTCTAACCGAAACATTGAGCGTACCGGACCTTCCGTGATTATCTCAAAGTGAGAGGAGTCGATGATATCCACCGTATCTTTAGACTCCACTCCCATACGCACCAACGTATCCGGCAACTGAAGGGCGAGCCCACCCAAACCAAAAGAATTGGCCGCACTCAAAATGTCGCATCCCCACTCTCTTAATACCTGATAGGTGTTATCCGGGTATCCGTCCGCACGGATACCTACTGTATCCAGCACCATCTCCGATATTCTCTTACCAAACAGATCCCGACAGTTCCGCCCGTCGAAATAGTGGCGGAAAGCTATTTTATCATTTTCCCATGCCGGTCCATCCATCTGATAAGGATAATTCACAGATCTAGGTAAGTTATGTTTGCCATGCATATCAAATGCCAGTTCCTCCACGTGCCCGGGAGAAGTCATTTTCCCATAACGAATATTGGTACGTCTTTCAAAAACTGGATAATCAGATACAGAAACCCACTCTACCATCAGTTCAACCTTTTCTTCTCCTTTCAGGGTATATACAAAAGCCAATTCATCCCACACACCGTCCCGATCAATATCATCAACCTGACAGGGAACGTATGTACCGTCCAGCTTCTTCACTACGGGAACCAGGCTCTCACTGGCAGCTTTCAACTCCGCACGTGAAAGTTTGAAACTTTCATCTACACGCTCTTTATTTATCGGATTCTGTAACACAATGGTAGTTGCGGCTTTCTCCTGACAAGAGGAGAAACTGACGAGCAAAGCACACAGAATATAGATGATTCTCATTGCACCTCTAATAGATTGGTTATTAATCGGGATAATATTTCTCCAGTGACATAGGCTCCGGCATATACGGTGGCATCCAGAATGCGGACTGACGTTTGAACTTCAAAGCCGTAGCCGGATACCAGTTCTTCCACGAAGCCGGATCAGTATTCTCTATCGGAGACAAAGTTCCTTCTCCATTCCCATTGACAGCGGAAACAGCATACTCATATATGGTCAGATTCTCCCTGTTCTGCAAACGATTATCCAACGAACCGGGCATATTGAAGGCTTTCCGAACACCTTGAACTGTCTTATCAGTAAAGCAGTTTGCCTTTCCTTCATAGATTTTCCGGAATTCAGTTTCACCTTTCACTCTCCGGTACAAACGATACTGCTGTACGCCAAGAACTCTGCCCCACGATAATGTCACGCAGTTATCATTGAGTTTCATCCAAATACCCTCCGGATAGTGGGGTGCTTTATCAGTAATATAAACCGGATATTCCTGTGCAAAAGAAGCCTCCCTCTTTCCATTCATGGCAACAACCCGAACATGAATTTTACCTTCATAACCATTTTTGGATAACTTATAAGGAGATTGATTCGTCGTTTTCACCGCTTTCCAGTTCTTTCCACCATCAACCGAAACTTCCAGCCGCACCGTCTTCATCCGATTCGGATTTTCCCACTCAACCGATAACTGATTCTTTTCGTACGTTACATTCGTTATTTTAGCAGGTAGCGGCATAGCCTTTCCTGTGGTATACTCCCATGTATGTTCACCCTGTGGTAATGTCACCACTGCCTGTCCTGCCTTCACGCTGACAGGTTGAGCTACACCATCGATATAGAAAACTCCTTTAGTTGTCAGTCCCGAAAGAGTCATCTCGGTGGCTTTCAAAACCTTAAACATACCCGACAAAGTTCCATCAACCGCACGGGTCACGGCAACAGCCGCATCCGGTTCTCTCTTCAATGACAAACTTAAACCGTCTGCTGAAATCTTTGTACCTTTGATTAAAGCTAGTTGCAGACTGCCATCCTTCATCCGGCGAATCACTCCTGCCTTGCCTTCAAATGTTTCTTGCTCCGTGTGATATTCCAAATCCTTTCCTGCACGGAACACCAAATCTTCACTTTGCGGAGCACGGATGCCTACTACTCCTTCCGGGTAAGCATCTTTCTTAGCCGGAATGAAATCGGTTACATCTTTCGTTTCCAATAAAGGAATATTCTTCATGCTCCCCCGCAAGGGCGTCACTTTACCTTTCTTATGAGAAACCAATGTCAGCAGCGAACCGAAGGCATCCCGATAAAAGCCTTTGGATGTAACAGTTTGTGCAGTTGTCCAGTAATCATTACGTGCCGGTTTGGACAAGAAAGTAATTTGGGGATAATCAAATCCTTTTCCTGTAAACCAGGAGAAACGATGTGCTGCCCGCCAATTAGTTCCTGTTTCATCAAAGATCAGATAGTAATCCGTACCAACAAGCAAGATACTGCGGGACTGGTATTCAGGCCAGCTATATAAATCTGTTCCGGTAGCAGGTAACAGTTCCGCAAACTGCGCAATACCCAGATCATAGAGTGGAGCAGTCAACTCATTCATACCGATCGTACGGAACTCTCCGTTCTTCATCACACCGAAGTTGGTGATCCCATCCAAATTATTCGTCACATGGTCACCGGCATTTTCATTCTCATGACCGGTGAAAAGTTGTCCCTGCACATAAAAATAGATGCCACCGGAATTTCCCTGTGCCTGATTTCCCCAACGATAATTAGGTCCTTTGTCCACTTGTTCCAAATGGATAGACAATTCTTCCGGCGTGTCCACACCCGCCCGGAGCACAATACCATGCCCTACATATTTACAGCTTTTCAGATGCGGGTTCGTTCCGGCATTATTTACTGTATGCATCTGCTTATACACCTCCGTCCAATCCGAATTATTCGGTTTATGCTCCAGTTCTTTACCCAGCTTGCCAGCCCAAAAGATATTCTCTGCCACTATCGGATCGTAGTTAAATAGCCATTCTCCCAATTCCATCAACGAAGAAGGACGATCGAAAGTCGTTCCTCCCCCATGTGCGCCGTGAGCAGGATACTGGCGAGTGAAATGTTCTCCGTCCAATGCATCTCCCGGCTTCCATCCTTGCGGATAACCCGGCTTCGCATCTTTTATATTTCGATAATTATAGACAGGAGCAGTCAGCATATCCACCAACCATTTACCTCTCTCCGCCATATACGGGCTGGCAAACCGGTTCTTACCATCATACAATTCACTTGCTATATTAGAGTGACCTGTTGGACGAAGATAAGCCCAGTTGTAGACGCCCAAGCTCTCTACCCAGCGTCCGCCTTTTCCTTCAAAAGCTTTCACCTCGGGGCGTGTGTAGAATAGACCGTAAATTTCCAGACATTTCTCAAAGAAGTCTCCCCACTCCTTAGCCATCGGATGTTCCGGGAATAAATAAGATACCTGCATAGGAACACACCAACCATCGGCCGCCATATTTGCCGTACCCGCCAATGAGGTACGGATAGCATTCATCTCTTCGAGCATATTGACGTATCCCCCCATTATAAATAGGGCATTCACAGTCTTCCGTTGTTTCTCGGTCAACTTACGGGCATGAAACAGATAACCTTCTACCAATTTAGAATATACCGGACGGTGTTCTATTGAATGAATACCCGGATAAAAGTTCAACCCCATCGGATAATAAGCGAAAGCGGATGAGATCACACTCTTATAGAAACTCTCCGGAGTCAGCTTAGTGACATCGGTAAACAGGTTTTCCGGCTGTTTCCTGTCATCCGGATATTCCAGTTCCCAGTCCTTAACCTTATCCAAGCTCAAGGAAGCATATTGCTGATGTAGCATCTGTGCATAGCGATAGGACAGAAACTCCGATCGATGTGCACCACCATTAGCGGCAATCTTATCGATGCGTTTATTAAACTCTTTTACTGCTTGCTGACCTTGCTCTTCCGAAAAGAAGGCAATTGCAGTAGAACGACTTCCGTTCACGAGCGGATATTTAAAATATAACTTCTTCTGATTGTACCGGAAATAAATACTTAAATCGGGAGTCGGCTGCCAGATTCCATATTGACGGTCGTCCCACTTTTGATGATCATATACAAATACCCCCAGTTCATCCGCATTCTTCCCTTCTTCCCAAAAAGACATAATCGGAGTCTGCTCTCTCACTGAATTTCCACCAAATGGAGAAATACGATAAATCATCTCCTTGGAAGGATCTTCTATCCAGCCCATTCCCGTCCAATGAGGATCTTCCTGCGAATAGCTGGTATGAACAGGTGCATCGATACCCACCCATTGCGATGCTTTGTCGAATACCCGGTCCCACTGCGTTCCGAAACGTTTGACAGGAGCAAAATCCTCCCAACACATATCTAGATATACCTGATCTTCTTTCGACAGATTATTCATCTCTTCTTCCAAGATAACGAACGGATAACCTTGCACCACTTTTACACGAGCGATATAAGTAGCATTCCCTTCCAGATAATACTTCACCTGATATGTAACAAACAGATCACCTTTTTCCACAGGAATAGTCTCTATCCGTTCAATCTTTTTCCGGCCAGCATATAATACATTATTTCCTATCTTTCGTTCACCTTTGCGAAGCGAGATAATGGGAGCCGGAGCTTTTACCACCCCGGCTGCCTGTGAACCTGGAATATACACAACCAACTCCTCATTGCCTATTGAAAACTGATTTCCTTCTGACGATACTTTCAACGGACGTTCCACCGCAACAGGTCGGGAACCTGTCGCAGTAAATTCATATTGAAACGATCCTCCTTGCGGCAACACCGCAAAGAAACTTACCGTAGCGTTATACAACAGTCCGTTCTTTACCACCTTTTCCGATAATTGGAAAGGAACAGACTTGTTTTTTATTTTATCGATCAATGAAAGCGCATCCTCTTTCACTCCTCCTTCAAAAACGACCGGATAATTTACCAGAGTTCTCGGCCAATTATAAGTTGCAATATCAATCACATCCTGTTTTTCGAACCGGACGGATTTCCCGGCAGACATTCTTACCTGTGCCTGCAAGCATACTGCCAATACAATGAATACTACAAACAGAATACGTGTTTTCATGGTCTAAAATATTATCAATCTTTATAAGTTTGCCACCAATGCATATGCACACCAAAGCATAGGTGCTTGTCCGTGAAGATCTCCCGTCAGTGGCAGACGGTTGACGTAATGTTCACGACTATTCTTAATCATCGTTCCCTCGCATACAGCCTTTACATCTCCTGCTTCATCAATATAGTTACATAAAGCAATCCAGCCCTGACGTGCTGCCTTTCCATATTCTTCCGCATCCAGCCAACCTTTCTTCACGCCTACAATCATTGCATATGTAAACATAGCACTTCCCGAAGTTTCCTCCCACAATTCCGGATCATCTACCAACTGTCTCCACATGCCATGTTCATTCTGGGTCTCTTTCAGTTTTCTCATCATCTTCAGATAACCCTTCATAATGGCAGGTCTATCTGAGTTATTCTCCGGTAAGATACGTAATAATTCTGCCATTCCCACAGCCATCCAGCCGTTGGCGCGTCCCCAACAATAATGAGCGGAAGGAGCATGATAGAACAAACCGTTATTCAGTTGCAATGAATCCAGATAAACAACCATTTCACGAGAAGCACGATTGATGTATTTCTCATCTTTTGTCACCCGGTAAGCCTGTGCCTGAATAGCTGTAATCATAAACATATCGTCCATCCATAAACGTGTTTGCCAGGAAAATCCCTTATCCGCCCACGCTTGTTCGTAGGCAGTCAGTTTCAGTGTATCAGGAGCCTCCCACTGTGTATCGGCATATTTCATACCCATTTCCAGGTATTTTTCGTCCTTTGTTTGCATATACAGTTCCAAAGGCAATACGCCAAAAACATTATTATCAACATGGTTTGCCTTAGGTTGCAAATAAGCCTCTGTAGTGAACAACGGTTGGAAGCGTGCTTCAAGTCGTTCCTGCAACCCGATATTTTGTGTTGCTTTTGCGAACCACAATCCTCCCAACCAAGTACATACATCCGGATAAGTGACCTGTGTACGCGGCTCGTCCACACGTAACGGACTACCGTACTGCGAATGCCATTGCTCCAAAAAGCGGTTGGATATTTTATTTCCTACAGCCACCGGATCTGCTTCCAGTGGGAAGTCTGTTAATTCAGTATTCGCTGTTCCGCGATGTCCGAATGTGAAAGCACATACAGCTACTACCACTAAAAGTAAAGATCCTATTATACTATATTTTCTCATAACTCATACCTATTTAATAATTTAATATACCAGTTTTTGCTGTTGGACAATCGGCAAAGCCGATATGCCCAGGCAAATTAGTAGATAAAAGAGAATCAATCTCACAAATCAATCTATTTTGGGATGTACTAGTCTGAAACCGATTAATTTATTACGTTTCTCTATGGGGAAAGCGCTGCGTGAGGAAACCCGACAAGCATTTGTATTGGTATTCCATCCTCCACCACGACAGATACGTTTTTGTGGTACATCTGATGGCAACGATTCCGGTCCCGTCGGATCTATCTGATCTTCTCCGCCATATTCTTCATACCAGTCAAGACAAACTTCGGCTACGTTACCGGACATATCATAAAGCCCCAATTCGTTCGGTGCTTTCTTTCCTACTTCTTCCGGCCAAAACTGCATAGCTGTTTGTCCTTCGGGCAATCGGTAACAATTGGATAGATTATATCCTACTTCATCGAAGACATTACTACCGGCATAGATTGTAGAAGTCCGTTTTCTACCACCACGGGCAGCAAACTCCCACTGTGCCTCGGTAGGAAGCATAAAATGCAATCCGGTTATCTCATTCAGTTTATTACAAAAGTTCTGCATCTCTGAAAAAAGACGATTATCCATTGGCAAGCGAGTACTAGCCTTGTCTTTCCAGGAAAAATTCTCCCACTTACCCATTACATAAGAATATAATTCTTGCGTGACCTCAAATTTACAAATGTAAAAATCACTAACAGTCACTTTATGCACTGGAAGCTCGTGAATATGAACGTTCTCTCCCTGTTCCGCAGTTCCTCCCATCAGGAAAGTACCACCGTTCACAAACACCATATCTTCCTTAATAAATTTTTCAAAAAACTTTACTCGTTCGGGACGTATTTCTGTGGTCCAAACATTTTCCGGATCTGCCGGATACCAATCCCTAGCATCTTTGATGCGTGGTATTTTGGTTGCATTTATAGTAGCAGCCTCAAACAAAGAAGGACCTTCCTTTAATGGCTCCGAACTGAAATAGGCATCACCCGGTTCTACCGGACGTGATATGTTATCATACTCATCATTATCGCTGCAAGAAGTAGTTGCCATAACCAAAGCAGTACCCAGCATTATATATTTTAATGTTTTTATCATCATAGCTTTCTTTTTTAGCGTTAACCGTTGATTAATATCCATCATTCTGCCACATAATCTCCTTATTTCCGTAAGCCAATATATCCGAAAGAGGGATAGGAGCTAGTTTATAGTATGAGCGCATACTATAAAGAGGTTGTTCACTCGTTTCATTATATCCTTCGTCTTTCAAAGCAAAATGCGCTTTCATAGCATCCTCTGCCAAATCCCAACGAATCAAGTCCGGCCAACGGATACCTTCAAAACAGAATTCTACAAAACGTTCTTTAACAAGATAATCGAATACAGACTGTTTATCAAGGAAATCTTCAGCGACTTTAGCTGTCAACCCGGCTCTTTTTCTTACATCATTGATAATAGGCAATATCTTTTCAGACAAGTTCGCCGAATAGTTCACCTCATTCAACGCTTCCGCATACATCAGTTTCACGTCCGTATACCTTAGGATAGGAATATTATTTCCCCATTCATCAACGGCAGTAGGCGCATTTTTAGTAGCTCTCAAGAATTTTCTGACATAATAGACATCCGGTTGCGGAGTACTTTTATCTCCATACAAGTTATTAACAATGGTCAGATCTCTTCTTTTATCATTCTCTTCATAAACGCCATCACCTGCAAGAGACATAGACGCACGGATAGAACCGGAGGCACCAATAAATGTAATCCCATTCAGTTTCTCATAGTCCCCCTTATCCTTATTCAATGTAGAAGGTATAAACCAGCCACTGAAACTCTGGCTCAATCCCAAAGCCTTGCCGGCAGTACCACCTAAATACTGCACCTCCCACACGCGTTCCTTATCATTATTATACACGTCACTGAAACAATCTTCGTATTTATCGGCCAATTTATAAAGAGTACCTTCCTTGGCAACTACCTGCGACAAATATTCCGCAGCAGTAGCATAATCGCGCATATACATATAAGTACGTCCCAGCATACCGGCAGCAGCATATTTTGTCACCCGCCCTACTTCACTGCTTGCCCAGCTTTCCGGCAATCTGTTGAATGCATCCTTAAAATCGGATATAGCTTGTCCGTAAGTATCTTCCTGACTGGAGCGCTTCACCTTATACACTTCTTCACGAGTGATTTCCTTCGTAATCAGCGGAGCACCTCCCCAGCACCAAGCAAACTGAAGATATGCCAATCCACGCAAAGCATAAGCTTCTCCAATAATATGCTTCTTACGATCTTCATCCGTAAACGTTACCGCATCTATTCTACTTAACAGTTGATTACAACGAAAGACCAGCGTCCACCAAGACGACCAAGGCTTTGACCATCTACTCTCCATAGGAGTATCCATAAACCGTCCTATCGGACTGGAGTTACGAACTTCGTCGGCACGGGTAACAATCGCTTCCAGATAATTCTTATTGTAGATCGTTTGCAATTGGGCATAACAACCATTAATGGCAGTCTCAAAATCCTGCGGCGTCTTATAATAATTCTGGTCAGTGTAGATAGAAGGCTGGTCTACATCCAAGTATCCCTCGCAAGAAGAAAATGCGAACAGACAACTTATCCCTATGATTAATTTATACAATGATTTCATAATGACAATAGATTAAAATGTTAAGTTAACTCCGAATATATACTTTCTTGACTGTGGATAAGTGGTATAATCCGCACCACGTACCATCGGATTACTAGGTGAATAGCTATTGACATCCGGATTGCCGATATAGTCGGTGAATGTATACAAGTTTTCTGCCGTCACATATATCTTGGCATCCTGAATATGAGATGTTCTCAACCATTTCTTAGGCAATTTATAAGTCAGGCTGATATTCTGTATGCGCAAGAAAGACGCATTATAAATAGCCAAGTCCGTCATGTGCATTTGGCCGTCTTTATTTAGAGGCGAGTTGTTACCCAGACCGTAAGGCAACGGAGTCACTCCATCCCATGACATGTCCACTCCCAGATCAGTTGGTATCGGATTGCCACCGGCATAATCTTCCTTGTAGCAATGCAGCCATCTTTTTAATCCGTTATAGTTTCCGCGTCCCGTATCCAGACTACGTCCTGCCAGATAAAGTACTTTACCACCAATCTGTCCGCGCAAGAAAACGCTCAACTCAAAGTTCTTATAAGAGAAGCGATTGGTGAAGCCATACGTCAGGTCAGGATCGTTCGAACCGTAAGGAACCATATCATCGGAGTTGATTTCTCCATTTCCGTCTGTATCAACATATCTCACATTCCCCGGAACCTGATTGGTCAATACAGGAACACGCGGACGGCTTTTGTCATATTTACCATCAGGACCAAGTTCAAAATCACTGTCTGTCAGCAAACCATTCGTGCGGTAAACGTAGAACTGCGAAATCGGTCCCCCTACTTTCGTAATAAAACGGGCGTCATACGCTTCTGTTATCACATCATCATTACCTCCCATATCAAGTACCTTGTTCTTATTCGCTGCCAAATTGAGCGAAGTAGACCATTTGAATGCTTTCGTATGTATATTAACCGTTGTCAGGTCAATTTCCCATCCCCGGTTTTCGATAGATGCCAAGTTCGTCTTTACTGTTCCAAATCCGGTGGCTGCCGGCAATTTCATCGAATAAAGCAAGTCATCTGTCTTATTGACATAATAATCGACATTTAACTGCACACGATTATTGAACATTGACAAATCGAATCCCAAGTCGAATGCTTTGGTTGTTTCCCATTTTAGGTTTGCATTGGCTATGTTTTTAGCATACACACCCACTTGTGAAGTACCTCCGTACACCGTGTTAGTCACATCATAATTAGGTATATAGTCCGCAGTACCGATACGGTCATTACCGGACATACCCCAAGAAGCACGAAGTTTCAACAGGTTGATAAGTTTGATATCTTTCATAAATTCTTCACCACTAATCTTCCAACCACCAGATACAGACGGGAACATCGCCCAGCGGTTTCCAGGACCGAAACGGGAAGAACCATCACGACGTACAGATGCCGAAGCTAAATACTTATCAGCATAATTATAAGAGACACGACCGAAAAGTGAAGAAGTGCGAACAATCGTTCTCGAGCTGCTGGCGTTGGTAGGAGTAGCTCCCATGTTGAGGGTCGGCACACTTTCCAACGGATAGTCCATGGCTCCCATGTTCGTTCTGAACTCATTGCGTTCGTCGATACTCTGACCTAACAATGCTTCCAGTGCATGCTTTTTACCAAACTTCTTATTGTAAGTCAACGTATTCTGAATACCGGTGCGGCTCACACTGATTGTATTAACAGTTCCTTTCGTTGTCGAACCATTATTAGGCTGCACATTGGCAGGAAGGAAATACTCATCAATTCTCATGTCCGAATTATAGTTGAACAATGTCTTAAAAGTCAATCCTTTTATGATTTTAGCTTCTGCCCACAAAGAAGTATTGAATGTCTTTTTCTCGGTCTTATCTATTACACTCATTAATCTTTCATAAGGATTCACATTGTTACGGTAACTGGCATTAAACCCATACTCACGAGTATTCTCATCCAAACCGATGATAGGAGGCATCTGTAAGGCACTCATAATCTGCTTATCCTTTCCTTCAGACTCACCTTTATCCTGATGAGAAATGGTAGGAGCGAAAGTAGCACCCACTTTGATATACTTATTCAGATTTACAGAAGCATTCAAACGGAAGTTGAAACGCTCGAAACCAGTATTCTTCACAATACCTTCCTGATTGAGATAACCGGCAGAGAGATAAACAGCATACTTCTGCCCTTTGCTCGATACAGATACCTGGTGACTATGCGTGAAAGCATTTTGCAAAATTTGATCGATCCAGTCAGTAGTTGGAATATCATTTCTGAATCTCCAGTCGGCTACGTCCGAAGCCGGATTAACCAGCCATTGCTCTTTAATCTGGTCGCCGGAGGATCTTTTATTATTGGGCACATACATACTGTTTGTTCCTCCTTTATTCAGATACTTGGCATTAGTATACCATATATTATAGGCGAGCCATTCTTGAGTAGTCATCATGTCCGGCAATCCGACCGCATTCTGCGTACCGATATAAGACTCCCACGTAATCACCGGCTTGGAGCCCTTAGCTTGTTTAGTTTCAATCAGTATTACGCCTGCCGAACCTCTGGCACCATAAATAGAAGTAGCAGCCGCATCTTTCAATACTTGAATAGAAGCTACATCCGAAGGATTTACATCGCTCATGGATTCCGTAATCACACCGTCCACAACGATCAACGGTGAAGAAGAACCGTTAATAGAACTTGCACCTCTGACCAGCACCTGCATTTCCTCACCGGGAATACCGCTCGATGTCTGTGTCTGCACACCTGCCAACTGACCGGAAAGCGCATCACTCAAACTGGTAATAGGACGTCCTTCAATAGCGTCCGAAGATATTTTGGAAACCGAAGTAGTCAGATTGGATTTCTTCACCGAACCGTAGCCTACAACGATCACCTCATCCAGTGCCTTAGAGTCTTCCTCAAGTTTAATAAGGAGCTGGCTTTTATCACCTACTTTGACTTTCTTCTCCACAAAACCAACATAAGTAATAACCAACACTGCATTCTTACTTACATTTAAGGTGAATTTACCATCAAGATTAGTTATCGTACCTACTGTTTTGTTTCCACTTTCCACTACGTTGGCGCCTATAATAGGTTCTCCCATCATATCTGTCACCGTACCGGTCACTTTCATTTGCGCCCAAGTCATCGTACTCAAGCATAACACAAAAAGAGTAACCAGACATCTTATTTTCCTGCCGGAACTCTTCTTTAGATTGTTTTTGTCGTTCATACACTAAATTTTACAAGGTTAATAAATCGTTTACTATTCCTTAGCGGCGCAAACATAGATAATGTTCATTCATCTCACTTGGGGAATAGTATCAAAGACCTGTAAAAACGTCCCAAAGTTATCTTTTGGGACGTTTTTACCATAGAAATATGCTTTTATACATATTGCTTAAGGTAATTGGCAGGTGCTATGTTATAAGTCGATTTAAACACTTTACTGAAATAAGAGGGGTCAGAATATCCGACATCATAAGCCACCTCGGAAACGGTATATTTACCAGTCGCCAACTTCTCGGCAGCCAACTTCATACGTACATTCAATATTAACTTATTAGGTGATACATCTGAAATAGCTTTTATTTTACGAAAGAATTGCGAACGACTCATTCCCAACGCTTCGTGCAGATCATTAACTGATAAATCGGGATCTTGTGCTTTTTCGCGAATCAGCTCCATTAACTGTTGCAAAAACTCATCCTCCGCACTCAATTCGTCAACAGGCACCTCGATAGCATCCAGTTTTTCACTGAAAAGCTGACGAAGCCGATTACGGTTCTTGATGATACTCTCCAATTTAGCCAACAGAACTTTAGGTGCAAACGGTTTCAACACATAATCGTCCGCCATCGCTCCATACCCTTCTTCAATATGTTCATTCAGCGCTTTGGCTGTCAACAGCACCACAGGAATGTGAGCGGTAGTCATTTCTCCCTTGATTGCCTTACACAGCTCGAGCCCATCCATTACAGGCATCATCACATCACTGACAATCAAATCGGGAATTTGCTCGATAGCCATTTCCAACGCATCTTTCCCGTTAACAGCTTCCGATACGATGTACTGCTTCGACAATATAGAAGCGACATACTGGCGCATATCATCATCATCTTCCACTACCAGCACACGACATCGGTCGTCATTGTCCGATGCCACAGCATTTTCTTCCTCGATGGGCGCAATACATTCCCGTTTTATCTTTTCCAAATACGTATCTTCATGTGTCTCTACAAATTCCACATTGGCTTCAGCGAAACATTCCCTTCCTAAGTTCAACTCTACAAAGAACTCGGAGCCATGACCAAAGACACTCTCCGCCCATATCCTTCCTTTGTGCAACTTCACCACATATTGCGCCATGTTCAGCCCGATACCACTACCAAATAAATCGGCTTTACTTCCCTGCTCCACCTGAAAAAAAGGATCGAATATTTTCGACAGATTCTCTTCCGAGATACCTTCTCCACAATCCTTCACAGAAATCACCACATGGTTTTCTTTTTCCAATGAACGTACTTTTATCTGCGTCTCTTTGGGTGAATGTTTCACTGCATTGGACAAGAGATTGAACACTACCTTCTCCATCAAATCCATATCAATCCAAAGATCATCACCATAATAGGTGTTCTTATATTCGATAGTCAATTCTTTCTTATGTAACAAATCAGAGAAACTGTCGATCTGGCTGGTCAGGAAGGTTCCTATATTGACCCGGCTCAATTTCAACATCATAGCCCCATACTCCAGCTTCCGGAAGTCCATCAACTGATTGACAAGCAACAACAACCGATTGGAGTTCTTATAAATCTGCTTCATGGGGAACAAGAATTTGCCGGGCAACGTTTCATCCTGCAAGATGTCTTCTGACGGACCGGTAATCAAAGTCAGCGGTGTGCGAAGTTCATGAGAGAAGTTTGTGAAAAGTTCAATTTTCATTCGGTAATTGCGTTCGGTGTTTTCCTTCTCTATTTCTTCTATTCTTCTTTTATACTTGGCGGTCTTCCGCTTATACAGATAATACATTAAAGCACCGACCAGTGTAAGTGCCAACAAAACATAAATCATTTTCGCCCATCCGGTCAACCAAATAGGTGGATACACAACTACATCCACCGCACTACTTTCGCCCCATTCACCATTACTATTGCACGCTTTTACATAAAAAGTATAATGCCCGGCAGGCAAATGCGAATAAATGACTTCATTACGTTCAATATAATTCCAGTTCTTATCCAACCCTTCCATTTGGTAAACATATTTATACCCCTTCGGAAAGATATAATCCAACGGAGAAAACTTAATGGAGACAGCCGCATTCTTGTAGGAAAGTTCCACATGCTCCAAACTGCGTGCATTATCA
The DNA here is from genome assembly GCF_903181435.1 of Bacteroides acidifaciens. Lineage (NCBI taxonomy): Bacteria > Pseudomonadati > Bacteroidota > Bacteroidia > Bacteroidales > Bacteroidaceae > Bacteroides > Bacteroides acidifaciens. The sequence goes on from NZ_CAEUHO010000004.1 coordinate 134,429, forward strand.
AATTTCACCTGATCTGTGCCCTCGTCCGAATCCAGACTATTGACAGAAGATATGCGCACCACCGGCAACAACTTTTCTTGTTGGGCAACAATTTCTTCAGGAGAAAACTCCGCAATGCCATTGTTTCCACCAATATAAATCCGTCCGTCCTCTGTTTGGAGTAAAGCATTTCTGGATACCTCATTCAACGGAAAGCCGGTGTCTTTTGTATAATTGACAATCTTCGCGTCTTTCACAGATAGTCGCGATAACCCAACGACGGTAGATATCCAAAAATCTCCCATTGTCGGATCTTCCAGTACACCACATACGGAATTGTGTATCAATCCTTCTTTTACTCCGAAATGTTCGATAGTTCCTTTCTCCAAGTGACAACGATATACACCTAGATTATAAGTACCAATCCAAAGATATTGATTGCTATCCAAATAAAGAAGACTGACGTTTTTGTTCTTCAGAACACTGAAATCAATCTGCTCACCTTTGAAATAATGAGCAGCCTCCTTAGGATGATAAGGAAATTTCCATACGCCACTGGTACGTCCGCCAACCAGCATGGTCGTGCCATAAGGCAATAAATCCTGCGTCAGCATGAATCGAGTGTCTCCATCCTGATTCGTAGAAAAAGAACGGCTAAGTGTCTGCGTCTGCGGATTATAACAGGAAAGTTCGTTTTCGGCAATCCAGATATTACCCAATGTATCCTTTGCCATCGCACGTATCTGCGCATTGGGCGAAAGTGCGGTCATCTGCCTGCTAATAGAAAGAGTTTGCAAGTTCAAGGAATAAACTCCTTTATTTAACACATAGAAAAGCACTTCATTTTCACTGTTCCGAAACATATAGTATACTTCATCCTCTCCCGTACAATTTTTCCCCATTGGCAACGGAATGTTTTCAACCTTGCCATCGGCAAGACTCAATGTACAAATTCCGCTATTGTGGCCGATCCATAACTTGCCCTGCGCTTCTATCAACTTACCATTAACCCTTACCGGCTGATTGACATTGGTAGTCAGCGAATGATACCGGAACAGGTATTGACCGGAATTATAAAACAAGGCACCCTCGTTGAAAGTACCGAACCATAACGATCCCTGTCTGTCTTTATAAAGAGCCATCAAACGACGTGTTGACAACAGCCCCACAGGAATACGTTCTTCAAATGTCCGGCGAACGGTATAGGTATATTCATCCATTACTGCCAATCCGTTATCGGTTGCAAGCAACAATGTCGAATCATTATATACCTTTATATCATGCACCTGCCCTTCCCATAATCCCATATCGGCAGGGAGCTTCACTTTAATCTTCGTCACTGTACGAGTAGAACAATCATAGAGTTGCAAATTTCCCAAGCTTGAAGCCAGCCAGGTACGCCCTTTCGCATCCAGAAAAATCTTCAGGAAAGCCGGATAGTCCGGTCCGTCAAGAATATACGAGTAATCGGAAGTGCGGGTATCCAGTCTAAGAATACCTTTATTAGCCACATTCAAGAGAAGGAATTCGTCCGTACAGGGAGCCATGCTGTTGATGTACAATCCTTTCAAGTCTTCCATACAAATGCATTTCCCATCCCGCAATACATAAACTCCCATTTTGGTAACCACCCAGACGGCCTTATCCGGTGCTATCCACAATCCGACCACTACTCCGCGAGGAAGTTCATCACCTTGATAGAGCGTATTCAAATCGATAAATCTTTCCGCAAACGTATCAAACAAAGTCACCCCATTGAAAGTACCGATCCACATTCTTCCCTGTCCGTCGCCCGTGATACTGACAATGTCATTGGATTGCCTGACCGTCTCTTCCGATTCATAAAAGAAACTCTTTATTTCATAGCCGTCCAAACGATTCAGTCCATCCTTGGTACCTAGCCATATATAACCCATTTCATCCTGATAAATAGCTTTTACCGTACTGTTGGACAGTCCGTCAATAACCGAATATGAACGGTAGGAACTCTCCGCGAAAAGAGCATTTATGCTACTTGCGATGAGTATGAGTAATATGATTATTTTCTTCATCAACATTGATTTAAGACAGATTCCTATGGTATTAGACACTTATACTTGCTTCTTTATTCTTAATACTTTATATTCCATCGGATTTACGGAAACAATTCCCGCTTTCCATTCTTCTCCCGTCATCACATCGTTGCTCGGATAGTTGAGTACCACCTGCTGCAAGTCACCAGAGAAGTTAATCAGATAAAGATATGAATTTCCTTTCATATCTTGCAATTCCGCTATTTCCATTAACGGACTGGCATGGTGAGCAATCGGCTTTAGTGAGGTTTCGGAGATGACCACATTCATTAATTGATCAATCACTTTTTGTTCGGGTACAGTGGCTACATAATACATTTTCCCATCACCTACCCGATTACAAGTAATGGCAGGAGCGTCTTTGAAATAAGCTCCATTATACCGGGATAAAACAGTAGCCTGCACAGGCTTAACCTTATCAAACCAATATTTACATATTGCCGTAGAATCAACGTAATCCAGTGTATTGTGCTTTCGTCCGAAAAGAGCTTCCTGCCGCTCGATTTCAATTCCCGCCAACCGCTGCAAAGGTTGGTAAACCCCTCCATCAAATTTGTGAAATTCTTTATTGCGTACTCCGGTGAGACAAGTCATCACCACAGTAGCTCCTTTTTTCACCTTTGTTTCTATTTTCTCCGGAAAGTCCGGTGCGACCAAAGCCAAATAGGGAATAATGACACAATCATATGGCGACAGATCAGCGTCTGGAGATACCATATCCACCATTACCGAACGAGAGCGCAAAGCTTTATAATAAGCGTATACCTCCCTCAAATATTTCAAATCGGGACAAAAAGTATACCCATTTTCAAAGGTCCAGTCCGCATCAAAGTCCCGAATGATAGCTGCACGGGCAATCGGCAAGAGCTTTCCGGTCTTTGCGTACAACGCCCGTACTTCATGGGCGGTCTGCTGTATTTCCTGATATTTATCCCGCTTCACATAATCAGATTCCACCACGCCTACCATCAAATGTTCATGAGCAGACTCGAATGCCCTGAAAGGAAAGAACACGGACATATTACAGCCATAAGCCAATTGCTGATGTGTCCACAAACGAACAATGCCATCGGGTACAATCTCTCTTTGTGTCAAGGCAGTGCGTCCCACTTGCTCTTCTGTTACCCATATATTCTCCTTTCGTCCCCCACGAATCTGCTGCAAGGCAAAAGACACCATCGACGGTTCAAAAGGCTGCCCCACATTGTTGCCATACAGATTCTCTACAGTACAGTTGATAGGATAATTGTCTATGGACAATACATCACACTCTTTACCAAGCTGATAGAGGTCAATCGTCGTCACAAATCCTCCTCCGCCCACATTAGTGGTACAAAGCATTCGGGGAGCTATTTTCTTTATTTCATCCCGTTGCATACGATAAAAATCGAGTGTACAGTCCGAGAAGAAACGTTGATAATCCAAGTAAATAGCGGGATTGTCCATGCGACGGGGCAACCATGCCTGGCTGAAAGAATTCAAAGTTTCGCTCCAGAAAGTAGTTCCCCATGACTGGTTGAGCTTCCCGATAGTCTTATACTTCTTCTGTAACCATTCTACAAAACGCATCCTACAATTCTCACAATAGCAATATGGATCCTCTGTTGTCATTTCATTATCTATCTGGAAACCGATAACAGCCGGGGTCTCCTTGTATCTCGCCGCTAATTCGCGGACAATACGGACGCAATAAGTGCAATAAGCCTCGTTATTATAGCAGGCATGACGACGACGGCCGTATGCTTTCCGCTGCCCATCCACCTGTACTTGCATTATATCGGGATGCGCGTCACACATCCATTTGGGAATAGCAGCCGTAGGGGTACACAGTAGAGTCTGAATTCCTTTCTTCTGCAACGTATGAATTGCGTTGTCCATCCATTCGAAAGAGAAATTTCCATCCTCACTCTCCAATGCGCTCCAAGCAAAATCTCCTATACGTACCATATTCAGATGAGCCTCCTGCATCAAAGAAGCATCTTTATCTATTCTTTCCTTCGAAAGCTGTTCCGGATAGTAGGCCGAACCCACATACATTTGTGCATTTGCAGTTATATTTATCACAACAACAATTGCCAATATATAGAATTTCATAAGATCAGATAAATTTGATTGCATTAACGACACCCGGCAAAGATAATATCCCTTTTTCTAAAATCATGCCACTCAAGCGGATTTTAACAGGAAACTCCATTGCCAATCAACAAGACAGGATCAAACGGAAAGAGCCCGGCACAATACCGAGCTCTCCCGCAAGCTACATCATCACTGACTCGCACAACTCATTAGGGGCATCTCACTTTTACTTGTTTATTTTTGCTTTTACCTCACCGATAGATTCAGCATTTCCCAATTCTTCCATCGTGAAAGACTCGTTACCCTGATCTTTATCCAATTTCGAAATCAGGATAAAGTCGAAACGATTGCCCTTATACTCATTCTTTTTGAGGTCTTTCAGAATCTTGTTGTAAATTTTGGTGTCATCATCTTCACTGGTGTATAAAACCTTCGGCTTCCCTTTCACCTGAAATTCATACGTATACACACCTTGCTTTTTAGCGTCTGCACCCAACTTGGAAAGGTCGAAAGCAATCCATGTAAATCCACTCTTATCTTTACCCAACTCGTATCCTCTCAACTGTTTAATCATCAATGTCCCTTCTTCTCCATTCAGTGAGTAATTTGGAATAAAGATAGATATTTTAGCATCCCTGATACTTAAATTTGCCTTATCAGCCTTTACCTTGTAATAAATAACTGACTTGCTATTTACAGCATGAGTCGTTTTGCTGGATGGATTGCAACGATTTCGATTGTCGGCGATAAAGGTAATTCCCTTGGCGTTGTAATCAATAGAGCCTTCCTTTAATTGCCAGTTGCCATTCGAGGATAAATCCCAAGGGGTACAGGATACTGATTGTGCAACCATTGAGGTCGTTCCTGCAACAAGGAATAGAGCCATAAATACGATTATTCCCAACAGTGATTGTTTCTTTATATTTTTCATAATGATTGAGTTTTATTATTTTTGTATTTTCTTTTTAACTACGGACAAGGGAGCTACGCCGACTTCTTTCACAAGGAACGATTCAAACTTACTTTTATCGCCCAAGTCTGATATCATGATGAAATCCAAGCGATTGAAAGTTGCTCCTTCCACTGCCATCATATCTTTTGCAGCCGCAATCAAAGCATCATACAGATCCGAACCCGATTTGTAGGTGGTGTCCGAGGTTTCTCCATCCGGTCTGAATTTCATTTCCGCTGTATGCCCTTCTGTTCCAAGCTTCGACAAATCGAAAGCATACCACTGATAACCTTCCTGGTCTGTCCCTAGTTCTTCGCCTTTGTATTGAGTGATTGTTACAATCCCCTCTGTACCATCAACGTTTATTTTGCCGTCGATATACACAGAAACCTTCGCGTTGTTCGCAGTGATTATTGTTCCCTGGGTCGCTTTCGCCCGGTAATAAATCACTTTATTGCCCAGTAATGACATAGCCAGACTAAGTCCCTTCAGATTGGAATCGCATCTGTTATATCTGTTTGCCGCTGTCGATGTCAATTTAACATATCCGTCCACATAGTCTACCGTAGCACTTGAAACCGTCCAGCCTTTTGTCATATCAAAAAGATATGGTACTTCCTCTTCCACTTCGTCCGCTTCCCACTTCGACGCTGTGATGCTGTTTCTTTTTCCTCCGGCAAAGCAAAGACCACCTGCAGGAGCGGTAAAACTAGCAGTATAACTTCCATCTGAACCTACTAGAGTAACAGTCAGTTTCTTTCCTTCGGCACAAGCGGCATTATCTCCATTGGCGCCTAACATCAGATAAGCCTTGATGCTGTTATTTCCAGACGTGATTGCCGGGAAGCCGTTCAGATTCAATGAAACATCTGTTCCTACGGTGTTGTTGGTTACGGCCAGACAAGCCTTCTCCGCATGAATCGCAACTGATTGTGGCGTTCCCACTCCTTCAGGCAGATTCTTGAGATTGAGCACCAACAGTGATGATTGCACTGTAGCCGCATCTCCAAAGTTGATAGAAGTAACATCAGATGAATTGACCGCCAACTTAATGGTATGGAATGCAGCCAGGTGAACCGTATTATCGTTGCCGTTCTGCACCTGCCCACTGTACGAAAACGCATCAAATGCAGCCGTATTAGCCAATTTAGCTGGATACAATACGGTATATCCGCTGGCGTCTACATCAGGAGCGTAACCGTTAAAAGTGCCGGCATTTGTATTTGCTCCTTCCGCCAGTGTAAAGACCTGTGCATCAGCACCCGCTTTTGCCGGAATAATAGTGAAAGCATCGCCTTCCGTCCATTTGATAGCAACGGCAGAACCATTGTCTTCATATCCCATACGGGTTTGGGCGTCATTGTCTGTATATGCTTTGATTGAGATCTGATTGTATGATAATGCGTTATTATGATTATTCTCTAGCATATCTTCATTGCTGCAACCCGTTATAACGATGCCTGCCAAAGCAGCCAAGAGTGATACTGATTTTATTGTTTTCATTTTTCCTTTGTATTAAATTAAACTACTTGAACTTTCTATCTAATTAATCTTCAATATTAATTCCTCCCCCAAAAGACGGAGTATTTCCGCCTGTCGAAGTATTAGAATCATCCAATATCACTCCATCGCCAAACGAAGGAACAGTAACGATGATGTCTTTGTCTATCGGTGTATCATCCAGATCCCAGTTACTGATATTGATAACATGGCGTTTGTCTCCGGCAAAAACGACATCAGACTCCATAACAAAGGTTTTATAACATCTGCCCGTAGTACCGGTTACGTTGATTTTCAGTTGTTTGCCGGCAGACAGTTTTGCATTGCCGGGATTAGCTCCAAGCACCAGATAAGCTGTCAGCGTGGGAGATGCCGTCATATTGACCAGCTTCAAAGTGATTTCGTTCGACACAGTAACATTGGTGGTTGGCAGACAGTTTTCGTCCGCCGTCAAAGTGATTTGAGTAGGCGAACCGACATAATCCGGCAACTTCTTGAACGACAACACCATCACGGAAGATTGTACCGCATTTGCAAAACTGAACGCAGTATAATCGGATGTTGTACCGGCCAGTTTCACAGTATGATAAGCAGCAATCCCTTTGACGTTTGAGCTTCCATCCTGCTGCTGACCTGCAAAAGAGAAAGTATCAAATTCCTCTACCGACTGAAGCGTACTTGGAAATAACACTGTATATGTACCATCGCCCACTTCAGGAGCCGTCCCTACAAAAGTACCGACCGATGTGCCTGCTCCTTCGGCCAACGTAAAGACCTGACTCTCGTTGCCATTATCCGGTATGATTCGAAAAGCATCGTTTCTCGTCCAACTGGTAATGAGGCCATCCGCCTGATCGACGTATCCCAACCTGGTGTTCAGAGAATTCATTGTCACCCTGATTCTCGTAAGACCATCTGCGGGAATCTCGTCTTCATTGCTATTACTGCTGCAACTTGCAACACTTATCGCTGCGAACGATAAAAGCGAAGCTGCACAGATTGATTTAAGCATTCTCATAATACTAAAAGTTAAGTTATTAATAGATATAAATTAGATAATCATTGTTCAAATCCCGGTAGTCACCGATGCCTCGGTAGGGGACAGAATGGCAACAATAGCCGTTCCACTGGGGCTTGGTATAGATACCGTATAAACGGAACCCTCTTTAGCCACCGATATACCACTAACAAATGTCTCTACCTCGTCAGGTTTTCTCATCGGTATAATCAGCGTGATGAATTCGGCATCTTCGCCACTGTTAAGTTCGGTCTGCGAGCAGAGTACCGAACTAATGCTTTTATTGTTGCGCAGCGGATCGGTCTTCACGCTCATGGTATTATTGTTCTTTGTTCGCGGAAAATAGAAAAGTGTCTGTCCTGTAAAGTCGTATCGACTATCCAGTTTCACCATGCTACTCTTGTGTACTCCTTGCAACAGCCAATTCTTTCCAGTCTTAGCTACAGACGGCCACACATTATACAGTACACCGACCACATCTTTCCGGTTGTTCCCGGCAGCCGAGGCAACCTTGTCGTAAACAATAAGAACGCCATTGTTCAGCAACAACATCTTTCTCTTTGCGCTAATGCCTTCATACTGGAAGCGGGTATATTCTACTTCGCCATAAGCCACATCTTCAGAAAGCTGCTTGACCGCATAATTGCCTATCACATAATCAAAACGCGAATCAAATCCCAGTCTACTGTAATAAGATGCGTTCGGCTCTACTTCCGCCTCCGGTATATTGAATATCGGGAAATTCTCGCTCAAGCTTTTGGGTGCGATAAAAGGCCGGTTGATGCGGAAGCCTTCTGCCGGACGTCCCAAATAGGTGCAGACGTGCGTTCCGTTGAAGATAAAGTTGTCTATCCCAATGCGATGGTCGGGAGCTGCCTTGTGTTGTGTATAACTTAAATCCATCAGCATATAAGGCGCACGCGGATGATGTCCGGTAGAAAGGATCAATTTATCCTGCACTTGCTTGTAATCCCTGTCTCCCCGACCCAACAACAGACCGTCATATTTGCTCTTCGAAGTGATGCGGGGAGTGAGTAAAGAGGAGGTTTGTTGAGCGGGGACATCGGCATCGGTATCTTTGCGGTTGATGTCGATGGGATAGAGGTCGATGTAGTCATTGTTCCATTGGGTACAACCCACATTGAAACGGAAGTCTTCATACTTACGAGCCATGTACAGGTAATACGGATCTTTGAATAAGCGATATCCCACTTTCAGACACCAAGTCATCCCAATACCGGCATCCAGCAAATATTCTCTTCCTCCTTCATACACTCCTCCCATGAGTTTTCCCCATCCGGCAGTTTGCCCCGAGTTCATAATGGTACGGCTCATGCGATCCATGATACGCTTGATATGGATACTGTTTTTCAGTCCGGCCTCATCGTTCAGAAGCAATCCCCAATGCAAAAGCAGGTTGAAGCCGGTATTTGCGTCATAATGAGGTGAATTGTCAGCATCGTAAGAATAATTAAGGAGTGCATTGTATACCGTATTAAACGAGGTTTTGCATAACGGATATTTGGTGGAGTCGTCGCTATACAGCATCTTCACCCAAAATGCAACGTTCAAAGCGAACAGTTCCTTGTTGTATCCTGTCGACAGATAGTCTCCTTTATAATAATTGGCTTTTCCCTCCACATGAGTGTCGATGACAGATTCAATAAAGAGTTTGATTTCTCCTTTATAGGCTCCCAAGCGTTTCAGACAATAGGCATCTTCCATGATAATGCCCGCCGGCTGTGTGGTGTTGAGATCCCTCAAACTGCCGCTTTGCCCGTTTTTCTTATCTATTTCTATCTCTTGAAGTAATATCTTATACTGAACTTTAATGTCATCTTTGATTTTCGTAACCAGAAGTTTTTTCAGCTGAGGGCAGTTATAGTCAACACAAAGGTAAGTAAGGTCTAGATACGGACTGCGTTCCTTAGTAGCTATTTTCGTAAAATTATCAATCCATGCATTAAGAGTATTGCCTGTGATCGCCGCATTTAAGTTTATCCAAAAGTCAGAAATACGCTTTCTCACCCTGGTGTCTCGTTCCAGTACTTCCTGCCTTGTCTCTTCTCTCGGAACATAATCCATCGGATAAATGGCATCGGAATAAGGAGTTGCAACACCCTCTACATAAGACTCGTCCTGACTGTTCCTTGTCTGTCCAGATTCTACCGGAGTATCTTGCGCAGCCACTAACTTTTCATCCTCACAAGCTGATAAAGAATAAACGCCGCAGAATAAATATAGAAAACTGAATAGATAACTATGAATATGGTTCATAATATTAAAATTTACTGGTTACAGAATTAAAGTTTTATACGGCAAAGGTGGGAAATACCAGCTTTTGAATCATGGAAAATTGTATCAAAGGCTGGTATTTTAGTCTCGAAAGGTCAAATAGAGAGATAAATCTGAAAGATAAGAGATTGAATTGTATTCTTATTGACTGGAAGACGAAAAGAGAGAATTATGGTTTCATGAACCACTTCTTTTTCGTGCGTACGCTACTCTTCACCAATTTAGTATGCAATTCTTTAATCGTGCATAGTTCAAACCTCTCCTGAATGTATACATAATAACCAAGCGGATCAATTCTTTATTCGGGCATGAGAACTCTTCTTTAGACAGTTCATCTATCACTAATATCCAATAGACAGAGGTTAACACAGTAAAATAGTTTAGTTCTCCCATACCCTAATCTATCAGATAGGACAAGGCGTATAAATACCTCAAACAAGCAGAGATAGTTTGCTTTTCTCCCTGATATAGTTTATCTTTGCTACCGATATAGTTCATTCTTCATGTGTAATCGCCCGTATTTCTCTCCAAGCTATAATAAAGACGAAGCATGTCTGGCTTTTGACTTTATCTATCTTTCTTGTTTATCCTTTTCAATTAAATGGCAGTAAATCGGTGTAGTCATTTTTCTCTTCTCTTTCATTCTCCTGTACCCTAATCAATACATCCTGCATCCATAGTTTTGGGTTCCACCTTATTTTCCCTGCAACATCCCATCAGTGAAAAGAATATTGCCGCTGTATGTACCGCCTCATGTGAACCGGAGAAAAGAGTGTTTTTTCTGTTCAAAGTCAATGGCCTTATAGAGCGCTCCACCGGATTATTGTCAATGCAGAGCTGTGCATCGTTGACATATCCGGACAATTGTCCAAAACGTGTGTACATTATAGAATATGGCCTTAGCAATAGGCGATTTCTCAACCGTATGTTCATACTCCTGCTTGCACCATTTTTCCAGTCCTTTGATAATAGGATACGATTCTTCCCAGCGAAGCCTTACTACAGCCCCGCCCAGATGTCCTATCCTGATTTTCTCCTCCACAGCATACAGTCTGCCTATTTGTTCATCACTTCGCCCAAACTGAAAGCCAATCAAATTAAGCTCAAAACCAACATCAACTTCAAGGCGGATGCCAAACTGAAAAGGTCAGTCAGCGTCGTACACCTGGAACGAAGCAAACTGAAACCCCATTCGGCTTCCTGCTCGAACGAAGAAATAGACAAGCTACTGGCTAACTATTTCAGCAATAACCCGGTATTAACCCACTCCGACTTCCAAAGGCTCTGCGGGTTTACTCCCACCACTGCCGCACGGCACATCAAACGGCTGAAAGAGGAAAAGAAGTTGAAGAATATCAATACATATTATAATCCGATTTATATGCCGATGCCAGGATATTATGGCAAGGCGGAGATAAAAGAGGATAAGGCAAATACTATACAGCAATAAAGTAAAGAGTATGAAAAAAGTGTCCAGGAAGGTATTACCGATCATTTTGCTGACGTCAGCAAAATGGGATTCCTAATAATAAATGAGAGACACTTTGCGGCGAGGTGTCTCTCATTATCTACATCTATACCACCAATTAATAAGACCTAAATTCAATTATTCTTATTAATCAAATTGACTACTACCTTCACCATCACGTCCTTTTCTTCCGTCCGGCTTTCGGCAATCATCAACGTAAGTGCTACTAGCGTATTGTTGCCGATTAACTTCGAACCATCGGATTTATATAATATACCGTTCTTCTCCAAAAACCAAAGAAACAGGAAAGCGGCAATACGCTTGTTACCGTCACTAAACGAGTGGTTCTTCACGACAAGGTAGAAAAGCATCGCTGCTTTCTCTTCAACGCTCGGATAAAGTTCTTCTCCGCCAAACGTCTGATAAATAGTATTGATAGAGCTTTTGAACGACTGATCCTTTTCATTTCCAAACAAATCACTGCTTCCGAACTTTTCCTGCAAAAGGTGAATGGCTTCCATAGCTTCTTCATAGGTGGCATGAAATTCTTCAGTAGGAGTCGTAGAGTCTACTTCCAATTGCTGGTAATCGTATTTATCCAGTGTATCCAAACCGTAAGTGTAATCGGTAATCACACGCAAAAGTCCATTGGCCTCATCCAGCGTCAATTGTTTGTGTTCGATGACGTTGGAAAGAAGACGCACGGTGCTCTTCAAGTCTTCCAGTTGAACAGCTTTGGCTTGCTGATTAATGGCGTAGCCTTTAATCAGATAATCCTTTAACACTTTGTTTGCCCAGATACGAAATTGAGTGCCGCGTTGCGACTTTACACGATAGCCGACGGAAGTTATCATTTCAATATTATAATATTCTACCTGATAACTTTTACCATCCAAGGCAGTTGTCGCAAATTTTGCGACAACTGGAATCCCTTCTAACTCTTCCTTTTTCGCATTATTAATATGCTTGCCAATCGTTTTGATATCACGATCAAACAACTCTGCCATCTGTTGGCGATTCAGCCACACCGTCTCATTCTCCAACTTCACATCAATGGAAGTCTTCCCATCCTTTGTCTGAAAAATGACAATATTTCCTCTATTGTCCATAAAATGCCTCCTTGTTTTATGCATTGTGTTCATCCATTACCTTCGTAGTAATGGACGGACACACAAATGTACAACTTTCAAAAAGAAATAAAAATATGAAGCCGTTTTTCTCAAAGCATTTCACTGTAAATGAGAATATACCCTTGTCTGAACAGAATAAAACAGCGCTTTTTATGATAAAGGGCGAATTACTTATCAATAAATAATGAATACCCCACGCGCTTTACCATACATACTGGCTGGCATACTGATACATGAGCGTATTGATTCATTATTAAAGAATTATTTCTTTAATTCCTTGCTCAATCAATCTATTTCCCCTATTTTTGCAGTCTGTAAGAGGTGTAAAACGTTGAAATTTTAGTTCTAACAATTAAATAATTTAAATTCAATCATTTATGTGGTTAAGTAATTCATCTGTAGGAAGGAAAGTGGTGATGAGCGTTACCGGTATCGCCCTTGTCCTGTTTCTAACATTTCACATGGCGATGAACTTGGTTGCAATCATCTCGGCTGATGGTTACAACATGATTTGTGAGTTCCTGGGAGCAAACTGGTATGCATTGGTAGCTACCGCAGGACTAGCCGCTCTTTTTGTGATTCACATCATCTACGCATTCTGGCTGACAATGCAGAATCGCAAAGCGCGTGGTAGCGAACGCTATGCAGTGGTTGACAAACCAAAAACTGTAGAATGGGCTTCTCAGAACATGTTAGTGTTAGGTATTATCGTAATCGTAGGTCTTGGCTTACACCTCTTCAACTTCTGGGCAAAAATGCAGTTGCCGGAACTGATGCACAACATGGGCATGCACGCTGACACACTGACGCTGGCTTATGCCGCTAACGGTGCTTATCACATCCAGCAGACTTTCTCTTGCCCGGTTTACGTAGTTCTTTACCTCGTTTGGCTGTTTGCTTTGTGGTTCCACCTGACTCACGGTTTCTGGAGCTCTATGCAATCACTGGGATGGAACAACAAAGTATGGATCAACCGTTGGAAATGTATTTCTAACATCTATTCTACGATTGTTGTACTCGGTTTCGCACTGGTAGTAGTGGTATTCTTCGTGAAAACACTGATTTGTGGCGGTGCTTGCTAAATAGTAAATTGTAAATGATTAAATTGTAAATAATATTATGATCAAGATAGATTCAAAAATTCCAGAAGGCCCGGTGGCTGAGAAATGGACCAACTATAAAGCTCACCAGAAATTGGTGAACCCCGCTAATAAACGTCGTTTGGACATCATCGTTGTGGGTACGGGTCTGGCAGGTGCTTCTGCCGCTGCTTCACTTGGTGAAATGGGTTTCAGAGTATTCAATTTCTGTATTCAGGATTCTCCCCGTCGTGCACACTCTATCGCTGCACAGGGTGGTATCAATGCTGCGAAGAATTATCAAAATGATGGTGACTCAGTTTACCGTCTGTTCTACGATACTGTAAAAGGTGGCGACTATCGTGCCCGTGAAGCAAACGTATATCGTTTGGCTGAAGTGTCTAACGCTATCATCGACCAATGTGTAGCGCAAGGTGTTCCTTTCGCTCGCGAATATGGCGGTACACTGGACAACCGTTCTTTCGGTGGCGCACAGGTATCCCGTACTTTCTATGCTAAAGGCCAGACTGGTCAGCAGTTGCTGCTGGGTGCTTACTCTGCATTGAGCCGTCAGGTAAACGTAGGTACTGTTAAACTGTATACCCGCTATGAAATGCAGGATGTTGTCATCGTTGACGGACGTGCCCGCGGTATCATCGCAAAAAATCTTGTAACAGGCAAATTGGAACGTTTCGCTGCTCACGCTGTAGTAATCGCTACCGGTGGTTATGGAAACGCTTACTTCCTGTCTACTAACGCTATGGGTTGTAACTGTACAGCTGCTATCTCTTGCTACCGCAAGGGTGCTGTATTCGCAAATCCGGCATACGTTCAGATTCACCCGACTTGTATTCCGGTACATGGCGACAAGCAGTCTAAGCTGACTTTGATGTCCGAATCTCTCCGTAACGACGGTCGTATCTGGGTTCCGAAGAAGAAAGAAGATGCTGTAAGACTCCAGAAAGGCGAAATCAAAGGAAGTGATATTCCGGAAGAAGACCGCGACTATTACTTGGAACGCCGCTATCCGGCATTCGGTAACCTGGTTCCGCGTGACGTTGCCAGCCGTGCCGCTAAAGAACGTTGCGACGCTGGTTTCGGTGTAAACAACACAGGTTTGGCCGTATTCCTCGACTTCTCTGAAGCTATCAACCGTTTGGGTATCGACGTTGTTCTTCAACGTTATGGCAACCTCTTCGATATGTACGAAGAAATCACTGACGTTAACCCGGGCGAACTGGCTAAAGAAATCAGTGGTGTGAAATATTATAACCCGATGATGATTTATCCGGCTATCCACTATACAATGGGTGGTATCTGGGTAGACTACGAACTGCAAACCACTATCAAGGGGCTGTTCGCTATCGGTGAATGTAACTTCTCCGATCATGGTGCAAACCGCCTCGGTGCTTCTGCATTGATGCAAGGTTTGGCTGACGGTTACTTCGTATTGCCTTACACCATCCAGAACTATCTGGCAGACCAGATCACTGTTCCTCGTTTCTCTACTGATCTTCCTGAATTCGCTGAAGCTGAAAAAGCCGTTCAAGCTAAGATCGACAAGTTCATGAGCATCCAGGGTAAAGAATCCGTTGATTCTATCCACAAGAAACTGGGTCATATCATGTGGGAATACGTAGGTATGGGACGTACGGCAGAAGGCTTGAAGAAAGGTATCGCTGCACTGAAAGAAATCCGCAAGGAATTCGAAACTAATCTGTTTATCCCTGGTTCTAAAGAAGGCATGAACGTAGAGCTTGACAAAGCAATCCGTCTGTACGACTTCATCACTATGGGTGAGCTTGTTGCTTACGACGCATTGAACCGTAACGAAAGTTGTGGTGGTCACTTCCGTGAAGAATACCAGACTGAAGAAGGAGAAGCAAAACGTGATGACGAAAACTTCTTCTATGTAGCATGCTGGGAATATCAAGGTGACGATGAAAAGGCTCCAGTATTGTACAAAGAACCGTTGGTTTATGAAGCTATCAAGGTTCAGACTCGTAACTACAAGAGCTAATCGGTGAAGTTAAACATTAAAAAGAATTAGAAGAAAATGGATAAGAATATATCATTTACACTGAAGGTATGGCGCCAGGCTGGCCCGAAGGCTAAAGGTGCTTTTGAAACCTACCAAATGAAAGATATCCCCGGTGATACTTCATTCCTTGAAATGCTGGATATCCTGAACGAACAGCTCATCAGCGAAAGAAAAGAACCGGTAGTATTCGATCATGACTGCCGCGAAGGTATCTGCGGTATGTGTTCTCTTTACATCAACGGACACCCGCACGGTCCTGCAACAGGTGCTACTACTTGCCAGATTTATATGCGCCGTTTCAACGATGGTGACACAATCACTGTTGAACCGTGGCGTTCGGCTGGTTTCCCGGTTATCAAGGACTTGATGGTAGACCGTACTGCTTATGACAAGATTATGCAGGCTGGCGGTTACGTAAGTGTCCGCACGGGTGCTCCTCAGGATGCCAACGCTATCCTGATTGCAAAACCTATCGCCGACGAAGCTATGGATGCCGCTTCTTGTATCGGTTGCGGTGCTTGTGTAGCTGCATGTAAGAATGGTTCTGCTATGTTGTTCGTTTCTGCAAAGGTCAGCCAGTTGAACTTGCTGCCGCAAGGGAAACCGGAAGCTTTGCGTCGTGCAAAAGCCATGTTGTCCAAGATGGACGAACTGGGCTTCGGTAACTGTACCAACACTCGCGCTTGCGAGGCTGAATGTCCGAAGAACATCTCTATCAGCAACATCGCCCGCTTGAACCGTGATTTCATCATCGCGAAATTAAAAGACTAAAAAACTGCTAGTTTTCGAGTTGAGAGACAATTTGATTAATGACAGAATCCCCAGTCGGCGTGCCGGCTGGGGATTTATTTTATTACACTCTTCTACAAAGACTATATTGAGGTTTGTGCAAATGCCAAGCGTCTTTCAGAATCATCATTCGGTATAAATAAAGTAATGACATCAACCACTTGCCTCGTTTCTTGTCATATTCATTAGATATAGATTGCATCTTTCTCAATATGATTTCGAATGTTCATACATGAACGCAAATGCAAATGTGCAAAGAAGTTATAGAATGTTTGTTTGGAGAAGTAACAAAAAGACCCTACCTTTGTTTGTATTCAAAGAGAACCTTTAAAAAGGTATAAATTATGGAAGAATATATAGCACCGCGCAGAAAACGTATCCCCTATGGTATGATGAACTTCGCAGTAATCCGCCGCGACGACTGTTATTATGTGGACAAAACCCGTTTTATTCCCATGATAGAAGAGGCAGACAAGTTTTTCTTCTTTATCCGCCCGCGCCGTTTTGGCAAAAGTCTTACGGTAAATATGTTGCAGCACTACTATGATATACTTGCCAAGGATAAATTCGATACCCTGTTTGGCGACCTTTACATCGGGAAGTACCCTACACCAGACCGGAACAGCTACTTGGTGCTATACCTCAACTTCTCCGGAATAGTCGGTGAACTGCACAACTACCGCAAGGGACTAGACGCGCACTGCCAAACGATGTTCGACTATTTCTGTGATATTTATGCCGACTATCTTCCTCAAGGCATAAAGGAAGAACTCGACAAAAAAGAAGGAGCTGTCGAACAAATTGAATACCTGTTTACAGAATGCAACAAGACCAATCAGAGAATTTATCTCTTTATCGACGAATACGACCATTTCACCAATGCCATCCTCTCGGATATAGAAAGCCTGCACCGATATACGGATGAAACACATGGCGAAGGTTATCTGCGCGCCTTCTTCAATAAAATTAAAGCAGGAACCTATTCAAGCATCGAGCGTTGTTTCATTACCGGCGTAAGCCCCATGACAATGGACGACCTCACAAGCGGATTCAACATCGGAACCAACTACTCGCTCACACCGGAATTCAACGAGATGATAGGTTTCACGGAAGAAGAAGTGCGCCAAATGCTCACTTACTACTCCACCACCAGTCCATTCAACCACAGCGTGGACGAACTGATAGAAATGATGAAACCATGGTATGACAACTACTGCTTTGCAGAAGAATGTTATGGTGAAACCACTATGTACAACTCCAACATGGTGCTCTACTTCGTCAAGAATTACATCCAACGGGGCAAAGCACCTCGGGATATGGTAGAAGACAATATCCGTATCGACTACGAGAAGTTACGTATGCTTATCTGCAAGGACAAGGAATTTGCTCATGACGCTTCCATCATACAGACATTGGTGAGCGAAGGCTACGTCACCGGAGAACTGAAAAAAGGTTTTCCTGCCGTTAATATTACCAACCCCGACAACTTTGTGAGCCTGCTCTACTATTTCGGCATGCTTACTATCAGTGGTATGTATAAAGGAAAGACCAAACTTACCATCCCCAACCAAGTAGTCCGCGAACAAATCTACACCTATCTGCTGAGTACTTATAACGAGGCTGACCTCAGTTTCAGCAGTTACGAGAAGAACGAACTGGCCAGTGCTCTTGCTTACGACGGTTCCTGGAAAACCTATTTCGGTTATATTGCCGACTGTCTGAAACGTTACACTTCCCAGCGTGACAAACAGAAAGGTGAATTCTTCGTCCACGGCTTTACTCTTGCCATGACGGCACAGAACCGCTTCTACCGCCCCATTTCCGAACAGGACACACAGGCTGGTTATGTCGATATTTTCCTCTGCCCGCTACTGGATATCTATTCCGACATGAAGCACAGCTACATTGTGGAACTGAAATACGCCAAATATAAAGACCCCGAAAGCCGCGTGGAAGAACTACGCCTGGAAGGGATTGCCCAAGCTAACCGCTATGCAGAGACCGAGACGGTGAAGAATGCGGTCGGAGCCACACAACTTCATAAGATTGTGGTAGTGTATAAAGGAATGGATATGCCGGTATGTGAAGAAATTTAAGATAACCTCAGCAATAAAATCATACAGAATCTGAGATTTCACTATGAATAGAAGCATATTGTGCCCGTTAACAGTGAAAATCCGTAAAAGAATTTAAAAGAGAAACAAATACAATAAAATTATTTGGAAAGGACAAGACAAAGGCTTACATTTGTCATGTGATTTTTTTCATAGTATTAGATTTAAGGTTAACAAAGGTTGGAGCAAGGCGTTGCTCCTTTTTTTATGCCTATATACGGATTTTTATGTCTATATACAGACTAAGCCAATAATTGATACATTCCCCCTGCCAATACACGAACTACTCCTTTCATCTCCAGTTCGAAAAGAATAGCATTTATCTTATGCACAGGAATATCCGCTTCCACCACCAGAGAATTAATTTGTTGATTCCCCCGTTTCTCCAGAATAGTAACTATTTTCTGTTCCTCATCAGACAGTTCGAGGAAAAGACTACGCTGTATATTTGCTTTTTCCGGAGGGGTTACCAACATATCCCAGCCCATTGCTTTCACAAAATCTTCGGCTGACAATAACAAAGAAGCTCTGTTTTCTCTGATTAACAGGTTACATCCTTTGGAATATTCATCATTCACACGACCGGGGAAAGCAAAACAATCGCGATGATAGCTTTCGGCAAGTTCGGCAGTAATCAGTGAACCACCTTTCTCTGCTGATTCAATGACAATGGTAGCATCACACATACCGGCGACAATACGGTTGCGGCTGATAAAGTTATGCCGGTCGGGATTGGTGCCGGACATGAACTCGGTAAGCAACCCGCCTCTTTCAAGCATATCAACAGCCGTTTTCCGATGCACATAAGGATAGATACGGTCCAAACCATGTGCAAGGACCCCTACCGTAGGTAGTTCATTAGCCAACGCCTCACGGTGCGCATGGATATCAATCCCATAAGCAAGCCCGCTGACTACCAACACATCAGGGCAAAGCGTTTTCAAATCCCGCAAGAAGGAGGCACAGATTTGGGTTCCATAATCCGTGGCATTGCGGGTTCCTACCATATTTATTACATGAAGGGAGTTTAAATCGGTATTTCCTTTAAAGAAAAGAACGACAGGGGCATCCTCACACTCCCGCAAACGGGAAGGATAAGCCTCATCATGAAAAGTAAGACATGAAATCCGGTTCTTCCGGATAAATTCATATTCCTGTCCGGCACGGGCAATAGCTTGCGGACAATCCAACGCTTCCACTACCCGCCGGCTTATTTCAGGAATACGTTCCGGCAGTTCTTTGCGCAGGCGGAATACATCAACGGCATTGCCTATTCCGCTTATAAGATGTTTCGCTCCAATGTGCCCGATACCGGGCACCATTGTCAAAGCGATGCTATAAATCTGTTCTTCTTCGGAGCTATTCATTCAGGTAAGGAGCAAAGACGTTATCAAACAATTCGCTGTCGCTCAAACGTCCATTTACTACACATACCGTTTCAACAGTGGATTTCACTACAACTTTATTATCACTTTTGCGGAAGATATCCTGGTAGAATACATACTTGATGCCTTCTTTCCTCATATATAGCTTGGACACGAACTCGTCCCCACTTTTCAGCGGAGTTTTGAAAGCCATATTGATACGTGCCACTACCGGGTCTACGCCCTGCTCATGGAGCACAGCAAAACTTACGCCGACTGAGGTCAGAAACTCATGGCGGGTATGTTCCAGATAATGCTGATAATTGGCATTGTTCACGATGCCCTGAAGGTCACACTCATAATCGCGTACCTTCATTTCCAATTCATAGATATAGTTCATTTAAATTGAGAATTAAAAGTTGAGAAATAACGGTCAGCCTCTTTTCTGTTCGATATCAAGCCCTTTGAACTTCTTCAGTTCTTCGGTTGATACCAGTTTATACAGCTTGTCACTGGGACGTATCTTATCCGATTTCATGGAGAAATGCTGTCCCTTCTTCACTGTCTGCACAGGTTCCAAGTCTACGCGGGCTTCTTCCAAAGTCATAAATAGAGCACCGGTAGTCGGTCCTGTAATGAGAAGTTTATCGCCTACGCTTACTTCAGCAGCTTCTACCAGAAACTCGGAAACTCCGATATTAGAGAAGTATTTGACACCTTTACCTACATAAATCTTACGTTCCGTAGCCGCCGAACCATAATTGCGGGTCCATTCTCCCAAACGCTGTCCCAAATAATAGCCGTCCCAGAAGCCACGATTGAAAACTGTCTTCAAGCGTTCGTCCCAAACTGCAATCTTTTCATCGGTGAATGTATCTTCCAGATAGGCTTTGATAGCTTCCTTATAACATTCTACCACCGTACGCACATACTCAGGACCACGGGCACGGCCTTCAATCTTGAATACACGCACGCCCGCATCCATCATCTTATTCATAAAGTGAATGGTTTTCAGGTCTTTCGGCGACATGATATATTCGTTATCAATATCCAGCTCCACATCTGTTTCCTTATCACGGACGGTATAAGAACGGCGGCACACCTGCATACAAGCACCCCGGTTGGCAGAATGGTTCATCTCATGCAAGGAAAGGTAACATTTGCCCGAAACAGCCATGCAAAGCGCACCGTGACAGAACATCTCAATACGAATCTGTTCGCCACTCGGACCGCAGATATGCTCTTCCTGTATCTGGCGGTAAATCTCCGCTACCTGTTCCAGGTTCAACTCGCGGGCTAATACCACTACATCGGCAAATTGCGCATAGAATTTCAATGCTTCCGCATTGGAGATATTCAACTGGGTGGAGAGATGCACTTCCTGCCCTATCCGGCGGGCATAGTTCATCACCGCCACATCAGCCGCAATCACAGCCGAAATTCCCGCTTCCTTAGCCGCATCGACAATCGTATGCATCAAAGGAATATCTTTATCATAGATAATGGTGTTGACCGTCAGATAACTTTTCATCCCGTGTTCATCGCACGTACGGGCTATCTCCCGCAAATCATCAATGGTGAACGTATTAGCCGAACGGGCACGCATGTTTAGGTTTTCTATACCGAAATAGATAGAATCGGCACCTGCCTGAATAGCCGCAGCAAGAGATTCGCGCGAACCGACAGGAGCCATAATTTCAAAATCTTTCAAACTAAGACTCATAGAATATATACTTATTTGTATCAGTTAAGCAAATGAATGCGTACAAAGGTAGGCTTTTTTCCGTATTTTTGCAGCGAAAACAAGAAGTTACTTCAATCATAAACAGTAAATAGCAAAATCATATATGAAGATTAACCATATAGACCTCGGTGAACACCCTATCCTGCTCGCTCCCATGGAAGACGTGACCGACCCGGCTTTCCGCTTGATGTGCAAGAAATTCGGAGCGGACATGGTATATACTGAATTTGTATCGAGTGACGCACTGATACGTGCGGTCAGCAAGACGGCACAGAAGCTAAGTATCAGTGATGAGGAACGCCCTGTCGCTATTCAGATATACGGAAAGGATACGGAGACAATGGTGGAAGCCGCCAAAATCGTAGAAGAAGCGCAGCCTGATATACTGGATATAAACTTCGGGTGTCCGGTGAAGAGAGTAGCCGGGAAAGGGGCAGGAGCAGGAATGTTACAGAATGTCCCTAAAATGCTGGAGATTACTCGTGCCGTAGTGGATGCGGTAAAAATTCCCGTAACGGTTAAAACCCGTTTGGGATGGGATGCAAACAGTAAAATCATCGTAGAACTGGCGGAACAGTTGCAAGATTGTGGCATTGCTGCACTGACGATACATGGCCGTACCCGTGCACAAATGTACACCGGAGAAGCGGACTGGACGCTGATAGGAGAAGTGAAGAACAATCCGCGGATGCATATCCCGATTATCGGGAACGGAGATGTAACCACACCCCAACGCTGTAAGGAGTGTTTCGACCGTTACGGGGTGGATGCTGTCATGATAGGTCGCGCCAGTTTCGGACGTCCGTGGATATTCAAAGAGATGAAGCATTATCTGGAGACAGGCGAAGAGTTGCCACCACTTAGTTTTGAATGGTGCATGGAAGTGCTTCGTCAGGAAGTGATTGACAGTGTGAATCTGCTCGATGAACGTAGAGGTATCCTACATGTACGACGCCATTTGGCTGCAAGCCCATTATTCAAGGGGATTCCCAATTTCCGCAATACACGTATTGCGATGCTAAGGGCTGAAACCAAAGAAGAGCTGTTTCAAATATTTAATGAAATACTCATCAACAGAGAAAATAATCCAGAAGACTAATTCATTATACCCGTAGCATTGTATCCGTAAAAGTAATACTTGCGGACCAATGCTCCTTTACTTGAACATCGGTTGCGCAAACCACTTCTTGAACATCCAAGTTGCCACTACATACAGCAAGAATGCAGAGAAGAAGCCCACAATGGCATCAATGACATAATGCGCCTGAATATACACAGTAGCGCCACAGAGCAACATATAGAAAGGTATAAGGCAAGCGAACAGTCTCTTACTGCCACGCCACGCCATAATCATCAGGATAGTAGAAATGCCAACATGCGAACTTGGGAATGCCGCTGTAGGACGTTCGCCCACTTGCTGCGAACCTTCCACTAAGCTATAAAAGAACCCGTGCTGATATCCCGGACCGGGAAGCAATTCCTGATGATGATTGAAATAATCACCGATAGCAGGAAAAATCCCTTTAGACACATTATCAATCCCGATAGCAGGGAAATAGAACTGAGGTCCGGCAACAGGTACAAAGATATAAATCAGATAATATATAAAAAAAGAAGTGACAAGCACAAAAGACATCTTTTCAAACCACTCGAACTTATAAATGAAATAGAACAATGCCACAATCAGCATCATCGGATAATAGAAGAAATATCCCATATTAAATGCTTCACTGACTAGAAGATGCGGGAATGTATGGCAGAACCAAATAGCAGGCTGCCCGTTAAAGATAAACTGCTCGGCAGTAGCAAAGACATGATCCAGGTTTGGAAAGAAACGATTAAATTCGAAAGTATCCGGATACCAGTAAGAAAGCAGGCTCATCTGAATAACAATACGCACAAACGCCGAGAACTTACAAGGGGCAAGGCGATAAAGGTACATCAGCAGAAAAGTCATTGCGGCAATCATAGCCCTATCCAGCAACATATGCCATGGATGATCCATCCGCTGAAACAGGAATAGAATCAATATGGAAGTCAACAGATTATAAATCAATGTAATCTTTTCCACAGCAAACAACCCCTTCCGGGTTTCTACGCGCTTAAATAAGTCTAAAGCCATCCTTCGTTTTTATACCAAGCAATAGTTTCACGAACTCCCTTTTCCAAATCATATTCGGGTGCATACCCCAATTCATTAATTGTCGGGATGATATCGCATTGCCAGTTGCGTTGTTTCATTATCTTATATTTATCCGAATTCAGGGTACTGCTCTTTCCGGAACGCGTAGCTATGAATTCAGCGAGCAAAGATATAACTTTTAGCACAATTAACGGACATTTCATATGAAGAACAAATGGATTCCCCAATTCTTTTTGTATCAAGTTCGAAAAAGTACTACTTTTATAGACCTTTCCATCTGTCAGGAAATACGCCTTTCGTGTTACTTTTTTCTCTATGCCTAAGAAAATAGCCTGCACAATATCTTTCACATAGACGAAAGTCAAGTCCTGACGCCTAAAACCTACAGAGAAATCAACATGTTTCTGAATAGATTTCGCCATCAGGAAATAATCTGATTCACGAGGCCCGTAAACTCCCGTAGGACGATAGATGACATAAGGAAAACCGGGAATGCTCTGAATATATAGCTCCGCTTTTAGCTTACTGAAACCATAAGCTGTATTAGGTGCCGGAACATCATCGGCTTCAATCGGAGTATAATCCTTCTCACGCACAGGGCCGAATATGCTCAACGTGCTGATGTATATAAACTGCTTAGGAACCATATTCAACGCCCTCAGCGTATCAATAAAATATTTGGTCTGGAGATAGTTGACATAATCAAAAGTCTTCTTGTCAGAACATTTGGTAACACCGGCACAATGAATGATATAATCAAATTTGTTATATGTACCTTTGTGTCCGGAGAGTTGGGCACGAAGTTCATTAGGGTGCGCAAAGTCCAGTTCCAGAAAATGAATCTTCCGGTTTTTCAGATATTGCTTACTACTTGTAGAACGAATTCCCGCCCATACACCAAACTTTCGTTTCAGTGCTTCCTCCACGATGAAGCTCCCGATAAAACCGCTTGCGCCCGTAATTAAAATACTCTCCATTATTACTTTCTAGGTTCTGCGTGAATATTAATTAAAGTACTCTCACCAAACATTCTTTTTGATAATGCCACAAAGATACAATAAATATAAAATAAAAAGCATTTTGCATTTCTCTTTAAAAAGTATTACCTCAACTTTAATTGTTATGCTACTCAATTCATAAATATGCCATCCTACCATAAAACATAAAATACAAGACAACCCCGCTATTTTTCTTCCCCCAAAGTTTCCATAAGGAAAATAATCGTCTATCTTTGTAATTACATATTTTTAAAAGACTACATTATGGCGAAAAAGAAAGAAAAGAAAGAGAAAAAAGCCGGCAAGAGAATGAGTAAGAAAGAGCTGGCAGCGTTGTTAATAGACTTTTTCCATGCCAAATCCAACGAAATTCTAAGCATGAAATACATTTTCTCGGAATTGCGTCTCACCACCCATCCCCAGAAAATGCTATGCGTCGATATACTGCATGACCTTTTAGATGACGATTATATCAGTGAAATAGAAAAAGGGAAGTTCCGCTTGAACAGTCACGGAACAGAAATGACAGGCACTTTCCAACGGAAGAGCAACGGTAAGAACTCGTTTATTCCCGAAGAAGGGGGTGACCCTATATTCGTGGCCGAACGTAATTCCGCCCATGCGATGAATAACGATAAAGTAAAGATAACCTTCTATGCCAAACGGAAGAACAGAGAAGCCGAAGGAGAAGTCATCGAAATACTGGAACGTGCCAACGATACATTCGTCGGAACGCTGGAAGTGGCTAAGTCATACGCATTCCTGGTGACGGAGAACCGTACGCTTGCCAACGACATCTTCATCCCGAAAGATAAGCTGAAAGGTGGAAAGACCGGAGACAAGGCAATCGTAAAGGTCACCGAATGGCCGGACAAGGCAAAGAATCCTATCGGGCAAGTAATAGATATCTTAGGACAGGCTGGTGACAACACTACAGAGATGCACGCCATTCTCGCAGAGTTCGGCTTACCTTATGTATATCCGAAATCAGTAGAAACGGCAGCCGACAAGATTCCTGCCGAGATTTCTGCCGAAGAGATTGCCAAACGAGAGGACTTCCGCAAGATTACCACTTTCACCATCGACCCGAAAGACGCCAAAGATTTTGACGACGCACTTTCTATCCGCAAACTGAAAGACGGATTGTGGGAAGTAGGCGTACACATTGCCGACGTGACACATTACGTAAAAGAAGGCAGCATCATCGACAAGGAAGCTGAGAAACGTGCCACTTCCGTCTACCTCGTAGACCGTACTATCCCGATGCTTCCCGAACGCCTGTGCAACTTCATCTGTTCACTTCGTCCGAACGAAGAAAAGCTCGCATTCTCCGTCATCTTCGACATCACCGAAAAGGGAGAAGTCAAAGACTCACGCATCGTACATACAGTTATCAATTCCGACCGCCGCTTCACCTACGAAGAAGCGCAGCAGATTATTGAAACCAAAGAAGGCGACTTCAAAGAAGAAGTGCTCATGCTGGATACCATTGCAAAAGCACTTCGCGAGAGACGATTCACAGCGGGAGCCATCAACTTCGACCGTTACGAAGTAAAATTTGAAATCGACGAGAAAGGAAAACCTATCAGCGTTTATTTCAAAGAATCGAAAGACGCCAATAAGCTCGTTGAAGAATTCATGCTACTTGCTAACAGAACCGTGGCAGAGAAAGTAGGTCGGGTACCCAAGAACAAGAAAGCCAAAGTACTTCCTTACCGTATCCACGACCTGCCCGACCCGGAAAAGCTGGAGAACCTGTCGCACTTCATCGCCCGCTTCGGTTATAAAGTACGTACGAGTGGGACAAAGACGGATATTTCAAAATCCATCAACCACCTACTGGACGATATTCACGGAAAGAAAGAAGAGAACCTGATAGAAACCGTGTCCATCCGCGCCATGCAGAAAGCACGTTATTCTACGCATAATATCGGTCACTACGGACTGGCATTCGATTACTATACGCACTTCACCTCACCCATCCGCCGATTCCCGGACATGATGGTACATCGGTTGGTAACTAAATACATGGATGGAGGACGCAGCGTATCCGAAGCCAAGTATGAAGACCTATGCGACCACAGTTCGAACATGGAACAAATAGCAGCCAATGCCGAGCGCGCTTCCATCAAATACAAACAAGTGGAATTTATGAGCGAACGGTTGGGACAGATTTATGACGGTGTTATCTCCGGTGTAACCGAGTGGGGATTATATGTAGAACTGAACGAAAACAAGTGCGAAGGTCTTGTACCTGTCCGCGATTTGGACGATGACTATTACGAATTCGACGAAAAGAACTACTGTCTGCGCGGACGCCGCAAAAATAAGACATACAGTTTGGGAGACGCTATCACTGTCCGTGTAGCACGTGCCAACCTGGAGAAGAAACAGCTCGATTTCGAATTAATTGAAAAATAACGAAAGTCGATGTCATTAGCCGTGCTCAAAACATTCTTTGATTTTTAGTTCAAGGAATAGTCAGACAACTACAAGAAGGAAGAATCCGCTTTTCATATAAACATCAAGAGCAGATTCTTCGCTTCGCTTGAATGACAGAAACTACGTTCCATCCTATTATAAGATAACTCAGAATCTATGAAAACCCTTATTATTGAAGATAAACAACGAATCGAATCTATCATCCTTCACTGTGACGCCTGCTTTGTAGGCATCACAGACCTGGAAGGCAATCCATACGTGATTCCCATGAACTTCGGTTATGAAAACGGCGTCATCTACCTTCACTCCGGCCCCGAAGGTGGTAAATTAGAGATGCTGGAACGCAACAACCATGTCTGTATCACTTTCAGTCTCGGACACAAACTCGTCTACCAACACGAGAAAGTAGCTTGCAGCTACAGTATGCGTTCCGAAAGTGCTATGTGTCGCGGGAAAGTGGAGTTCATTGAGGATATGGATGAGAAACGCAGCGCATTGAACATCATCATGCGCCATTACACGAACAATGAATTCAGCTACTCCGACCCAGCTGTCCGCAACGTCAAAGTATGGAAAGTACCAGTAGACCAGATGACGGGCAAAGTCTTCGGTCTGCGAGCCGATGAAAAGCCATGAAACGGCTTACAACTTCCTCGACCTAGGTTGGAATGTCCGTTTATTGTCCGACAGCCAGATTAAGGATGCAGTGCAACGGGCACACAATTCCGATTTGGCGATTCTTGTGGTAGGAGAAAACTCCATGCGTTACCACTGGAACGAGAAGACTTGCGGAGAGAACAGCGACCGTTACGAGCTTTCTTTGCCGGGACTTTACCAACCATTGGTTTCTGTATGCAACAGGAAATTCATTACCTTTGTACGAGTTCGGTTACGGTTTGAGTTATACGACGTACAAATATGATAATCTCAAACTGTCTGAAGCGGCAATCACTCCCGACAAGAGCGTGGAAGTAACCGTAGACGTCACGAATACCGGAAAGATGGACGGTGAAGAGACTGTGTAACTTTATATCCGCGATGAATATAGTTCGGCTACCCGCCCTGTGAAGGAGTTGAAAGATTTTGCCCGCATACCTTTGAAGGCGGGGTAAACGAAACAGGTTTCGTTTACTCTTACTCCCGAAATGCTGTCGTACTATGACGCTGATATGCACTACGGTGTAGAGAAAGGGACTTTCAAGATTATGGTGGGAGCTTCTTCACAGGACGCCCAGCTGAAGGGGAGTTTTGAGGTACAATAAATTCAAACCTGTTTTTCAGATATAACAATTATCCCTACAGTTCAGGGATGAAGTCGAAATCTTTGTTGATAGTTCTCTTTTACAAGACAGTAACGTTATCCGATAAAAAGAATGACAGTATATGCCTGGGATACTAATGACGTCAGTTCGATAGATGCCTGTACTTTTCGCTTCTTCTCCTTCCCGAAGGGAAGCCATGCGGGCGAACATCTATCGAACTGACGTTAATTAATATAATCTCAGTATTTATCTAACGCAATCTATGGCAATATTAAAGTTTACTGACCTCACCATCTATATAGCTTGCTCTACCTTTCAACCAATTTTTCAGTTCCTTTACTTTATCATTAAATGATTTAGTATTGTCCCATAGCTCACTATTTCTTTCCACAGATGGTTTAAGCATTGCAGCATAATCATCTACATACTGTAACAATGCGTCCAACTTATTATTCTTGAAATCTTGCCAGGTTTTCTTATATATCGCTTTCACACGGCTATCTTGCAAGAAACGTTGGAAAAATGCAGTTCCGACTCCATTCATGTTACTTGAGAATAATGGCGTATTATAACGCCCGAAATGCTTATTCGTACCTTCATAATCATACGCCCAATCGAAATCCCAAATCGGCCCCATCACATACTTACCATTTCCTTCTTTATGGAGAAAAATACTTTTAGGATGATTTATCTCCATATTGTGCACCAAGTTGAGAGTTATCAGATATTTGGCTACCGATTCAATGTCAATCAAATCTACATAAGTATTTCCCGCTAATGGTTCTTTTGCGAATTGTGTCGCAAATGCATTGAAGTCCTTCTTCCAATATTCAAACTGCTCTGTGGTTAAATCGGGGTCTTTCACCATTACAGGAAGGTTAAACGCAGTCGATTTGAATTTAGGTTCATCATCCCAATAAGAATCAAGTTCCCACATGACACTGTTGTTCTCATCCAAATCTACACGATTTTCTTTAACCTCTATCTGTTCGGTCAACAAATAAGAACCTTTATAATTGCCATTCAAAACCACATCTACAGGAATTGCGTGATTGGTAAAAGGTAGTTCCAACAACCGTCCTATCTTAAAAGCAACCGAATTAAGCATTAACGTAGGGTCAATATGATTCGCCAACAACACATAGTTCTTTGCTTTTCCAAAACCACAGATTTCCGCTTTCTTACTAAGTTTCAGTCGATAAGGCTTTTTGGGATATCCCCACGTTGAATTACCTCTTCCTTTCACCTCAGTTTTCCCAGTATAGTTCTCATAGACTCCTTTGCCGTTAACTGTCAAAGTTGCTTCCAAGTACTCGTCTTTGCTTGGTATTTCCGTTATAGACGGGTCTGTTGTCGTAATAGTCAATTCAGGAACAGCAGATAATAAGAACTCAGCCTTTACCGTGTATTGAAAGGTTTCCCCGTTCCGCATTACAAACTGATAAATGACAGGAGATGCAAAATCAATCTTTGTTATCCCACTTTGCTGTTCCACATCATCCACTAATACTTTTACAGCATTCGTAGTAAATGTAGGAATGAGCTCGGATTGTGAGAATGTAACAAGGGGGATGATACTTTTTTCTCCAATAGAAGATGAAACATCGGCAGCTAAGAATGCATTATTCTTTTTTAAGAAACGAAAAGAAGAAAGCACACTGGTATCTTTCAACAATACTTTCACCGTATATTGTTCTTTACTCCCATCTTCTGCCTCGACTGTGAAAACCAATGGTTGAGAATAATCATTCGAGGTAATCCCCGACTCCTGCTCAACTCCATTTGCCGTGACGGATTTCCCATTATGTTCGAATATGGCAATCAACGACTT
Organism: Bacteroides acidifaciens; assembly: GCF_903181435.1. Classification (NCBI taxonomy): domain Bacteria; kingdom Pseudomonadati; phylum Bacteroidota; class Bacteroidia; order Bacteroidales; family Bacteroidaceae; genus Bacteroides; species Bacteroides acidifaciens. The sequence continues at coordinate 164,726 of NZ_CAEUHO010000004.1, forward strand.
CAAATCATCGTATGCATCTAATGATAATGTTATCACATTCTCCTGAATAGAGGCTTCCACATCATCGGTAATCTTATCTTGATTATCAACTTTCAGAATAGAAAAGCCAAGCAACTGCTTCGTAGAAGAAAGAGGAGAATCTTCGTCTTTACAGGCGGAAAATAGAAAGAGGATGGTTAGAATCCCGAGGATCTTGTTTATCATAGCACTAAATAAAAATGGTTACTTGGCAAATATACGGTTTTACCAAGCAACCACAAGGTTATTCTCTCTCTTTTTTCTAAAATTCTTCTTATAGAGGGTATTCCTCAAAAGCGTACAAGATGGTAGACAAATAACGTTCTCCCGTATCAGGCAATAATGCCACAATCATCTTCCCTGCATTTTCCGGTCGTTTCGCCAGTTCTGCAGCAACATATACGGCAGCTCCCGAAGAGATGCCTACTAACAAACCTTCCTGCTTTGCCAACTCACGGCTCGTGCGAATAGCGTCATCATTCTGCACCTGGATGACTTCATCCACAATGGAAGCCTTATAATTCTTAGGGACAAAACCGGCACCGATTCCCTGAATCTTATGCGGGCCGGGCTTTCCACCGGACAATACCGGAGAATCGGATGGTTCCACCGCTACTATCTTTATACTCGGGTCGCGCATTTTCAGCGCTTCGCCTACACCGCTAACTGTCCCGCCAGTACCTACTCCGGCCACAAAGATATCGACTTTCCCCTCGGTATCTCTCCATATTTCCAGGCCGGTTGTGCGTAAATGCATGGCGGGGTTAGCAGGATTCTCAAACTGTTGTAAGATAACAGAACCCGGAGTGGCTGCTTTCAACTCTTCCGCTTTGGCTATGGCTCCTTTCATTCCGTCCGCACCGGGCGTCAGAACCAGTTCCGCCCCCAAAGCTTTCAGAAGATTACGCCGTTCGACGCTCATTGTGTCGGGCATAGTCAATATCAGCTTATATCCCTTGGCGGCAGCTACGAAAGCCAGTCCTACACCAGTATTACCACTGGTAGGCTCGATAATGGTAGCTCCCGGCTGCAAAACACCTTTCACTTCGGCATCTTCAATCATTGCCAACGCCACACGGTCTTTTACACTCCCCGCCGGATTAAAGTATTCGAGCTTCACTACCAGACGAGCTTTCAGACCATTACTCTTATTATAATTGCTGAGTTCCAACAACGGGGTGTTACCTACCAAATCCGTCAATTTTCTTGCTATCTTTTCCATATATATCTGTTTTTAATTTCCTCTGTTTTAATATATGACAAAGATAAGGCGGATTCTGTTCAGGGAAAATACCACAGATGTGGTAATTTCATACCACATCTGTCTGAAAACAGTCCTTATTCAAAAGCATTCTTATTAATCATACTTAATAAAACAAGGAAAAATGTCTGTTTTATAAGTTATACTTAATAAAACCAATATGTTTGTTATTATGGAGTAGAAACATTATTTTTATACTACATAATATGTATAAAGGTACTTTTCTTGAAACATAAACTGACTCAAGAAAATGATACTTTTGTAATGACACCTCAACAAGTTATTGATTCTATTGGGTAAATTATTCAGATGACAATCTCCCACCCGAAAATATACCGAAAGTATATCCCGGACAGGAGACCACCATAATAGACAAAACTAACCGTCTGTCCTTTTCTAAGGTTTTCTTTAAAATCCCTCTCTAAAGCTTCCTGATAGAGAAGTCGGCAAAACGAATTTCTTCGTCACGCAACTGGTCTTGCCAACTCCGGTTTTCGCCCAGATAGCGGTAGATACCCCATTTGGGACGAAGTCCCGTACAGTCCGTGCGCCACATATCCATCTTTTCAGAACTGAATTTCAAGAGAACTTTTCCGTCTTTTATGCGTGTGATGACTACTTCATACGAACCGTTTTCACCGAAACAGGCTTTTTCTTCTACTTCCACCCAGTTGCCGAGGAAGCCGGCAAGATCTGTACTGGCAAGGGTAGTAGTGCTTCCGCCACGTTTGTCATAACGTACGCGCAGTTGTTGACCGCCCTTGCTGCCGCTGTTGGAATAAGCAGTCAGGGTAATGAGTGGAGAACCGACGTCTGCCGTGCCCGATGAATTATCAATACCCTTCAATTGGTGGAGATGGGAGAATTTGGTTGTCGTCTGGAATCCAGTTGGCAAACAGAATTTCCAGCGAAACACCATAGTCTCTCCTTTTTGCCCGACAAGGCTTTTCGGAGATTTATTATCCGTCTTTATCTCATTACGCTGGCGGTCAGTGATGTTTGTCAGTCCACGGTCGTCGTCTATCTCAGCATGAATAAAGAAAGCAAATACGTACTTATTTAGCTGGTTGTCATGCACCTGCTGAATATGTTGGAAGTGCTCTGCCTTATGTTCGCGCGAGGAGTCGGGAGCTTCATGGTTATAGCCCGAACGTTTAATCAAGTCATACGTTTTTGAGCTATTACCGTCAGCGGTTAATGTGCCATCCACCGGTTGTTCCGGTTTCGGTCCTTCCGGTTTCGGCTGTTCTTTCTCGTCTATCACTTCCGACGAACTGTTAGAGCAGGCGATAAAGGCAAAAAGAGCTAAGAATAAAATTCCTTTTCTCATTTGGATTTATTTAATATGGTTGGTCAGGAAATCTACCGACTTGAAGAAAATCTCTTCCATCTTGTCGGAAGTCTTCGAACTTACGTTATGGTCATAGTATTCATACTTCAACAAGTCACAGACTCCCCCTCTTTTCTTTAAAGCCGATGCGAACATTTCGCTCTGTTCGCACTCTACCGTAACATCACACGTGCCACATACCAACATGGAAGCAGGAACGTTCTTCTTTGGAATCAGATTTATGGGAGAGGCTTCACGAAGCACTTTCGGCTCTCTGTCACAGAAGTATGCGATACGCTGGGGGTCTTTTGTTTTCATAGTGATGGCAGCTTTTTCCAGCTCATAAATACCGGAATAGCCTACGAAAGCCTTTGTACCGGGGACAGTCATCGCAGCTACTGCTGCCAGGTGCGCGCCGGCAGAAGTTCCCAGGAAGCCGAAACAGTCAGGGTTAATGTTCAGTTCTGCGGCATGCTCCTGTACATACTTCACTGCGTCCAGAATATCCTGGATAGAGACTTTCACCGTTGCATCGGATTGAGGTGCCAATGTATAAGAGACACGCACGCCTGTTATGCCTTTCTGTTTCGCCAAGTATTGGGACAAAGACCGGGACGAGCCGTTATTACCGCGCGCCCATCCGCCACCATGAATATAAACAACAAACGGGGCAGGCTTCTCTGTCTCGGCAAAGTCTACCGTGAGTATCAGTTCGTAATCCTTATGTTTCTTGTAGACGATGTCCTTGGTGGTTACGCCTTTATAATCCTTGCTTTTCAAGCGGTCTGCCTGATAGGTATAGGGAACCATCACATCGGGAATGGTATTCACGTCAATAAACTTTGAGTATTTCTTTGCATACAACAAGGCGTATGAACCGTCGTCGTTCCGCGTCATCTTCATGCCATAGCGGTTGGAGAACTGCTGTGGTTGCGCTTCTTGTGCAAGGCAGAGAAGCGGCAGCATACACAAACAAAAAATCAGTTTCAGTTTCATGTTATCACTTTATATTAGGTACAGATAATCTTATTTCTTCTTCAAATTTTATTTCTTCTTTAAAACCAGATACGGTATTGTTTCCACATCGGACGTACTGTATTTCAGACCGATGCGCTTTGCCGTATCGACATACTTCTGATTACCCAATGCCGTTCCCGCTTCATAAAGGAGAATGGCGGCACGGGACTGGTCGAAAGGTTTAATCTGTTTGAATTTCCAGCTTTCGGGATTCAGATAAAACAGATACAGATAATCTACCGCCTGCGAAGCCACTTTTCCGTTGGAAGCAGGAGTACTCCATAGATTGATGCCTATCTGGCTGGTAATTTGGTTGGCTTCCATTAAGGCTTCCAAAGCGAAAGTGGAATAATGCAGGGAGAGAGTCCGTTTCAGTTCCTGGGGTAACGAGCCGTCGTCGGCAATCTGTGCACCCATCTTAGGGAGAATACTTTGTTCCGCCACTTCGCGGATACGGTCGGTACGGTCCAAGTAAGCCAGTACCATCAAGTGGATGGCTTCGTACCACAAGCCATGATTGTTGGCGGCATGAGATTCCCTTTGCCCTTGCGTGCTGTTCTCCATCCAATAGCAGAAAGCGGTAGCCCAATCATCGAGTTTTTTCTTATCCGAGGGAGTCCAACTTTTCGAGCCTTCTATCAGTTTGGCAACACCCAACGCACGGCTGAAACGGCGCGAGTCAATGAAGCCGGAACCTCTCATTTTCTTCATACCCGGCACAGTTTGGGCGTAAGTCATATTCGGGTTCATACCTAGTTTCGGGTCTGTGAACCATGTCCGCAAGTGGTTGGCACATGCTTTGGCGTAGACTTCTTTTCCTGTGATATAATAGAGTACTCCCAGGCAGTAAGCGGCATCACCGAAACGGTTGGCATTCTCACGTTCGGGGTATTCGTAGACTTCGGGATTTCGTTCACCGTCTTTACGAATATAAGGAAGTCCGTCGGTCTTGGTAGAATCAGGCCACCAATAGGGAGATAAAGTCATATAATCCCTGGGGTCTTTGCTGGGGGGAAGTTTTTTCTTGGCAGTCACCGATAGAGGAGTCATCTTTATATATTTCTCTGCCACCTTTTCCTGAAGTTCAATGTATCGGGTGACCTCTTTCTCACCTTTCTGATAGTCGTTTTTTAGCTGTTCAAGCAATATCGCATTAAACGGGCCTAAGGGGGCGGCATTCAGTATCCCCCAACAGAGGCATACAGCCCATATAGCAAAGATTCGTCTCATAAATATTTTCTTTAAAGTAGGTAAGTATGTCATTCGGAGCGAAGCGGAGAACCTGCTTCTGGTATCTGCCAAGGGGCAGGTTCTTCACTACGTTCGGAATGACGGTATCAGCTTTCTTCTTTAAGAGAAGAAACAGCCACCGTTGATGTCAATGTTCGTACCTGTCAGGTAAGAAGATTCGGAGCAAGCGAGGAAGCAAACCAGGTCGGCAACTTCATCGGCAGTTCCTTCACGACGCAATGCGTAGGAAGCCTTCATACGTTCGCGGTTTTCCGGCGTATTGAAACGGTCGTGGAAAGAAGTGGCAATCGTGCCCGGACAGATAGCGTTGCAACGGATTCCCTGAGGACCGAGTTCCTTTGCCATAGAACGGGTAAATGTCATTACCGCACCTTTCGCGGTTGCATACATGGAAGCTCCGTTGCCACCGCCGTCGCGGGCAGCCAATGAAGAGAAGTTGACGATAGAGCCGCCTGCCGGCATCATCGGAACCACTTCACGGGTGCAGAGGAATACGGAACGCATATTGACATCCATCAGGAAGTCATACCAGTCTTCGTCCTGTTCGGTGATTTTCTTACGGCCTACGATGCCGCCCACTACATTCACCAATACATCTACCTTGTCGCCAAATGCCTTGTTGCACTCTGCAAAAAGATTCTTTACCGCAGCAGCCTTTGTCATATCACCCTGAACAGCGATTGCTTCGCCACCGACGTTTTTAATCAGTGCCAATGTTTCCTGTGCATCGGCTTCATTGTCGAAATAGTTCAGGCAAACTTTTGCACCTTCTGCTGCCAATTTCACTGATATTGCACGACCAAGGTCGCGTGCGCCACCTGTTACGATAGCTACTTTTCCTTCTAATTTCATAATTGTCTTGTTTTTAAAATACGTTTATTTTTCTATTTGTTTAATCTCTCCTACTGTCAGGAAGATGGAACACAGCGATAGCGGCACCAAAGCTCCCAACAGACTGAATAATAATATCCAATTCGTAATATAACTGGCAAAAAGGATTGCCAGGATAGTACCCAATACGGCCGAAGCACCGCCCAATCCTGCCAGCGAGCCGACAGATTTGCCACTGTGCAGGTCGCTCGGGATAGTCTGCAAGTTCGTCATAAAGAACTGGAATCCACCCAGTACCAATGCCATGAAGACGATAGCGACCGGAGCCGTAGTAGACATGATAGCCGCCAGAATGGACGGGATGATGATAATCCCACCAAGCAGCATTGCCGCCTTACGGGCATAGTTCACCGTATGTCCCCGGTTTATCAGCCAACCGGAATACCAGCCGCCGGCAATACTTCCCAATGCCGCACCTACATACGGAACCCAGGCGGAGAATGCCACCTCTTTGATATTCAAGTGGAACACATCTGCCAGATATAACGGCAGGAATGTCACGAACATCCACCAGATAGGGTCGAGGAAGAACCGTCCCAAAATGACAGACCAGTTCTTTCTTACTCGGAGCAGTTCGCCCCAGCTTTTTCCTTTATCCTCGGTTTTCAGCTCCTGTTCGGGCTGACCGCTTAGGATATAGGTACGTTCTTCTTCTGTAATCCAGGGATGCTTCTTCGGGCCTTCCTTGTTGATAATCAACCAGGGAATCAACCAAATCAGTCCCAATCCGCCGACTACAATAAAAGTCAGTTTCCAGCCGAAGGCAATGAACAGCATCAGGATAATAATCGGTGCAAGGATTGAACCGATGGATGCTGCCGCCCCGAACAATCCCTGTGCGAAAGCGCGTTCTTTCTGCGGGAACCATTCGGCGTTGCTTTTCGTCGTACCGGGCCACGGACCGGCTTCCCCCAATCCGAGCATCATCCGGAAGAAGGTCAGCGAGAAGATTCCCCGTGAAAGGGATGCTAATGCATCCGCTGCCCCCCAGACGAGCACGCTCCAGAAGAAACCTTTCCGGCATCCAATCTTGTCGTACAGTTTCCCGGAGACAAGCTGGCTGATACCGTATGCTATCATAAAGAAGATAGTTATCAGACCAAGAATATCTTTCGCCTTCTGCGAAGCATCCGGGTCGTTGCGGTCTATCAAGCCGAGGTCGATAGCGATACCTTCGCGATTGGTTACGAACGTAACGCCGTTTTTCTCCTTCATCTGTACGTTGGCTACGCTGACAGAATCCCGGTTGCCGTTGGCGGCTGTCAGGATATACTGCTCTCCTGCCAGGACAGCATGATTACCTTTATCTGCCGACGCATCCGCTTCGGAAACCAGACGATAGTCGATATTAGCCACCCACATATAGTTGAGCGTACCTCTATCCAGATAGTTGATGATGGTTATCAGCATGATTAACCCGATAACCATCCATCGGAGTCCTTTTACCTTCATACGTTTACAGGTTTAAGAAGTCTGCACGCACAGGGCTGAACGTATCAATCAGGATACCGGCTTCGAGGCAAACACAACCGTGCAGCTCGTCGGGCGCTACATAGTAGCCGTCTCCGGCAGAAAGGATTTCTTTCTTATCGCCGATGGTTAGTTCAAACTTGCCGCTTACTACGTAAGTCGCCTGGCTGTGGTAGTGCTCATGCATACTACCTACCGCACCTTTGTCAAATTTCACTTTGACCATCATCAACTGACCGTCATACGCCATAATCTGGCGATTTACACCCGGAGCAGGATTTTCCCACTTCAATTCTTTCTCAAACTGATAAGTTTCACTACATGTTTTCATATTTCTGTCTATTAATGGTTTATTATATTCTCGATTCATTCATAACTCATCTTTTATTAGTTATCTCATCCCATATTAACATCCTGTAATCAAGTTGTTAATTCACTGTATTTCAGAAGTTAATTCATCGTTCGTCAAGTGTTAACTGTTGAGTTGTCAAGTGTTAACACTTGAGCCGATAAGTATTAATACTTGAGAAGACAGGTATTAATACCTGAGAAACGGAAAACTAATCATCATTTCATAAATACTCCGCAACGACCGTTCCAAGCATATATGGTGCCTTCGACCGTCAGGCGGTGTTCTTTTTCTCTGTCGGTATCGGTGTTGCTCAAGCAAAGCATTACGGAATGCCCACCCTTATAGGTTGCTTTCACCACTGTATAGGAAGCCGTATCCATCACGACTTTCACCTCTTCGCAAGATGAGGTCAGGTTACTGGAAGTTTCCCTTACCACATCATATTCTCCATGCGTTTCGATGGAAGTGGCGAATGTATGGTTCTTCCGTGCTTTTTCCCTTATCAGGAAAGCGGTTTCGTTTCTCAAGTTGAAATCAAAGTCATTAGCGCCCAGACGAAGCATTTTCATTTCTGTTTGCGGAGTAGTAGCTATACTAATAGTATAGAAACGATCCTTATTGACAAAGGTGAAGCTCGATGTATTTCGGCTCTTGTTCTGCCCCCAGGCTTCCAGCCAAAGATGCTGATAGCCGTCTTTCGTACCAAGAGTTTTCAGTTCGTTAGTTGCTTTGGCGTAAGGAAAGTTCAGGGAAACGAAGTGTCCGTTATACCAGATAGGGTAATCGTACTGATGCTCTTTATCCGCATTTGCTTGCAGCACATCCAGGATTAACGGGAATTGCAGGAAAGGGGTAGTCACGTAAGCCAGTGTACGTTTCATCTCTATTCCGGGATAGGCATTGGTGTCTTTCGCCACCATTACCTGAAAATGTCCGCCGTTGAAATCATGGTAGATGATGTCTGAATGATAACGGGAAGAGACTTTTATATCTCCGGCAAAGTGGGATGTTTCGTCCACGACCAATGTATTGTGCGCAATTGTCTGTTTGGCAAACGATTGGTTTTCGCGGGTATAATGACCTTTATACTTGGCTTCGATATTCAGGAAGCGGGAAGCACCGTAGTCGGGCAGAATCTCGTTCCCATTGTCGTAATAAGCCATTGTCAGTTTATCAAAATGTCCGTGGCTCAAGCCGTGTGAGGTAGCTTTCAGTGTCAAGGCGCTATTCAGATTAGAATCTGTGGAGCGGATTACGGCTATGCCGCCTTCATCCCCCTTGCGTCCGTCACGGAATACACTGCTGCGATAGGTAATCGGGGCAGCTTCTCCGCGGGCAATATCACGGGCTACTTTGAAACCGCCGATAGTAGGGAGATAGGTATGCTGGTATTTATTTGCAACGGACAATAATGATTTATCCGAAGGATTAACATTATATAATATGTTTACCGCATATACCAGTTCCTGTGCGGAAAGCCCTTTCAGCAAGGCATCATTAATATGGAAGAATTCGCCTTCATAAGAAAGTTGTATCAATGTGGAGAGGGCTTTTGAAAGAATGCTATCCCGGTAGTTGAAGATTTTCAAGTCCGGCAGTTTATTCTCGATGCATTGGGCGAAGATGACGAAAGGCCAGATGGCATAACGTTGATAGTAGGCTCCTTCCGTGAAGTAACCGTCGGGAGAGAACAGGTAATCCATCTGGCGGATAAAGCCACCCCGTTTGCCTGTTCCGTCGGAGCCGTAAAGTGCCTTCTTTACGTAATCTTCACGATTCATCGCAAAGCCAATCATACCGACGGCGGCCGTAGCCCATGTAGCATGGTTGTGCATTTTATTGAATGTCTTGTTATTTGCATGGTTGTCTCCCATACCGTCCATGATGAAGTCCGCCATCGGAACGAAGAGATTCTTCTCGATAGTGGCACGCTGCTTGGGTGAGAGTGTGTTATAGATACAGTCATAAGCAACCGCTGTATGCACCAGCCATACACTTTCATTCAGTGTCTGCCAAAACAGACGTCCCGGGACGGGGGAAAGTTGCAGGGGGTGGAACCCTAAAGTAGGGTATAGTTTTGCATAGGCTTCCAACATATCGCCCACGTAGGCGGCATATTTCTTATCCCCTGTCAACTGATAGGCAACTCCACAATGGAACATGGCATAGTAATTGGATTTATGCTGTTCGTGTACCACACCGCCACCGCCATCTACGGGAACCGGAACGGAGACAGGAGAGTTTACTGCTGCATCGGCTGCGGCCAACACTTCCGAAAGAGATTTGTCGAATGCGGGTACTGTCCCCTTTCCTGCCCTCATCTCGTTCACTTCTTCCTGTGTGAAAAGAAGGGACGGATGTTGGGCAAATGAAAAGAGGTATCCACCTAAAACCATGAATATGCAAATAATAAGTTTTCTCATCTTACATCATTTTCTATTTCAATAATAGTATCGTATGACAACTATTCTACTTCTTTTTCAAGCCGATAGAGAGTTTTTCCAGTTCGCTACCCTCAACCGGAGTATAATCGTATGCTTCGGCATTGATATATGCGGGACGGATATTGTACATCTTTCCCCGTATTGCCTGGGGAGTGGTAGTCATCATTCTACCGGAGTTCCACAGATTACAGTTTGCAATGCGTACCTTTTCCCAAGTCGCCTCATCCAGGCGGATAGTTGCCCCGCCGCGTCCGCTATTATCAAAATTGCAGTTCTCTACTGTCAGTACTTGCGGGCCAATCAGGCGCATGACACTTCCACGTTCTTTGTTGCAACAGTCTACAAAAGTACAATGTCTGACAGTAATATAAGGTCCTGCCGTACTTTCATCGCTTCCGCCACGATAAATATTAATAGGTAAACCCAACAGACGGTAGAAAGAGCAGTTTTCAATCAACATGTCGTCAGCATTATAACGTCCTATATCATCTTTCTCTGCCGCATAGTTGATAGCATCTCCCGACAAATCGCGGAAAAGACAGTTGCGGATGGTAACGCTTTCGGCAAAAGTAGCTTTGGTTCCTTTGATGGCAAAGAATCCGCCTTCTCCGAAGTTCTGGAACTCGCAGCCATCTACTGTCAGTGTATAAGGTTGTATCATATCAAAGGCAGTAGAGATTCCTACTTTAGCCAGCGCTTTTCCGGGCTCCAATACGCCATCGAATGTGATATTCTCAATGACCAGTTCGCCACCATCGGCAATAGTTACCATATTATCCGGCTTATCTCCGTTGAAACGGACAAGCGGCTTGTTGGCTGCGTCGGCTGCACGGATAGTCAACGGTTTGTCAATGAATATAGCACGTTGGATAGAATATGTGCCTTTCGCCAAAATAATGACGCCACCCGGTTCTGCCGAATGAATGACTTCGGACAAGTTCGTACCCGGAGACACATTGTATTCCTTATGAACATTCGCTGCAGGGTGTACCACTTGGTTCTTAAACCAGGAAGCGCCTTTATCCCTACGTATCGCAGCATCGTCGGGCAACTGGGGAGCTTTTACTTTTTCCGTAGTAAATCCCGGAGCCGAGTAGTTCTTTGCCAATTGCACTTTGTTATCTTTGAACTGGATACCCGCTACGTCGTCAACGGCTATATAAGGTTGGTCGAGTTCTTTATTGATGATGATATTATCCATGAATGAGACTTTTTCCGGTGCAAGAGTACGTTCCATATCCTTGCCTGTACCAAACTCTATATTCGTGCAATCTACGAATGTGTTACGGTACATCTTGACATCAACAACTTGACAATATCTATTAGGTAACGAATTGGGTACGGCATCCATAACTCCCAAAGCTGAGAAGAAACGGGTACCTGCCAAGCCGACCAATACATTATCGTAGATCTGATGTCCGGCATTGACGACACGGATACCGCCGGTATTACGACGTCCGTTACCGATAAACAAGTTATCATTCACCGTATTGCGGTCACCGTGACGCAGTGCTACCACTCCTTCACATTCCAACAGCGTATTGTTGCGGATGATGTTATCACTGGATTTAATAGAAATTACTTCCACTTCACCGGAGCAACGTTCGAACAAGTTGTTCTCAATCACCGTATTTGAAGAACTGTAAGCTTGCTGGGAAGTTCCTACACGCATTGTCTCGGCGCCGTTCGAGCCATACACGGGCCTTTCTCCAAAGTAGTTATGGTCAATCCGGTGATGATTCTCCAGGCAGCGTTTGTCGTTGAGGATGACAATCAATGTCACCCCCAAGTTTAGTTTTCCTGTCAACGAACAATGGTCTACTCTGTTGTGACGACCATAAAGCAATATATAGCTGTAAGCCTGGTCCCGGCGGGACGGATTGAATTTGTCTATCACACAATTCGTCAGACGACAGTGATTAGCCAGTTCTTGTCCGTTACGGAATTCTATTACGGAACCTTTGGGAGCATATCCGTCAGTGAAATGCAATCCGCTGACAGATAGCCACTCGCCCGCTATCCGCAAGGTAGAGCCACCTTCTATCTTTACTTTTCCGGGATTCAAGGCTTCTATCGTAATAGGAGATTTCTCCGTTCCTTTGCCTATCCATTTCAACTGCATATCTTTGTATTGGCCATCCTTGATGTAAATCCGGTCGCCCGGTTGGGCAGTTCTTAAGCAGGAAGCTACTTCGGGGAGCGCTACATCGTATCTTTTTGCAAAAGAGACTGACGGTAGCCCGACAAGCAGGAGCGCTATAATTGCCTTATGTATATTTCGTGTCATCATTAATTATTGAACTTTTGAGTAATCGTAATCTTGTTTCTGCCAGTACATATCAAATTCAATAGAACTGGACGAAGGTGCATTCGTGTTATTATACAACTTAAAGTCAACTGTTTTTATGTGTAAAACTCCGATACGTTTTATATTATCAGCAACATTATCGACTGATCCTTTTACATTATAATAGAATACAAGCAAAACAGCATCTACATTGGCAACCTTTTCTTCACCTACCTTAAATATATCTGGTGCCCAAACATCTGTATTAGGCGAAGCCTTTGCACTTGCAATACTAAAACCACGACAAGTTTTAGCTTCCACATCTATTGGGAAAGTAGTCTCATCAATCTTTGATAATGTACCGTTCTTCACTTCATCAATCAGAGTTTTATAGCCTGATTTAGATGGGTCAAGCCATAAGAAAGTTAATGCCGGTGTACCATAACAATCTATTTTTCCTCCTGTCACTTGCGAACTGGAATTTGTTGTAGAATAGAAGTTTCTCAATTGTGTTTTTGAGTTTGCCGGACTATTAATCTGTAATTGCCCTGCAGAAGCTCCTGAGAAGAAAAAATAGGGATTTACTGAATTATATTCGCTCTCTGAAACCGCCGGTTTATTATTAGCAGAACAAGTAGCAGCTTTATATTTCATAGAAACCGGATCTACTACAGTACTCCAATCACTATTTGCATAGACCAATCCCGTTTCTGGAGAGAAGAAAGAAGATAGCTGTCCCTCAATACGTCCCTGACCATATACTTTTCTATTCTCCCAGAAATAAATGAAAGGCACTTTCACCACAAACACATCCGTCAAGGTGTGCACTTCGCGTCCGTCGAAATAGGAAATCTTCAGTACCACCGTATTATCTCCATCTACATAGTTCTCAGATGAAGGTACAACAAACTTCAATTCAGTTTCAGTCTGCAACGTAATAGTACACTCAATATCACCTAACAGCACTTTATCAATCTTATTTAGATATGCTCCCTCCAGCACTACCATATCTCCCACGTTGGCTGGTTCAAACACAGTAGTTGTAACCTCAGGCTGATAACGTTTCACCGTTAACTTGGGTGCGGACGAACTTGACGTCTCCACTTCTTTTGTTCCATTAAAATATTTAAATGTTACAATAGCCTTGTCACTTTCCACATAAGGAACCTTTACTACTATCTCATTCTCACTTTGTGAGATGATCTCTGCCTCATTTCCTTCTGTCCCCCCTTCGGCAGTGAAAAGAACAGCACTCACCACATTCATGGAACTACCGGAAAGCAACAAATTATTGCCCATTTCAACTTCCGAGGGCATCCCGGTCTGTGAAACGACAGGAGCCGGATATTCAAGGGTAAAATCTCCTTCGGACACACCCTCACCTATCGAATTTACCAATACAATTTTACCACTGCGTGCCTGATTTGTCACTTTCAAAGACAAACGCCGGTTGGACACTTTCTGTAGGATAACGGCTTTTCCACCACCGATAGTAGCACTTACCACATCATCCAAATATTCTCCGGTAACAACAATCTCACTACCTATGCTTCCACTCTCGGGCGAGAAAGAAAGGATTTCCGGTGAACTAACCGCCACATCCTTCATCGATGTAGAATCACAACCACACAAAAAGAATAAACAGACAAACAATGATGCCAGACTCCATTTTCTATATTGTTTCATATTCGTAAGCATTTAAAAGATTAATAACCCGTATTCTGTGCTATCTCTGGATTAATGTCAATCACACTCACCGGAATAGGCAGAAATGTTTGCCAATCTTCTATATCATTCACCGTATAAGAATATTCCGTATAAAGAAGCTCGCTGTTCAAGTAGTTGTTTACTATCTGAGTAGCGATACCCCAACGAAGAAGATCAAACCAACGCTGGTTCTCAAAAGCCAGTTCAAGCCTGCGCTCATTACGTACAGCCTTTCTAAAATCATAAAGACCAGGCAGGTCGGTCAGTGTATACGTAGAAACACCGGCACGTTCACAAACCATATTCAAATACTTCAGATTGTCTGCCGAAGGCCCCGAGATTTCATTTGTCAATTCAGCATAAAGTAAAGCAATATCAGCCACACGAATCACAGGCCAGTCACTTTCGCCATCATACTGTGTAGTTACAGGATTTACATACTTCTTACAGTAACGGCAATTACCTTCCGTCACCCACGTCTGAGTAGTTGTATTGAAATATTTCTGGGCGATATTCACATCCAGACGTTTATCAGCTCCCGCACCTCTTTGCTCGTAAGCTGCAATAATGTTGTCAGTGGGAGTATTATAACCGGAAGAAGTACCGATAATCACATTTGCACCATTATTGACCGGAGCAAACATATTGCCGAACGGCGAACCGATACCGGCATTTCCCGAAAGGTAACGAACCGCAAAGATTATCTCCTTATTCATCTCATTGCCAATATCAAAAACCTTATCATAAGCCACAAGATCACTACCCGATTGCGGATTTCCTACAGATTCACTTTCGAGTACTTCCTTACACAGTCGGGCGGCACGGGCATATTTCTCGTCACCCGCCCGGTAGTGCGTAGCATATACTTTGGCAAGCAGCGCTTTTGCCGCGTTCAGGTCAGCACGTCCCAAGTCACCGTCCACCATCTTGCCGGGCAACAGTTCATTATTGACAATATTCTCCAAGTCTCCTTCAATAAGCGCATATACTTCATCCACCGTAGAGCGTTGCATATCACGGGCCACTTCAGAAGGAACCTTGGAAGTAACGATAAATACCGGTCCCCATAAACGGACCAGATTGAAATACTCCAATGAACGAAGAAAAAGTACTTCTCCCTCATATTGGTTCCGCAATGTCTCGTCCGTCACTACATCAAGGTAAGATATAACATTGTTTACCCGTGCAATTGTGGCATAACAGGCATTCCAATACGTTTCCACCCATTCGTTTTCCGGTACGATAGTACCCTGGTCGAGCTGTTCCACCAGTCGTGTAGTATTCGAAGAAGAACCTGCAGCATACATACGTCCGTTATCCGAGCGCAATTCTGTCATGGCCCATTCGTAATACATCACATCATGCAGGGAATTATAACAACCCAGCACCAGATTATTTACCGACGAAGCATCTTTCACATACTTATCTGCCGCCACTTCCGAATAAGGATATTGATCCAAATCACAAGCGGAAAATACCATGACGACTAACAATAATCCTATATAATTTATTTTTTTCATCGTTTTCCTCCATTAAAAATTAATATCAAAACCGGCAGAAATGGTAGAAGTCAACGGGAACCCACCACGCTGATACCCCGAAATCATTGCACTGGAATAATTACCGGATGTTATACGCGACTCCGGATTAATGCCTTTATAGCCACTTCCCCAAATATAGAGCAAGTTACTGCCCGACACATAAAAACGCACACCTGATAACTTAATCTTGCGGGCAGCAGTTGCCGGCAAGGTATATCCCACTGTAAAGTTACGCAGACAAGCATAAGAAGCATTTTGCAAAGGATAATCAGTAAGCATGAGATCATGCCCCGTTTTCACATTCTGATAAGGCGTTTTTCCGTCACCCGGATGTTCTGCACTTACCCAACGGTTCTTTGTGTACTTCTTGTTCCACTTCTTTGTTTCATTATAATATACATCACCATTAAGCACTGTGATGCCCTGTACACCCTGAATAAGGAATGAGATGTCGAAATCTTTAATTTGGAAAGTATTGGTGATGCCCCATGTGAAATCCGGGTAAGGAGTGCCCAACGCAACCCGGTCTTCAGGAGTCAAAGAACCGTCATTATTGGTATCGACAATGCGTATTCCCCCCGGTGCATCGTCTGAAAAATGAGGATTAGCTGCAATCTCTTCCGCACTATTCCATACACCACACGTTTTGTATCCATAGAATTGAATCAACGGCTCACCCACTTTAGCAAGATAACCCTCATTTCTTTCACCCAAAGAAATCATTTGTTGTTCACCGCCTAACTCCAATAATTTATTACGCGAAAGTGAGAAATTTATATTAGTATCCCATGAAAACTTACGGCTTTTCATATTATGCGTATCAAGCTGGATTTCCAAACCTGAGTTACGGACTTTTCCTATATTATTCCAATAGTGTGTGTAACCGGTAAACGATTGCGTCGGTTGTTCGAACAATAACGCACGTGTCACTGAATAGTAAGCATCTATCGCCAGATTGATACGGTTGTTGAAAAGTCCCAAATCCAGACCATAGTTAAACTCATCAGTCTGCTCCCATGTAATATTAGAATTAGCCAGCGAAGAAGAGATATTCGCAGAACCATTAACCAATGAACCCGTACCTTTGCCGGTCACGTAATTCGCACTGTTCAATACCTCGAGGGCTGCATTATAACTGATACGGTTATTTCCTGTCACACCATACGATGCACGAAGTTTCAAGTTAGAAATAGCCTTGATACCCTTCATGAATTTCTCTTCACTCACGCGCCAACCCAGTGATACGGAAGGGAACCAGGCATTACGGTTTCCTTTGGAAAAGAGCGATGAACGGTCCAGACGTAGAGAGGTAGACAACAAATAGCGCCCCAGATAACTATAATTGACACGTCCCAGATAAGATTCCAATACAACATCCGGATATCTGAAAGTTCCCGTACCCGCTGTATTTCCATTACCCTCACTAGCCAACTCGTAAACGGTGGCAGCATTCAAAGTATGGATGTCATCCGTAGCAAATCCCGTCGCAGCCATAGCCACCCGCTGATTCCGTGTCTTTTCTACAGTATATCCCAATAAAGCGTCAAGACTATGGTCTTTATTCTTTCCAAAGTCCAAATGGTAACTCAAGGTATTCTCACTCAACAAATCAATATAAAGTGCACTGGAATAAGTAGCACGGCTTGCTTCCTTGTCTTTCGTAGCGTCCTTATTTGCATAATAATAAGAAGGGGCAAAACGAACATTCAAGCCGTTGGATGTCTTAAACTGCAATCCTTTACAAAGATCAAGCGTGAGATACATGCTGGCCAATCCTTGCATAGTCTCGCTCCAACGGAAAGTATTAGTCATTACGCTCGCCGGATTATTATTGGCAGAGCTAAATGGAGACGATTTTTCCAATACACGGTTACCGTCGGCATCCAACAACGGATTTCCATCGGCATCCACGGCAGTCGGTGTCATAATATTGTTAAAATGGCTACCCCTTGCAAATCCGGTATATCCGGTCAGGTCTGTGCTATATGCATTGTGATAGACCGGTAAAAAAGAGGGAGTACGATAGAAATCAATAAAGTTATTTTTCGGACGTTCCGTCTTGCTATACGTACCGGATATATTAACACCCACCATAGCTATCTTTGAGAGTTTGGTATCCACTTTAGTACGGAAATTCAGTTTGTCCAATGAATTGTTGAGCATCACTCCCTGGTCTTTAGTATAGGCCGCTGAAATAAAATATTTCGTCTCCTTACGTCCGCCCGAAACACTCATCTGCACATTCGTGATACCTGCCATATCACGCAAGCCCTCTTTCTGCCAGTCGGTAGTCCCCATCTGGCTTTCCAAATAAGCAGCCCCGCGAGCAGCACTCGGTACTTTCGGACCACCTAAGGCAGCTTCTTCTTCCAATAAACCCAACCATTCGGAAGAAGTCATCATATCATGCAACTGATAAGCGTATTTAAACCCCTGATAGAACTTAAAAGAATATTTCGGTTTGTCCGGCGTACCGCTCTTTGTCGTCACCATAATCACTCCATTGGCAGCACGTGAACCATAAATAGCAGCCGAAGCCGCATCTTTCAAAATTTCAATAGACTTCACATCCGCAGCATTGATAGACGACAAACCACCGGATACGGGAAATCCATCTATGATAACCAACGGTTCACTATCTGCGGAAATGGAACCCGTACCGCGTACCCGGATAGAAGGAGTCACACCCACTTCCGATGTCTCATTAGAAA
Organism: Bacteroides acidifaciens; assembly: GCF_903181435.1. Taxonomy (NCBI): domain Bacteria; kingdom Pseudomonadati; phylum Bacteroidota; class Bacteroidia; order Bacteroidales; family Bacteroidaceae; genus Bacteroides; species Bacteroides acidifaciens. The sequence goes on from NZ_CAEUHO010000004.1 coordinate 183,006, forward strand.
CCGTCAATCCAGTCATAGCACCTTGCAAGGCAGTAGTGACATCACTCACCGGAGCATTAATCAATTTCTCGCCTTCCAACTTTGAAATCGAACCTGTCAAATGAGATTTCGCCTGTGTACCGTAACCGATTACCACAACATCATCCAACATCTTCGAATCTTCTTCCAACGTCACATTCACAACTGTACGTTTGCCAACCGCTTCCGCCTTATCAACGTAACCGATATACGAATAAACCAAAATTGTCTTGGAATTAGGAACCTTAATGGAGTATTTACCTTCAGCGTCCGTCACAGTACCGGTAGGAACGGCAGCGTCTTTCACTGTCACCGAAGCTCCAATCAACGGACCCTGTTCATCTATCACCTTACCAGTAACTACATGCTGGGAGTAAACGTTCAATGTCCCTACCAACAACAGGAACATCATCACGACTTTTTTTAAAATACAGGAGTTGTTCATAGATTAGTGTTTTAATTTCTGTGACAAACGTAAGGATTAAAATTGGTAAACCAAAATTTTGGTCTACCAATTAATATTTATTAATAATTAGATATAAACCGCTTATAAATAACACGTTACGTGTACCTATATATAAAAGGACAGGAGAATATTTTTACTAGAAAGCTTTACTTTGAAAGATAATATTCGTACTTTTACAGCCGAAACGGAAAAGGTCATCTTTTTAGAATATTTATATCTTATGAAAGACGAAATCAATTCGCAACCAGTTAAGCATGTAATAGAACACATAAAAAAACAAATATCAGAACGTCAGATTTTACCGGGAGAGCGTCTCCCTTCTGAGCGTAAATTATCCGAACTTTTGAAAGTCAGTCGGTCACATGTTCGCGAGGCATTGCAGAAACTGGAATTATACGGTATTGTAAAAACATATCCTCAGAGTGGAACAGTGGTATCCGAATTCTCCAAAGACCAGTTGGATACTATGATTACCGATGCATTGAAAATCAGCAGATATGATTTTTCAAGCTTGGTTTATGTACGTGTACTTCTGGAAATAGAGGTCTGCAAATTATGCGCAGTAAACCGCACAGAAGAGGATTTGAAGAATATCGAAAACACGCTTGTCGAACTGGAAGAAAAGTTTGATACAGACCTTCGTGTCGAAAAAGATTTTGCCTTTCACCAGGCCATTGCGCAAGGCGGACATAATCCGGTTATCAGTTCACTCCTGCTTATTATTACTCCTGATATTTTAAAATATTATCAAAAATACAAAGTTTGTGCCGTTCCTCAAAAAACGGTTCATGCGGAACATAGGGAAATGTTACAGAAGATAAAAGATAGGGACAAAGAAGGAATGAAAGAACTGGTGCTCCGCCACTTGGCCAATCTGATTGATTTTGCTAAAATGTCCGCGAAAGGCGATATCCCGGAATTCGAATACGGACATATCTAAGATACGTAAAAGAATAGATTTAATTAGTTGTATGCGAGAAACTATCCAGTCTCTTGCATACAACTAATTTCGTTTATACATAAAATTAATCATCTGACTATAGTTATTCTTTCGTCTGACTATAGTTAGACGAAAAGTCAACAGTAGTCAGACGAAAGTTCAACTATAGTCAGACGAATAAATTTATTCGATTGAAGAGTTAGTTTTGTGCATACGGAAGGCTAATTGGTAGCAAACTGGCTATTAATCTTATTTGATAAGATAAGTAGCCACTACCGGATAATGGTCTGATTCCTTATCCGCCCAATAACAAACATTATACGCCTTTACCGTAAAAGCCTCGTTTGGCGCATAAATCAACCAGTCACATGCGTAAGCCGGACTTGGAACGGGTACTGTCCATGGAGCACCATCACTCAAACAATTTACGGTGAAATACTTTTGAAAAGCAGCCATGGTAGCAGAACCACGGCGGGAATTCAAATCTCCCCCCAAGATAACAGGTTTATCCAGTTGCTCCACACACGCAAGAATTTCATCAACCTGTTTCAGACGGGTAGCATCTTCGTATTTATGGTCCAGATGTGTCGTAGCGAAATAGAATTCTTTGCCTTCCTTCGCAACTTTCACATAGCCGAAAGAACGGACATAATCGCCTTCTTTCAGTACACTCAACTTAAAACTCTTTTCCTCGGAAACCGGATATTTGGAAAGAATCACATTTCCGTAATCTCCGCCAGTCGGAATATCGAGCGCATGGGCAAAATAATAATATTTCATTCCCGTTAGTTCCGACAGTTTTTTCGGAGTATCCCAAGGGTTAATCTCCGTGTTTCTTTCTATTTCCTGGAGTGAAACGATATCCGGGTTCTCTTTCTTAATGACTTCGGCAATCTTATCAAGTCCTTGTTTACGACCGCTATACGTGTTGTAAGTCATGGCTTTTACTGTGACCTCTTTCGGTTTTTTCACAGGTTTCTGTGCCATTGAAGGTTGTAACAAACAACACAATAGAAACAATGAAATGCATATTCTAAAATTCATATACGACCAATTAATAAGTAAATGTTATCCTGAAAAACAATCTTTCCTACCTGATATAAAATTAATCCTTTTCTATCTTACGAATCTTATGATTCCAATAATCTGAAACGTACAATGCTCCGTCCGGACCAAACTGCACACCTTCCGGATGGTTGAATTGCGCTTTATCCAACGGGCCGTCCGTCGTACCGGAAGTGCCCGTACCTGTGTAATTTATCAACATGCCGTCAGGGGTGATTTTCGCTATACGATGTTTTTTACGGACTGCTACATAAATATTTCCCTCTTCATCCAAATCCATCTGACAAGGCTCTTCCAGTTTGGCTTCATTTCCCTGACCTTCTGTAAAACCTGCTTTCTCATACTGCCCTACCCAGACATGGAGATTAGAAAATTCGCCTGTCGATATATCATAATCCCCTTTATAAATCACATCTTTTTCCTGTGAACTCATATACACGGTAGTCCCTGCCTTGTCAAAAAGGATACAGCGGATTTTCACTTTTGACGCATTTTTACCTTCTGCATCGGGAAGTTGCACACCGGTTGCCACCATCGTATTCTGCTCCGGGTCATATTTGTAAATCATGGCATTTCCATGAGCTACGGAGAAAACCTCTCCCGTGACAGGATGCACACCTACATTAGTGACGCCATTCCCCAAAGAAGGAGTGATTGACCATATTGCAGACAGATTAGCAGCATCATACTGATGCGTAACATTGTTCCATGGCATCGTTGCAATATGTGCATTGCCCGTAGCGTTGGCATCATTGGATAAGAATAAAGTATTGCCATCCGATGAGAAAGCGACATTCATCATCCTGAATACAGTTCCACCGGTTCCATCTCCGCGTAAGAAAGTAGCGACCTGATTGTTTTTCGCGATACGGATATCACGGTCATCATCTTCCACGATATACAAAGCACCTTCCTTGTCGAAAGCGATAGAACCCGGTTTCCAAAGAACCGCTTCCATGAGGGTCCCCTCTTTCTTCTCCGTTTTTGCGGAAGGAACATAACTGCCGATATAAGTACTTACAATAGGAGACTGAGAATACTCAAACTCCGTTTTATATGTCAGTTCCTGCGCAGCTTCTCCCTGACCGAGATACACTTTCACCGGACCGGAGCCGGAACCCCTCTGCACATTGGCAGTAATAATATTCCCCAACGCACCCGTCACTTCGGCATCCACCCCGTTGACTGTCACGCGGATATTATCCAAATCCGTGCCGAAATGCGTACCGTATAAAGTCAGGCTTGTAGACTTCCCGCCGGCTGTCGGCGTGTACATAGTGATTTTGGGAGTAGCTTCGCCCTCGCCGATTTCAGGTGTCATATCCTGCCGGTTCTCATCCTCGCATGCGACAAAGCCGATTGACGCAAACATCAGAGAATAGATAGAAAACCGTTTCAAATGATGTATCAATGTTTTCATGTTTCTGTCTTTTTAGGTTAATCGTTTATACTGAACGTAGCTACCACCGGAAAGTGGTCTGATTCTACATAAGCATCATAATACACATCATAGGCTTTCGGAGACATTCCTTCATCCGGAGTGTACAATACGAAATCAATCGCTTTCACCGGAACGGGCGTTCCCGTTGTCAGTCCATAGTTCCCGTTCAGGCAACCGATTTCAAAACGTTCATACAATATCTTCATCGGGCCGGAGTCGGCTAAAGCATTGAAATCACCAGTCAATATCATTGGCTCATCCAAGCCCTTTGTCTTTTCGATAATCGTTGTAGTCTGGTTGATACGGTTAGTTTCGTTGCCCACATGAGACAGGTGCGTCACTCCGAAATAGAAACCCTTTCCATCTTTTTCTGTTTTCACTACTCCCATCGAACGCGGGTAGACATCTTCCACTGTCTCTATTCTCGGCAAATCATAATTCACTTCATCACTTATCGGATACTTCGAGAGAATCAGGTTTCCATACTCGCCGCCATCCACATCACGGGTTTTGACAAAGAAAGCATAAGGCATTCCGGTCACTTCTTTCATCAGGGCGATAATATCCGCTTTCTCCACCTTGTTAGTCTTCGTCTCAAACTCCTGCAAACCTGCCAAGTCCGGATTTATCTTTTTAATCACTTGGGCAATCGCTTCCATTCCCTTTTTCCCGGAATAAGCTTTCTGCCCGCTATATATATTGTAAGACATGACTTTTACCAATACCCCGTCCTTTTCGTCCGGCGGGGTCACACCGTCATCGTCCGAACTGCAACCGGCAAACAAACCGCCCACCAACAGTACCAGTAATAAATAGAATTTATGTTTCATTGTTACCTTCTTTTTTATCGTTTATCTTATATCATTCACAGTTACTTCCACTACCCGGCTGTAGTTCACGTACGGTTTGCTTTCTGCTGTCACCGTAGCCGCAACACGTACATACACCCTGTTCTTGTTGGAAACAATCTTATAATGATTCTCTATAAATTCAGTATCACTCATCAGGTCGATGACGTGCGTGCCACTGGCCTTTGTCCCCAGTGAAGAGAGGGTGGCATGGTTTGCATTGTTCACATCCACTCCCGGAGCATAATTCCATATCACGGAAACATCCGTCAGTTGCAATGTCTCGTTCGATGTTTTCGCATCATAGGTCAGTGTCAGCTTATTATCAGCCGATACAGCCACATCAAGGCTGATACGCGAGAACGGGATTGTGTACAAATCAACCTGCGTTTGTCCGTTCACGGTGACATACCCTTCACATACCCCGACAAAAGGGCCATCCTTTGCCTGAATACGATAGCTGCCATTGAACACCTTCGTATGCTCAAACGTTCCATCCTGGCGGGCACGGAAATCAACAGAGGCGGTAGCCCCCGTATTCTGCTCGTACAAACTCATCATCACACCGCTACTTCCCGGCACAGGCATAGGAACCGGTTCATTCGTTTCCTTATCATAGATAGTGCCATACACGCCACCGTTCGGTGCATCATAATTATCGATGTCATTTTCGCATGCCGCCACGAAACAGGCGAATAATGCAGTCAATCCTATGTTTATTATTTTATTCATATCGTTTCTTCTTTAAACTTACAATTGGACGTATCAATTACCGTAACCCGGATTCTGTACCATCAACGGATTCGTACTCAAGTCCTCGGCACGGAACACCGTATAGTAGTTCTTTTCAAGGAAAAGACGCTTTCTCTTTTCGGGCACACCGGTTTCAAAGGTGTACTTGCCGCTCTTAACATTGTAATACGGACAGAGAGCCGTGCCGCGGAAATTGGTCAAACCACCTTTGCTTACATCCAGATGAGCCAGGCGCCAACGTTTCAAATCCCAGTAACGATGCTTCTCAAAAGCAAGTTCCACTTTCCGTTCATGGCGCACTTTATCCAGCGTCAGGTTACCGGCAGTCAATAGTTTGATGCCTGCCCTGCCGCGAATCTCATTGATATCTTTCAATGCCACGTCCAGGTGTTGATTCAATTCCATGCAAGCCTCTGCACGATTCAGATAGATTTCTGCCAGACGGAAAACCACCCAGGGAGTAGAAGAACGTTTTGCGTCGATGTCCGTATAGTCCGTCAGACTTTCATCCAGGAATTTACGCTGATAGAAACCCGTCTTGCTGGCGTCACCTACACTTAATGAACCACCGTCTTTTCCCGAAGTATTATAAGTCTGTCCGTCTATTACAACTTTGTTCTCCTTATCCGGTTGGGCGGAAGCTTCATACTTGGTTCCTATCCCATCCTGTCCGTTGATGACACCGCGTATCCATTCGATTTTACCGCCGCCGTATCCTTTATAATCAGCACCGGGCAGGTAAACCGAACCTAATAAACGAGGGTCTTTATTCTTAAAGATATCATACGGGCTATCATAGCTGATAGCTTTTCCACCGCTGTCTTTCATCTTCAGCTTCCCTTCCGTACCGTCAATATATTCAAATTCCTCTACCATTTCCAGTACCGGAGACATGCCGCATCCCCAACCGTCGCCACGATAAGAGAAAGGAACATTCAGTTTATCCCACATATGTCCTTTACCGGCAGCCACATTATACTGTTTCTGGAAAATATATTCTCCGTTATCCCCATTCACTGCTTTGGAGAAGAGATTGTAAAAGTTCTGCGCCAGCTCTTCCGCTTCCGTACCGGTCGATTTATACAAGCTATACACACGGGGAACCATTTCATCCAGAATCTTCGATGAAGCAGTGTAACATTCGTCAAAGTAACGTTCCGCTTCTGTCTCGGGAATATACACATATCCTTTGGAAACAGCCTCGCCTGTCAGAGTCAGCGTTTTGGAATACTTGGCGATAGTACCGGCATACAGTGCGGCACGTGACCACAAGGCAAGCACCGTTCCACGATTTGCGCGGTATTTGGCATCACTGCTGCGTACTTCCGGCAATGATTCATAGATAGCTTTACATTCATTGATAATGAAATCATAGGTCGCGGCTTCCGTATCACGAGCCTGGTAAAGAGCTTCTGTATTTCCTGCGGTATATTCTTGCGGAACAGTCTGCAAAGGAACGCCCCCATAACGTTTCACCAGTCCGAAGTACTGCATAGCACGGATAAAACGGGCTTCTGCTCCGAGTTCTTCTTTCTCATCCTCACTCAATACGGAAGTTTTCTCAATATTCAGCAGGAAGTTGTTTACAATGCGGATTTGCTTGTAGCGGGTCACCATGTCGTCGTTGAATACATAGTCGCCATAAGAATAAGTAGAGTTCGACTTGTCGAATGCGCTCTCTTTCTGATAACTGGCGGTAGCCTCATCCGAAAGGCTGGTCTGATTCGCCAGGTTCGCCTTCTTGCTTCCATACCAGTCGTCGAACTCATCCAGTTTCAGTCCCGAGTCATACATATCCGCCAATACGGCTGTGATTGCTTTCGGATTTTGCCAAATCAAATCCGGTGTGTTGACACCGCTGGTACTCTCACGGTTCAGATAATCATCGCATCCCGTCCATACGAAGATGGATGCCCCGCCTATCAATATATATTTCAGATAATTCCTATTCATTGTCTTTACTGGTTTTAGAAGGTTACATTTACGCCAAAGTTATACGTCTTCATCTGCGGATAATAGCGTATTCCGCTGGAATTGCTTTCGGGGTCGACGTTCTTCATCAGTCCGTCACGCTTGGTGAAAGTCAGCAGATTGTTGCAGTTGATATAGAAACGCACCCGGTCGATAGCCGCCTTTTTTGTCAAGACTTTAGGAAGCGTGTATCCCAGTTCCAAGGTTTTCAGGCGCAGGTAACTTGCGTTGTGCAATGACCACGAGTTACTGGAACGGTTATCGGCGACACCTGCCACGCGTGCGGCAGGCATATATCCCGGAATCCATTTGCTATAAGGGTCGGTCGGGTCTTCCCGGTGCCAGCGGTCGGTCATGATAGCCAGCCCATTACCTAAACCTTGCTGGATAAACGGGTCGAGAATATCCCCGCTAACATAAATATCGTGTCCGGCAGCTCCCTGGAAGAAGACAGTCAGGTCGAATCCTTTGTATTCTCCGGACATATTCAAGCCATAGTACATACGGGGTGTGGCACCGTGTCCGAGTGGTTGCGTATCGTTATCATCAATAATACCGTCACCATTGTAGTCTTCGAATTTCAAATCACCCGGCATCAGCGAACGGTTACCGTCCTTATCCTGAACCGGTGAGTTCAAAATTTCCTCGAAAGAAGTAAACTGCCCGATTACTTTCTTTCCCCAACGGATATCCTTGTAACGCCCGTTGGTGTTATTACGCCAATCATCATACATATTGGTGGAAGCCGCCCGCTCTACATAATCATACTTAATCCGGGTAGTAGAGAAGTTGGCCGACACATTATAATTAAAATTGCCAATCCGGTTTTTATGCCCGACTACAATCTCGAATCCGGTGTTAATATCAGAATTCAGGTTCTCCTGCGGCATTGATTCACCGAAGATAGTAGGCAATGAGCCTACACGGGTGGCAGGCAGACCGGAACGGTTTCTGCGGAACCAGTCGAACTCCACAGAAATCAGTCCCCTGTGGTAAGACGCCTCAAAGCCGATGTTCATAATCTTCGATTCATACCAAGTCAGCCACGGGTTTGCCATACCTACCGTAGTCATGCCCGAAGTCACTCCGTTGCTGCCCATGATATAGCTTCCGTGAGACGTATATCCATCCAGATACTGGAACGCGTCGAAATCCCCTTCATCGCCCACTTTGGCGTACGAAGCACGGATTTTCAGGTTATCCATATCGGGCAACAGTTTCTTGAAAAAAGCCTCTTCGGAAACACGCCATCCCAATGAAACACCCGGAAAGAATCCCCAACGATTACCTGCACGGAATTTATAAGTTCCGTCATAGCGGAAATTGAATTCCACCAGATAACGGTTGGAGAAATCATAGTTCAGACGTCCCACCAAGCCGGTGTGAGCCGTTTCCTGTGTCTTGCCGGAAGCTTCCTGATTCGTTTTATCCCCATAGTCCAGGTCAGGAATCAGCCCGATAGCAAAGTCACGTGTCCCGGTCACCCAGTTCTTCTTGTCATTATACATTTCCCATACGAGCATGGCACCGATATTATGCTTTTTAGCAAACGTATTGTTGTAGTTCATAGAGAACTGATAGGTCGGTTTGTCATAGTTTTCCAGCTTCGATTCCAGATGCGCGGTATTAACCACTTTCTCTATATACTCTTCATTCGCATAATCATACGTATATTCCGAGAGGTCTTTCCGCCACGTTTTCCATTCTTTGTTCGTATAGTCGTAGGCAACCAATGCTTTCGCCATCAGTCCTTTCACCCAGGGAAGTTGCCAGGTGATAGCCAACGAGCTGTTAAATTCGCGACGCAGGCGGTCTTCATAACCACTGTCGTCCGAATCGGAAACATGCACGGGGTTCGCCATATCTCCTACGGCTCCCCAATAATCCGGGTTGTCATTGGCATACATGGAGTAAGTCGGGATAGCCATTTGTGCCGAACGGAACAGGTTATCGCCATTGTAAGGCTTTTTGCGGTTGTCGAAGCGTCCGCTCAAACGCAGTTCCACGTTCAGTCCCTTAGCCACTTCCACGCTCAGGTTGGAACGGACGTTGTAACGTTGGTAATTCCAGTCGCCCGAACGGATAATACCGCCCTGGTCCATATATCCGATAGACATATAATATTTCACTTTTTCCGTACCGCCTGTCAGGCTCAAGTTATGTGAAGTCTGGGGAGCGGTGCTACGCATCGTCTCACTCCACCAGTCCGTACCTGCCGTACCATTCCGGTAAGCTTCCAGTTGTTCTTGCGAGTAAGCGGAAGCTCCGCGCCACGGGTTGGCATTGTGAATCGCTTCATTGTAAAGAGAGGCATACTCATAAGCATTCATCATCTCCGGATAGCGGGTCACTTTCTGAAAGCCTACATAGCCGTTATATTCTATCTTTACCTTCTGTTCCGTCCCTTTCTTGGTAGTAACCAGCAGAACACCGTTTGAACCTTTAAAACCGTAGACCGCTGCGGCGGCATCTTTCAGGATAGAGATGGACTCGATATCATTTGGGTCGAGCTGCGTATAATCACGCTCGATACCGTCCACAATCACCAGCATGCTTCCATATCCGCGAATATCAACGGAAGCTCCATCATCACCGGGGCTTCCGCTACGCTGTACGGCACGCAAACCCGGCAAACGTCCGGCGAGCATATTCGTCACACTGGGAGCTTTTACTTCCATCAACTTATCCGAAGAGATGGCAGCGACCGAACCGGTCACGGAAGCCTTCTTCTGAATGCCGTAACCCACCACCACTACCTCGTCCAGCGTCTCGGTATCTTCCTGCAAAGTTACTTTCAGTCCAGCTTGCCCGTTCACCCGCACTTCTGTTGTTTTATATCCTATATAGGAAATCTGTAACACTCCATTAGCGGGAACCGGCAAGGTAAACTTACCGTCCACATCGGTAATCGTCCCCACACCGGCAGCACCTTTCAGTTGCACCGAAGCTCCGATAACCGGTTCTCCGCCGGCATCAGCAACCACACCTTTCACCGTGATATTCCGAACGGTCTGTTCGATACCCGATACCGAAGGGCTTTCCGCATATACCGTAAACGGCACGCACAGGAAAGTCCCTGCCATTAAAGCTGAAACAGTAGCTATCTTCAGCCGGTCGTTGAACGACTTTAAGACAACCGTGTTCATTTTACAAACATGTTTCATAGATTAAATTAGTTATGTGTTTTAAGTTTCGAATCTATATTATCATCACATATCGCTACTGCAACCTGCGAATCGGCACAGCCATAATAGAGATATAATTTGTTTTTAAAGTAAGCCAGCCCTTCGATAAACACTGTTCCGTCCTTGTACTGACCGCTCTTCTCGAAAGCGGCTTCGGGCACAAAGAAAGGTTTATCCAAGCGGTCGAGTACTTTATAAGGGTCGTTGGCGTCAAACAGGAACTGCCCTGCACAATAAGCGCCTGCGGGGTATGCCGGGTCCCTTTCTTCCTTGTATCCGTTCTTGCCATTGTATAATAATACAATACCGTTCACGGTCTTGATAGCCGGCGGCCCGCACTCAGTCAGGCGGCTGTCGAAATACCCGTTGCGGGGTTTGGCTATCTCCCTTAGTTCGTTGTTTTCGTTCAGTATCGGAGTCCAGTCGGTCAGGTTATCGGAAGTTGCGGCACATACCGAATTCTCCCCCCAATACATAAAGTATTTGCCAGCCACTTTCTCAATGACCAGTCTGCCGTCTTTCACTCCGGTGACAATAGAAGCCGATTTGCTTGCTATATTGGCAAAACGCCCGTTGTACGCTTTCGCAAAAGCGAGTCCGTGTTTCGTCCAGTTTTTCAAGTCTCTGGAAGTAGCCACCGCCAAGCGGGGAAGATTGCGGTTCCAGGCTGTATAAAGCATGACGTACAATCCGTCTTCCGTCATTGCCACACGCGGGTCTTCGCAACCACCTTCCCATTCTATTTCTTTAAAATCGTCTTCGGAAGGAAAGAGTACCGGTGCGTCCGCTTGGCTCATCGTCACTCCGTCCGCACTTTCCGCATAGCCAATGCGGGATGTTCTCTTTCCGATGCCTTGCGCCGAGTTGTCTTCCGCACGGTAGAGTACCACAATCTTCCCGTCTTTGACGGTTGCCGCCGGATTGAAAGTGTCACTCTCTTCCCATCTTACCGGCTGCTTGCGCATCGGGCATTGGAAAGTAGTCGGTTGCGGAGAAATCACCGGATTCACCCCTTCCGGGCGGACAAAAGGGCCGAGTATCCATTGTCCGCTCTGTTCTTCGACAGCTACGGATGCCTGTTTCTGCCCGGAGCATCCGGCTAGTGTCATCATACTGATTAAATAGATTACAGATTTTAGTTTTATCATACGTCGTTTTTTTAGTTTTCCCGAATCGGTCGTTCATCGTTTTTCTGCCAGCAAAACTATCGTACCCCGCAGAAAATAGAGTGTACTATATTCTCAAAAGGGTATATAGGTGCTGTACAACATAATAATTCATCCGTTTGCAATGGCAGCTTAATGGTTTTGAAATATTAGCGAACCGTTTGGTTCTGTTTGATGATGTTCCGGGCCAACGGGTAGGCTATCAACTGCAAGGCTCCTACCAGTATCAATGCGTACTTCAATGCAAAATCCTGTGATATGGCAAAGGCAAGTGCCATAAAAAGGATGAGCCCGAAAGCACGCCCCAGGAATAGTCCGAATTCGTGGCTTAAAATATAAGTGTATTCATTTCTTTTCTCGATTTTAACTACTGCGTCGATGGTTTGCATCATAATGGGATAGTAAGGCAAGTCAAACAAGGGCTGAAAGATTACCTTACAGAGGACAAAGATAATCACTCCGGTGGCTGAAAACAAGACTCCGTTGAACAGAGTACCGATAAAAAAGACGAGTAACCCGGCAATAAATATCTTCGGGCGGTCTTCGGGTTTGGCAATACGCCCCAGTACATAGACCAGTATAGCCGTCAGCGTACCGCTAATTCCCTGTATCAAGCCTAATGTCCCTTCATCACCGACCAGTTTCAGAACCAGGATGGCGGGGGCAGTCACCAGGAATCCCTGTACCATTCCTTTCAGGGAAGCCAGCAACAGCATTTTCTTCCACAGTGTACAGAACCGGAAATACAGAAAGTTCTTCTGTACCGGATTGGCAAACTTACCACGCCACAAGACAGCTACGGCAAACAGGGTCACGACTATGACTCCGACTGTGACCAAACGATAGGCACCATTTATATCAATCAGGCATCCCATGATTTCTTTGCCATCTATCTGGCTGATGAATGCACCAATCAATAAAGGAACAGTTATCGAAGTGATGGAGAAAAAGAAAGATTCCAGTCCGAAAAAGTAGTTCCGGCTACTATCGGTCGTGTTGTTGAGAGTCAATAGATAGCGGTTGGTCCAAAAGAAACCCGATGCGGCTCCAAGGACAAAACCTGCTATGCCTAACTCTACAAAGCCCAATGACTTCACCAGCATCATGGCAAACATCGACAGCCCGCTAACTAATATCCCGCCTGCATACAGTACTTTCACGCTGACATGCCGCAACAGGAAGCCGTTGACAAAAGAGGTCGCAATGATGCCGATATACATAAAAAGTTGATAGAAAGCTACGGAAACAGGCTCGCTCGTGTGACGCATCACATAAGCGCCTACAAATATCTCCACCACAGGAAGCACGAACGCATAGAGCAGGTTAGTCATCAGCAGTACACGTACATTGGGAGTCTGCTGCTTGAAGAATTGATATTCTCTTTTCAATTTATTCATTCTATACCTTTATATATGTCATGACTTTAATGAACGAAGAATCTCTCCTATGGAGAACTCCGCTCCGCAGATTACTTCATCACTCGCACCATAGTAAACAGTCACCGTATCCCCTTCTACCAGATGCCCGTTCGTGAAGACTACATTCCCGAAGAATCCGGTTTGCTCGTAAGGAGCAGTCGGTTCCATTATAGGAGCTTTGCTTCGGGCGATTACCTTTGAGGGGTCGTTCAAGTCAAGCAGAAGGGCTCCCAGGCAATAGCGGTTCTGATAGTCTGCACCATGATAAATCTCCAGCCAGCCTTCCTCTGTACGGATAGGCGCGGCGCCCGCACCCACACGGGCACAGTCCCAGCTATCGGGGCGAGTGGTCGCAACGCAACGGTGGTTACCCCAGTGCAACCGGTCGGGTGATTCGGCAAGCCAGATATAGTTGCCGCCCAGTTCGGGACTACTCGGACGATGCAAGGCGAAATATTTGCCGTTTATTTTCTCTTCGAACAAGGCACAATCTTTATTATGAGGGGGGAAAATCATGCCGTGACGAGTGTAACTCTTCCAGTCACGGGTATGAATCAGCCCTACACCGACGGCAACGGAAGAGACTTCGGTAAACGTCAGGTAATAACCGTCGGCAGTAGTTGCCACCCGGCAGTCCTCGATGCCGAAAGCCTCTAATGCCCCTTTGCCGAAAATAGGCGGATAATCCGGTTCTTCCTTAAAATGGATGCCGTCCTCGCTCGATACCAACCGGAGATAAGACATGGTAGTCAGATAATCCTGTCCCGCATATCCTATCACACGAGGGTCGGAAGCGTCCAGCTCCGGGTCATTCTCGTCGAAAGAAAGCACTTTTATCTTCCCTTCCTTATTATATACGGGGAAACTAATCACTCCCTGTTTCTGTACGGGGCGTTCGGCTACCCGCAGTAATAACCAGGTTTTTCCGTCGAAGCGGAATACGCCGGGATTCAGGAAACAGGTGATTTCCATACCTTCTATTCCCGGTTGTAAATCGGATGGTTTCAATAATGGGTTCTGATGAAATCGTTTTGCAATATCCATTTTCTAATCATTAAATAAGTGTTGTTTTTATTTCTCGTGGCAAAGCTACCCCACACGACGACGGGAAGAGTGTACTATATTCTCAAAAGGGTATACAGGTGTTGTACAGCATATTTTTATCTTTGTTTTCTTATTTTTCCTCTCTATCTTTGCGACATGATTCTACGAAAACACTCCTATTTCCGTTGCATCTGCATCCTTATTTGTTCATGCCTGATGCCTGCTTTATTACATTCGCAGAATGTAGTAAAACAGATTTCCAATGCGGATGGATTATCCAATAATTCGGTGAATTGTTTCCTCGAAGATTCGGAACATACGCTTTGGGTAGGGACATGGGACGGATTAAATGCATATAACGGTCGTAGCTTCAAGACCTATTCTTATAATAAAAAAGATGCAGGGTCTATCAGCAATAATCTCATCTGGCAGATTATCGAGCAGAGCGACTCTATCCTATGGGTATCTACGGACTATGGGGTGAACCGGTGGAAGCGTTCTACTCAACAATTTACTCCTTATTATCTAGGTACACAGAATAATCCGCCGAAACAGGAGAAGTCATTTCTGCTGGGTATCACTTCCAGCAAGCATATTATCTGTTATGTGAAAGAGCAGGGTCTATTCTGTTTCGATGACCGGAGACAGGAGTTTGTATCCTTGAAAAATGACCTGCCCGATGATATCAGGAACTTCGTCATTGATTCCAAAGACCGGATATTCTTTCTCACAGGACATGGACAATTATTGCACTATCAACTGACCGTCCGCAACTCCTGTCCCGAACTCTCGTTCAAAGAAGAAATCAGGCACTGTGCCCCCGTTTCCAATATTTATCTTTCCCAAGACTGCCTCATCATTAACGATGACAGGACGCTGACTGTTTCACAAGATAACCGTATATTGGACAGTATAAATATTCCGGAGAACAAGACTGTATCACAAGCTATCTGCCACGGTGAATATCTCCTTATCAGCTTTATCGAGGGGGGATGCATCAGATATAATCTTGAAAATGGGACTTCAACGGAATTACTCCAATTGCCGGAGAAAGCTTCCATTTTCACTATTTATATCGGCTCGCAGAATATCCTTTGGGTAGGTACGGACGGACAAGGGATATTGGAAGTCTATGAACACAGTTCGCCTTTCCATACCGTAAAAACGAATTATCCTGTCCGCTGTTTTTGTGAGGAAGACAATGGCAATATACTCGTAGGAACAAAAGGAGAAGGTATCCTGCTGCTTGACAAGCAGGAACGGGGAGTCACCCCCTATCTTTCAACAGGCAACGGGTTAATCTCCAACTCCGTTTATACTATCCGCAAAAATATGTCCGGGGATATATTCATCGGAACCGAAGGGGCGGGTATCAATTATATTCCACTCAATGGCAGCCAGGTGAAGAAACTGGGTATTCCCGCTGAATTTCCAGCTTTCAGGGCAGTTTACAGTATCCTTTTCACCCATAATGATTCACTTTTATGGTTGGGAACTTCCGGCTACGGACTTATCAAGCTGAGCCTGCAAAGGGAAGGAAAAAGTTATAGAGTAACGGACATGAAACAATATAAATCTCCCGGCCCTTCTTCGCCAAGCAATAATATCATTTATTCGGTTATTGCCGGATACGATGAGAATGAACTTTGGCTAGGCACGCGAGGGGGCGGAATTAATAAGTTCGATATCGCGTCCGAACGTTTCCGGCAGATGAATGAGATAGACCCCGGCTTGTCCCTGACTAACAATGACGTGATTTATCTGACTAAAGGAGATTCTGCCAGTATTTGGATAGGTACCAGTTATGGTCTTAACCGGTTGTTCCCGACAGCCACACCGCCTTCCATCACCGAATATACGGATAATAACGGATTGCCCAATAATACGATTCACGGCATCCTGAAAGATGAGAACGGGAATATTTGGGCAAGCACCAATCAAGGCATTTCCTTTATCGACTTGCCCTCGGGAAAAATTACCAATTATTCCTCAAGAAACGGGCTTCAAAACGACGAATTTTCTGATGGGGCTATTTTTAAGGACAAAGCCGGATGGTTGTATTTCGGCGGAGTCAGCGGGTTGAACTATTTCGACGAAAATAAGATACGCTTACGGGAACATATCGCATCATTAAGCCTGAACAGCCTGAAGATAAACAATACAAGCCGGAATATCTACGAACGTATCCGTAACCATACACTCCGATTGGACTATGACGAGCCTTATATTACTTTGGGATTTGCCGCACATGATTTTATCAACAATGAGAATTGTGAGTTCAGCTACCGCATTATCGACTTTGCCGACGAATGGATTTACAATGAGAATAACCCGAATATCGTTATCACCAAACTACCGCCGGGAAAATATAAACTGGAAGTAAAATGCACCAATGGCGACCGGGTATGGAGCAACGAAATCTATTCCCTCAATTTGGACATCGCTTACCCCTGGTGGCTCAGTACCACCGCTTTTATTATTTATTTTATCCTGATTGCCATTGCTATCTATATCACGCAATCCGTCATCAAGAATAGAATCCGGCTAAACCGTCAGATTCTACTGGAACATATCGAAAAACAAAACCAGCAACGTATCCATGAATCGAAGTTGAACTTCTTCACGAATGTGGCACACGAGTTTTTCACTCCGTTGACACTGATATACGGCCCGGCACAGCACTTGTTGGAAAAGGCAGACCTCGACAGTTATACAAAAAGATATATCTACATCATCAAGAACAATGCCGACCGGATGCAGAAGCTTATCAACGAACTGATGGAGTTCCGGAAAGCAGAAGCGGGACATACGGCTATCTATGCTGAAAAAGTGGATATTCAGTTGCTCGTCGACTATGTATCGGACAACTATACCGAAATTGCCGAAGAAAACAAGATAGACTTCAGCTTCAAAAGCAAAGAAGTATCATCCTTTACAACAGACCGGAATGCACTGGAAAAAATAATATTCAATTTGCTTTCCAACGCCTTCAAATATACGCCGTCCGGCGGATATATCCGTGCTGAAATACGAGAGAATGTTACTGACGGGACATTGCATTTCCGAATCCGCAACTCGGGCAAGGGGCTGACTGAGAAACAAATGAGTGAGATATTCAGCCGGTTCAAGATTTTTGAGAGCAGTAACCTAAAACATGCGGGAAGCACCGGAGTCGGCCTGAATCTGACCAAGAGCCTGACGGAGTTATTGGGTGGAGAAATCACCGTAGGAAGTGTATTGGGAGAGTATGTAGAATTCAATGTGTCTCTACCGTCCATGCACGTGAATTCCGGAAAAGAAAGTCAGCCGGCAGAAGAAGAGGCAGAAGCCGGTGAAATGCTTTTTGTCCCTAAACAAAAGGAAATTAGTATATTGATTGTAGAAGATGAAAAGAATATCCGCGAACTTCTGAAAGATATCCTGCTTCCTTACTACCAGGTTCGGGAAGCAGCCGACGGGGAAGAGGCGCTGAAAGAGGTAGAACAGAAACAGCCGGATATTATTATCAGCGATGTATTGATGCCCAGGCTGGACGGCATCACTCTGACGGATATATTGAAAGCCAACGAGCGGACTGCCCACATTCCGATTATCCATATCTCCGCCAAGAACTCCATCGAAGACCAGATTAACGCTTACAATCATGGAACGGACTTATATATCCCCAAACCTTTCCATCCGAGACATGTATTGAGTGCGGTAGAGAATATGATTAATAAATACTCTCTGATGAAAGAGTATTTCAAATCCGGTCGTTCCTCTCTCATCGTAAGGGATGGAATCACTATGCATAAAGAGGATGAGCTGTTACTGGACAAGATTATCAAATTCATCGAAGATAATATTGACGACGAATCCATAAACCCGGATTCTCTCGCAGACTTTATAGGAGTAAGCAAAGCGGGATTGTATCGTAAACTCAAAGAATTGACGGAAAAGACACCAAGCGAATTTGTCCGTACCATCCGCCTGGAATATGCAGCAGGCCTATTAAAGACTACCAAGCTTACCGTTACCGAGATTATGTATAAATCGGGCTTCTCAAACAAGTCTTATTTCTACCGGGAGTTTGCCAAGTTATACAACACTTCTCCCAAAGAATACAGGAGCGGACAGACAGAAGAAAAGGATACTTAATAACCATCTAACAATAAAAAACAATGAGAAAACTTTTTATTGTATTGGCGCTCTGCAGTGTGTCAATACTGAATGCGCAGCAACTGAATGTCGCTTCTTATAATGTACGAAACAGTAACCCGAACGATGCCAAAGCCGGAAACGGCTGGGAACAGCGTTGCCCGGTACTCACCCAGTTAATCACCTTTCATGACTTCGATATATTCGGAGCACAGGAAGTGAAACATAACCAACTGGAAGATATGTTGAATGCCCTGCCGCAATACAGCTATATAGGCGTAGGACGGGATGACGGGAAAACGAAAGGGGAATATGCGCCTGTCTTCTACCGGAAGGATAAATTCAAGCTACTCAAATCCGGGAATTTTTGGTTATCGGAAGATACCTCGAAGCCGAATAAAGGATGGGATGCAGCCTATACCCGCATCTGTACATGGGGAGAATTCAAGGATATTACAAGCAAGTTCAGATTCTGGTTCTTTAACCTGCACATGGACCATATCGGAGTAGTGGCACGTCGCGAAAGTGCCAAGCTGGTTATCAGCAAGATTAAAGAGATGTGTGGCAAAGACCCCGTCATACTCACTGGAGATTTCAATGTAGACCAAACCAGCGAAAGCTATCAAGTACTTCATGAATCCGGAATATTATCAGACTCTTATGAGGTCGCGCAACTGAGATATGCAACTAATGGAACATGTGCGGGATGGAATCCGAACACATATACTCCCAACCGTATCGACCATATCTTCGTTACTAAAAACTTCGCTGTTGAGAAGTACGGAGTGCTGACAGATACTTACCGAATTAAAAACGAAGCCACCGGAAAGTATGAAGCACGCATTCCTTCAGACCATTTTCCGGTGAAGGCGGTATTGAAATATACCAAGTAAACAAAGCAGAATTCGAAATGATAATATAAACCTGTCAATGTTCTATTTTTAATATTCTGTTGGGAAATAGCTAGTTAGAAAATAACGAACCAGAAAATAAACTGCATAAATAAATGCATGAGCATACAAAAAATAGCCTAATATTGCATAAAACCAAACAAGATATGCATCTTTCTCTATTCGGAAACTGTTCATTGCTTTAAAACCAACGAGGTGTTCCTCGGTGTGCATCGACTTGTTCCTCACCGGGGAAGCTATCGTTTCCCGGTGAGGAATATAAAAATGGGTTATTAAGAAGCTTTTTCTCTCTAGTTTATCATAATATATCGGAAAGAGAAAAACAATAAAATGATTAATTATTCGGATATATTCTCTCCGAATAACTAAAATAATCAAGAATCTATCACACTTTGAATAGAATATTCTCAAAACAGCAGAAAGAGAGAGTCACGTAATTACAAATGCTTGGCATCTTCCTGCTTTTCCTTATCAAACTGCGATTTACGTCCTTCTCCGATGATTAAATATTCCGTTTTTAAGAATCATCGTTTTTTCAGTAACCGAACTATTTAACAAAAAAGTGCCGGTAACCTTTTACCTTATCCCATCCTCCACGGGTAAAATCGGGAACTGCTACCGGAGCCGAACCGTTTTCTATGGAAATGCGTGTGAGTTCCGCCATGCAACACCATTCTGCTAAGTCATAAACATCCATGTCCAGCGGCAGGCCATTCCGCAGACAGTATACGAGCCGATAATCCATGATATAATCCATTCCACCATGTCCGCCTACCTTTTTAGCTCTCTCTTCCAGTTCTTTATGAATAGGATGTTTATATTTATCCATCAAAACTTTCTTTACTTCTTTTGCGACTGCCCGATGTGTATTTAGATTTTCATGATTAGGAATATCCTCTGAATTAACTTGAGAAGGTCTTAAACAATACTCCTCAATCGGATACTTGCTGGCATATCCATCCGTCCCTACTACCTGATACATCCGACTATAAGGACGGGGAGTCATCACGTTATGCTGAATCAAAATCGTTTTACCATTCTCCGTACGGATAAAGGTAGATGTCTGGTCTCCGTTCTGAAAGTCTTCAACCTCTTTGCCCGTTTGCTTTTTGATATATGCCGGACCACTCACAGCTTTTGTATCCATCGAAACCAAGGTTTTCATGCGATCTCCCCGATGGATATTAAGTATCTGGCATACAGGGCCTATGCCATGAGTAGCATATATATCTCCCCGATGTTTTCGGTTGTAATCCATACGCCAGTTATTCCAATAGCGTCGCCATACATTCTCCAAATTATGAATATAAGCCCCTTCTACATGTAAAACTTCACCAAATACACCTTGTTGTGCCATATTGAGAGTAGTTAATTCAAAAAAGTCGTATATGCAATTTTCTAATTGCATACAGTGTTTACGAGTTCTTTCTGAAGTATTAACAAGTTTCCATATTTCATCCAAAGTCATTGCAGCAGGAACCTCGATAGCCACATGTTTTCCATGCTCCATTGCATATACACCCATTTCGGCATGATGTTCCCAATCTGTTGCTATATAAATAAGGTCGATATCTTTGCGTTTACATAATTTTTTCCATGCATCTTCCGAACCGACATAAGATACTGCTGCCGGCAGACCGGCTTTTCTCAGAACTTTTTGTGATTTCTCTACACGTTCGGGAAGAAGATCGCACAAGGCAATAATTTGTATCCCCGGAATGTGTGTCCAGCGCGCTATTGCACTGGAACCACGCATACCCAATCCGATGAAACCCACACGTACCGTATCAATTTTGGGGGCGGTAAGTTGAATCACATCCAGTTGCCCTGCCGGACGAACAGGTATTTCTGTTTGAATAGGCAACCGGACAACTTTGCTTTTTTGTGCATAACCATCTATACTTGTCAACAAAAATAAGCCGACAATGATAATCAATAATATCTTTCTCATAATTATCTACTAGAAAATAAGTATACCTATAACAGATGCAGATAAACACTTGAAATACAAGTCATACTTACCTGCACCTGAAAATGTAGGGCTTGACAACCTATCAGAAACTTTACTTGTTAGTAGCCGGGGTTTTGAACCCACTGCGGACACTTGTTAATTTCCGGTTGCGGGATAGGCATCAGATATTGTGCTTCTTTGAAAGTACGGATTACGTTCAGTTCCTTCACTTGGAAAAAGTCTTCTTCTGTCTTGCCATAAATGTTCAGCCCCTTGACTTTTTCTCCTAATATTTCAGCTTGTTTCCAACGACGTAAATCCCAGAAACGGTGATTCTCGAGATAGAACTCAATCTGACGTTCACGACGTACAATTTCCCGTAACCCGTCTTGTGTATTGGCTTTTTCCGGATGCGCAGCCTTCTCCCAGGCAACATCAATTGTAGGAATACCAAGAGGAGATATTGACCTGTTGTTTATCGAAGGTGCCGTAAACGACCATACCAACGGGTTCTCTCCACGCGACCAAATCCGGGGAATGGAAGGGGTAGTCCGCCATGCACTGACAGCAAATCCTCATACCGACATTATCATGCTGCACTTTGTATACGAGCCTTTCCTTCAGATGTTCCCCAAAGGGCAGACACCGGATGTTATTCTGAACCACGAAAGGGTTGCCAATCATTATCTGATTCCTTCCATTAATTGTGCACAAGAAGTTTCAGAGCGGATAGAAGATAAAGAATTCACCTGGAAAGAATTCGGCGGTGTACATCCTAAATGGTTCGGACACAAGTTTTATGCAGCCGACATACAAGCACTATGGGACGAAATGTGGTCATTGCCGGAGAATTGCACACGCCAGCCGCACGAAATACCTGCAAAGGCTTTGGACAAATACAGCTACACCAACGGAAAGTTTGTCGACTTGAAAGAAGCCCGGATTGAGAAAGGCTGGAGCATCCTCTCTTCCTGGCAACCGAAAGAGAAAACAGGTACACGAAAAGGGTTTGTCAATGTCCCGATGCTGTACTCCGACACTCCGGGAGCAACTTTCACGTATTCCTTCAAAGGAAAAGCAGTAGGTTTGTTCATGGCTTGCGGTCCCTATTCGGGAATCATCGAATATAGCATTGACGGCAAGGAATTCCGCAAACTGGATACATTTACCAAATGGAGCAAGGGACTCTATCTTCCCTGGCTGTATGTACTGGAGTCGGAACTGGATTCCCAAAAGACGCACAAACTAACCGTACGTATCTCCAAAGATAAAAATGCGAAGAGTAAGGGTATGGAATGTGTAATCCGCAATCTTGTGATTAACGAATAAGAATTGACTTAAATCAAAATTTTTCATACCAAACTCATCCTGGCTGATTTTGTTTTACCTTTGCACCCGCAAAAAAGAAAAGGTAAAAAGTAACAGGTATCAGGTTGAGTTTGGTATGAAGAAAAGTCTTATCGCTTTGGCGTTCGGCACCCTGGGATTAGGTATTGCCGAATTTGTAATGATGGGTATTTTGCCCGACGTGGCAAAAGATTTGGGTATCAGTATCCCTATGGCGGGACATTTCATTTCTGCGTACGCATTGGGCGTTTGTGTTGGTGCTCCCGTACTGACGTTAGCTCGCAAATATCCATTAAAACATATCCTGCTGGTATTAGTCACCCTGATTATGATAGGTAATATCTGTGCGGCAATGGCTCCCAATTACTGGGTATTGCTTGCTGCACGCTTTATCTCCGGACTGCCGCATGGAGCATATTTCGGCGTGGGTTCCATTGTTGCCGAAAGATTGGCTGACAAAGGAAAAGGCTCGGAAGCCGTTTCGATTATGATTGCCGGAATGACTATTGCCAACCTCTTCGGTGTCCCACTGGGAACCTCATTAAGTACCATGCTTTCCTGGCGTGCCACTTTCCTGCTGGTCGGTATTTGGGGAGTCGTTATTCTATATTACATCTGGCGTTGGGTTCCTCACGTAGAAGGTCTGCAAGATACCGGCTTCAAAGGACAGTTCCGTTTCCTGAAAACTCCGGCTCCATGGTTGATTCTCGGTGCTACGGCATTAGGCAATGGCGGTGTATTCTGCTGGTATAGTTATATCAACCCGATGCTGACGAATATTTCCGGTTTTTCCGCCGAAAGTATTACTCCACTGATGATTCTTGCCGGATTCGGCATGGTCATGGGGAATCTTGTCAGCGGACGCCTCTCCGACCGTTATACACCGGGAAAGGTGGGAACTGCCGCGCAAGCATTAATCTGCCTTATGCTATTGCTTATCTTCTTTCTTTCACCCTACAAATGGATGGCTGCCATATTGATGTGCCTTTGCACAGCAGGCTTGTTTGCTGTATCCAGTCCCGAACAAATATTGATTATCCGTGTATCGAAAGGTGGTGAGATGCTGGGGGCTGCCTGCGTACAAGTTGCATTCAATCTCGGAAATGCTATCGGGGCTTATGCAGGCGGATTGGCTGTCAGTGAAGGCTATCGTTATCCTGCCCTCACGGGTGTTCCTTTCGCGCTGATTGGGTTTGTTTTGTTCCTGGTCTTTTATAAGAAATACCAAGTCAAATACTAATATTCTTGAAGGTGTTGCTACTTGCTTTTACAGAATTCTATCAAGGCTTAGCGAGACCCGAAGGGGAGCAAACGGATTTATCCGGCTGTTCCCCTTATTTTTGTAAATCCCATTGGAAACGAGATTGAGTACACTTTAATCCAGCCTGTTCCTCTCTAGCTGAAAGATTCATTTTTAATTAGGAATGAATGAATTCTTTTCGGTAGGGTTATGAATGAAATGATAATTTAGAGTTCATTTCTGTGCAGTTATTTGTTATAAAAAACAAAAATCAAGTAGGGAGAAAACTTCTAGACTTTTCTCCCTACCCCCTATTATCAACTAATTGAAATACCAAAGTTCTATTTATAGCTTACTCATGATGCGTATCTTGGACTATTTTTCTTGATAGTTCTTTTATAAAGCTGTCTCTGTCATTACAACTAAGTAGATAGCTTTTGCCTGTAGTTAAGATAAGAACTTGTTGTTTCGCATTTTTTACATAAGAATAATATCTGCCGTATTGCGTACTCCCCATTACCCCTATATATCCAAGGAAACCATTACTCCCAAAGTAACGAATATCATTCTGTACCTCATTATAGGGAATCACCTTTTTGATAGAAGAATACATAATACTTTTCTTATTGAAAGCCCTTTTTATGAAAAGTTGTTTCTCCCCCAAATAAATAGCCTGTGGAATTACAACTAACATATACACAAAAATTGAGAGCAAAGTTATAGCCAACAATAGACTTAGTAGCTTATCAGACACAGACTGCATCAGATACGATTTCGCTAAGAACACCAAACCGGCTACTAATAAAATAGCTTTCAGCCAGAATTCCATACGCTTCATTACAGGTTGATAATCTGATTTATACATAATAATCACAAATTTAATGCATTCTGAACTAACTCAACAAGTTCCTTATCAGTATATTGTTCTTTGACTTCCGGATGCTTTTCTTTTACTAAAGACACAACATCTTGAATATACAGGTTGTTATATTCATCAGCTAACTTATACACACTTCCATCCTGCGTTTGAGCATCCCATACTTGTAATGCAGTTTCGCTATTAATAGTATTAGTAGCGGCCATGACAGGACCACTAGGACCACCAATTGCATTATATTCAAGCCCTACTCCTGCATACGCAACTCCAATCAAAATCCATTCACCAATCCACCAAAACCCCATTGAAACATCTGTATCTGGTCTTGAAACTCTAGTCATACTATTCTTCAAAAGATTTACATTAGAAGATACTGCATTCTTGAATACATCATTATCTTCACATAAAGTAACAAATCGGCGAATATCTCTCTTCTCAATTGCATCTCTAAATTCAGGCTGACAAATTGCTAATAAGAAACGTACAGTTCCGTCATCTACATTTATCTCTGTCTTCAATCCCAAAGATTGAGCATATCCTACAGGGTCTTTATAAAAAGAATCAGCGGCAGTGGTTTCATTCAAAATCAATTGAGATAGTAACCCCATATCCTGAATATAGTTTCTTTCATACTCTGACAGATTTTTCATTGAAATAGCAGTAACATCAGGATTTACAACCTCATTTTTAGGTAAGTCCACATTCAATATTCCATCTGAATTACTGCAAGATTGCAGCGAAGTAACAGCTATCGCTGCTCCAACACCAATTGACAAAATTTTACTTTTCATTTTTTTTCAGTGTTTTTTTGTTTAACATTATACTTTAATATCACATTGGACGCATATTTGTGTATGTTTTTTCTCACATATTCTATCTTATCACAATCATTAAATAGAGCGAGACAAGCCTCACAATTATGCATATCTACATTAATTTCAATATTTTCATTCCTGTCCTCGGCTATTTTCTTTAAAATAAATTTTGGTCCATCAACATATGCCCATACTTTCAAAAAATCATCAAATTGTTCTGCATATATTTCTTGAATACTTTTGGAATTAATATTACCTAATTTTAAATATTTAACCCTTTTACATGCTAATCCACAGCAAGCATATACATACCCTTCCATATCAATAGGAATACTCTCAAATAAACTACTACATCCATAGGGTACAACAGGACGTTGCAAACATCTACATTGAAGCAATTCATTATAATTTATATCTCGTTTAATTTTATCTTCAGAATTAAATGGAATCCATATACCAGAAGAAAAAGCGACCTTATTATTTTTAATACACTCCTTCAATTCTTCGTGTTCACGAAAATTTCTTTCATTAAAAGTTGAATTGGAGTTTGTTTCAATATTTACCAAACAAACTAAATCTAATTCTGCAGATGCCTTAATTGCATTAACTATATTATTGAAAGGAACCCAAACTTGATGATCATCACCAGTACTCAGATTCAGCTCATTCAAACCTAATGCCTTCATTTTTCTTAATATAGAGTATGCTTTATCATAACTGGAAGCCCAATAACCATTGGAAACAACTCTAGTCATAAGACCTCTTTCATTTGCAAATTGCACGGCATGATATAGATCATCTTTTAAAGAAAAACATTCTCCACCACTAAAGACTACCAATTGTATTGTAGGGAAGGCTTCTGTACATTTATTAATATACATCTTTATTTGTTCAAAAGACATTTTACCTTTACGGTCTTGATTACACTCAAAACAACAGTTTTTACAAGCAGCCGTACAATAATAAGTTGTTAGTAAAGATATTGTTCTTGGAGAAATTTGTTTAATTAGTTCCATTTATTATAATATTTAATGTTGTTATCAACAAGTTCAAGATAGATTAAACTCCACTGACATTATACGACTTTTTGTTTTGAATTTTCAGATATTAGTAGCAACTCATATTTTTTATAGAATGTTCTCAACCCTTCAGAAGAAGAATATATTGGAATAGTGTCAGAACCAAGATATACACACCCTCTGCCAAGTGTTTTTACATCAATAGATAACATTCTCATAATTCGCAATAATTTACTATCCGATTCAGCCAACATATAACTATTGGTGTGACTAACAATTGGATGAATGGCAAGCATCATTAACTGCTTAAAAAGGATCAATGATGAGGCATTGCAACATGAATGAACAGCAAATCTTCCAACATGCCAGAACGAGAATTGATTTGAATTATGAAGTTCTTTAAGAGGATCAATATCAAATATTTTCTGTATCGGAAGTATAGAATGGCGATCTCATGCCATTACTCGAATGCACCCTATCAAATCACCTTGAGCATCTTCTGCTACAAAAAGATATGATGAAGACACATATCTCATTTCCTCTTCATATATATATTGAATTTCTTGCTCAAAATTCACTAAACAAGTATCCCCTATATGGTGTTTATAATTTTCGCGAACTATAAAATTAGCGATTTTATACAAATAAGATCTATCAACCTGAAAGATATTATAATTAGTATTTGTTATTAAAAGTCTTTTCATATTCATTATTTTTTGACTGCATAAAATTAATATGCCACAAAACAAAATCAACTACACAAAAGTGTATAACATGATAAAATCACATAAATAATATACTTTTGTGTAGTAAATAGACACATTTAAAGATTAAAATTTATACTTTTGTAAAAACAATAAATTATGGCTATAATAGAAGATTTCCTTATATCAACAAAACATATAGAGAACATTTCAGAAAAGGAGTATGATAAAGTTAAATCACTATTAGTTATATTAGACGCTATAGCACGCACAACTTATCAAAGCTTTTATATAATAGATTATTTCCGAAACGATTTCCTATATGTTTCAGAAAATCAATTACTATTATGTGGACATACCGCTGATGAAATAAAAGAAATGGGATTCATGTTCTATATAAAACATGTGCCAAATGAGGAACAAAAAATGCTAGTAGAACTAAATAAAAGTGGATTTAATTTTTATGAAAGATTGCCAATAAAAGAACGTATGAGTTACAGCATATCGTATGACTTTCATATTATATCAAACAAGAAGAAAACCCTCATTAATCATAAACTGACACCAATCGCCCTAAGCAAAGATAATAGAATTTGGCTGGCGGTCTGTGTCGTATCGCTATCCGCCCATGAATCACCTGGTCACATTGAAATACGAAAACAAGGACAAACATCATTCTGGGAATATGTATTAGATAATCACAAGTGGATAGAAAATTCAGGAATAATTCTAACTGAAAAAGAAAAGGATATTTTATTATTATCAGCACGAGGATATACCATGAATGACATAGCTGATTATTTATGCGTAGCAATAGATACAGTAAAATTCTACAAACGAAAATTATTTCAGAAATTGAATGTTAAAAACATTGCCGAAGCCATATCTTTTGCTACAAATTACAAATTATTATAGCTTAATGATTATCATAAAAAATAGAAGACAAATAAAATTTCGGGAAAAACTTAAGTTCTCTGCCTGTCGCTAAATTATATAAAGCGTGAACACAATGCCCAGCGGCAATCCAGGATCCTACAGAAAGCTGCGGAACTGGTGAAATACCATATTCTTTTTGATACGTGTCTATTACTTGTTCAAGCCAGTTTTTGGGCATATTCCAAAAATTACCATAATGAGTAACATATTTCGCTACCTCCAAATCAAATCTTTCTGGCGTGCTTGCCAACTGCGATAATTTAATTCCATCAGGCTTAACTATCGTCAAAAATCCAGCCCATCCAAAATTATACGGATGCAACACAGATATATTATATTTCTCACAAATATTATCAAATACGAATGGTATATCAGATGTAAAATCCAGCGCATTAATTGCAACATCGTGATCCCTAATCAAGCTTTCTACATTATCTTTATTAATAAAACAATTATGATAATTAATACTCGCAGACGGATTGATATTCAATAGTCTTTTGGATAGACATTCAGCTTTATATTTCCCAACATCTAACATATCATAATTCTGTCTATTCAAATTACTAAGTTCAACCCTATCCCCGTCAACAATAGTAATAGACTCAAATCCAAACCTTATGGCACATTCAGCAATAATACTTCCAATACCGGCTCCGCCTAATATTATGCGATATTTTTTAAGCAAATTCTGTTCCGCTTCACTTACATAAATCCAATTACGGCTATATCTTTCTTCCATAAAAACACTACTTTGTGTAAAGATAAGGCTTAACTTTAATTTTATTACTACACAAAAGTGTAAAATTTGATTTAAGATAAAGAACAACGCATACAATCCAACGAATAAGAATCCAATTAGCAACAAAATAAAGAAAGCAGAAATGAGATAATCAGTACTCAGCCTGCCCCAATTCAAAAACTACCCGGTGGGAATCGTCGTACAAGCTTATCTGCCGAACGCATACGACTTTCAAACCGAACTGTTTGAATTCGCCAAAGCCCGCGTAACCGAATGCGATATTCTCTTGTCTTAACTTTCCTATTGGAAGTAGTCAGGAATAAGGAGAAAAGACAGAAAGTGCACCAAATTTCCTTTATTAGTTCAAAAATGATTATCTTTGCAAACTTAAATGAGCAACTTGGTAATAAAAGTAATAATAGATTAATATGGCATTGCAATGTGGTATTGTCGGACTACCGAACGTGGGTAAGTCGACACTTTTCAACTGTTTGTCGAACGCGAAAGCACAGGCGGCAAACTTCCCTTTCTGTACAATTGAACCCAATGTAGGTGTAATCACCGTTCCCGACGAACGTCTGAATGCACTGGCAGAATTGGTGCATCCCCAACGAATTGTCCCTACAACCGTAGAAATCGTAGATATAGCCGGACTGGTGAAAGGCGCAAGCAAAGGTGAAGGACTGGGAAATAAGTTCCTTGCCAATATCCGTGAGACAGACGCAATTATCCACGTACTCCGTTGCTTCGACGATGAGAACGTGACACACGTAGACGGAAGCGTAAATCCCGTCCGCGACAAAGAAATCATCGACTACGAACTTCAACTGAAAGACTTGGAAACCATCGAAAGCCGTATCCAGAAAGTGCAGAAACAGGCACAGACAGGTGGCGACAAAGCTGCAAAACAGGCTTACGATGTGTTGGTTCAATATAAAGACGCACTGGAACAGGGAAAATCTGCACGTACCGTTACTTTCGAAACCAAAGACGAACAGAAGATTGCCCGTGAACTGTTCCTGCTGACCAGCAAACCGGTAATGTACGTTTGTAACGTTGATGAAGCAAGCGCGGTAAACGGTAATAAATACGTAGATATGGTACGCGAAGCCGTAAAAGACGAGAATGCTCAAATCCTGATTGTCGCAGCCAAAACAGAAGCGGACATCGCCGAACTGGAAACGTACGAAGACCGTCAGATGTTCCTTGCCGAAGTAGGCTTGGAAGAATCGGGCGTAGCACGTCTTATCAAATCGGCTTATAAACTCCTGAACCTCGAAACTTACTTCACAGCCGGCGTACAGGAAGTACGTGCCTGGACTTACGAAAAGGGATGGAAAGCTCCGCAATGCGCTGGTGTTATCCACACCGATTTTGAAAAAGGCTTTATCCGCGCGGAAGTTATCAAGTACGAAGATTATATCCAGTACGGTTCGGAAGCAGCCGTGAAAGAAGCCGGAAAACTGGGTGTGGAAGGAAAAGAATATGTCGTACAGGATGGCGACATCATGCATTTCCGTTTCAACGTGTGATTATCGGCAATCACCGACGACTTATTAATTACTAATTCGCTAACAATATGAAATATCTCATTGCAGGAACGGGAGGTGTAGGCGGCAGTATCGCAGGATTCTTGTCGCTGGCAGGCAAAGATGTAACCTGTATTGCCCGTGGAGCTCATTTGCAGTCGATTCAAACGGACGGTTTGACACTGAAGTCGGATTTGAAGGGCGAACATACGCTCCGGATTCCGGCAACTACCGCTGAAGAATTCAATGGAAAAGCAGATGTGATATTTGTATGCGTAAAAGGTTATTCGGTCGATTCTATCGTAGAACTGATTAAAAGAGCAGCGCACAAAGACACGGTTGTCATCCCTATTCTGAATGTATACGGCACAGGACCACGCATACAGAAACTGGTTCCGGGAGTCACGGTTCTCGATGGATGCATCTATATCGTAGGTTTCGTATCCAGCACAGGAGAAATCACCCAAATGGGAACAATATTCCGTCTGGTATATGGTGCTCACCACGGCACGGTTGTGAAACCCGGATTACTGGAAGCTATCCGCCAAGACTTGCAGGAAGCAGGCATAAAGGTAGACCTCTCACCGAACATCAACCGGGATACGTTCATCAAATGGTCGTTTATCTCCGCAATGGCTGTGACGGGTGCTTACTACGACGTTCCGATGGGAGAAGTGCAAAAACCGGGAAAGATACGGGATACATTTATCGGACTTTCCACGGAAAGCGCCGCCTTAGGAAAGAAACTGGGCGTCGAATTTCCCGAAGACCCAGTCAGCTACAACCTGAAAGTGATTGACAAGCTCGCCCCCGAAAGTACCGCTTCTATGCAGAAAGACCTGGCACGCGGACACGACTCGGAAATACAGGGATTGCTCTTCGACATGATTGCGGCAGCCGAGGAACAAGGAATAGACATACCGACCTATCGGATGGTTGCGGAGAAATTCAAAGAATCTAATCATTAACATTAATCCAATATAGAATGAATACCATGCTATTATCCATCAACTGGAACCCGAATCCCGAACTATTCAACCTGTTCGGCATTTCTATCCGTTATTACGGATTACTATGGGCAGTAGGAATATTCTTTGCTTATATGGTTGTTCACTACCAGTACCGGGATAAAAAGATAGAAGAAAAGAAGTTTGACCCGCTTTTCTTTTACTGTTTCTTTGGTATTCTGATCGGTGCGCGCCTGGGACACTGCTTGTTCTATGCCCCGGGATATTACCTGTCTCATTTCTGGGAAATGATTCTTCCCATCAAGTTCATGCCGGACGGAAACTGGAAATTCACCGGATATGAAGGACTTGCCAGCCACGGCGGTACATTGGGATTGATAATCGCCCTTTGGCTGTATTGCCGCAAGACGAAGCTTCATTATATGGACGTGCTGGATATGATTGCCGTAGCTACTCCTATCACTGCCTGCTTCATCCGCCTTGCCAACCTGATGAACTCCGAAATCATCGGCAAACCGTCTGATGTGCCCTGGGCGTTTGTTTTCGAGCGTGTGAAAGAATATGGAGCAAACGGTGAAATACTTCCGGCAATCCCCCGCCATCCGGGACAACTCTACGAAGCCATCGCTTATCTCATCCTGTTCTTCATCATGATTTACCTGTATAAGAATTACAGCAAGAAACTGCACCGCGGCTTCTTCTTCGGGTTTTGCCTGACTTACATATTCACTTTCCGCTTCTTTATCGAATTCCTGAAAGAAAACCAGGAAGATTTTGAAAACAGCATGATGCTCAATATGGGACAATGGTTAAGCGTTCCGTTTATCATCATAGGCGTCTATTTTATGTTCTTCTATGACAAGAAGAAAAAGAAAATAGCTTAAGGCAACAAAAAAGGGATTAGCGACTCAAATATCGCTAATCCCTTTTTTCTTATTTCATTTTTCAGCTCTTCTTATTTCCCCCTGACTATCTTCTTAATATCATTCAGCTTATTCAATGCTTCAATAGGAGTGAGATTATTCACATCAAGATTCAATATCTCATCACGAATCTGACAAAGAATCGGGTCATCTAACTGGAAGAAGCTCAACTGCATACCACCACGGTTCTCGCCCACTTCCGCCAATGGCTTGCCTGCTATTCCCTGTTGGCGATTATCAGATTCAAGCTGTTTCAATATCTCATTCGCACGCTTCACGATGCTTTTCGGCATACCCGCCATCTTTGCCACATGGATACCGAAAGAGTGTTCACTACCACCACGTTCCAGTTTACGAAGGAAGATTACCTTGTTATCCACTTCTTTCACCGATACATTATAGTTCTTGATACGCTTGAAGGATTTCTCCATCTCATTCAATTCATGGTAGTGCGTAGCAAATAAAGTACGTGCTTTTGCTTTCGGATGCTCATGGATATATTCTACAATTGCCCAGGCAATGGAAATACCATCATAAGTAGAAGTACCACGACCCAACTCGTCAAATAATACCAGACTCCGGGAAGAAACATTATTCAGAATATCCGCTGCTTCATTCATCTCTACCATGAATGTAGATTCGCCCACAGAGATATTATCACTTGCTCCTACACGGGTGAATATCTTATCCACCAGTCCGATATGCGCACTTTCCGCAGGAACAAACGAGCCGATTTGTGCGAGTAACGTAATCAACGCCGTCTGACGCAGGAGTGCTGACTTACCGGCCATATTGGGACCGGTTATAATGATAATCTGCTGCGTAGTACTGTCCAGCATTACATCATTGGCAATATACTTCTCACCGATAGGAAGCTGCTTCTCAATCACCGGGTGACGCCCCTGACGAATATCCAGTACGTCATTATCCTCAATGACCGGACGGATATAATGATTCTCACGAGCCACATTGGCGAATGACAACAGACAGTCCAGGCGGGCAATCTGATTCGCGTTAATCTGTATCTGCGGAATAAACTCCATCAATGCCTGTACCAAATCCGTATATAGCTGCGTTTCCAGCACCAGAATCTTATCTTCCGCCCCTAAAATCTTCTCTTCATACTCTTTCAATTCCTGCGTGATATAACGCTCTGCATTGACCAACGTCTGTTTGCGAATCCATTCGGGTGGAACCTTATCCTTATGTACATTACGGACTTCAATATAATAACCGAATACGTTATTGTAAGCCACTTTCAAACTCGGAATACCCGTCCGTTCACTTTCGCGCTGCTGTATCTGAAGCAGATAATCCTTTCCCGAATATGAAATCCGGCGTAGTTCGTCCAAATCTGCATTCACCCCGTCTTGAATCACTCCTCCCTTATTAACAGCCAACGGCGGGTCATTCTTAATCTCTTTGGCAATCCGGTCGCGAATAGTGACACAGAGGTTCAACTGCTCCCCTATCCAGTTCAGACTTGCGTTATCTGCCTGGATACATGCCAACTTTATCGGCTCGATAGCCTGCAGAGCCACCTTTAGCTGCACCACCTCACGAGGTGATACACGCCCAACGGCCACTTTGGAAATGATACGCTCCAAATCCCCTATCAGATGCAACTGCTCTTCAATCAATTCCTTAAAATCCGGTTGACGGAAGAAATACTCCACCACATTCAACCGTTCATCAATCGGCTTCTTATCCTTCAAAGGAAAGACCATCCAACGTTTCAGCAGACGTGCCCCCATCGGGCTGATAGTCCGGTCGATGACATTGAGCAAACTGCTTCCGCCATCATTCATATTGCCAATCAACTCAAGGCTGCGCACCGTAAACTTATCCAGGCGGACGTATTTGTCTTCCTCAATACGGGCCAGAGAGGTGATATGCCCAATCTGCGTATGCTGCGTCATCGTCAGGTATTGCAGGATGGCACCGGAAGCAATGATACCATTCTTCAAATGCTCCACGCCGAAACCTTTCAGATTCTTCGTTTCAAAATGCTTCAGCAACTTCTCACGGGCAGTAGTCTCCGTAAATACCCAGTCGTCCAACTCGAAGGTAAAGAACTTGCTGCCGAAATTTCCCTCAAACATCAGGCGTTTGCCACGTTCGAAAAGAATCTCTTTCGGAGCGAAGTTATTCAACAGTTTGTCCACATAGTCAAAAGGACCTTCCGCAGTAAGAAATTCGCCGGTAGATATATCGAGAAAGGCAACTCCACAGGAAGACTTTCCGAAATGGACGGCAGCCAGGAAGTTGTTCTCCTTATAATTTAATACATTGTCATTGATGGAAACACCCGGAGTCACCAGTTCGGTAATCCCCCGTTTCACTAATTTCTTGGTCATTTTCGGGTCTTCCAACTGGTCGCAGATAGCGACACGTTTTCCGGCACGAACCAGTTTCGGAAGATATGTATCGAGAGCATGATGCGGGAAACCCGCCATCTCAATAGTTTTTCCTTTTCCGTTGGCACGTTTTGTCAGTGTGATTCCTAAAATTTCGGATGCGACGATGGCATCCGTAGAATATGTTTCATAAAAGTCGCCGCAACGAAACAGCATCACTGCATCCGGATGTTTTGCTTTCAAATCCAGAAACTGTTTCATCATCGGGGTGAGGACGATTTCTTCTTCGTTCACGGTTCTCTCCTTTTCTTTTTATTGAGTATATACTGCGATTATCGGAGCAAAGATAACGGTTTTTCGGCAGAGAATCAACGCTATCCCCCGTTTCAATTTTCAAAATAAGTGTTGCATAGATTTAAAAAGGAGCTGCATTTTTCTTAACAAACTAGAGAA
This sequence comes from Bacteroides acidifaciens, assembly GCF_903181435.1. Lineage (NCBI taxonomy): Bacteria > Pseudomonadati > Bacteroidota > Bacteroidia > Bacteroidales > Bacteroidaceae > Bacteroides > Bacteroides acidifaciens. The sequence continues at coordinate 218,227 of NZ_CAEUHO010000004.1, forward strand.
AATTATTAAAACGTGTTATAAAACATACTATTTTACTTGGATAATTTGCTATTTTCACAAAAGTACGTACCTTTGCAATGTGTTTTTCATAGTATTAGATTTAAGGTTAACAAAGGTTGGAGCAAGGCGTTGCTCCTTTTTTTATGCCCGTACGCTTCCTATCAGAACGGTTATCCTTAAAATCCACAGTTTTTTTGGACTGCCCCCCCTTTACAACAGCTCGTTTTTGCACGGTTTTTAGTTAAATGAGAATTTAATACAGACGGAAGAACATAAGAACAAAAAATAAAATAGCAGTTCAATAAGCAACAGGAATAAGTGTTAAAGCGCAGCATTTATGTTCTTTTGTTCTTATGTCTAAAAATAAATGATCATTTGGTTCATTTCAGTACAGAAATGAATCAAATCTCCAATTATCTGTATCCAAACCAGCTAAAAACTCTCTTACTGATTTTTTATGCTATAATCCGGTTTCAGCCGTTTCAGTTTTATTCGCAAACGCCTTGGCAAAAGGGAATAGTGGCTGAAGGCGGAAAAAAACACCCCCTGCGAGAATAGGTTGTAGCCAGGGGGGAGTGCTTTCAGCGCATTCAGCTTTTTCAGACTTGACAGTGGAGCTATATATTCACCGTGGTAGGTATATATACTCACCATACTGAATCTATATGCCCACCACGCGGGGTATATAGATCCATCACCCGGATAAAAGTGGGTGGCACGTGGTTAAGTTATACACTTTTGCATTCAGGGGTGACTTCAGCCAAAAACACCGATGAAAAGGGACTTTTTTGAAGAACTGAAAGCTGAAAGCGGTTTTTTACTTTTTATATTTGGTAGGAGATTTAGCTGTAACAAGTAGGAGACTTGACTGCAACAAGTACTACACTTAATGAAATGATATAGGAGACTTGAGTAAGTCAAGTACATGGTTCGGCTTACTTCAGTACTGCTTTGATTCATCCCCGTACTGTTATGAGTGAAATGATAAATAGTCGTCCCTTAAAAAGTATTCTATTTTTTCTCCGCCAGATAAACGCCCCAAATGATACAGCCCGCTCCCATTAAAGTAATCCACGTAATTTGTTCGTGGAGAATGAGTACCGACGCCACCATTGTAACCAGCGGGTTCAAATAGATATAGTTGGAAGCCTTCATCGTCCCCAACTGTTTCAATACTACATTCCAAAGGATATAGCAGATTAAGGAAGCAAGAACTGCCAGGAACAGTAGATTGGACGAATGATAATTCATCGGGGAGTCTAAAAGGGAATTTATATCTCTATAAAATAAACGGCTTATAGTTATTAGTCTAATAATTTTACCATATTAGAGAATAAAATGAAACATATTAACTCCGTCAATATTTCTTCTTTACACTTTATCTCCGATATTGCATAAACCGGCTTCAAGTTTATAATAAATAATGAAACAGTTTATTATAAACGGGTCTCAAGTTTATTATAAACTATATTTTAGACGCTTCCGATAGCTGAAATAGAATTTTCGCAACAAAAATAGGCAAGAACCTTCACAGTCTCTTGCCTATTCGTTATCCTTATAGTGCATTACGCACCCCTAACCTATTGAATTCATGTAATAATATTTATATATTTCATCTTTTATTTTCTGTTTTAATTTCTCCAAATATACGAAATAAAAACGAGAAAGTCAATAGAGAAAGCGTGGTTATCTGAAAATAAACACGTAAATTTGTGCCTAAAATCAGATATAACTGTATAAATCACTATAAATAAAAACTTTATCACTATGGAGTACAATTTCAGAGAAATTGAAAAGAAGTGGCAGAAAAGGTGGGTGGAAGAGAAAACCTACCAGGTTACGGAAGACGATTCGAAGCAAAAATTTTATGTACTAAACATGTTCCCTTATCCATCAGGAGCCGGCCTACACGTAGGACACCCGCTGGGATACATCGCTTCGGATATTTACGCCCGTTACAAACGACTGCAGGGCTTCAATGTACTCAACCCGATGGGATATGACGCTTACGGTCTGCCGGCAGAACAGTATGCCATCCAAACCGGACAGCATCCTGCCATCACTACCGTCAACAATATCAACCGCTACCGCGAACAATTGGATAAGATAGGTTTCTCTTTCGACTGGAACCGTGAAATCCGTACGTGCGACCCGGAATATTACCACTGGACACAATGGGCTTTCCTGAAAATGTTCAACAGCTATTATTGCAACGATGAACAGAAAGCCCGTCCTATCGAAGAACTGGAAAAAGCCTTCGCCATCTACGGAAACGAAGGACTCAATGCCGCTTGCAGCGAAGAAATCAGCTTTACCGCCGACGAATGGAACGCAAAGAATGAAAAGGAAAAGCAGGAAATCCTGATGAACTACCGTATCGCCTATCTGGGTGAGACAATGGTAAACTGGTGTGCCGAATTAGGAACGGTATTGGCGAACGACGAAGTGGTGGATGGTGTCAGCGAACGCGGCGGTTTCCCCGTTATTCAGAAGAAGATGCGCCAGTGGTGTCTGCGTGTATCAGCTTACGCCCAACGCCTGCTCGACGGACTGGATACCATCGACTGGACAGATTCTCTGAAAGAAACTCAAAGAAACTGGATAGGACGTTCGGAAGGTGCTGAAGTTCAATTCAAGGTGAAAGACAGTGATATCGAATTTACTATCTTTACTACCCGTGCAGACACGATGTTCGGTGTCACCTTTATGGTATTGGCGCCTGAAAGCGAACTGGTGGCACAATTAACCACTCCCGAACAGAAAGCGGAAGTAGACGCTTATCTCGACCGCACCAAAAAACGTACGGAACGCGAACGTATCGCAGACCGCAGCGTTACAGGTGTATTCAGCGGCTCATATGCTATCAACCCGTTCACAGGCGAAGCAGTGCCCATCTGGATTAGCGACTACGTACTGGCAGGATACGGAACAGGAGCCATCATGGCTGTACCTGCCCATGATAGCCGTGACTATGCATTTGCCAAGCATTTCGGACTTGAAATCCGCCCGTTGGTAGAAGGTTGTGATGTCAGCGAAGAAAGTTTCGATGCCAAAGAAGGTATCGTCTGCAACTCTCCGCGTCAGGGCGTCACTCCCTACTGTGACCTTTCCCTGAACGGACTGACTATCAAAGAAGCGATTGAAACAACCAAGAAATATGTGAAAGAACATAACCTGGGACGTGTAAAGGTGAACTACCGCCTGCGCGATGCCATCTTCTCACGTCAACGCTATTGGGGCGAGCCGTTCCCTGTGTATTACAAGGACGGAATGCCTTACATGATTGATGAAAGCTGCCTGCCGCTGGAACTTCCCGAAGTTGCCAAATTCCTGCCTACCGAGACGGGGGAACCGCCATTGGGACATGCCACTAAGTGGGCTTGGGATACAGTGAACAAATGTATCGCAGACAACGAGAAAATCGACAACGTGACTATCTTCCCGCTGGAACTGAACACGATGCCGGGATTCGCCGGTTCTTCCGCTTATTACCTGCGTTATATGGACCCACGCAATCATAAGGCATTGATCGACCCGAAAGTAGACCAGTACTGGAAAAACGTAGACCTCTACGTAGGTGGTACGGAACATGCTACCGGACACTTGATTTACTCCCGTTTCTGGAATAAATTCCTGTACGACCTAAATGTGTCTGTTATGGAAGAACCATTCCAGAAGTTAGTAAACCAGGGTATGATTCAAGGTCGCAGTAACTTTGTATATCGTATCAAAGATACCAATACATTTGTTTCACTGAATTTGAAAGACCAGTACGAGGTTACTCCTATCCACGTAGACGTAAACATCGTATCCAACGACATACTGGATTTGGAAGCATTCAAAGCATGGCGTCCCGAATACAAGACAGCGGAGTTCGTTCTCGAAGACGGAAAATACATCTGCGGATGGGCTGTTGAAAAGATGAGCAAGTCCATGTTCAACGTTGTCAACCCGGATATGATTGTCGAGAAATACGGTGCGGATACACTTCGTATGTACGAAATGTTCCTCGGCCCGGTAGAACAATCCAAACCTTGGGATACGAACGGTATCGACGGTGTACACCGCTTTATCCGTAAATTCTGGTCGCTGTTCTACAGCCGCACGGACGAGTACCTGGTAAAGGACGAACCGGCAACGAAAGAAGAATTGAAGAGCCTTCACAAACTGATTAAGAAAGTGACGGGAGACATCGAACAGTTCTCTTACAACACTTCTGTCAGCGCATTCATGATTTGTGTGAACGAACTATTCAACCTGAAATGCAACAAGAAAGAAGTACTCGAACAACTTGTTATCGTGCTCGCTCCTTTCGCTCCGCACGTTTGCGAAGAGTTGTGGGATGTACTCGGACACAAGACTTCCGTATGTGATGCCGGGTGGCCTGCATACAACGAAGAATATCTGAAAGAAGATACCATCAACTACACCATCTCTTTCAACGGAAAGGCACGCTTCAACATGGAGTTTGCAGCGGACGAAGCTTCGGAAGCTATCCAGGCAGCAGTACTGGCGGACGAACGTTCACAGAAATGGATTGAAGGCAAGACTCCGAAGAAGATTATCGTTGTTCCGAAGAAGATTGTAAACGTTGTAGTATAAAACAAATGAGGCACGAATTACGCGGATAGCACGGTTTGGAATTAATCAGAACCGCGAAACCCGTGTAATCCGTGCCTTAACAAATTATAAACCCTATGCATAAACTGGCAAAAGCAGAAATAATGAGAGAAGTGAAAGACTATCTCTACATCACTCTCGGATTGATTAGTTATTCTTTGGGATGGGCGGCATTCCTTTTACCCTATCAGATAACTACCGGAGGAACTACCGGTATCAGCGCTATCATTTACTATTCTACCGGATTTCCCATCCAATGGTCATATTTCATTATCAATGCTGTTCTGATGACGTTTGCTTTCCGAATATTGGGTCCACGGTTCAGCATCAAAACGACATACGCCATCTTCAGCCTTACTTTCCTGCTTTGGTTATTCCAACTGTTGGTCAACAATTACGTCGTGGCGCCGGACATGACTCCCGAAGGTCAACCGTTGCTACTCGGACCGGGACAGGACTTCATGGCGTGCATCATCGGTGCAGTCATGTGTGGCATAGGACTGGGTATTGTATTCAACTATAACGGAAGTACCGGCGGAACGGATATCATCGCTGCCATCGTCAACAAATACAAAGACGTGACGTTAGGACGTATGATTATGCTGTGCGATATTATCATCATTACTTCCTGCTACTTCATATTCCACGACTGGCGCCGTGTCATCTTTGGTTTTGTCACGCTGTTTATCATCGGCATCGTGCTCGACTGGATTATCAACAGTGCCCGGCAATCGGTTCAGTTTCTCATCTTCTCCAAGAAATATGATGAAATAGCCGATAGCATCATCAAAGACGCCGACCGTGGGGTGACGGTGCTCGACGGAACGGGATGGTACAGCAAGAAAGACGTAAAAGTACTTGTCGTATTGGCGAAGAAACGCCAGTCACTCGACATCTTCCGCCTGGTGAAACGCATCGACCCGAATGCCTTTATCTCACAAAGTTCCGTCATCGGAGTATATGGGGAAGGTTTCGACAAACTGAAAGTGAAATAACTGATTGGAATAACTATCGGATAACTTTGCTAAAAAAAGAAATAGAATGATGAAACGCAAACTTGTATTTGCTACCAATAATGCTCATAAACTGGAAGAAGTGGCCACTATCCTGGGAGATCAAGTGGAATTACTAAGCCTGAATGATATCGACTGTCATACGGACATTCCCGAAACGGCTGCCACGCTGGAAGGAAACGCCCTGCTGAAATCTTCCTTTATCTTCAAAAACTACGGTTTGGATTGCTTTGCCGATGACACCGGTCTGGAAGTAGAGGCACTGGACGGAGCTCCCGGAGTTTATTCCGCACGCTACGCAGGTGGAGAAGGACACGACTCACAAGCCAATATGCTTAAACTACTCCGTGACCTTGAAGGAAAGGAAAACCGCAAAGCGCAATTCCGCACCGCCATTTCATTGATACTCGATGGAAAAGAATATCTCTTTGAAGGAGTGATAAAAGGCGAAATTATCAAGGAAAAACGGGGTGATTCGGGCTTTGGTTACGACCCCATATTCAAACCGGAAGGTTACGACAAGACTTTCGCCGAACTGGGAAATGATATAAAGAATAAAATTAGTCACCGTGCGCTGGCTGTGCAGAAGCTCTGCGAATTCTTGCAACGCTGATTATACGTACTCTTTAAAACATAAAACGCAATGAAGAAAATTACTCTATTTACTCTACTTACCCTCTTATTATGCACTTCATGTGTAACAAAAAAGAAGTTCATGCTTGCAGAAATGGCGGCTACCGCAAGTAAAGATAGTCTGCAAGGGTTATTGACCGACTGCCGCCATACAAACGCCCAAATGTCGGCACAAATCAAGAATCTTTTGCGTGATACGACAAAGATGGGAAACAGTATCCGCCAGTATCAAAGCATGCTGAACGTGAACATGAGCGAACAGGAGAAACTGAATGCCCTGTTAAACCAGAAAAAGAATGAACTGAACGAAAGAGAACGCACCATCAACGAACTGCAACAGATGATTAATGCTCAGAATGAGAAAGTACAGAAACTGTTGAGCAGCGTAAAAGATGCGCTATTAGGATTCAGCAGTGATGAACTGACCGTTCGCGAGAAAGACGGAAAGGTATATGTAGCAATGTCGGACAAGTTGCTGTTCCAGTCGGGAAGTGCCCGTTTGGACAAACGTGGTGAAGAAGCGCTTGGCAAGTTAGCCGAGGTTTTGAACAAGCAGACGGATATCGACGTATTTATTGAAGGGCATACGGATAACAAACCTATCAATACGGTACAGTTTAAGGATAACTGGGATTTGAGCGTGATTCGCGCCACCTCTGTTGTCCGTATCCTGATTAAGAATTATCATGTGAATCCGTTGCAGATACAGCCTAGCGGACGCGGTGAATATATGCCTGTCGATGATAATGAAACAGCCGAAGGCAGAAGCAAGAACCGGCGTACGGAGATTATCATGGCTCCGAAACTGGATAAGTTGTTCCAGATGTTGCAGAGTTCGGAAGAAGCCCATTAAGAAAAAATTACTATTTCTTAGCTGTATTTCTAAGGAATAATAATAAACAAAATAAAAAAGAGAAGTACGGAATCCTTTCGAGTTCCGTACTTCTCTTTTTTATTTAATATCCGAATGGAAACTACAATCCCAACTTCGATGAAATATCCAGCATCCGCTGAATCGGCTTCACCGCCTTTTCCGCTACTTCAGAATCTACCGTAATTTCCGGTGCTTCATTTTTCAGACACTCATAGAGCTTCTCTAACGTATTCAACCGCATAAAGCTGCACTCGTTACATCCGCACGTACTGTCGTTCGGGGGAGCAGGAATAAATGTTGTCTGCGGACACTTCTTCTGCATCTCATGCAAGATACCCGATTCGGTAGCCACGATATACGTATTTTCCGGATGGTTCACAGCATACTTCAACAGAGCAGCCGTAGAGCCTACTACGTCAGCCAGTTTCAATACCGTGCTCTTACACTCGGGATGAGCCAACACCAATGCTTCGGGATGCTGCGCTTTCAGTTCCACAATCTTTTCAACCGAGAACTGTTCATGCACATGGCAGGCTCCGTCCCAAAGAAGCATATTCCTGTTCGTAACTGAGTTGATATAATTACCCAGATTCCTATCCGGTCCGAAGATTATTTTCTCATCTTTGGGGAAACTTTCCACGATTTGCTTCGCATTAGTAGAAGTCACCACCACATCTGTCACAGCTTTCACCGCAGCCGTCGTGTTGACGTACGAAATAACAGTATGTCCCGGATGCTCTTTGACAAACTGCGCAAACTTGTCCGCCGGACAACTGTCTGCCAACGAACATCCTGCCGCCATGTCGGGAACCAGTACTTTCTTTCCCGGGCAAAGCACCTTCGCCGTCTCACCCATAAAATGAACGCCGCACATCACAATAATGTCCGCTTCCGTTTTCGCTGCCCATTGAGCCAATGCCAAACTATCACCAACGTAATCGGCGATGTCTTGTATTTCACCCTTCTGGTAGTAGTGCCCCAGAATGATTGCATTCTTTTCTTTCTTCAGCTCGTTTATAGCTTTTATTAGTTCATTCATTATAATATTCTTTTTTCCTTCTTTTAAAAAAAATCCTTTGTTAGTGATGATAGCCTGTTAATAATGTTAGCAAATAAATACGATTTTTCTTGTCGGATAAGTTATTAGTCCATACTCTCGCTTTATGAGTCGGTTATGAACTGATGTAAAAGACAAGATAGCCTATCCTACTCGCTTCATTATCAATGAAAGCACCGTCAAATGCCATCAAATGGAAGTTTGCTATTAACTCCCTGTTGATAAAGTGCAAAGTTAAAAACTTTATGGATATAAACAGGCAGATAAGTGCTGAAAAATATGTTTATGTCTGTGTAGAAAGTTTAGGGTTAGTTTTTTGGAATGTTCATAACGAAGGCCTCTTATACCTTCTTTTGAATAATGCAAGGATTATTTTTCAAAATCTTTGCCGATAGTTTTGACAGGTTTTAAACCGTTATCAACACCTCTGTTAACAGAAAAGGATTACCTTTGCACACAAGAACAATCTAAAAGAAAAGACGCATGCGTAAACTGAAAATAACAGAGCTGAACCGTATCAGCGCCGAGGAGTTCAAACAGGTTGAAAAACTGCCCCTGGTGGTAGTGTTGGACGATATTCGTAGTTTGCACAATATAGGTTCCGTGTTCCGTACATCGGATGCATTCCGTATAGAATGTATCTACCTATGTGGCATTACGGCCACCCCGCCACACCCCGAAATGCATAAGACTGCTTTAGGTGCTGAGTTCACTGTCGATTGGAAGTATGTTAATAACGCAGTTGATGCTGTTGATAACCTCAAAAATGAAGGGTATATCGTTTATTCCGTAGAACAGGCGGAAGGAAGCATTATGCTGGATGAACTCGAACTGGATAAGACAAAGAAATACGCCATCGTAATGGGAAACGAAGTGAAAGGGGTGCAACAAGAGGTTATTGACCATTCGGACGGCTGCATAGAGATTCCCCAATATGGAACCAAGCATTCTTTGAATGTTTCCGTAACTACCGGTATTGTGATTTGGGATTTGTTCAAAAAGCTACGTTAACAGGCATAAACAGGATTGGTTAATAAGTTGTTTATAATGAGTTAATATCTTAGTTAATTCACTAGTAATCAATAGTTATGTGTTGTTTATAACTATACAAGTTCATGTAGATTCAATAGCTGTTGGGTAGTTATTATTATAGTTGTTAATAGCCCGTTTCTTGGCTGTTAATACTTGAGTTTTCAACTATTAATACTTATCATGTAGGCTATTAATACCTGACAACTCAAGTATTAACTTCTGAGAAAGCAGAAATTAACACCTTGCGGAAAGCCTGTTAACGCTTGAAATGATAACCAATATGGTTTGAGTAGTTGATAAATAGGTTTGTATAGTATTGATAAACTTATAAATCCTTGTCTATTTTAGATTTGTCCATTCTCCACTAGCAGTACGACGCGTTCCGTTAGTTTATCCTCACCTTCAGGGTCATACTCCTTTTTCAAACTGGCACCGAACAGCGCAGCGAATGTCTGATAGAATCCCGCTTTGAAAGGTCCCATAAATGCTTTTACCAGTTCATAACTGGTAGAATTACTTTGTCGGTCTATTAATTTAATCAACAGTTTTCCCTGTGTAAAAGAGAGTTTTTTCATTCGGGGAGTATATTGTTCTTTCAGACCTTTTTCCACCCGTTTGATATGTTTCTGACGAGCCTTTTCATTAGGTAGAGTTTGCAGGTACTCGTAAGTTTCAATAATAGCCTGGTTAATTTCTTTTGATATGGGATATACCTTTTTTACATTCCGTACCAGTCGGTAGTATTCTTGGCGTTCCTTTTCGTTCTTGAACTTTAGCGGGCGGAAGATATATACAGTTCTTAACTGGACACATGGAATCGTATCTCCATTATAGATACACATCGGAACCAAGTATCCATTAATGCTTTGCTTTTCCTGAGCCTGTACATGCAGTGTACAGCAAACAATAGCAAACAGCGTCATTATTACTATGTTAAGCCTTCTTTTCACGATACAAAAATAGGATTAAAATTTTATTATTTGGTCTTTTCACAAAGATGTTAACCTATTTAAAGTATCTTTGCGCCCTTGCTCGTAAAAAAGCAAGAAGATAATACACATTATATTGATGAAAACGACTCAATTAATCTGGTTGATAAGTATTATAAACAGCCTGTTCATAATTCCTGCTTGTAGTGCTCAAAACCCTTCTGAAAGTCTTTTAGAAGATATTCTTGAAGATTTGTCTGTTAATAACGATATTGATAACTCTGTTAATACCTTGAATTGGGAAAATGAACTGGAAGAACTTTCCACCCGTCTGCAAGAACCGGTTAATCTGAATACCGCCACCCGTGCACAACTGGAACAATTTCCTTTTTTGAGCGATATTCAAATAGAGCACTTATTGGCGTACATCTATATACACGGACAGATGCAGACTATTTATGAACTTCAGTTAATAGAGGACATGGATAGGCAGACTATCCAGTATTTATTGCCTTTTGTCTGTATAAAAGCTATTAACAATGAACCTGCATTTCGGTGGAAAACTATGTTGAAAAGCGCAGCGAAGTATGGTAAGAATGAAGTGCTAACTCGCATGGATATACCTTTTTATAAGCAAATAGGTTATGAACATACCTATCTGGGCCCTGCTGTTTATAACTCAGTGAAATATAGCTTTCGATATAGTGACCGGCTTTACGCTGGAGTCGTTGCCGAGAAAGATGCGGGAGAGCCTTTCGCCGCTTTGCACAATCGTTACGGATACGATTATTATTCCTTTTATTTGTTATTGAAAAACTGTGGACGGTTGAAAGCATTGGCTGTTGGTAACTATCGGCTCAGTTTTGGTCAGGGGTTGGTGATTAGTACAGATTATCTGATGGGAAAGACAATTTATGCTTCTTCTTTCAACAATCGCAGCAGTGGGATAAAGAAACACTCTTCTACGGATGAATACAATTATTTCCGGGGAGTGGCGGCTACTGTTGTTTTAACAAAGCATTGGGACGTATCCGGCTTTTATTCACACCGTTCCCTGGATGGTGTGATAACGGATGGAGAAATCACTTCTATCTACAAAACCGGACTACACCGGAGCCGGAAAGAAGCGGATAAAAAGAACTTGTTCACATTGCAGTTAACAGGTGGAAACGTAAGTTATCAACAGAACCGTATCAGACTGGGTATCACCGGTATTTACTATGTTTTCAACCGACCTTATGAACCGGAATTAACAGGTTATTCCAAATACAATCTTCATGGAAATAATTTCTATAATCTTGGAGTGGACTATGCATATCGCTGGCATCGTTTTTCTTTTCAGGGAGAGACAGCCATAGGAAAACAAGGTTGGGCTTCTTTGAACCGTCTGCAATATTCGCCGATTCAAGATGTTCATCTTATGTTGATACACCGGTTCTATTCTTATGATTATTGGGCAATGTTCGCCCATTCCTTTGGAGAAGGAAGCACAGTTCAGAATGAACATGGATATTATTTAGGAATGGAAACCTCTCCCTTTGCTTATTGGAAATTCTTCGCTTCATTTGACTTGTTTTCTTTTCCCTGGAAAAGATACCGGGTCAGTAAATCTTCCCGTGGAATAGACGGACTGCTCCAAGCTACTTTTACCCCGCGCACTAATCTCTCAATGGATTTGAAATATCGTTATAAACAAAAAGAGCGTGACCTGACAGGAAGTAAAGAAACGCTAACGCTTCCTATTTTTCATCACCAATTACGTTATCGTTTGAACTATTCTTTTAAAGATGTGTTTAGCAGTCGTACAACTTTAGATTATAATCATTTTCATTCTCAGGACAGAGCTGCTGACATAGGATATCAGGTTACACAGATGATATCCTCCCAACTGCCTTGGACCAGGCTGTTTGCTGACGTTCAAGGCAGTTACTTTTCTACAGACAGTTATGACTCTCGTATATATGCATCCGAAAAAGGATTGCTTTATACATTCTATACCCCGTCATTCCAAGGTCGCGGATTCCGGTGTAGCATCCGTTTAAGATATGAACTGAATAAACACTGGTTGTTCATCACCAAGTTCGGGGAAACCGTTTATTTGGACCGTAATGAAATAGGTTCCGGCAATGATTTAATTCATGGGAATAAAAAAGCGGATATACAAATGCAACTGCGTATTAAGTTTTAATGTATATTTGTCTGCTGAAAAAAATTAAAAGAATACGATATTAAATGGATGACAGAGCGGCTTTTGACAAAATGTTTAATGAATGGTATGCACAGTTTGTATATTTTGCATACTATTTCATAAATGACGCTGAGGTATGCAGGGATATCGTAAGTGATGCTTTTGAGTATTTATGGCGTAATTATGAAAAGATAGAAGAATCCACAGCTAAAACTTATCTTTATACAATCATCCGTACACGTTGCATTGACTATATGCGCAAGCAAAATATCCATGAAGAATATGTAGAGTTTACTTCGCAATTAACCGATAAAATGATAGAAGTCGATTCGCAACATCTTGATTCCCGTATTCTGCGTATTCGTGAAGCTATGAAAAAGTTGACTCCTTATAATTATCGTATACTGGAAGCATGCTATATTCATCATAAGAAATATAAAGAAGTGGCCGAAGAACTGAATGTGAGTGTTGCGGCCATCCATAAGAATATAGTGAAAGCTTTGCGTATTCTTCGCGAAGAATTGGGGCAAAAGGGTAACCGGAACAGACTTTAAATCGTAAATATATATATTGAATACATTATTTATGGATGAAAAGAATATAAATATAAGCAAGTCGGAAGAAGAACTCCTGGAGATTATGGAGAATCGTTCGCATATAACTGCTGACCAATTGCATCATTTGAAAGAAGATGAGGAATGCTTGCAAGCATGTGCTGATTTGGCAGAGGCTGTGATAGAAATGCAGAAAGAGAAAAATTTACTGGCAATTGATGTTCGGAAAGAGTTATCAGATTTTCGTAAAAAGCATTCTCAAAACGACAGGAGAAAAAATACGCGTATACTGTGGACTAGTGTTGCAGGTATAGCGGCAACTGTTGTCGTAATATTGGTTTTACGTGCAATGATGATTTCATCACAACCGGAAACCATTAAAGTGTTTCAAGCCGATCACATTGCTCAAGAAATCACTTTACAAGTGAATGATGAGGAGGAAATAAAGCCGTTAAAAGAAGTAATAGAATCTCTTTCGCCTTCCTCTACTGCACAGTTGTCTTCTAAAGAAATAGATTATAGCCGTGCTCTTCTTCAGACAGAAATCAAGGAAGTGGGAAAGCAGAAAGCACAGATACATAGATTAAGTATTCCTAGAGGCGAAACATTCAAAGTTGTTTTATCCGAGGGGACTGAGGTTTTCTTGAATTCAGACAGCCGTTTGGCGTATCCTACAGTTTTTAAAGGAGAAGAAAGAGTCGTTTCTTTGGAAGGTGAAGCTTATTTTAAAGTTGCTAAAGATACAGAACATCCTTTTATTGTGAAAAGTGGAAATCTGCAGGTTCGTGTATTGGGGACGGAATTTAATGTGCGTAGCTACTCTCCAACTGATGTCCGTGTTACGCTCATTACAGGAAAAGTAGCAGTTAGCGATACTTGTGGGGTTCATAGTGTTGAAATGAAACCGGGACAAAGTGCACAACTTTCTTCTAACGGAACATTTGTAGTGGATGAAGTGGATATTGAATCATTCTTGTATTGGAAGGAAGGATTTTTCTATTTTGATGATGTGACCCTAGTTGACATGATGAAAGAAATAGGACGTTGGTATAATATAGATATAGAGTTCCGTAGTAGCAAAATCATGGATCTTCGTATGCATTTCTTTGCAAATCGTCATCAAGACATCTTTCACTTGGTTGAATTATTAAACCGAATGGAGAGAGTTCATGCCTATTTTGAAACAGGAAAACTAGTTATCGAATAAAAAGCAAGCAAAAAGTCATAAATCTGGATGGAAATATATATTTCTGAAAAAAAATCTTTTTAAGGGTAACCATTCTTTTTTAAACTTCGTATACAATTAAAAGAATGAAATATTATTTAACTATTCAGGTTTATGAAAAAGAATCAAGCACAAAAGTTCATTGTCTTATTCTTGTTTTTCCTTTTTGCCTATTCATGGCGTGCTGAAGCACAAACAGGTAAGGAAAAGCAAATAACAATGGAGTTTAAAAATGAAGGGTTGCCTTCTATTTTTAAACGTTTTGAAAAGGTATCGGGGTATAAAGTACTTTTTATCTACGATGAAATCAGTTCTTATACTTCTACCGGAAAAGTAGAAAAAGCTACAGTCGATGCTGCATTGAAAGTGATTATTGGAAAAAATCCGTTGAAATACCACATTGACGGACAATTCATAAATATCACAAAAAAAGATTCTAAGAAGTTTTTCTCACAAGTAAAAGGAAAAGTTCTTTCCGAGGAAGACGGGCTTCCGGTGATTGGTGCCACTATTATAGTGGAAGATCCTAGTAGTAATATCCGTACTATTACAGATAATAATGGTAATTTTCAGCTCTCTGACGTTCCGAAAGATAGCCGGGTCAAAATATCGTATGTAGGTTTGGAAACCCAGTTCTTGAATCCTTCATCTCAGATGTCGGTAGTGATGAAAGCCGATACGAAGGCGTTGGATGAAGTAGTGGTGACAGGTATGTTTAATAGAAAGAAAGAGGGATTCACTGGTTCTGCCGTTACTATTAAAGGAGAAGATCTGAAAAAGTATAGTACAAATAATGTAGCTAAAGCGATAGCCGCTGTTGCTCCCGGACTTCGTATTGTGGATAACATCAATATGGGATCTAATCCGAATGGTTTGCCTGATATGCGTATGCGTGGCGGTGCAAATATGGATATGGCTACGCAGTCGGCAGTAGAGTTTAATTCTACCAGTAATGATGTATTGGCAGTTCAGGGTGAATATGAGACTTATGCTAACCAACCCTTGCTTATCATGGACGGATTTGAAATCAGTATACAGACGCTTGCCGATATGGATCCCGACCGTGTTGCTTCTATCGTTGTGTTGAAAGATGCGGCAGCTACGGCTATTTATGGTTCGCGTGCGGCAAATGGAGTAATTGTTATCGAGAGCAAGACTCCCAAACCGGGGCGGATTTGGGTGACGTATGGTGGGGAACTTCGTATTGAAGCTCCGGACATGACCGGATATAACCTGATGAATGCAAGAGAGAAGATAGACGCAGAGTTGCAAAGCGGGCTTTATACATACGGTGGCGAGACTGTTGAAAAATGGAAGCTCTATCAATCTAAATTGCGTGAAGTATTGGCAGGAGTCAATACGTATTGGTTGGACAAACCTTTGCAGACAGCTTTCCAACAGCGGCATACGGTTACGTTGGAAGGTGGTGACGAAGCTTTGCGTTATCGGATGTATGTCGGATATAATAGTTCTCCGGGTGTGATGAAAGACAGTAAGCGTGATGTATTGACCGGTTCACTTGATTTTCAGTATCGTCTGAAAAAGGTATTGTTAAAGAATAGCATTACGTTGGATAATTCGGTAGCTAATGAGTCTCCGTGGGGAAGTTTTAGTGAATATACCCGTTTGAATCCTTATCTGCGTCCGTATGGAGAGAACGGAGAAATACAAAAACGACTTGATAATTTTGAAGGAGTAGGTGGTGAGTCGAGCTATCTGAATCCGATGTACAATACAACATTCAACAGCAAAGATCAAAGCAAGAACTTTACCGTACGTGAACTTTTCAGGGTGGAATATAATCCTACTAATGAATTGCGGTTTGAAGGAGCTTTCAACTTGTCCAAGAGTGTGGGACATCGTGATATTTTCCGTCCTGCACAGCATACGCTTTTTGATAATGTGACTGATCCTACTTTAAGAGGTGATTATCGCAGAAGTCAGAGCGAAGCTGTCAATTGGGGTATAGATTTGACAGGAAGCTGGAATAAGCAACTGGAAGATCACTACCTGACTGCTAATGCACGTATGAGTGTATTGGAGAGTAATTCGGAAACTTATGGAAACTATGTGACTGGTTTCCCGAATGATAATATGGATAACTTGCTGTTTGGTAAGAAATATAATGAAAAAGTGACGGGAGATGAGAGGACCACACGCTCCATTGGTTGGGTGGCTGCCGGAGGCTATTCTTATAAATATAAGTATTCGTTCGACTTTAATATACGTTTGGACGGCTCTTCACAGTTTGGAAGAAATAACCGTTGGGCTCCTTTCTGGTCAACCGGATTACGTTGGGATTTGAAAAAAGAGAACTTCATGAAAAATGTATCTTTTATTTCTGATTTCATTTTGAGGGGTACATACGGTACGACTGGTTCGCAAGGTTTTGATCCTTACCAGGCACACGGTTATTATACATATTCTAATCTGCTGCTTCCTTATTACTCATCGGATGCAACAGGGTCGGAAATCCTGGCCATGCATAATGAAAATTTGAAATGGCAGACTACCAAAAGCGCTAATCTTGCCTTGGAACTCGGTTTCTTAGACCAACGTCTTACCGCCCGTGTGGAGTATTACCGGAAAATAACAGATAATATGGTTACTTCGGTAAGTCTTGCCCCTTCTCTTGGTTTCAGCAGTTATCCTGAAAACCTGGGAAAGATAGAGAATAAAGGTTGGGAAATTTCTCTGTCGGCTATTCCTTATAAGAATACTGCCAAACAGGCTTATTGGACAATTACAGTAAACGGTTCCCGCAATACTGACAAACTGTTGGAGATATCAGAAGCAATGAAACATAGGAATGACATGAATGCATCCAATCTGAAAGATACACCGTTGCCACGTTATGAAGAAGGAGAATCTCTTTCCCGCATTTGGGTAGTACGTTCATTAGGTATCGATCCCGCTTCCGGAAATGAAATATTATTAAAGCGTAACGGAGAAATGACCAGCGCCGTTAACTGGAATGCGAACGATGTAGTTCCTATTGGTAATACAGAACCTACATGGCAAGGATATATTAACTCTTCCTTTACCTATAAAGGTTGGGGAGCAGATGTCAGTTTCAGATACCAATATGGCGGTCAGGTATATAACCAGACTTTGATTGATAAAGTGGAAAATGCCAATCTGAAATATAATGTAGACCGACGTGTGAGCCAGTTGCGTTGGGCTAAACCAGGCGACAAGGCACAATTCCGTGCCCTTAATCCTAGCGGTTGGGATACGAAGGCCACCTCCCGGTTTATCATGGATGAAAATATATTCCAGGGAAGTTCGTTGTCTGTCTACTATCGTATGGATCGTACCAATACTAAATTTATCAGCCATTGGGGATTGAGTTCTGCCAAAGTAACGTTTAATATGGAAGACTTTTTCTATTGGTCTACCGTGAAACGCGAAAGAGGTTTATACTATCCCTATTCCCGTCAGTTTACATTTGCTTTGAATGTTGCTTTCTAATTAAAAACATATTTGTATGAAACAGTTAATATATATATTATTGACAACAACCATGCTGGGACTTATGTCTTGCAGCGACTGGTTGGATGTATCTCCGAAGACTTCTATTCCTACCGACAAGCAATTTGAGTCGGAATCCGGATTTAAAGATGCTCTTACGGGTATTTATTTGAAGTTGGGCACCAAGACATTGTATGCCGGAGACTTGACTTATGCATATTTGGATGAGTTGGCAGGATTATATTCCGATTATCCGGGATATAATACAAACGCTGTTTTCAATCAAAGTATCGTATTTGATTATGAGAACATGTTTTTGAGTAAGAAAAACGGGATTTACTCGGCAATGTATAACATCATAGCCAATATTAACAACTTCCTGGAGTACGTAGACAAAAATAAAGATGTCTTGGTGACCGAACGCTATTATGAAACCATGAAGGGAGAGGCTCTCGGGCTTCGTGCTTTTCTCCATTTTGATTTGTTGCGCATGTTCGGTCCTATTTACAAGGAACATTCTGCATCCAAAGCTATACCCTACCGTACAGCTTTTGATAAGGACGCTACACCTGTTTTATCGGCCAGCGAAGTGGTTGATGCCATTCTCAAAGATTTGAATGCTGCTGAAAAATTGCTGGAAGAGAGTGACCCTCTTGACTTCTTTACCGATCAGATGGGTGAAGATGCTACAGAGGTAAATCCTTTTCTTGTCAATCGTGAATTTCGTATGAATCTATATGCGGTGAAAGCTATGCTGGCCCGTGTATATTGTTATAAAGGGGATGCGGAAAGCAAAAGATTGGCTGTGGAGTATGCTAAACAAGTGATTGCTGCCTCTAAATATTTTACGCTGTACAAATCGCAGACAGCTTCCAATTACAATTCCATACGTTACGCAGAGCAAATATTCGGAATAACAGTCAATGAATTCTCCAATCTGCTTATTGGAAACTATATGGATATGGAGAATACTAACACCCAGCAACATTTCTACTTGGATGGAGATAAATTTAATGCTTTCTATGAAACAGCCAGTGCGGGGAATACCGATTGGAGAAGAATTGCAGAAATGTTTGAAGTTGTTGACGGAGGAAACCAGGCAAATGTTTTCTGTAGAAAATATAACCAGAAACCTTTGAATAGCGGATATACTTATTCCGGTGCCAATGCCGTTCCGTTGATACGTTTGCCTGAAATGTACTATATTGTAGCAGAGTGTGCATCTTCTGCATTGGAAAGTGCTGATGCACTGAACACCGTACGTTTTGCTCGGGGTATTTCTTACAGCGATGAGATACCGACTACCGGATATGATGATCTTGATACTACTTCGGAAGAAGACAAAAACCAGACTAAACGTATCAATGAAATAATGAAAGAATATAGAAAAGAATATTTTGCAGAAGGACAACTTTTCTATTTTTTGAAAGCGCATAATTACAGCACTTATTACGGCTGTGGGGTAGAAACAATGACTGAAGCCCATTATCAGATGACATTGCCGGATGATGAGTATATTTTTGGAAACAACTCTAAATGATGAAGTTTTATGAAACGTATTATATATTTTATTTTAGCTATTCTTGTTTGTGGCATCTATGCAGGATGCAGCGAGAATGAGATAGACTTGTATGATCAGACATCTCGTATCAATTTCTATGGAAGTCTGCATATCCGCACATTGGTTGATACAGACTATGTGAAAAAAGATGATCCTTATGCCATAGACAGTTTTACGGTGAAAATACAGGGGGATCTTTTGAAAGAGAACCGTGATTTCTGTGTGAAAGTTAGTCCGAATAGTGATTATCAGAAGCCGGTAGATGTATTGTTGGAAAGCAAGTATACATACACTGAATTGGATACGGTTTGCCAGGTATTCTATTATAAAATTAAACGTCCGGCAGTAGAGGTAGGTAGAAAAGTCTATGGCTGTTTTCTGGAGTTTGATTTGAACAATCCTCTTCATCAGTTTGACAAAGGGCTGGTTGAGCAGCATCAAATACCTTTAAATGTCAGATGGGAGTTGAAAACGGATGAATGGGGTTGTTGGAGCGGATATAAATATGGCAGCTATAGTGACGAGAAATATATGTTCATTATGGATGTATGTGGGTGTGTGTATGAGGAACTGGAAGAGGAGGATTATGACAAAGTCAAACAAGCTTACAAGGAATATAGAGAAGCGGGAAATCCTCCTATTTTAGGTGAAGACGGTGATGAAATTGTTTATGAATAAGATTAAAGAAAAAACGTTATGAGGAAATATATCATCTATATAGCAAGTTTTATCGGAGCGGCTTTATTGCAAACAGGCTGTTACGATGACAAGGGAGATTACGATTATCATGATGTGAATATGATGGAAATTGTAATACCTGAAACCAAGTTGCGTATGCCGAAGGAAGAAGCGGTGGAAGTTTCTATTATGCCGCAGATTTCTCAGACATTGGAACAGAATGAAGAAAATCTTGTATTTCAGTGGAAGCGTCTCAATCCGAATGCCACGTTGGGTTCGGACCGCTTGTCTGATTATACGGATTATTCTGTAGGAAAAGAGTGTAAGATAACTGTTGAACCTAATGAATCTGATAATATAGGTTTGATGTTGGTTGTTTCGGATGAAAAGAATGGAACTATGTGGTATCAGCAAGGACAGGTGACAATAATCAAGCCATTTAATCCTTGTTGGTTTGTCCTTCAGGAGAAAGAAAATAAGGGAGTGCTTGGAGCTATTGAAGGAACATCGGAAGGGTATTATGTATATCCGGATGTATTTCTGTCGGAAACAGGAAATACGTTTCCTCTGGATGGAAAGCCATTAGCTGTGACTACCCGACGCAAATACGGTCCGATTGATCAGATGTCTGCTATGATTATAGGATTAAAAACTGTTCCTGTTCTTACGTTAGTGACAGATAAGGATGCGGCTTTATTTACTCCGAGTTCGTTAATAATGAAATTTCAGGCGGATAAGATATTATTTGAGCCGGTTCAACAAGGCAAAGCAATAAAAATTGATACTTATAAAATGGATAAACATGGCGAATTGTT
Organism: Bacteroides acidifaciens; assembly: GCF_903181435.1. Lineage (NCBI taxonomy): Bacteria > Pseudomonadati > Bacteroidota > Bacteroidia > Bacteroidales > Bacteroidaceae > Bacteroides > Bacteroides acidifaciens. The sequence continues at coordinate 238,877 of NZ_CAEUHO010000004.1, forward strand.
TGTGAATGACGGTAAGTCTTATTTCGCCTATATGGATGGTTGTTGCGTACCTTATTCTATTAAGAATAACGCTACTGGTGATTATCCTTCTGTTTCTGTTTATGGTTCTTATGGAAAAAAATTGCTTTTTTTTGATTCTTCTACACATTCTTTCTTGAGGCGTAATGCTTTGTCTAGTTATGGTGATTATCTCAATCCTTCTAATAATGCTAAAGCTATTCGCGAGAGGGGTACTATATGGGATGATAAATATCCGATACAAGCTTCTGCAATTGATTTTAATGATGGAGATGGAAGTGCCTTTGATCCGAATAACATTGATCCTTCTCTACAAGTGAGAACGATTGTCACAGGAGGAAGTGGTGGTAATAATGCTTATGCCATTGCTTCTACTCAGAGCGGGAAAGATTTGACGGTATTTAAGTTTAGCAATGATACTCCTACTTGTGCAGGTTTATATACTGTTTCTTTACCGTCGGATATAAATGTGGAAACTGCAAAGTTTGCTGCTTCTTATGCTTATACGGCAGATCTTCTGTTTGTAGCTTCCGCTAACAAGTTATATCGAATAGACTTGAATCGTAGTCAGGTGACAGAACTTTATCAATATGAAGCAGACCCGTCAGCACAAATCACGTGTTTGAAGTTTAAGGATGCTGAAAATGAAGAAGAACTCGGTATGTCTCTCGGATTGGGTGTCAATACTGCTGACAAGGGTTTAGTTGTCGAATTACAGCTGACAGTGGCGGGAGATGTATCCCGTGGAGAAAACAGTATTTGTGTTTACGAAGATCCCAATCAGCCTATCGGAAAGATTGTTGATATTAGTTATAATTACGAATAGTATGAACTAATCCTTATGCTAAAAGGAATGATCAGTGCAATATTTCTAGCTGTTGCCTGTACTTTTTTGTACGGGCAACAGCCAAGTATTGCTACTTTCTTAAAGGGGAGAGCCCCTGTGGAAGTTATTCCCGGTATGTTTACTACCTATCGAAGTGACAAACATATATATTGGGAAATTCCGGATTCATTGGTTGGACGTGAATTTGCTGTAACGACTACCATTCTGACTGCTCCTGCCCGTCCGGACCGGGATATGGAAAAGAAATTCGGATATTCGGGTGACATGATAGGTCCGGTATTTTTTAGTTTTCAAAAACAGGGTGACGAGTTGTGGATAATGGATCCACAATATGAAAGAGTGATAGAAAACCCTGAGGGAGTATATGCCAAGATTGCCGCCCAACAGGGAAATGGCAGACTTTACAAGAGATTGCCGATCATAACAAAGACTCAAGGAAGTAGTTTGGTAGAGATTGGTGAAATATTAAAAGATTTCCCTTTGTTTACTCTCGATATTGTATCTTTTGATTTATCAATAGGTACGCGTTTAAGAGAGAAAGATTCTATCAAAGAAATTAAAGGATATGACAACCGCCTGTTAATACACGCATCACGAGCTTATCGAAGTTCGTCAATGAGAATGCCTGGCAAGCCTGTTGCACCTCCTTATATTGGAGATTGGGATACGGGTATTTGCATTAAATTATTATCCAAGAAACCGTTGGAGGCAGTTACTGCAAATGCCGGAACTTATTTTACGATCGGCAAGGAGTGTTTTCAAGGAGATCAGCCTGCTATTCGGAAATCTGTTGTCAAACGATGGCGGCTGGAAATAAGGGCGGAAGATGAAGAAAAATACATGAGGGGCGAACTGGTAGACCCCATCCAGCCTATTATTTTTTATATAGACCGTAATACACCGGAAAAGTACATCGGCTGTATCATTGAAGCGGTGCGCGACTGGCGTCCGGCTTTCGAGAAAGCCGGGTTTAAGAATGCCATCGATGCACGGCTGGCTCCCACTGCCGAGGAAGATCCTGATTTTAGTATTTATGACAGCACTTATCCGTTTATTTCATGGAAGATATCAGGGCAAAATAACGCTTATGGACCTACTCCATGCGAACCCCGGTCCGGTGAGATTATAGCTTGCCACATCGGTATTTTTTGCAGTGTCTTGAATTTGGAACAGAAATGGTATTTCGCCCAATGTGGAGCGAATGATCCGCAGGCATGGAATATAGAGCTGCCGGACTCTTTGCAATTCGAACAGATAAAACAAGTGCTGACACATGAAGTGGGTCATACATTAGGGTTGGAACATAACTTTTTGGGTAGTTCTCATTACTCCATCGATCAATTACGTGATAATGACTTTTTAAGTCAATATAGTATCGGTAGTTCCATTATGGATTATGTGCGGTGTAATTATGCTTTGCGTCCTCAGGATAAGGTCGATTTGAAAAACAGGCGGATACGTGTCGGTGAATATGATAAGTGGGCTATCGAATGGGGCTACCGGATATTTCCGGGCAAGAATGCTTCCGAAAGAGAAAAGAACAGGGCCCTTTGGAATCAGGAAAAACAGAAAGATCCCTTATTGCATTTCTTGGGCGGAATAGATGTACGTGCCCAGGCGGAAGATTTGGGCAATGACCATGTGGCGGTTAATACACAGGGAATAGAGAACCTGAAATATTTGTGTGAACATCCGGATGTATGGAATGTGACAGATAAAACGTCCTTGCGTGTATTACAAGGGCGTTATGAAGCGGTATTGGAGCATTACAAACAGTGGGTGCAACATGTGCTGTCGCATTTAGGCGGAAAGCGTCTTGCCGAACCGGATGAGGAGCATATTTACATACCCGAAAAGGCTGATTACAATAAGAAGGTTATGAGCTTTATACAAGCTTACATATTACAACCGCCTGTGTGGATGTTTGATGAAAAACTTACCGCTAAATTAGAAATAGACGGTAGCCGGGAGTTCGACCGCTTTTATGAAGAGCTGATGTCGGAAATGATTCGTTCCCTCCGCGAAGTGGAAAGAACGGAGAATGTTGGTGAGGATATGTTGTCTGTAGATGAGTTTTTGGAAAGCATACATAAAGAATTGTTTTCCGAATGGGCTGACAATATTCCTGTAAGTGATGCCAAGTATAAAGTGCAGCTGCTTTATGTGAGTAAACTTGCTAAATTGTTGGATAGATCAGAAAAGATAACTTCGTCGAGATTATTGGTTTCCATTATGCAGGCTTTGAATAGAATAAAGGAGGAAAGTCTTGATTATAGCCATAAGATTACGGATCTGGTTGCCCAAAAACGGGCAATGTTTCTTGTAGATAGTATTGGGTTTGAATGATGAAAAGTAAATAAAGAAATTCATGAAGAGAAGAAGATATGTGATTGGTATATTGTTGTGTGTCACAGCTTTGCTTCAGGCACAGGATTCCGTCAAGCCGTTTGACGAGTTTTTTGTTGCCGGGATGGATAAGATCGACGGTGTGTTTCCTGTATATGTAGCGGAAAAAGAAATCTATTTGGAAATACCCGAAAAATATATCGGGCGGGAAATTGAAGTCAGCGGACAGATAGACCGGGGGTTTGATTTGTTGAATCGTCCGGTTGACGGACTGGGAGTAGTGCGTATTATCTCTCCGGATAAAGCTACAATATGCTTTCAAAAACCGTTTTATACAGAGCGTATTTTAGATGAAAAAAGCACATATCAGCAATCTTTCTCGTTGTCGAACAGGCAACCTGCCGGTAAAAGCTATCCGGTGGTGGCGTATTCAAAAGAGCAGGGAGCTATTATTCGGATAACAGAGTATCTGACGACTGGCGATGACTGGTTCAGCTATAATCATAATTTTATTCGTTCCTTGGTTCCGGAACTGTCGGAAATAATGAAAATACATCCTTTTAAGGAAGGCGTGTCGTTTACGGTCAGGCGTTATCATGGAGTTGAAGCGGAAAGATATATGCTGTCCAGTTCTGCCGTTCTATTGCCTGAAGGTAGTATGCCTTTGGAAGTCACTTGTGCGGTACGCTTGCTGCCTCTGAAAAAAGATCAGATCCGCCTGGCAGATTACAGAATACCCTACCGGACATTGAGTTTCAAAGATTATTCGCAGAGTCCTTATTGTATGGTAGAAGATTCATTGATTCTTCGTTGGGATATGTCGCAACCGCTTACTTTCTATGTAGATACCCTTTTCCCGAAGGAATATTTTCAGGCAGTAAAGGAAGGAGTGGAAGCATGGAATACCGCCTTCCATAAAGCTGGTATTCATGATGCTTTACAAGTGAGGTATGCAGACCGAAAGATCATTCCGGCAGAACAACGTGCTTTTATATCTTATGATTTGAGACTACCGGGAGTCAAGAGCGGCTTTACCTGCCATCCTCGTACCGGAGAGATACTTTCATGTCGTCTGAATATCGGACATGGATTCCTGAAAGGAAAATTAGACGACTATCTGTTAAGGTGCGGTGCCTCGGATTCGCGTGTTCTGGCTGACCGTTATTCTAAAGAAGTGGAAAAAGAATTGTTGCAAAATGAAATAACGGAAGAGATTGGATATCTTTTAGGTTTGCGCAGAAGTTTATCGAAAAGTTCGTGTGGAAAGACTTTAAAAGTGGGAGATGATGATTGCCGGATTGTTTATTTTGGCTATCATCCTTTCAAAGGAGACAAAAATTGTTATGATGAACGGGAGAAGCTCCGCCAGTGGATAGATCATAATTTACCAGACCACATTCGTTTATTCCAACCATCAGGGAAGGAGAATGCTGATTCTTCATTTTCAGAAGATTATGCGGTCAAAATATCGGATTTGCAGACGGTAGTGAGTCGGTTGGATAAGATTGTGTATAAGGGGAAGAAATACGACAAAGGGAGTTCGCTCACTGATATATACAGAAAGGCTATTCGTCTGTATGGGAGTTATCTGATGGAAATGGCAAAGGTGGTGGGTAGTTCTCAACCGGCAGATGCGCAGCGTCAGGCAATGCTTGATTTGGACAACTGCTTATTTCATCCTGTTAAGGAGATGGAATGTGCCTATGTAAAAGAGAATTTGTTGGAAACAAGAAACAAGCTTCTGTATCCGGAACTGGCGAAGTTGTTCAAACAATTGTTGAGTGTAAAGACAATTTCTGCTCTTCGATTGCAGGCGTTGCAGAGTGACGGGAAGGGGTATGGCGATATTGATTTTTTCCGGGATCTTTATAAGGGGTTGTTTAACGATTTTGATCCGCAGTCTGCCGTTAGTTATGAACAGATGGATATCCAGCTGATATGTTTGGAAGCGTGGCTGGAGATTATACAGAAAAATGCTGAACATAACAGTACGGTAAAGCGTTTGAAGGACGAATTGCATAGTCTGTACGATAGGCTGGAGAAGCTTAGCACAACGCACTCCCAAGTAGAAGTACGTGATATGTATATGCTGTTTTTGCGAAGAATGGACCCATATTTCCGTGCGGTTCCTTGAGTGGCGTTAGAGTCATAATTTGTTTGGGGTGATGAAAAAATGGTCGTACAGATAGAATAACCTATAAGTTTTGGGTTATCTTTGTGCGCGACTAATTGGAGAAATTAGTAGACAAAGTGAGCAGTTTAATTTTGCAGTATTGACTAGAAATGATTGGTTGATAAAGTATGTAAATTGTAAATGATAAAATTAGAATAAGATGACTATTATTTTTCCTTCGCCCATCTTCGGCCCTATTCATTCCCGCCGTTTGGGCGTTTCTTTGGGAATCAATTTATTGCCGGACGACGGTAAGGTTTGTTCATTCGACTGCATTTATTGTGAGTGTGGTTTCAATGCCGAACGTCGTACGAAGAAACTTCTTCCTACCCGTGAAGAAGTCCGCACAGCTCTCGAAGAGAAACTGAAAGATATGCAGGCAAATGGTCCCGCCCCCGATGTATTGACATTTGCCGGAAACGGTGAGCCGACTGCGCATCCCCATTTCCCGGAAATCATAGAAGATACACTTGCGCTTCGCGACAAGTATTTCCCAAAAGCGAAAGTAAGCGTATTGAGTAACTCTACATTTATCGACCGTCCTGCCGTATTCGAAGCACTGAACAAGATAGATAACAATATCCTGAAACTGGATACGGTGGATGAAGAATACATTCATCTGTTGGACCGTCCTAACGGAAAATATTCTGTTAAGAAGATCATCGAAAGAATGAAAGAGTTCGAAGGAAACTGCATCGTACAAACGATGTTCCTGAAAGGAAGTTATCAGGGGAAAGATGTAGATAATACATCTGATAAGTATGTACTCCCTTGGATAGAAGCAGTGAAAGAAATCGCTCCCCGTCAAGTGATGATTTATACGATCGACCGGGAGACTCCCGACCATAATTTGCAGAAAGCTACGCATGAAGAGTTAGACCGTATTGTGGCTTTATTGGAAAAGGAAGGTATTCCGGCAACAGCTTCTTACTGAATATAATAAAAGGTTAGCTTAAAATAGCATACTTAATAAGAGCAAGTAATATTTAATAGAGTAATAGTAACGGCAGCATTAAAATTCCATTCTGGTGGAATTAATGTTGCTGTTCTTCTATTCTCCTATTGTTTCCTCATTATTACCCTTGAATAGTGAAAAAAAGCAATAAGAACAAAGAATAGTTAAAAAACGGCTATAAAATTAGGGTAACAGGTGATTTACGTGTATTTATCATTGTATTACGACAAGCATCTTATGTCTAATTCTAAATAAATAAAGCATGAAAAACAGTCATTCTCTTTCTTTGCGGTATCTCAAGTTCATCGCATTACTAGTATTGTTATTACATCCCATTTCATTTCTTTCCATACAAGCATCCGAAACTTCGGGAATCCTTCGGGCGGAAAGGGTAAATCCGACTACAGTCGATGTGCTGTTTACAAACAACCAGCGGATGACTATTGACTTCTACGGAGAGAACATCTTCCGTGTCTTTCAGGATAACTCCGGCGGCATTATTCGTGACCCCGAAGCGAAACCTGAAGCGCAAATACTTGTCGACCAGCCCCGCCGCAAGGTATCCGCTCTTACACTGGACGAAAAGGACGGTCGTATCATCCTGACTACCGGAAAGGTACGGGTTGAGCTCGACAAACAGACATCCCTGATGAAAGTCTTTAACCTCGAAACAAACGTATGTGTCATCGAACAGACTGCCCCGGTGGCATTCAGTCCGAAAGAAGTGACCGTCACCCTGAAAGAACAGCCGGACGAATATTTCTACGGTGGCGGTGTGCAGAACGGACGCTTCTCCCACAAGGGCAAAGTGATTGCCATCGAAAACCAGAATAGCTGGACAGATGGCGGAGTCGCTTCCCCCACCCCTTTCTACTGGTCAACAAAAGGCTATGGAATGATGTGGTACACCTTCAAGAAAGGCCAATATGACTTTGGCGCAACAGAAAAAAACGTAGTGAAACTATCCCATAATTCTTCTTACCTTGATTTATTTTACATGGTCAACGACGGAGCCGTTGCCCTGTTGAACGATTTTTACCAACTGACGGGAAATCCCGTACTATTGCCCAAATTCGGTTTCTACGAAGGGCACCTTAACGCCTACAACCGCGACTATTGGAAAGAGGATGAGAAAGGAATCCTCTTCGAAGACGGAAAACGTTATAAGGAAAGCCAGAAAGACAATGGCGGCATCAAAGAATCCCTGAACGGTGAGAAAAACAACTACCAGTTCTCAGCACGTGCCGTTATTGACCGTTACAAGAACCATGACATGCCCCTCGGCTGGCTGCTACCCAACGACGGTTACGGCGCCGGCTACGGACAGACGGAAACGCTGGACGGCAACATCGCCAACCTGAAAAGCCTGGGCGATTATGCCCGTAAGAACGGAGTGGAAATCGGACTTTGGACACAGTCCGACCTGCATCCGAAAGAAGGTGTAAGCGCTCTGCTGCAACGTGACATCGTGAAAGAAGTGCGTGACGCAGGCGTACGTGTACTGAAAACCGACGTTGCCTGGGTGGGAGCCGGATACTCCTTCGGGCTGAACGGTGTGGCTGATGTGGGACATATCATGCCTTATTATGGCAATGATGCCCGTCCTTTCATCATTTCGCTCGACGGTTGGGCAGGCACGCAGCGTTATGCCGGCATCTGGTCGGGCGACCAGACAGGCGGCGTATGGGAATATATCCGTTTCCACATCCCGACTTATATCGGTTCTGGTCTTTCCGGACAGCCCAATATCTGTTCTGATATGGACGGAATATTCGGCGGCAAAAATGAAACAGTCAATATTCGTGATTTCCAATGGAAGACATTTACCCCCATGCAGTTGAATATGGATGGCTGGGGCGCCAATGAGAAGTACCCCCATGCTTTAGGCGAACCGGCTACATCCATCAACCGAATGTACCTGAAGCTGAAATCCGAATTAATCCCCTACACATATAGCTTTGCCAAGGAAGCGGTGGACGGAATGCCGCTAATCCGCGCCATGTTCCTTGACTACCCGAATACGTACACTTACGGTCCTGCCACGCAGTACCAGTTCATGTACGGTACGGACTTCCTCGTGGCTCCCATCTATCAGAATACCCAAGCCGACGAGAAAGGCAATGACATCCGTGATGGTATCTACCTGCCCGAAGGAACCTGGATTGACTACTTTACCGGTGAGAAGTACGAGGGCAACCGCATCCTCAACAACTTCGATACTCCTATCTGGAAATTGCCCGTATTCGTGAAAAACGGCTCTATCATCCCGATGACCCACCCCCACAACAATGTCAGCGAGATAGACCCGTCCCTGCGCATCTATGAGCTTTACCCGAACCGCCATACCGCTACCGTTGAGTATGACGATGACGGCGTGACGGAAGCTTACCGTCAAGAGAAATCCGTATCTACCCTGATTGAATCCGACGTGAATGCCAAAAAGAATACATTGACGATTACCATTCATCCGGCAGCCGGCAACTTCGACGGCTTCGTGAAAGATAAAAAGACGGAACTGCGCATCAATGTCACCGAAAAGCCGAAGAAACTATCAGCCAAGATAAACGGCAAAACCGTGAAACTTACAGAAGTGAACACAGCTGATGACTTCCTGAAAGGTGAAAACGTCTTTTGGTACGAAGAAACTCCGAACTTGAATAAGTTTGCAACAAAAGGCAGCGAATTCGAGAAAGTGACCATCACGAAGAATCCGCAAGTACGTGTAAGACTGGCTGCTACCGATATTACCGCCCATCAGACCACGGTAAACGTGGAAGGCTTCCGTTTTGAGCCCGCCGACCGTTATCGTGTAAGCACCGGTACTCTGACAGCTCCGCAGAATGCGCAGGTAACCGAAGAAAACCGGGAAGCATACACCTTGAAACCGACTTGGGACAAGATAACCAATGCCGACTTCTATGAAATCGAGTTTGGCGGAATGCTCTATACAACCATCCGTAACACTTATCTTCTGTTTGAAGGACTGGAAGCCGAGACTCCTTATTCTTTCAAAGTGCGTGCGGTCAACAAGGACGGCGTTTCCGACTGGACTGCTATCCAGGTAACTACGAAAGCGAACCCGCTGGAATTTGCCATCCATGGCATTGAAGGTGAATCTACTGCTCCTTCACAGGGAGGATTCGGTGTCAACCGCTTGTTCGACTTTGCCGAGTCTGGTGACAACTGGCATACAAAATACCGTACCAACGCTATTCCTCTGGATTTGATTATCGACCTCAAGACCGTTAACCAGCTTGACAAGTTCCACTACCTGCCACGCACCGATGCCGGAAACGGTACGATACTGAAAGGTTCCGTATCTTACAGCATGGATAAAGAGCATTGGATGGAAGCCGGAGCATTCGACTGGAAACGGAATGGTGAAGTGAAAGTCTTTGAATTTGCCAACCATCCTACCGCACGTTATATCAAGCTTAATATAACGGCAGGTGTGGGCAACTACGCTTCCGGTCGTGAGCTTTATGTATTCAAGGTGCCGGGAACAGCCAGCTACCTGCAGGGAGATATCAACAACGACGGCAAGATTGACCGCAACGACCTGACTTCCTATATGAACTACACCGGTTTGCGCCGTGGAGATTCGGACTATGAAGGATATATCAGCAAAGGTGATATAAACATGAATGACTTGATAGACGCTTATGATATATCCGTAGTAGCCACCCAACTTGAAGGCGGTGTCGGCAGAAAAGATACGCTTAAAGTATCGGGTTCTTTGTCAATCAGCACCCCGAAACGTCTGTATCAGAAGGATGAAATCGTTGAAATCCGTGTGAAGGGCAATGACTTGAAAGCGGTAAATGCGCTCAGCTTTGCCTTGCCTTACGACCAGAATGATTATGAGTTCGTAGGTGTAGAGTCATTGAATATGAAAGCCATGGAGAACCTTACTTACGACCGCTTGCATACCAACGGAATGAAATCACTCTATCCTACGTTTGTCAACTTGGGCAAACAGGAATCATTGAATGGTTCGGAAGACCTGTTTATTCTGAAATTGAAAGCGAAACGTAAAGTGAAGTTTGAATTGACTTTAAAAGATGGAATATTGGTTGATAAGGAATTGAGGATGCATCAGTTCTAGTATATATTTTGAGTAGAGTATATGGCACTTTCGACCTATACTCTACTCGAAATTTTAATTATAATCCGTATTAAAATAATTACACTATTAAAGTACCGGATTAAGTTCCACACTTAAACCTAAAGCATTTACTATTCTATAAAATGTAGCAACACTTGGAACTGTAATTCCCTTTTCAATTCGAGAAATATAGGACTTATTTGCTCCGATTCGCTTAGCAAGCTCCTCTTGCGTTAAACGTGCATTTTTACGTGCATCAAGTAGTATTTGACTAGTATAGAAAGTGTATGCTTCTTCATCAAACTTGGCACGTTCTTCTGTACCATGTTTGCCGAATTTCTTTTCAAGAACCGCACTGTAGTCAACGATTTGATGATTGTTTGTCTCCATAATAAGCCTCCTTAATTTTTAATGCTTTCTCTATTTCGTTTGATGGAGTTTTTTGAGTTTTCTTCTGAAATCCATTAAATAACACAACTATTTGTCCATCATCAAAAATAAAAAATACTCGGTAAATATTACTATTATATTCCATACGTAGCTCATATAATCCATCACGTATAAATTTGATGAATTTGACAGGCATTCTATCTTCTGATTCCTATAGTTTAATTTCAGTAACTCTTTGGTTGAAAGAGTCGATATGAATCTCTCAAAATAGCCACCGTATGTTGTAATCTTACGTTTCATGTAACAAAGATATATTAAGTTGCACAATTATGTAACATCCTGAATAAAAGAGGTTAGGTTATTATTATTTTTTTATCTTTTGGCTCAGATACCGACAGTTCCTAAAATCCTTCCCCTACAAAGCTTTCAATTCTTGTGTCTACCCTCTGATAACGGCACATCAAATATACATCATATTTCAAATTTGAGATATAAATGTTTGTATATTAACAATTTACATTCTTCTGTAATCTATAAATCCGTAATATACTTTTTAGTGATGAAGAAAGCCCAACATGTTTTATGAATATATTTCTACCGTATTTATCGTTCAATTTATAGTATATTTTTATTTATCCATCAGGTAGTATTAATGATTTCTTCTATATAAACTAATGACTTCTTCCTATCTGTTAACCGATTCTTCCGCATATATTCATCAAATGCACTTGAGCAACTGTGTTGTTGCACTTGTGTATCCGGATGGTTGCCCAAGTCCGTCGTGGAAGTTGCACAAGTGTAAGCAGATACTGCTTTGGAAGGAACGTTTTTGGGGGGAAGAAAGCCCCAAAAGCGGTAATAGATAGGATATTATAAAGAAAATGCAGTTTTCTAGCGGAAAAAAAGCAAAAACATGCGGTTGTTTTTTGTAAACTTCTCTTAAAATAAGGCCTTTTTTAGGTATAAATGATTGATTATTAGTTCTGTGACATTTTTGTTTTTCCCCGTATAATACTTAAAATAAGAACAAAAATGTCACAGGTAATTTCAAGGTTACAGTTGCCCGATGGTAGTAGCGGAAAGTTCGGTACACCCGGCTACATTGAACGCATCAACATTTCCCGGAATCAATATAATAACAATAAACTGAAAGAAAGATTTGATGATTGTAAAGGGGGAGGGACTTATATTAAAGCCTATCCTCCTTTCTTCACATAGTCTTTCGGCAATATCCCGAACTGTTTCTGAAAGCAACGGGCGAAGTACGAAGGATTATTGAATCCTACAATGAAACAGACTTCATTAATCCGGTACTCCCCTTCCCGCAAAAGTTCTCCCGCAGTTTTGAGCCGAATCAACCGGATATAGTCATTGGGCGGCATTCCGGTCAGTCCTTTCAATTTGCGTTGTAAGTTGGAACGGCTGATAGCCATTTCTTCCGCCATCTTGTCGATGGTAAATTCTTCATTGGTGAAATTGCGGGTAATGATTTCATTGATCGTGTTCAGCCATTTCACGTCTGTTTTGTTCATTAATGTCTGGTCGTATGACATATTCGGAACCGTTGTAAAGTGGTTGAACAGCATGCGCCGGTTTTCAAGCAGATTATTGATAGTGGCTTTCATGTGGCTTAGCGAGAAAGGCTTTTCTATATAAGCGTCCGCACCATAGTCAAGACCCGCAATTTTTGAATCGATGCTGTCGAGTGCCGAAAGCAGGATAAACGGGATATGGCAAAGCATATTGTCGGAACGGATGGACTTTAATAATTCGAATCCGTCCATGTGAGGCATGACGATGTCGCTGATAATAAGATCTACTGTCGTTGTCTCCAGACATTCCAACGCTTCCTTGCCATTGGCGGCTGTATGGATGGTATAGGTATTTCCCAGATTCTTAGCCAGAAACTCCAGCATATCCGTCGTGTCTTCCACTACCAGAAGAGAGTAACCGGCGGGTTCGCTCTCTTCCTCCAGAGCGGGAACCTTGTCGGGCATGGAAGTAATGGAGGGGCTGACAGAGATGCTTTTCTCCAAATACGGAATTTCCACACATACTTCGCATCCTTCCGTATAGCCGGGATTGATATAAACCTTTCCTTTATGCTTTTCCACCAACAATTTGACGAGACTCAATCCGATTCCTACTCCCGAACCGTTGTTTCCTGTGTTTCCCACCTGATAAAACGGTTCGAAAACCTTGCTGCATTCCTCTTGCGGAATACCCGGACCGTCGTCGCGTACACACAAGGAGAGCGTACGCCCTTCTGCAGACAGATGTTCGTCCAAAATCACCATAATGCGGGTGCGGGCATATTTCATGGCATTCGTCAGCAGGTTGCTGACAATTTTAGTCAGCGCCTCCTGGTCTACATTATATTGCAGATGTTCTTTCGGCAGAGAGACACTGAAAGAGATTCCGGTCAGGGAGATGGCACGGAAACGGTCGATGATGTCCTCTATCATCCGGTTGATATCCACTTCATTGAATGAAAGCGTATAACCTTCCTTGTCCACTTTGCGGAAGTCGAGCAATTGTTTGATAAGCTCCATCAGCCGGTTGGTATTCTTTTGTATCACAGACAGGTTGCTTTCCACTTCACTGTTCCATTCATGTGTTTCCAAAATCGCTTCCAGCGGAGCTTTGATAAGACTAACCGGAGTCTTGATTTCATGTGCCACTTGGGTGAAGAATGTAATTTTCGACTGGAACAATTCCTGATTCTTGATTTGTTCCATCTCTTTCATCTTTCTTGCTTTCACAGCCTGCTGTTTACGCAAATAAAGCTGTATCAGAAAATATGCGAGGCCACACGCTATTAGTAAATAGAAAATCTTGGCATAAATGGTCTTCCAGGGTGGAGGAAGAATTTCAATATGCAGGCAACAGTCGTCATTGCTCCAATATTCATCGTTGTTACTGGCTTTCACACGGAAAGTATATTCACCCGGAGGCAGGTTGAGAAAAGATACGTTATGTTTATCCGTATATATCCATTCTTTGTGAATACCGTCCAGTTTGTAGGCATATAAATTCTTGCTGGGAGCCACATAACTAAGACTTTCGAATGCGATGTCGAACGATACCACCTGATAAGGAATCGTTACTTGTCCGCTAAGAGCAGGTATACGCTTGCTAAGGCTTACTTTGTCGTCGGGGCTGTGCATATATACCGCCGAGATAGACGCCGTAGGCCTTACCTTATTAATCGATAATTTGAACGGATAGAAACTATTGAACCCGTTCACCCCACCGAAATAGAATTTTCCGTCACTGGCTTGCAGGGAAGAGCGGAAATTGAACTGGTTGCTTTGCAATCCATCCTCGATGGTATAGAGCTGTGCCCGTTTGTTCTGCGGCTCATACCGGATTAGTCCCCTATTGGAAGAAAGCCAATAGTTACCCGATTGGTCGTCCAGTATGCCATAGATGATATTGTTCGGCAGATTCTCTTTGGTTGAGAAGTTTTCAAAACGGTCTTCCTGATAGTGATAACGACAGATGCCACCGCCTTCGGTACAGAACCATAGATGCTGCTTATGATCGATATACACACGGATTACCCAGTTGCTGCAAGGAGAATCAGGGTTATCCGGGTCGTTGCGATAGTTGTGCAATTTACCGGTTTGGCGGTTGTAACGCCAGATACCGTCCCTTTTGCTTGCCAGCCACAAGTCTCCGTGTTGGTCTTCAACCATATCGTAGATAAAGATATGGCTTAAAGGTTCCAATGTCCGGAAAGAGTCACTTGCCGGGTCATACCGGCAGAATCCGGAAAGCGTTCCCAGATAAATGCTGCCATCCTTCGTTTGATAGATAGAGTAGATATGGTCGTTAGGAATTGAATGTAGGTTTGCGCGGTTATGGCGATAGTTTTTCATTTTTCCCGTTTGAGTATCCAGGATATATAATCCCCGTGAGAAACTGCCAATCCACAATTTTCCTTCATTGTATAGTAGTGCATGGATATTGTGATAACCGATGTTAGGGTTACTGCTTCTCAACAGATGGTTTTTGAACTTCTTCGTGCGGGGATCAAAGAGATTCAGTCCCCCGTCTTCGGTAGCAATCCAGATGTTACCGTCGGGAGCTTCGCAGAATTGGCTGATTACATTTCCCGAAAGAGAATTTTCCGTACCATTGGGATAATACCACTCGATATCCTTATGCTTGGGAGACAGGTAACTTACTCCACTGAAATAAGTCCCGATCCAGATTCCCCCTTCCCTATCCTGATAACAGGCATAGATACTTTCTTTATTTTGTTCGTCGTCGGTAGGCAGACATTCTCCTGTCGTGGTGTTGAATGTATAAAGTCCGTCGTCGGAGCCGAGATAGAAAGAGTTGGCTGTCCGTTGAAACAAGGTGCGGATGCGCGGAATGGTAAGCGTGTCCCCTTCTCCGAAGTAATAGCGGAATTGCCCTGTCTCTTTATTGAAACGTGCCAGTCCCCCGTACCATGTACCCGCCCATAATACTCCCTGCGAACTTTCCATCAAAGAGATAATCTCGTTGCAGGCAGGACGTCCGAAAGAAGTGCCCTCGGATATATATCCTGTGAAGTTGTCCGTACGTTGGTTGTATTTCGCCAGCCCATTCCGGGTACCTATCCAGATGGTCCCGAACGAGTCGTTATAAATCACCCATATGTGATTATCCGGCAATGAATGAGGATCGGAAAGAGAATGCAGATATTGCCTCAACGTACCTTTTTTCTCGTTGTAGACAAACAGCCCGTTGGTTGTTCCGATCCATAACTGCCCGTCATTGTCGTATGCCATTCCGAAGACGCTGTTGACTGACACCCCGTCTTCCGTCTGTTTATCGAATACGGAGAACTTCTCTTCCCACGAATCGAATAAATACAGCTTCTCCGTACTGGCCACCCAAATCTGATTGTTATCCTGATGGCGGCAGATCGTTACTATATTCATATAGCTGTTTCCGCCGTTTTCTGACGAATGTCCGTAGTTGGTGAACTCGATGCCGTTGAAACGATTCAGCCCGTCCTGCGTTGCAAACCACATATATCCGATGCTATCCTGAAGGATGCTCCGGACACAGTTGCCCGATAACCCCGATCTAACGTCATATTTCTTGTAGATATTGGCGAAGACCAGAGAAACCGATGACAGCAGTATACATATAGATAAGATGGATCGTTTCATAATTTCCTTTCTTTATATCCCCTGTTTGCAGGAGCTATATATCCTGCGTAGTGGATCTATATGCCCAATACGTTGGATATATATACCCAACACGCTGGGCATATATGCCCAACAGATTGGATATATAGCTCCTGTAAACAGGGTAATTATCCCCTTTATAGAAGCCTTTATTTCACATCATCCCACGTATCTGTGCGGAACGGGAAAGCACTCAATCCGAAAGTATTCCGCAGCGTGATATTTCCCACATAATTGCGGAAAGCATAGCGCACGGCAACCGGTTGTGCTACCTCTTCACTCCACACTTCTACTGTGTTGGTACGTCCTACAATCTTTGCTTTCGCCGGATAGAACTTCTTGTCCGCTCCCGCAATCTCAAATCCTTCCAGTTCGGAGAAAGTAGGGAACAACCCCGCAGGTGCATTATCGAATGTCACTATGGCCTTTTTGTCCGCATAGTCCACTTTGGTCATCATCGGACCGTTGGATGGCAACCGGCGGATACCGTATGTCTTAGTCAGTGCAAGCGTAGCCAACCGAAGTCCTACTACATCCTTCTGTGGCGGATGGATGCAGAATTCATCACCGATATCCGTAGTGGGTACAATGCCCGAATTAGGGATTGTTTTCAGTGCTTCTACTTGTGCTTCACGCAATAAAGCGGCTCCCGTATTGCTGCTGTTTTCATATTTGTAAGGAGCAATCTGCACATAATAGAAAGGCATATCGGGTGCTTCCCACATATTTCTCCATAGTTGTACCATAGCACTCATCATCGGTGCGTAAAATTGGTAATTGGATATATTTGATTCTCCTTGATACCATAGGAAACCGCGTGCCGTGAAGTTTTTTATGGGGTACAACATAGAGTTGTACAAACATTCCAGACGTTGGTGTATATCCCGTTTAGGGCTTTTGGCAGCTTCCATGTCCATCCCCTCGATAGTACCCAAAGTCGGTTCGTCCATCCATGCTTCGATTCGTGAACCACCCCAACTGTTGATGACCAGTCCTACCGGAAGATGGAGACTTTCAGTCAGTTGGCGGGCAAAGAAATAGGCGGCGGCACTGCAATCAATCGTGGTTTCGGGTGACGATACTTCCCATTTCCTTTTTTCAAAATCCGTGCGACGTTTTGTTTCTTTTGTTCTCGGTACGGTGATGAACCGGATACGGTCACGGTAGTTACCTGCATTCAGCAGTGTTTCGAGCGAGTTGTTTATGGGTTGTGCCGTATTTCCCATCATGCGCATTTCCATGTTCGACTGTCCGGAGCAGATCCACACCTCCCCTATCAGTATATCCGAGAGAGTGACCGGAGTGCCGTCACTGATCGTAATAGAATAAGGAGTATAGCTTCCTTCGGGAGTGTCTACTTTCACCAGCCAGCTCCCGTCTTTATCCGTAGATGCCTGATAAGTCCGGTTGTTCCACGAAGTGGTGACGGTTACTTTCTTGCCGTCCGCCCACCCCCATAACTTAACGGAGCTGTTCTGTTGGAGTACCATGTGGTCTCCCATCATTGCAGGAAGTTTTACTTTGCCTTGTGCAATCGGCAGGAATAAAAATGATAAAATAAGAAGTAGAAAATGTTTTTTCATACTGTTTTTATTAGATATTCGACGAATAGTGATTAGGTATCGGGCAAAAATACAACCTATTTTTAAATATGAAATAAAACTAGCTAGTCATTTTCTGATAAAAGCTGGTCGAAATCTTAAAAGCTTGATTTTCCTTTTCATTCTCCGCCGAATTTTCTTAATTAGTGGCATCAATCGCCTAAACAGTATTATTAGGTTGGCTAAATATCCCATTTCTTTGCAGGGTGAGTATTTAACAACCTAATTGTTTCATTAAATCTAATAAAATGAAAAAGAAGCATTATCTATTATTTTTATTGGCTTTGCTCTTTTTACTGACAGATGTGGTGTGGGCACAAACATCTGTTACGGTAAGTGGAGTAGTGATCGATGAGAATGGAGAAACCCTTCCGGGTGTTTCCGTCGTCGAAGTAGGTACAACAAACGGTGTCCTGACAGACCTGAACGGACACTACACCTTAAAAACAACTTCTGCCAAACCTTCCGTTTCTTTCAGTTACATTGGTTATCAGACCACCACGCTTCCCCTGAACGGGCGTACGAAACTTGATGTACAGATGAAAGTGGAGACGAAAGTGCTGGATGAAGTAGTGGTAGTGGGCTACGGTGTACAGAAGAAAGTGAACCTGACCGGCTCCGTGACTTCCATCAACTTTGCCGACCAGACGGAAGGACGACCCATCATGAGTGTTTCTTCCGCCCTTTCGGGACTCGCCGCCGGTATGAACGTCACACAAGCTTCGGGACAACCCGGCTCGGACGGTGCCACCATCCGCGTCCGCGGTAACGGTACGTTCAATACCAACTCCCCATTGGTCCTGGTGGACGGTATCGAATGGAGCATGGACAATGTGAACCCCAACGACATCGAAAGCATCTCCGTACTGAAAGACGCTGCCTCCACAGCTATTTACGGTACGCGCGCCGCCAACGGAGTCATCCTTATCACCACCAAAAACGGGAAAGGCAAACCGCAAATCTCCTATTCTTATTCGGGAGTCGTGCAGATGCCCTACAACAACCTCTCTTTCGTAAGCGACTATGCCCGTTATATGGGACTGGTGAACGAAGCTTGCGACAATGTGAATACCAAAGGCATCTTCTCGCAGGAAAGCATCGACCGCTGGAGGGCTGCTTCTGCCGATCCGAACGGGCTGAACGAGTACGGAGTACCCAATTACGTGGCTTATCCCAACACCGATTGGTTCGACGAAGTATTCGACACCGGATATTCGCAAGAGCACAACCTGTCTGTCTCCGGCAGTTCGGAGAAAGTGAAATACATGCTTTCTTTGGGCTATCTTGACAATCAGGGAGTCATGAACCGCTGGAACCTCGACTCAAGTACGCAGAAAATCAATTTCCGTACCAACCTGGAAGCCAAGATAGTGAAATGGATGACCGTCGGCACCCGTCTCTACGGGCAAAAGCAAGATTACGGGATGGCTAATATCAGCAACGGATTCAAGTATCTCTATCAGACCACTCCGGGTGTATACCCCGGCGAACCTAACTACTGGGGACGTGCCGCACTGGCCAGCGAAGAATCTTCCAATGCCAATAATATCTTCGGTCAGATGGCAGGAGCCACCGGTTTCAATACCGTCTGGCGTCTCAACGCATCAGTCTACGGAATTATCACTCCCTATAAAGGGCTCAACATTGAAGGTACATTCAACTATTCACCGACATTCACCGACAAGTCTTCTTATAGCCGCCAGAATGGTTATTGGGACTACGTCACCGACCAGCGTGTCAGCGAAAGCGCGTTGGAGAACGCTTCCATCACCAATACGAGCGCACGCACCTGGCGTCAGAGTGCCGAAATACTGGTACGCTACAATACAACCATCAAGAAAGACCACGACCTGGGCGCACTGCTCGGATATTCCGCACAGGAATATTACAGCAAGAGCTTTGCTGTTTCTCGTAAAGGCGCTACGGACTGGACGCTGAACGAATTAAGCACTTACGAGACGCTCGTCAGATCTTCCAGCTCGGCACCCGCCAAATGGGGATTGCTCTCTTATTTCGGCCGTGTCAACTACGGATATAAAGGGCGTTATCTCTTCGAAGCCAACCTTCGTGCCGATGCCTCCTCCCGTTTCGGTGTGAACCAGCGTTGGGGATATTTCCCCTCGTTCTCCGGTGGATGGCGTATCTCGGAAGAATCGTTCATGCAGGGAGCATCGGACTATCTCTCTAACCTGAAACTTCGTGTTTCCTGGGGAAAGACAGGTAACAACTCTACGGGCAACTACGACTGGCAGGCAAACTACGCCACAGGCAATGTCGTAATCGACGGTGAAGGAACCAAAGGACTGGTACGCAAGAAACTAAGCAATGACAAGCTGCACTGGGAAAGTACCGCTACCACCGACATCGGACTTGATTTCGGCTTTTTCAACAACCGTTTGACGGGTGAGATAGACTATTATAATAAGTATACTTCGGACATTCTCTACCATCCCGAACTCTATCTTTCGATGGGTGTCGTAGGCTCTGCTCCCGAGAATCTGGGTGAAGTGCGCAACCGTGGTGTTGAATTTACCCTCAACTGGAACGACCGCATCGGAAAAGATTTCGAATACCGGGTGGGTATGAATTTCTCTTTCAACGCCAACAAAGTAATGAAGTTCAAAGGCGAACTCCAGAAATACTGGACGTATGATGCGCAGGGAAACAAAGTGAGCTATGTCAATAACTTCAGTGATGTCTCCGAATCCGGTTTCGGAGGTTACATCTGCGAAGGCCGCCAACTTGGGGAAACCTATATGTATAAGGTGTACAGAGGTTCCGGCGAAGGCTATACCGGAGGTGCGGTGGATATCCACGCGGGGCCGAAGGACGGAATGATACGTACAAAAGAAGATATGGTATGGGTGCAGGCTATGATTGACTCCGGTTATTCGTTCGGAGGAATGAAGACAGTTGCCAAAGACCAGCTTTGGTATGGTGACATACTCTATGCCGACAGCAACGGTGATATGAACTACGGCGATACCAACGACCGGGATTTCTCCGGACACACCAGTGTCCCGAAATTCAACCTGGGTTTCAACTGTGCTTTCTCTTACAAGAATATTGATTTCTCCATGTTATGGTCGGGAGCTTTCGGGCATTACCTCAACTGGAATACGGATTACTACAACTCGACACTGGTCAGCCACGGATATGGCATTATCGAGCATATCGCCGATAACCATTACTTCTTCGATCCTTCCAACCCGGACGATCCGCGCACCAACCAGTGGGGCAAATATCCCCGCCTGACATACGGTACTACCTATAATAACAGAATCCAGAGCGACTGGAACGAATATAAGGGCGACTACTTCAAGTTGAAGAATATCCAGATTGGCTATACGTTGCCGCAACGGATTTCCAGCAAGTTCTTTGTTAATAAGCTCCGTGCTTTTGTGTCGATGGACAATATCCTGACGATCACCAGTTATCCGGGACTCGATCCGGAAATAGGAACTGCCATCGGTTATCCGTTGATGCGTCAGATCTCTTTTGGCGGACAGATTACCTTTTAATGATGTAGAACTAAAAAAAACAGAATCTGATATGAAAAAGATATTAATGATTTTAACGATGGCGCTGGCGGCTACCTCCTGCATGGATATTCTCGATGTGGCTCCGGAAGACCAGATTGCAAGTGAAAACATGTGGACCACGGAGGAGCTTGCCGACAAGGGAATGGCAGGACTCTACTTCCCGTTCTATGCCACCCAACTCTCCTCTACCCAGCTTCGCCGTGCCGACGGACTGAACCGTCAGGGAATCGAAGCTATGAGCTTTGCAACCGATTATTATTCCAACAACTATCCGGTGGAACTGCTTTCGCTGGCCACCAAGCCTGCCAATGACTTTCAGGTGTGGTATGAATGGAAGTTCTGTTACACCATTATCCATGCGTGTAACGATGCGATTGCCAATCTGCATAAAGCGGATATGAGTGCTAATAAACTGGCGCGTTACCAATGCGAAGCCCGTTTCCTCCGTGCTTGGGCGTACAATCGTCTGAATATGCTTTATCAGGGTGTTCCCGTTTATCTGGAACCTATCAATAACGAAGACTGTACCCGTGGCCAATCTTCGGTGGATGAGGTATGGCAAGTGATTCTGGATGATTTGACGTATTGCATCAACAATCCCGACTTCCCCAATAACACGCTGAATGAAAACTACGGCCGTCCTTCTAAAGGTGCCGCTTATGCCCTACGTGGTATGGTATATATGTGGAAGAAGCAATACAAGGAAGCAGGCAACGATTTCAAAGAAGTGGAAACGTGTGGTTATGGCTTGTGGACAGGCGAATATGCCGATTTCTTCAAATATGAAAACGAAAAGGATAAAGAAATGATCTTCTCGCTCCAGTTCAGCGAAGAAACCGGTTATTGTGATAACATTCAGCAAATGACCGGTGCCCGCGATACGTATGATGGCTGGACGGAAATAAAACCTTCCGCAGACTTTGTGGACTACTATAAGAACGCAGACGGATCGGACTTCAAATGGTCGGAAGTAGACGGCTTACAAGACTGGGACTTGCTGACTCCGAAACAGCGTGAAATCTTCTTCTGCCGTGACGGACTGGAATCCATGTCCTCACAAAAGAATGCGCTTATCAAACGGGTAGGCGAAGATATCTATCAGAAATATTACCTGAACAGCGGTAATGAAGCCCGCATCAAAAAGGCGTATGACAGTCGTGACCCGCGTCTGCAACAGACCGTCGTCACTCCTTATGTGCCAGTGGACTGCTACAAACCTAATTACGCAGGAGATGCCAACCAGATCGGTAAACAACTCCGTTGGCCGTTGAAGGAGCAGGGCACGAATGGTGGAGACTTCTGGCTCGATAAACGTACTTCTGCTTTCTACTGCTATCGCAAGTACAATGAGTTTGAGAAAGACCGTTTGATTAGCCGGAGCCGTTGCCATACCGACTGGCCGTTGATTCGCTATACCGATGTACTGTTGCAGTATGCCGAAGCATTGGCGCAGACCGATCAGACGGGAGAAGCCATCCGCCTGGTGAATAAAGTACGTACCCGTGCCCACATGCCTGCGTTGACAGAGGGCGGAAGCGGCCCGTGCGCAGTGAACGGAAAGGAAGACATGCTCGAAAGGATACGTTATGAACGTCGCGTGGAATTCTGTCTGGAAGGAATCAACTTCTTCGATGAAGTACGTTGGGGAACCTACAAAGAAACCAAATTCCAGGGAAAAGATGTGAATGGCGGCAAGTCCTGGTGGGGCGAACTGGTAGAGTATAACTGGTATTACACCAATTACATGTGGCCATGGACTGCTCCTATCTCTGAAACGCAAAAGAACCCGAACCTGACTAAACGAAGCGGTTGGGCGTATTAATCATAAAGATTTGAATAAGGATGAAGAAAATACTTTTACTATTACTCATTTTTGTATCCGGTTGCGCGGGTGCAGTTGCGCAACAGTTTGATTATGGCAAGATAGCGCCTCATCCCCGGTTGTTATTGCCGGCGGGAGGAGAAGAAGCCATCAGGAAAGCTATTGCGGAGTATCCCCCGTTGGCCACTGTTCACCAGCGTATCATGGAACATTGTGACCGGACACTTACGGAACCACCTGTGGAACGTATCAAAGAGGGGAAACGCCTGCTGGCGATTTCGCGCATCGCGCTGAAGCGTATCTACTACCTGTCTTACGCTTACCGTATGACGGGAGAACGGAAATACGCTCTCCGTGCAGAACAGGAGATGCTGGCCGTCAGTCGTTTCACCGACTGGAACCCCACTCATTTCCTGGATGTGGGTGAGATGGTAATGGCATTGGCTATCGGTTATGACTGGCTGTATGACTCTTTGCAGCCCGACACCCGCCGGGTGGTGCGCGAAGCAATCATCGCGAAAGGGTTCGACGCGGCAAAGAACACCCGTCATGCCTGGTTCTATACAGCTAAGAACAACTGGAATTCCGTATGTAATAGTGGATTGGCGTATGGCGCGCTGGCTCTTTTTGAAGAGATTCCGGAAGTATCGAAAGGCATCATAGAGAAATGCATGGAGACAAATCCGAAAGCGATGGTAGGTTATGGTCCCGACGGAGGTTATCCCGAAGGATTCGGATATTGGGGGTACGGGACAAGTTTTCAGGTAATGCTCATTGCTGCGCTCGAAAGTGCTTTCGGCACAGACAATGGGCTCTCCCAAGCCCCCGGCTTCATGGAGTCTGCCCGTTTCATGCAGTATATGACGGCTCCGGGCGGAGACTGTTTCTGTTTCTCGGATTCTCCGGTAGAGGCGGAGTGCAACATGATGATGTTCTGGTTTGCAGGCAAAGCGAAAGACCTTTCCCTGTTGTGGATTGAACGTCAGTATCTCGACCGGCTGGATATGCCGTTTGCCGAAGACCGTTTACTGCCCAGCCTGATGGTGTTCTGTTCGCAACTCGATTTGAAGCATATCGGCAAGCCGAAGAAAAACTTCTGGTTCAGTCGCGGAGATACGCCTGTGTTTATCTACCGTGGCGGATGGGACAGCAAGAAAGATACCTATCTGGGAGTGAAAGGCGGTTCGCCTTCTACCTCTCATGCACACATGGATGCCGGTTCGTTTATCTTCGAGAGAGACGGGGTGCGTTGGGCGATGGACTTGGGTATGCAGAGTTACATCACGCTTGAAAGTAAGGGAGTAGACCTGTGGAATATGTCGCAGAACGGACAACGCTGGGAAGTATTCCGACTAAGCAATATCGCTCACAACACCCTGACGATTAACGGCGAACGCCATTTGGTAAAGAGTAATGCTCCGATCACCCGTACTTTCGAGTCGAAGAAACAGAAAGGGGCGGAAGTAGACCTGTCGAGTGTGTTTGCCAACAGCGTAAAGAAAGCCGTCCGCACCGTGATATTGGATAAGAAAGACCATCTGGAAGTAACCGACCGGTTGCAGACGGGGGACAAGGAAGCTACCGTATCCTGGATAATGGTCACTCCGGCGGAAGCCAAAATTACAGGCAAGAACCGGATGGAATTAACCAAAGACGGACAACGGATGCTATTGACGGTAGATGCCGATACGGAAGTAGAAATGAAAACCTGGTCGAACGTGCCCCCGCATGAATATGATTTCCGCAATCCGGGAACCATCCGCGTTGGCTTTGAGACGGTGATTCCTGCCAATCGTGCCTCGCAACTGAAAGTACGACTTATTCCTTTGAAGTAGTAATACAAATAAATTCATTGAACCATGAAAACGATTCTTTTTAAAACAATCATCATAGCTTTCTTTGTAGGAACAGCCGTTAGTTGTTCCGATGAAGATGAGAACAGATTCCGTCCGGGATCTACCCATGAGAAACCGAATCCCACGGAGCCGGAGGGCGGATTGGATTATTCCAAACTGACCGCGGACAATCATCCCCGCCTGTTGATGAACGCCGAGGCCTTCACTGCGTTGAAAGCCAAAGTGGATGCTAATTCGAGTGCCAATCTGACCTTGCTCCATAATACCATTATGGGGGTATGCAACAGCAAAGGGATGAACGCCACGGCACTGACTTATAAATTGGATGCCAGCAACAAACGTATCCTCGATGTATCCCGCGACGCGTTGCTGCGTATTTTCACCTGTGCTTATGCCTACCGGATGACCGGCGATGCCAAATACCTGACTAAAGCGGAGACGGATATGAACGCTGTCTGCAACTTTCCCGACTGGAACTCGAAACGCCACTTTCTCGATGTGGGCGAAATGGCTACGGCTGTTGCATTCGGCTACGACTGGCTCTACAACGAACTAAGCGCAGCCACCCGTACAAAAGCGGCCAACGCACTGTTGAAGTTTGCCTTCCAACAGGCACAGAACAAGAACTGGAACCTCAACTTCTACGAAGCCACCAACAACTGGAACCAGGTTTGTAATGGTGGACTGGTCTGTGCGGCACTGGCTTCTTATGAAAACAATCCTTCCGAAGCAAAGGACATGATTGAAAAAGCATTGGAATCCAACAAACCTGCATTGGAAGTGATGTATTCTCCCGACGGCAACTATCCGGAGGGCAGCGGTTACTGGTGTTACGGCACGCTCTATCAGGTATTGATGCTTGCCGCCCTTAACAGTACGCTCGGCACGGATAACGGGCTTTCTGATACACCGGGATTCTCCAAGACGGCAGAGTATATGCTGTATATGACAGGCTTGAACAGTAAGTTCTTTAATTATTCCGACTGTGCTCCCTCCTCTACTGCGGCATTGGCTTCGTGGTGGTTTGCCGATAAATACAGTAATCCGTCCTTATTATATAATGAGCTTAAAATGCTGAAGAACGGTGAATATGCTTCCTGTGCCGAAAACCGCCTGTTGCCGATGATTATGGCGTTTGCCAATAATCTGAATCTGGACGCGATCTCCGCTCCTTCCAATAAACTATGGAGTGGAAAAGGGGAAACGCCCGTGGTGATGGTACATACCGACTGGACGTACACCGATACGGATAAATACCTCGGAATCAAAGGCGGCAAGGCAGGTTCGAGCCACGGACACATGGATGCCGGTTCGTTTGTGTACGACGCGTATGGAGTGCGCTGGTCAATGGATTTCGGTCTGCAAAGTTATACAACGCTCGAGTCGAAATTGGTAGCTTTGGGTGGTAATCTTTGGGATATGGGACAGAACTCGATGCGTTGGGATGTATTCCGCCTGAATAACTTGAATCATAGCACGATTTCAATCAACGACGCCCGTCACCGGGTAAATGGGGCGGCTACACTGACTACTACCATCAATACCGCTACGGAGCTGGGAGCCACTTTCGATCTGACTGAAGTAGTGTCCGATCAGGCGGCGTCCGCTACCCGTACCGTGAAAATCGTGAATGATAAAGATTTAGTAGTCATGGATGAGATAAAGGCGAGAACGGATAAATCCGCTAAAGTGCGCTGGTGTATGGTGACGCCTGCCGTTCCGACGGTGGAAAGTAACCGCATCGTACTAACGAACGGAAGCAAAGTGATGTATCTCACAGCCAGCGGAAGCGTGAAGCCTACCTACAAGCAATGGAGTACTACCAGCGAGAACTCTTACGACCAGGCTAATCCGGGCACCTATATGGTCGGCTTTGAAGCAACGGTCACCGCCAATCAGACCGCCACATTTACCACAACCCTGTCCCCTAAATAAAAAGAATGGAACGTATGAGAATCCTATTAATATCTATACTCGGACTTTTGACATTGGCCTCCTGCACGAAGCAGGAGCCGATGGAGGCATTGATTGACCGTGTATTTGCCGTTGCGGAGCAACAATACACGACTATGGACACCCGCTTGACAGAAAAGACACTTCCCCGCACGCTCTCTGCCGACGGTGAGTTTGTTCCCTCGAATATCTATTGGTGGTGCAGCGGCTTCTATCCCGGTTCCCTCTGGTATATCTACGAATATACCCGGAAGGACGCAGTGAAAACACTGGCCGAGAAGAACACGCTGAAACTCGACTCTATACAATACGTGACCAAGGACCACGATGTCGGTTTCCAGTTGAATTGCAGTTACGGGAATGCTTTCCGGCTGACAGGTAATGAGGCTTATAAACAAGTGCTCTATCAGGGCGCCAAGTCCTTGTCAACCCGCTTCAATCCTGCTGCCGGTGTGATTCGTAGCTGGGACTTTGTGCGCAAAGGCTGCGACTGGAAGTTCCCGGTGATTATTGACAATATGATGAACCTTGAACTGCTGTTGTCCATGTCGAAAGCCTATGCCGACGACTCTTTGCAGAACATTGCCTGTACGCATGCCAATACCACTATCCAGCATCACTTCCGGGATGATTATTCCACGTATCATCTGGTGGATTATGACCCTGAAACGGGTGCAGTGCGCGGCAAGCAAACAGTGCAGGGCTTTTCGGATGATTCCTCTTGGAGTCGCGGACAGGCATGGGCCTTGTATAGCTATACGATGATGTTCCGCTTGACGGGGTATCAGAATTATCTGTTGCAAGCCGGGCATATCGCCGATATGCTGCTCCGCCGTTTGCCTGCCGACGGTATTCCTTACTGGGATTTCGACGCTCCGGTAGAAGCACAGACCTATCGGGATGCTTCCGCTGCGGCTATCATGGCCTCCGCCTTTATCGAGCTAAGCCGTTATATCCCCGGCACGGACGCCAAGGAATCTTATCTTGCCATGGCAGAAAAGCAACTCCGTACGCTTGCCTCGAAAGAGTATCTGGCAGAACCGGGTACGAACGAATGTTTCATCCTGAAGCACAGCGTGGGTGCACTTCCTGATAAAAGCGAAGTGGATGTCCCCCTGACGTATGCCGATTATTATTTTTTAGAAGCATTGCTGCGGTATAAGAATCTACAATAATAAAACTAATACAATATGATTATGAAGAACTTACATATAAATATGGCATTTATCTTCGTTCTACTGCTGATAACTGCCTCCTGTTCGGACAAGGATGATTCGGCTTCGCGTGTCATTCCCACCATGAACCTGACAGTTTCGGAGATTGCGGACAATACGGCTCTGATTACTTCCGAGCAGCAAACAGGTACTACGTTCGGAGCGAAAGTCATTGAATTCTATCCGGTGGCGGACATCGGCTTTGACTATAACATTGAAGTGAAGCTGGTAAAATTCGTAGAAGAGAACGGAGTGCCTGTATCTCTGCCCTATACGCGCAAAATCACCGAAGGATTGCGTCCGGGAGTGAATTACATCAGTGCGATTATCGCCTATAACGCCGAAGGGCGTGCCGTGTGTTCCGCTTTCCAGACCTGGAAGGCATCGGGAACGGAAGGAATGTGGAGTGATGACAACTCTGCCGGTGAGCTGGAAGAGAATGAGTGGTAACAAGAAATAGTGTAACTTCAAAAGAATACATGAATATGAAAAATATATTATTGACAGTCTGCGTAGTAGCTCTGGTAATGACGAGCTGTACGCAAGAGGATATCTTTTCGTCTGACGGGAATAAAGAACTGCTCGAAAAGTCGCAATTCACGTTGATAGGGCTTACTTCTGCCCGGACACGTACTTCTATTGGTGATAAGACGGGAGATATTTATCCGGTACTTTGGAGTGATGGGGATGCTCTCGGACTTTTCTCCCGCACCGAAGGGGCGGATATAGATAATGTGGAGGCTTTATTGAGCGATGAATCTGTCGGACAGAACTCCGGTATTTTTACAGCGGAAGGTGTAAATCCGGCGAAAGAGGGAGAAACGAAAATTCTTGTCTATTATCCTTATAAGGCAAGTACGAAACTGGCAGACGAGGGTAATAAGCTTACTGCTTCTCTCGCCACTGAACAGGAGCAGAGCAAGCCTGGGGATAGTCACCATATCGGTAAATATGGTTTTGCCTATGCAACAACGACAGTGGGCAGTACGAGTAAATCTGCACAGTTTTCTCTGAGGCATCCGATGGCGTATGTGAAATTCAGCATTTCTTCGCAGGAGCTTTCTACTTATAAACTGAAAAGTGTATCTTTATATGATAAGGATACCCGGACACCTCTTTCCGGTACGTTTACTGCCAATCTGGATACGGACGAACTGACTTTCGATTCGGAAAATAAACCGTATGCGACTGTTTCTTTAGCCGTTCCCGAACTACTTGCCACTACTCAGGAGCTCTATCTGACCACGTATCCGGCAGAATTAAAAGATAAGCAGGTCTATATCGTTGTTACTTTGGAAGGTGATAATCAGACGACAGTTACCATTCCTATCTTGAAAGAAGGGAAATCGTTACAGGCAAATGCTGTCAATGTCATTGCCATTAATGACTTGAAACTTTCGGATAACTCATGTGAATGGTATGAACCTGTGGAGACGCGTTTGCTAGCCGGTGGATGGGCATATGGTGAATCAAACTGTATAATGACTACTATTTCTTCTTCCGGCGTGAACAATACGATTAGTGTAAAGGCACGTGGTAACTTTATGGAAGTGGAAGAGCCAAAATATGCCGGAACTATTTTCAATTGTGATTTGAACAACGGTCATAAGATGGTAGGTGTTAACGGCTCTACAACGGATATTTCTCCGATAAGCAGTGAGTATAGTATTACAGTCAATTCTTATAAGGTTTCGAATGGCTATAATGGTGGTTGCGGTCAGGTAGCGATTTACGGAGAAGACCGTTCGACCGTTCTATGGAGCTTTATCGTATGGATGACGCCTGTTCCGGCAGAACATGTTTACGGGAATACCGGTTATATTGTTCAAGACCGTAATTTGGGCACATATACGATAGAAGATAACTGGAAGACGAATGGAGTTTATTTCCAATGGGGACGTCCTACTCCGTTCGGTTGGGGGGCAAATGGGTATTACTCAATGCCCACCGAGGCTACGGATGTCCGTTTCTCCATAGAACATCCCCGTGAGTTGCTTTATACTGCGACAGTGGATAATACGAAGTCCGACTGGTATTTGGGAGCGTGGACAGGTGCGCGTACTGACCGTAAGGATGATTTTTGGGGAAATCCGAACGAATCGAATACTTTTAATAATCCGTCTGACGGTCATAAGTCTATCTATGACCCTTGTCCGAAAGGTTACCGTGTGGTATCTCCGGGAGTATTGGCAGAGGTGGAAAAGAGTGGTGAGTATGTGAAACAAGCGAGTATCGGAGTGATAAGATACTGTTATGACGGTACGAACTATGCTTATTGGCCGTTAGCTGGTGCTCGCTGGGGGTCTAATCCGTCAGACCGTACTACTAATAATTCTACAACTGCCGCTTGTTATTGGTCGAACTCACCTGCTACTAATTACGGAAATGATAAAGACCAGGGTGGCAGTGCGATATATTATAAATCGGCTGATAAGACATGGACTCATTCCGCGGGGCGTTCCCATGCTTTTTCCGTACGTTGTATGAAAGATACGGAGAACCGTTAAGCTTTTCTGCCGGAACGGAATTATAAATAGAATCAGTTCGATAGAAGTGCTAAAATTATCCGTTTGAATATTAGGAACATAGTGATAAAAGTATTAAATTTATAGTGCTCAATTATAACATTTAAACGATTACCACTATGTTCTCAGAGGCTAAAGTTACAGAGATTTATTGTATGGCAGACGATTTTTTCAAGGAATTTGCTATCCAACAAGAAACATATATGATTAAGGATACATCCCATAAGCATCGTAACAAACCTAACCGTATGAGTGCTGCGGAAATTATGGTCATTCTCATCCTGTTTCATTCCGGCGGTTTTCGATGTTTCAAACACTATTATCAGGAATATGTCTGCAAGCATCTGCCCCATCTGTTTCCCAAACGTGTGTCTTATAATCGGTTTGTTGAATTGGAGAAGGAAGTGTTGCTCCCACTGACAATCTTCATCAAACAGGTACTTTTAGGAACCTGCATGGGTATCAGTTTTGTGGATTCCACTCCCTTGCGTGTGTGTCGTAACCAACGCATATTCGTTCATAAGACATTTAAAGGTCTCGCCGAGAGAGGGAAATGCTTGATGGGATGGTTCTTTGGGTTTAAATTACATTTGATAATCAATGATAAAGGTGAGATTCTCAATTTTATGTTCACACTGGGAAATGTAGATGACCGGGAACCTTTGAAGCAGGGACGGTTCTTAGATAATATAAAAGGAAAACTGTGTGCCAACAAAGGGTATATCGGACAGGCATTGTTTGAAACTCTGTTTCTTGATGGTATACAATTGATAACCAAAGTAAAGAATAAAATGAAGAACTCTCTGATGAACATTGCGGATAAAATCCTGTTAAGGAAACGTGCCTTGATTGAAACGGTTAATGATGAACTGAAGAATATCGCACAGATAGAGCACTCAAGACACCGCTCTTTCAACAACTTCATTGCGAATGCCCTCTCGGCAATTGCAGCATATTGCTTTTTTGAGAAGAAGCCGGTCATTGATATCGAATTCATCAAAGACAGGCAACTTGCATTGTTTTGAATTATATCGAACTGACGTTATTTAAATCTTTTGTCTGATTACCATTGGTAGCATATTAGAGAATATAAAATACCCTAATACAAATGGACTATTTTCTCAGTCAACTTATATCAGGGTAAGACAGTTTGCCTTAAAAATAAAAAACTACTCTAATATATCAGCCAAAAGCTTTATATTAGAGTAGTCATTTATATTCAAAAAAATCCAGTTCTAAGGAGGATAATTATTCAAAACCAGGATAATAGAAGTTGTATTTGCCTGTCTTTATTCGATGAACTATACTATATGGATTTATGACCATTCCAATCTCTGCTTCTCGATTCTTACCTCGCAATTTTCCTACATCTTTAAAGTCATCGTCTCCGATATGCCACACATACCATTTATGAGAGACCTCAAGAAAAGGATCGCCTTCTTTGCGATCTGCTTCATCTGTGTCTCTAAAAATAATATGTTTAATATCTCCTACTTCCGGAATACTCCCGACCTTTTCCCACAGGGAAAGTTTCACTCCCGATTTTGTCACACAATGGGCGTAGAACTCAACCTCACCATTAACTATTTCAGCCAATGGAGGTTGTTCTTCGATTCCATATACCTTCTTGAACGCTCTGATTACATCACTATTCAACTGTGTCAAATCAAAAGCTATCAATTGAAAGTATTTCTTCTCGTTTTCTGAAACCTTCACAGAAAACACATCACCGATTTTTGTGCGTACTCTTTTCATTTTATACCATATTGTTCCCAATATTTGGGAGATATTGAATTTATTTTATTATACAACTGACCGCCATTCTTTTCTAATCAAACTTAGAGAAGAATCAAAACAAAAAGCCCTGATATAGGATAAGGGTTAGCTATAGCCTACATCAGGACATAAATACGAAAATCACGTGTAAGGCAAAATTAAAACAGAATCATTTCTTTTAAAATTTGCGCTGTATTTTCCGTATCACAACACTCTTTTAATCTTTTATTTACATCTTCTATAAAAGAAACTGAAACTTTCTTGTTTTTTATAAGAAACAAATCTTGCATGAATCCATCAATCAAAGACCAATGTTTATAATCCATGAATTCTTTCTCTGTCAATGTTGCTACATGAGCTAACGCATCCCCATTACCATGATATTTCTTGTAAATTTCAAGATGTTCTTTCGTAATCATAATTTTATGGTATTACATGATAAATAATATCAACTCCTTTTTTCTGCAAAATTGGATACTCTATCTTTCCCCAAACACTATTCACATTTATTCCTCCTGCATTCTGAGCAAACTCCTTCAAAGCCGATTCGGGCTTCACTTCCAGTTCGAAATGCTCTTTCGCAAATTCGCGTACCTGAGGACTTTTCTCCACCGCTTCTACTTTCCAGCCACGACGCATCATTGTATTAGCGAAATAACCGATTCCCGTACCTATATCGAGCAAGCGCCCCGTCTTACGATGCGACTCTCTGGCTACCAGACGCGCTTTGCGACCCAGCATATAGGAACGTACATAATGGTAAATGCTGTTCATCGCGCCCTTGCGCGTATCCGTGTGGGAAATGTAGTCGGGAGTCTCATAATACTTGCCTATCTCTGCTTCCACGGGGACTCCTTGTGTGAATGTAAATCCACAGTCCTCACACGAATACAGTTCAAACTGCTCGCCCGAAGCATAAAAATCCGTGCAAGTCATGACGCGTTTCAAGTGCGTACTGCCACACACCGGACAAGCATTTATACTGAGTTTCTCCATTAACTATCTAAGCAAAATTAAGTGCTGCCTCGAATGACAAGACAACACTATACCCAAATTTGGTGTAAAGAAACAAATAAAAAAGTGATGGATTGGGGTTTTGTTAAGGACTTTTAATAGAAGAATTGTCTCTGATACAAGATAAGAGTAATTTTGACACTGTTCATATCGGAACAAGATATTTTTTTGAAGAAAGATTATATATAATTCGTCCCACTAATGCCACCTGTATATCTTGTATCCGCTTGACCTTTCGGCTATTATGTACGTTGTTCGGCACTTTGTTCCCTTGGTATCATAATAGAGAAAATATAAAATACCCTGATATAAATTGGCTTTTTTAGTCAATTTATATCAGGGCAATACAGATTCAAGACATTACCTTAATACAAGAAAGACTCTGGCATAAGTTGAAATCTTATGCCAGAGAAAAGTTACTTTAACAAGGAATGTACCCATTCATGAGGAATACCAATATAATGATCATAGCCAACAATATGATTGTTCAAGGCAATAGATAATATAACAATTATTGCTGTAGCCACACCTATAATTGCTAAAATTATTGTGTATGGCGTATTTTTATATTCAACAATCTCCTTTTTCCTTTTTCTTTCTATATGAGTATTCTTAGTTGTCCACTTCTTTCTTCTCTTTTTCATAAATATATTAATGTTGAATCAATTCAGGCAGGATTCTTCTTGCTGATGTTCCAAATCGGAACCTTTCAGGGTGAAGAAACAATTCTGTCTGTATAATCTCTTTCGGAGATATACCTATTTTATCTTGTATAATTTTCTTGCGTTCTGAAAGCATTTCGAGACTTTCGATCAATGATTTTCCAGTAAAGTCGACTTCTCCTAACCCCTTTTCTATCTCCCTTGCTTTCATTTCGTAATCAAGTTGTTGCATAGCCAATTGAGGATCATCTATCACTATTTCCGTGCTATTTTGAACATTGCCATCTTCTCCATAACGCACAGTGCTAACAAGACTTATCAATTTTTCTCTGAATTCAATATAATTGCTTGTCAAATCAACAAAACCTGACAGCCACATTCCGAGCTCATTATTATTGCTCATCTGCACCTCATTACCACCCGGAGTATTAACCATATTTAAAATAGTCTGAGGTCCCATTCCTACAATCTGCCTTGTGCCATTTCCCCGATAAGTCATAGAAGTTTTTTGTACATAAGACTGCGGTCTCATTCCTCTTGGATAGAAAGCATAAGGATTGGGTCTGCCTCCGTTCCGATATCCTCTTCTCACAGGTGGATGTGTAGGTCTACCTTGTTTCCCGTCAGGGTCTATATATTTAACAGGGTTATCGAAACAATAGTTATACAGGCTTAACGAATAGAACTTCTCTGCCATCGGATCCACCGCATGCCATCTGCCAAGCGCTGCATCATACATACGCGCCCCATAATCATACCAATCAAGACCATTCTTCCTATCAAGTTCCTTGCCATTATACTTGTAAGGCTGAACAGACTGGGACGAAGCAAACGTACCGCCAAACGGATAATAATGATTAACCTCCTCTACGCTTCCATCCTCACTGACAACAACTCGATTGTTTCCCTGATGATCATGTATAAAGTAATGATACTTGTTGTCATTCAAAGACACATAGCCGGCTTCAGTCAACAAAGTCTTTGCTACTCCATTTTCATAGATCAAATTGCCGCAATAATCCGTCACAGTAGTGTCATTTCCTATTATGTGCGCAGTACGGAGTTTCCTGCCGTTCGCATCATACAGATAAGAAATACCATTACCGTCAGCAAATTCTATGCGACAAGGCAAATTTAAAGAATTATATTGAATATCAACAATATTCCTATTCAAATCTTTTGTCAGGTTCCCGTTGGTAACATATGAAAGAATATAAAATACCCTGATACAAATTGACTATTTTCTCAGTCAACTTATATCAGGGTAAGACAGATTTCTTTAAATTCAAGTTATTTTGGGTAGAAATAATAATTACCTTCAAAATCAGATATACAGATAAAGAAAGGCTCTCTTTTTTTTATCTCAATGACTTCACGGGGATAAACAATGGATTCTATGATTGATTTATCTTCAAACTCACCAAGTCTTCGTCGATAATCTGATAAAATCGGTATATATACAAAACGGCTATCTTTAAAATAATTATAAAGTTTACCTATCCAGTCTTTTCCTGAATTTCCCCAATGACGTAAAAAGGGAACAAAAACGGGATGTATTTTTGAATCTTCCACACTTTCAATTGAAGCCCAATAAGCAACAGTATCTTTTGGCGTGCTAAGGACCAAAGAACCATAATCTGTATATAAAGCAATCGAATCAGTACCATTAATCATTAAAAATCGTCCTATTTCTCCATAACTTGAGTTATCCCAATTCCTTTTATAATAATGTCGAGTGTTAGAACCGAACAAAAGAGGTTTGTCAGTATGATTCATGACAAAAAATTCAAAACTTACTCTGACGGGGATAGTATCGCCTTTCACTTTGTGCAACGCTAGAGGACGAAAATCACTTTGGACAACGGTCAGTATTTCCAGTCCTATTGATATTTCACTTTTTTGAGCATATGTATGCATTAGTAGCATAATAAAAAATGTGAAACAGCAAAAGCGCTTAATTATTCCTGTTGATATAAAACTCACGATTTCTTTGTTTGATTTCATTTTGTTGATATTTTGGCAATTTTTGAAACGTAGGATGATGCAACTGAGCATTATAACATTTCCAATGAGTTTTTCTTGTACTCCAGTTCATTATTCCATGTCCATAATATTCATGTACCCCTAGATAATTCTGTATACTTTCCACCGTATATAAGTCATGCTGATTAGAACCTTGTCCTACTGTGACCCTAATTTTTCCATCAACATACGATTGGTTGTATTTAGGTGCATATCTATGACCATCTGGATTATTATACCCTTTCCCAATAAACTCGTCTCCCTTCCTCACCACATTTTCTACAATCGACACTTCGCCATTATAGAGCTGTGACATATCAAGTCTAGTATCTGCACTTTTCTTTAGTACATCTGTATATATATGTGATTCGGCTGCTGATGTTAAAAGTTTATCTTTCATTAAAATTGTATTTTTATCTCCCTGTATATCTTTTGAATTTGCTATTCCATTTCTAGAGTTTTTATCAAAAACTTCTTTATCAGTGATATAAATATTTCCAGTAAATCCATATTCATCTACACCCAGGAACTGACCATTTGTTGTATAATAAGGAGATGTAAAAGTTCCATTGGGATCCACATACATTATGGGATTTCCTAAACAATAAGCATAAGACGACCAACTATAATATTTCTCCGCCAACGGATCCATAGAATGCCATCTATTCAATGTAGCATCATACATCCTCGCCCCATAGTCATACCAGTCCAATCCGCCTTTTCTATCCAGTTCCTTCCCGTTATACTTATAAGGCTGAACAGAACCGACAGAAGAAGCCATCAACCCGCCAAATGGATAATAGTCGTTCACTTCCTCCACGATACCGTCTTCATCGGCAACCACACGGTTGTTGCCCTGATAATCCTGAATGAAGTAATGATACTTATTATCGTTCAAAGAGACATAGCCACCTTCCACTAACAGCGTTTTGGGAGCACCATTTTCATAGATCACATTGCCGCAGTAGTCAGTTACGGTAGTATCATTCCCTATCACATGCGTAGCGCGAAGCTTCGTGCCGTTGGCATCATACAGATAAGAGATACTATTTCCGTTCTCAAACTCTACCTGACACGGCAAATTTAAAGAATTATACTCAATATCAGTAATCTTTTTGTTTTAATCTTGTATTAAATTTCCGTTCGCATCATAGGAGTATTCTGTAGAAAGGCTTGCTCCGTCTTTAAACTCCATTCCGTTGCCATAAACCGAATTGGTTGCATTGTCATAGACCAATTTCAATTGGTTACCCTCATACGCCAGGTTCAAGTTGTCTATCAAGCCATAAGTAGAAGCACCGGTTTGCCCGTAACGCAGCAAGCCTGTGATATTCCCGTTCTTATCATAACCGGTCACTTGTTCATTGAACCGGTCCGCATTAGCGGACAATGACGTTTCTTCTCCATATACGGCATCCGTCAAGCGTGACAGCCCGTCACAGGAATACTTATAACCTTTATCAGCCGAAGAGTCTCCTGTCTTCCATGTCATGCTATTGATATTTCCGTTGTAGCAAGGAACACCAACACCGTCCGTATAATATACCCTCTGGTTAAACAACGGACCGCTTATCCCTTTCATCCACGAGCGGACATTGTAGGCATAATCCGTCTTCAGATTCGAATTGCCGTTGCGCCTGTTGCATTTCAAACGTCCCAGTTCATCGTACTCATTGTCAACGAGCGTAGCACTGGGACCATCGTTCAACTGATGTACGGTCTTCAAAAGGCGTCCCGCATGGTTGTATGCATAATCATAAACCTCACTTTGGGTAGGTTTGTCTTTGGCAGAATGGATATATTTGCGTTTCAAAGGCTGTCCCGTAAAGTTGTAACACAAATATTCCTTTTCCAGCCCACCCGATAAGTGATTGCTAGATTTAGCTTGTACAATTCTACTCTGATGGTCGTAATACATAACACTGTAAAGATACTCGGGTGATGTGGAGAAATCATCCAATTATGCTGTAATGGTTCCTGTCAGCAACCCTTTACTGCTTGTCATATAACGCATCCGGTTCATACCCCACAGATGAATTGGTCAAGGTTGGAATGCCGCTGTATCCTGTGAAAGAATAATCATCATAATAGCTGACACCCAATACAACAGGACGCCAGTCACAACCCGAAAATTTCTTGGCAATACAGCGGTTACGCGAATCATATTGATACATATAGGCATAATCACGTAAGACCGGGCTGTCCGGTCCCGTGAAACTGAGCGAACCGCTTGCCGCAATGGATTACCTGTTGACATTAAAGGATAATCATCGTTCACTGTATGAAGATGTGAAATGTTTGAAAGAGATTGAAGTGAAATCTGAGAAATTATGAATTTCTGCTTTGTGCATGTCCTTGAAAGATATCGGCTTCCTGATAAGTTGATTTATTGGAAATATAAAAAAACACCCTGGTACATAACGATATTATCGTTTTTGTACCAAGGTAGATATTTGTTTACTCAAATGATATCCTTGTATTATTTATTTTTTATGAGACAATGTTCAGGCAAATTTGTTACAAATTGAATCATCTGAATATCTCGGTTTAAAAGAAAAGTATCTAAGGCACATCCTAATTTACTTAGATATGCGTTTGAATTTAGTCTGTTACCTGAAGGATAAAATACTTGATAGCCTTCATCTCTATCATATCTCAAAAGACAAGTTTGAAGTTTGCCTCGTTGCACAGAATCCGTTAAATATTTGTCACGTATTTCTTTTTTTACCGATAAAAAAGACTCTTCGTAATTAAAATCCTTACTATAGTTATTTGGAGATTTGTAGAAATAAGTAAAAAGATAACTTTTCTCTTTTATCATTTCACATAGTTCTATTTTAATCTTCATCCATTTTTTTTCTTTCCAAAGAATATCCATTGATTTATCTTTTTTTTCAAATGAGATATCATCTTTATATAGAGATAAATGGTGTAGCAAGCTTTCTCGTCCCGTCATGTCTTTCTGAGTGGCTTTTTCGAAATCATTAAATGATGCATATTTGTTTCCATTAGCATCGTTTATTATTCCCCAGCAATAATCATATAACTCTTCAATGGATGGGTATTTAAGATTCGCACGATAATACCATTTTACATGACTATATAAATCAAATTTGAAATCATAGCCAGGGAGATTGCTTTCTTTTGAAGGTAGACTTTTGCAACTGCACAAAACTAAAATAAGTCCGCTAAATATGTAAACAACAAATCTTTTCATTTTTTTCTGTTTAAAAATAACCGATTATATTTATTCA
This sequence comes from Bacteroides acidifaciens, assembly GCF_903181435.1. Classification (NCBI taxonomy): domain Bacteria; kingdom Pseudomonadati; phylum Bacteroidota; class Bacteroidia; order Bacteroidales; family Bacteroidaceae; genus Bacteroides; species Bacteroides acidifaciens. The sequence continues at coordinate 278,138 of NZ_CAEUHO010000004.1, forward strand.
TTAAAGTATTGGCTGCAGATTTGGAATATTTCAAATGAAGTATGTCAACTCCTTTTTTATTCATAAATCTAATATGATAGGATTTTTGACCGTTTGTCCAACCTCCAATATCTTTGGGCATATCTCTATCTCCAACCCAATTTTCCATATACGCTTTCATTGCAGCCTTGCTGCCTAAAACGTTGTATGTTCCGCTATTGCTACCTTCATATTCCACATTATATTCGTTTCTATGGGTATCGAAACCTAAATATTTGGAATCTTTAGATTCTACTCCTTCAATAGAAAAGTCTGTAGTCGGACTTCCAACATCTTCTCCTCCATAGGCAGGATTGGTATTTGTTTCACTAATAGCATTCTTCAAAATACCATTGTCTATTTTTTGATAAATAGCACCCTCAAAAGAATCTGCTACTTTTTTACTTCCGAACAGACTATAATAAATATTATTTTCAGTGTGAGTAACTCCTAAATATGTTCCGTTTTTCACTATCTTATTAAGTTCTTCTTGAGAATGGATATCCTCCCTATAAGAATATTGCCATATTCCCTCATCATTTTTCACCTTATACCAATCTCTACCATCAAGATCTATAATATTGATAGGATTATTGTTGCAATAAACGTACGGACTAATCGAATAATATTTCTCCGCCATCGGATCCATTGCATGCCATCTACCTAGTGCTGCATCATACTGTCTCGCCCCATAATCATACCAATCAAGACCATTCTTCCGATCAAGTTCTTTACCGTTATACTTATAAGGCTGCACAGCATTACTTACCGAACTTGATAGCAGACCGCCAAACGGATAATAATGGTTCACTTCTTCAACATTACCACTCTGGTCTACAACCACACGGTTATTACCCAAATGATCCTGGACAAAATAGTGATACTTAGAATCGTCCAGTGTAACATAGCCAGCTTCTGTAAGCAACTTGACAGGGGTTCCATTTTCATAGATCACATTGCCGCAATAATCAGTTACTGTAGTATCACTCCCTATGATATGTGTCGTACGAAGTTTTATTCCATCAGCATCATAAAGATAAGAAATGACATGACCGTTTCCAAATTCTATACGACTCGGCAAATTTAAACAATTATATTGGATATTCAATATTTTCTTGTTCAAATCTTTCGTCATATTACCATTTTCATCATATTCATATTCAGCTTCTTTGATTACTCCGTCTTTGAAATCAAAGCCATTGCCGTAAACAGAATTTGTAGCTCTATCTGATACTGATTTTAGTTGATTCCCATTATAGGACATCGCCAGATCATCTATCAAGCCGTATCCGGTAGATGAAGTCTGTCCGGAACGTTTGACCCCTAAAATATTACTCATCTTATCGTATCCGGTTACTTGTTCATTGAAGCGATTCTGATTTTGAACGAGAACACTGCCTTCTCCATACACCGCATTCGTCAAACGATTCAAATTATCATAAGTAAAGCGGTAGCCTCTCATTATATCATCTTCACCCGATTTCCAAACCATACTGCTGATATTACCATTGTAATATGGAATACCCGTTCCGTCCGTATAATGCAATACTTGCTCAAAAGTTGAACCTGTGATACCAGTTAGCCAACTGCGAATATTATACGAATAAGACGTATTCAACAGACCGTTATGGAACGTCTTCCGGGATAAGCGTCCCAAATCATCATACGCATTGTCAATAAGAGTCACTTCCTGAGCATCTCCCAAACGATGCAGCGCCTTTACAAGACGTTCGGCGTGATCATACTCATAGGTATAACTGTCACTCAAAATCTCATTTCCAGCCCCGGTCTGACGGTGTAAATGCCGCAAGGCGTTCCCATTAAAATCATAGGAAAAGAAATCACGGTCCATACCACCTAAATGGTTGTCAGAAACAGTTTGAGAAAGGCGACCACGATCATCATAATACATCACTGAGTAATTGTAGGGAGAATCCACTCCATATTCACCATTACGATACTGATCGTATGTATCCGTATGCAACTTAGCTATTCCTGTCAACATTCCTTTAGCACTGGATGACGTAGCGGCAAAACCTTCTTCACGGGTATATCTAAATTCATCTCTTGCCAAAAGATCTGTCCGATACATAAAGTCATAGTTATCATAATAATTGATTACCTGAACTAATGGTTTCGGCCCCACTAATCCTGCCATAAGACTTCCACTGAACTGGTACCCCCCATATTCAGTACTTCCTACGTATTGACAAACATACCAATTCGACAATCCACTAAAAATAGGTTTTAAATAAGGATTATCAAACGGATCAATCGCAACTTTACATACTCCCTGCAAGCATACACGACCGAATGCATCCGGAATACTAAATTTCCATTCTCCTCTTTTACGTTCCTCGCCATTCTGGCTAAATATAAGATTGTTGTTTACATTATAGACATAGTATTCCCATGAAATTCCTGGAAGCTTTTTAGCCATGAGGTTTCCCGCCACATCATATTTATATAAATATCCATACATATCGAGTTTTTCTGCAGGAATATTACCTACACTCAACTGATCGGACAATGCAGGAGGAAGAACAGCACAGAGTTTTCCCAAATCATCATAAATATAGTAAGTATCCGACAATTGCTTATCCCCTTTCAGTCTTGATTCTATACGACGTTCCAGAACGGTTCTTTCCAAACGGTCTTTAAATTCAAACAAAGTGACTCCATCTTCATCCTCTGAGCGCGTAACAAGCAAGCTTCCATTTTCATACTGTTTACTTACACTAATATTTAATGCTTCTCTTGCCCCATTGATCAATTGAAAACCGAAACAACCTAAAGTATCATAACCAGCGATATTAACGTACTCATCTATTTTCAATGATCTGCCATTTTCACGCCATACTCTCCCCGGATTATGCTGTTTAATTACTTTTTCCAAAGGAGAATTTTCGTAGGTAAAGGTTAAATACGGATAAGCATCTCCTCCATAAGTATTGCGTGCCAATTCTCCACAAGAAGCTACAGATATGAAATCACCTGTGTTTTGTGTCGTTACAGCTGGCAACCATGTATTGGCTTTACGCCCCCACCCATCATATTCTTGTAGGGTTACTAAATCTTTATGACTAGGACTCACACCTTGTTGTACCGTTTCTTTCGAACGCCCCAGCCCATCATAGTAATTTACCACAAGCATACCTTCTTCCTTATTTCCTGTCCTACTCTTGAAAACAGAAACAGCATTTTTGCCAAAACGTTCGGGCAATAGATCATTTCCCCAATTTATTGCAGGAAAAGGAATAGCCGGCATCGGCTGTTCTTCCGGAGCAAGTCCTTTTGTCTCTATTGACAGAGTCATGATATAAAATAAAGGAAGTGGTCGAATTGAGTCCATCGGCAAGACCGGATCTATTGGCGGAAAAGGATCAATCGGCGGAAAAGGCTTTATTGGTTCATGCGGGTCGATCGGTTTAATATCAAAAGTATTAGTTTTCAATACACTTGCAGCATTCACACCATTATCATCAGGAACAAGAATATCTTTGTTCTTTTCTATTACAGTCGATGTCAAACAATATGTACCGGCAAATAACAAAAGAGTATCAGTAAAACTCACTGATGATAAAGAATCCGGATCAACACTTTTCGCATTCTGATAATACACCTGATTAGTGAGCAAATTATCATCTGTTATTTTTAATTGACATTCCAATTGTCCCGGAATTTTCTCCATTTCCATTCCCATAGTGAAATAATTAGACTTAAAAGAAATATATAATGGTTCTTTCACACGAAACAAGTAGTTTGCGCAACTCACTGACGATGTATCAGAAATATTTATATGGTCCAGATGTTTTGTTTTAACCATATCCCTCTTCAACGTGTCATATTCGAGCTTACCTATCTCATTCTGCAAAGAATTCTGCGCAGGTATTTCTATCGAAAATCCTGATAGCAAAATTAGAAGTAATATTATTTTATGCAATTTCATAGTTGTCCTCCTTTCTCTATGGCTACTTCTCCACTTTCAATCTTGGAGCCATAATAATAATTGTAATCATATATATTTAATATCCGTTTTTGATAATCTCCATCTTTAAATTCCATAATATAATTCTCTGTCAGGCGACCCAGAAAATCATATTTATAAAACACAGTGATTCCATTAGGCTTTGTTTCTGAGACCAAACGCAACTCATTTGTATATTTGTAAATATAGAAATGAGTTCCGGATATCTTATGCCTGATATTTTCTATTTTTAGCAAATTAGTTCCAGAGATATCGGATGAAGAGAAATCCTTCACATTCATTCCCAATGCTTCTTCCACTTGATTAAGAGTGGCATTTTCTATCCGTGATATTAACCGTTGACCTTCAGCTCCCCATATCAATACAACGGGCGTTGACTCTTCGTGAAGATATATAGGATTCCCATAACCATCCACAGCTTGCACAGTGTAATGTTTATGCACATAACCATCTCTATCTGTACTAATCTGCTTTATATAAGGTATAGGACCCATATACTGATATACCTCTTTTAAATAAGAGCTGCCTGTCTGTTCTTTTTTACTAGAAACCGGAGATAGTATATGTGCTTCTTCCATCCATTTATATTCCGGTAAAGTTGCAGCATAAACATATTCTGTCAGAGTACTTTTTCCATCGCTGTTTCTACCGGCTATTTGGCTTAACTGCTTATACTTATTATATTGATACGCCTTTTCTATAACAAATGCCGTATTTCCCGATTGAGGATAAAGAGTTTCTATAACAGAGTCGGTCAGATAAGCATGTGTATATGTACGAGTTAAAGTCCCCACTTTTCCTAGCATGAAATTGTCTAAATCTGTACAAAAGAACAACACCATTTGATCAGCTGTTACAAATGAGCCTGGAGTTACCTCTTTGTATCGGTAATTCACCTTCTTTCGCAAACGATCATTGACATCATAGTATTCTTCAGACAGCAACTTTCCTCTCTCCATAGAACGACTGCTAAATGGCATTGTATAGGAGTTCCCTTCAAACATAGAATAAAAAGCAAGCTCGTCATAATGAGTATTACCATAAATATCCTCATTATAGTTAGAGTAATGACGCACAATATAACCTTGCGACTTATTATCTTTGTCGAACGCTTCTTCAATCACACAAGAATAACCTACATCCGGTGTATTCAGATTAGTAACTGATGGGAAAAAACCTCCCTTTGATTTGAGATATAACGATATTGCATTCTTAGGATCAGGCTCCTTATCTCCATCCTTAAGAGTATACACCATCTCATTAACAGGAAGACTTTTCAATATTCCACTACTTTTTCCAAATCGGTCACGAGTATTCGAATAGTAATATTGCTTGGCACCGAGTACATTATCTTCATTATCCAGATTGGTAATACGCCGAATACGCAAACCGCCTGCAGTACCACTTTTGTCTGTTAATGACATCAAAGAAGGAGCTACCACTTTTGAATAGTTGTTCAATTCATATTCAAAACGGCTTTTTCCACCTGTTGGATAAATGACTTCCGTCAAGACCTCTGCCAAAGTATATTGCAAACTACTATAAGTCTGAGAGAAATTAGGTATCTCGGCAAAAACAACACTTCCTCCTGTATAATATCCCCACGAATCGGCAATCGGGCGTACATAATCATTTGGCATACGTTTTTCCGAATTATAAAGAAAACGATATTCAGGTACGCGACCTCCGGTCAAATTCTCAGGTATATTATACCAAGTAAGAAAATAAAATCCATGTGGGTGCCATACATAATTAGGGATCAAATCCGGATTCCCTGAACGTTCCGTAATTAAAGACAATTTAGTACGATTATTCCTTGCATAGTCAAAATATATAGTTTTCAAAGCCTTGGAGTTCTTTCCTTTCACATAAATACAATGAAGAATTTTATGTTGTAGTTTTGATTTAATCGATTGACGCAATGTTGCCTGATCGGTATTATCAATTTGGTTTCCTAAAAATAGAGTAAATTGATTAGCCGGGTCTTCAAAATTCATGTTATCTATATCCTGACGGTCATAATTTGCATTGTCTTTCCATGCCAAATAACTATCAACAAACTTATCTCCATATCCGTATTCATTGTAATAATTGAATTCCAATATCTCGTTAGGTGTTTTTATAGTCTTTAAATTAACTGGGAAAAGCAGATACCCAGTCATCCCTGAACGCCCACTTTGTATACCACTATAAGTGCATGGTATGTTGGTCACCACTTTCTGTTGGGGTACATAACGAAGATCACACATGATAGCTGAAGTGTCATAACTGAATTCTATTACCCGCTTGTCTACGGTCGTTATTTTGGACAACCTCCAGGTAGTAGCTATTAAATCACTGTTATAGCGGGCATAATAAGGAATACTATATTCAGTAGCGTTGATTCCACCAAATTCATACCTGCATCCATCAGGAGTAATCAGCGTAAATTTATTGAAAAAACGATTGTTTCTTGTGCTTGCTCCCCATCTCCTTACATCAAGACGTTTTCCGACTTCCGACAAACTAAGAAAGCCTTCCCCATCAACAGGATTAAATTCCACACGTATATCCTGATCAGAAACAACATTCCACTCTCCATTACCGGCATAGTAGAAATTTCCAGAATAACCACAAACACTAAACGAAAATTCGTCAGCAGTTAATTCATAATAATCATTTTCCGTGCTTTGTATATGCATCGTTTCTGCTTTAAACTGTTCATTACTGATATTTTTCAATTTAGAAGCATGTGCATAATAACCCGGAGCATATCCATTTGATTGACATTTCTCATCATACATTCCACGAACAGAACGTGTAATATAGCCGCCTGCTATAAGATTCCATCCAAGTCCAAGACAACCAGACTGGGAATTAGGCTTTACCGAAGCCAAATGATAACTTGCAGCAAGTGGTAACGAATAGTTACCAGCTTTCAATTCATAAATAGGCACGGATATATCCGGAACTCCCGTATATAAACTAACTGGAACTTTTCCATATTCTCCCAAACCGGCTATTTCCGGACTGGGTACATTTTTAATAGGTATTTGTTGCTGACCTATACAGTTGAAACTGAATATTGCCAGAAAAACAAATACTGATAGTAGTCTTTTTTTCATATTCTTTGATATATAATAGTTTCTTAAATAAAATCACAATACTAAGAAACTCCCTGCCCGATAAAGTAGCGCGCATATTCCCATGACAGGGAGTTCCCGTTAATTACTTCTCTTACAGATTCATCGCATTAGCGCCCAAAACGCCTGCCACGGCCGAAGCCACTGCGATAACCACTTTCAGGATCATATCCCATACGGATTTCTTCATTGCCATAATTTACCTCCTTTCTGTTCTTTTATGTGTTGTGTTACTCTGTGTTCGTCCATGTTCTCCGCCTGTGCTGTGGATTCTCCGGAATCCTTGAATTCCTTATAATTCTTGAACTCCTTGAATTCCTTTGCCACATCGAAGCACGGACACTGTTTAATCCACTCTTCCGGTTCTATCTCACCATTCCCATTGAGATCCGGCGAGAGGTCGCGGTGTCCGCACACCCGACAGCCGGGGAATCTCTCCTGTAGCTGCCCGACGAGCAGCCGGAGCGTGGAGCGCTGTGCCGGAGTCCGGGTATCTGCCGGGCGTCCCCGGCAGTCCAGACCGCCTTCATAGCAGATACCTATCGAGTGAGCGTTGAAGCCTTTCACGTGGGCTCCGATGCGTTCGAGGGGACGGGTGAGGTGCAGCGTTCCATCCTTGCGGATGTAATAATGATAGCCTGTTCCGTTGAACCCGCGACGCCGGTGCATCAAGTCCAAAGCTTCCGGTGAGAGTGTACAATCCCCCCGCGTGGCGCTGCAATGCACCACGATTAAATTGATAATTCGCATGTTAGTGGATAATCAGCTGTTAGTCCGGCCGGAACTTTACTGCTTAGTTTAATCTAGTTTAGTCAGTCATTCGTGTTTGTGTTGTGATATACAGGCAGTCTATGCTGCCGGATCCGGGTCCGGTGTTTCCCCGCCGTCAGCTCCGCCACCGTCGGGGTTACCGCTATTTCCGCCATCCGAAGCCGAAGCATCGGCACGGTCGAAACGTACGCATCGTGCGCCTGTCACCAACGAACGGGTAGCCATGGTGCCATCCAGATGACGAGTGGAGCAAGGAAGAAAGCGGACTGTCAGCGAGGCCTGTGAGGCGGAGACTTCGTCGGCACTCTCGACGCCTTTGCCATTCGACTTCATCACCAGGCGGAACGTGCCGAATCCGTCAAGCGTCACGCTCTCCGATGACTGGAGATGCTGGCTGACTACCGTCACCAGGTTGTCCAACGTATTCTTCACGTCACCCGGAGAAAGGGATGAATAAGCCGCTATCTCTTTAGAGAGTTGTGAAGTACTTACATTACCTGTGCGAAGCACACGGGGATAAAACAGTTGTTTTCCGTTTTTGTCTTTCAGAACGGACTGAAATGAACCATACAATACTGGCATAATCGTGATTTTTTGTGTGTTAATTAATTCTGTTAGTTTAGTTATGTCTTTAAGCTTATCGACACTACAAAGATACAATGGTTACATTCTATATACAAGCGTTTTTCAACATGTGTCTTAACTAAATTCTTAACCGCCAATAAATCTCAGTCCTCTAGCTTCCTTGTCATCAATATTTTTATTAAAGAATAGTCTATTCCCTGTTGACAATGAACCTTTCATGTAACTTCCCCATTGGGTATCATTATGCATTATCTCAGAGTTCTGAGACATTCCATCAATGCTTAAGAAACAAAAAGTAGAATCACTGAACAATTTATACATCGACATCCAGATGTTCTGCTCCGGAAGTTTCTGAAGAAATGAATGAGGGTGTTCACTCTCATACTTCAAAATCTTATATCCATGCGCTTTAACGACTATCGGCAACGAATCCCTTAAATATAAGTTCAAAGTATCTACTCCATTCACAACCGCATAATGCATTTTAATAGTCGAATCACTAGAAAAAGTCAGGGAAGAATCGGTCAGATTCCTCAAAAAGATTTCTCCACTGAATCTATCAATATACTGTTTAAGACTATCAATATCAAGGCTATAAAGCTCCGGGATATACGGTTTCGAAACAATTATATCATGCGAATTCAACACCATTAATGAAGATTTCCCATACGGTTTTCCTCCTGAGAAATAAGGCCACAACTCCGGATAGTCAAAGATAGTCTTGTACGGAAAGTCAGAAAGACCAATTATCTGCGGAACGTCAATCCTTACAAGAGTCTGTTTTTCTTCATATTTCCGACAAGCAAGCAGCCAATAGCAAGTATCCCCTAAGTATAAGTTCTCCCGAAACGCCGAATCTGCAACAACTCCCTGTCGAAACAATTCCGTCCGTGACATCTCCGGCTCATCCAGTTCGATAAAACAAAGAAAACGTTCTTTATATTTCATGACCCGGGAGGGTAGCTCCGCATCCAAAGAAGCAGGAGAGTCAGAACATCCAATTCGATACACAACATTGGAATCATTTGAAACAATTTCATTTATTTCTATATAGGGCATTGTCAGATAACCGCTATCTATCAATAACTCTATCTGTTTTGTAACACGCTGATGGACTTCCTCTAACGGAAGAGAGGGGGACATACATCCCCAAAATAAAATAAATATGACTATGTATACCAATCTCTTCATATCAGTTAGGTTTTATATATCGTAACAAATCATTATCATCAAGAATCGGAACAGACTTCACCTGGCTTTGTTTTTGGGTATATTCATATAACATACCTTTTCTATCTGTCTGAATTTTATTATTTCTCATATAAACGGCATTTTTACAATTAGGCTTAGCTAAATTAAAATCATTACCAGCTCCTCCTTTTGTTCCTCCGGGCTGATGAGAATGGATGTCTATTACTTTTTCCCCCCTTATGGAAAGTTTTTCTTTGGCTTCCGCACCATTATCAACGCCGTGTGTCATTTGGTCTGTTGCAACAACAGCTGTTTTTACACCATTATCATCATACACATCCAATTTCCATTCTACTCCTGTGTAGTCAGCGGCAAATTTAAAGACAGATGCAGCATCATCAAGATTCGCTGTTGAATTGTAAGCCCCTCTTCCTGTATTTCCATGAGCCTTTTGCGTAGCATACATTCCCGGAAGCAAACTCTTGTCATTTACCACAATTGAGATATCCTTATTTCTAGAATAAATCAACCTATCATAAGTGGAGCCCTTTATCGGAGTTCTAAAAAGTTTACCAGCCTCATTTATTCTATAGTCATCCTTCCCATCCGGATCCACCCTCAACACCGGATTATTCTTACAATAAGTATAAGGACTCCAACTGTAGTGTTTCTCACAGGACGGGTCTACTCCGTTCCACCTCCCCAGCACAGGATCATACCGTCTGGCACCGTAGTCATACCAGTTCAGCCCGCCCGCTGTCTCCAGTTCTTTCCCATTATACTTATACGGCTGGACACTCCGTCGGGAACTCGTAGACATCAATCCCCCGAATGGGTAATAATCATTCACTTCCTCTACGTTACCATCTTCATCCGCAACGACACGCACATTCCCCTGATGGTCCTGAAAATAGAAATGATACTTCCGGTCAGACAAGGAGACATAGCCACCTTCCACTAACAACGTCTTAGCAACACCATTTTCATAGATCAAATTGCCACAGTAGTCCGTAACGGTCGTATCGTTTCCTATCACATATGTGGTGCGGAGCTTCGTGCCGTTCGCAGCATAAAGATAAGAAACGCTGTTACCGTTCCCTAATTCTATACGACTCGGTAAATTTAAACAATTATATTGAATATCAACAACATTCTTATTTAAATCTTTTGTCAGATTACCGTTTGCGGCATAAGCGTAGGCAGACTCCTGCGCAAACAGATTCATTCCTGCGACGAGAAAGATGCACGCCAATGCCAATTTCCGTAATAAATAGTTTATAATCTAATTCTGTTTTGTGTTAATTAATCGAGTTCAGTTTTGTCTATAAGTTTATCAACGTGACAAGAATACAGCGTTCGTATTTAAATATACAAGCGTTTTTCAATAGGTGTCTTAACTAAATTCTTAACCGATAACATTTCCCGTTACCATAAGCGAAAAAATCATTTTCTATTTCTTATTCTCTCTACATTTCTCTCAAAGTTTTTTTCTGACTCATTCCAAATTCTTTCTTTCTCTGCATCATCTGTGATATCCCATTTATCAACCCAAAATCTAAACCTGAACGTATCCGTACCCTTTTTATCATATATGCCGTGATTTAATATTCGCAGATAAATCCCACGATGGTTGCTAACATCAAATCCATAATTACCTATATCATGAAACATTATTTTCTTTTGCATATTCTCTCCGGCTACATCCAAAAGACAATAAGTAGAATTGCAAAACAAATTATAGAGATATCCCCAACTATCTTTTTCCAATGCTATATTTTTAAAAAAACATTCTTGATGAGGAAGACTTTTATAATTGATTATTTTATATTCATTAGGTTCTAAAATAATAGGCAAAGAATCACAAAGCGATAAATACAAGCTATCATGATTATTCACAACAGCATAATGTCTTATCGTTTCCGATGACACAGAAACGGTAGAATCGGTATTGTTTTTGAAATACATCTCTCCATAAATCTCTTTTATCATCGTCCACTCTCGCTCTTCATCCCAAAGCAGTTTCTGTTCCAGACTATCCACGTTACAATGTAAAGAGAAATCATTCAGTTCAACATCATGAGAGATAACTCCCATCTGCACCTTTCCCCCTTTCACATACCCAGAAAAATAAGGCCACAATTCCTTTATATTAAAGTACGTAACCCAACCCGGTTCAAGTAACGAAATATCTATCAGTTTCTTCTTTTCGCCACGTTTGGAAACCACTAATATCCACGTTTCCCCTCCGCCGCCTTCCATATTTAGATTACCGGAATAACCCGTTTGTTCTATCATTACATCTGTAGACATTGGAAATTCATCCAATTCTATGAAACAAAAATACCTGTCCTTATATTGAACAATCTTTGAAGGATAATCCAATCCCCATGCAGGACAATCAGAAGCCTGAATTTGATAAATATGATTGGAATCATTTATTGCCAGTTCATATAATATCACATACTTATTGACTATCAGTCCACTGTCCACCAACAAACCTGCTTGATCTTTCACTGTTTGCTGAATCTTGTTAAGAGTAGGCTGCGCACAGCCTACCATAACAAATAAAAACATCAAATTAAAGAATATATTTCTCATTACTTCATAAATTTATCATTCAACCTTTTCAACAGTTCACTACTTGTACTTATTGTAGAAGTCTCATTCTCAATACGGGATTTTTTACTATTATAAAAGAAAAGTTCTTTTTCATCTCTATTATAAATGGCACCAGTATTGATTTTCAAATTCCTCATATCATTATCAGAAGCTACTTTATTATACGGATGCGAATGCAGATCCACAACTTTATCACCTTTAACCCCCAACTTATCTTGCACATCCGAAAAAACACTACCTTCTCTGCCAGAAGTACCCACAATAGCAGTTTTACTCCCTCCGTCATCGTATATATCCAGTTTCCATTCTGGTTTGGTATTGTCTGCACCAAATTTAAAAACAGCTACCGCATCATCAAGATTTACCGTTGAATGGTAGGATTCTGTTCCCTGATTCTTACCAGCCTTTTGCATAGCATACATTCCTGAAAGTAGCCCCTTGTCATATACAACAATTGATATGTTCTTATCTTTATTCAAAATCAACCTATCATAAGTGGAACCGACTATCGGAGTTCTAAAAAGTTTCCCCCTGCCATTTATCGTATAATCATCCTTCCCATCCGGATCCACCCTCAACACCGGATTATTCTTACAATAAGTATAAGGACTCCAACTGTAGTGTTTCTCACAGGACGGGTCTACTCCGTTCCACCTCCCCAGCACAGGATCATACCGTCTGGCACCGTAGTCATACCAGTTCAGCCCGCCCGCTGTCTCCAGTTCTTTCCCATTATACTTATACGGCTGGACACTCCGTCGGGAACTCGTAGACATCAATCCCCCGAATGGGTAATAATCATTCACTTCCTCTACGTTACCATCTTCATCCGCAACGACACGCACATTCCCCTGATGGTCCTTGATAAAGTAATGATAGCTCGTATCCGACATCGCAATATATCCTACATCGGTCATCAACCGCACCAGCACCCCGTTTTCATAGATCGCATTGCCACAATAATCCGTTGTCAGCGTATCTCCGCCAATAACCTGTACCGTACGCAACTTGGTTCCGTCACCACTGTATACATTGGATATATTGTCTCCATTCCTAAAGACTATCCGACTTGGCAAATTTAAACAATTATATTGAATATCAACAATGTTCTTATTCAAATCTTTTGTCAGATTACCGTTTGCATCATAAGCGTAGGCAGACTCCTGCGCAAACAGATTCATTCCTGCGACGAGCAACATGCACGCCAATACCAATTTCCGTAATAAATTCATAATCCGATTCGTTTTTGTGTTAATTAATTCTGTTTATTTAGTTTTGTCTGTAAGCTTATCGACACTACAAAGATATAACATTCACATTAGAGCATACAAGCATTTTTCAAGTTGTGTCTTAACTAAATTCTTAACCACCGCTATCTGCTGTGTATCAACACATAGCAGTCTATTCCCTCCTGTTGACAACACTCAGGAGATAGCGCCCGGGAAGTTTTATTTTCCCACCGCTGCCACGCAGCGTGGCAATTCCACGCCACACCGCACCGCCAATAGCACCGAAGTTACTTTTCAGAATTATCGCATATTGCTCCGAGGGAGGAATGCCGTAACTCCGGAGATTATCAAGCAACCCCGCATAGTTGCGTGACGTCCCGTCAGCAGGGGGAGAAAGCATGCCGATAGTTTCCTGCGTATAATTCTGCGTACATTTTCTTTGCGTACATTGTTTCTGCTTGACGGAACCGGAACCCTCTCCACCACAGGAACTTGCAGAAGAAATCTCCTCTCTTTCCTTCTTCCTCCCAGCCTTCTCCCCTGCCGTTTCCAGGGGAGAATTGAAGAGGGGGTGTTCTTTGCTGTGCTCTGCTGTGCTATTCTGTGCTATGCTATGTGTACTTGATGTTACATTTTCAGGGATAAATGTTACATTATCATCCCCGGTAATGCTTTCCTCAAGTTCCGTTTTTCCAGACTCGGCAGGTGATTTATCTCCCGCACCTGTCTTGTTATCAGCGACTTCCTCATTGACAAGCAAACAATACGCCGCTTCCAGAGGAGAAACGCTCCGACGGCGGGTGCTGAAAAGATACTGCCGTTGTATCTCGACGGAAGTCAGAATGCGTTCACGTTCAAAAAGGCCGCTATCGAACAGACCGTATTCCACTGCGAGCCGGATAACACGCTCCACATCATCCGCACTCTTCTCATAGAGACCTGCCGAGAGGTCTTCATAAAACAAACGGTCTGCATCCACGTAATACCCCTCTCCGGCATAGATATACGAAAGCACTTCAATCAAAATACCAAGCGACGAGTCGCCCTCACGCTTCATCAGGCGACGGACGGCACGGTCATGGATAAAATCTGTATTCAATGGGAAATAGTCAAGTCCCTTTTTCTTTATTCTTGCCATAATTAATCTGTTTATTTTGTGTAAAGTTTATAAAGAGTGAATTCCTCAAGCTCTCCGCATGGCTTCTTCTCCGTCGGGGAGTGAAAACCATGCAGGCGCCCGTGATATTGGATTCACATTGTTGAATCTTGAAGTGAAAGTCAGTACGCTGTTACAGTAAGGATTCTTCGTCCCGGACTTTCTTCTTTTTACGTTCCATACTCAGATGTACTACCTGAAGGGCATGCAGAATAAGCCGGATACGTGTGCCGCGGTCTTCAATCTGTGTAATGACAGGATAGGGAAGACGGCCGGACAAGTTGATGCAGGGAAGCTTCTTCCCACTGAGGTAGTGCCGACGGCTCAGGGATTTACGGCATTCTTTGCAGTATTTATCCGGGCACTGGGTTGTTTTGTTCATGTAGAAGGACTCCAAGGGAAGTTCACGCTTACAGTTTTTACAAATAACGGTAGCTGTAGACTGTCGTGTCAATAAGGTTTTTGTTTTCATAATGATAATTGCTTTTTTAATTCCGAGAATATGTTTATTGTTTATTGGCGATATATACCCACCATAGTGGACATATATACTTACCGTGGTGAATATATAGCTCCATCATAGTGGATATATATGTCCAGCAAGGTAGCCGTATAGAGGAGATTCAATGGTGGAGAATGAACTTTTTCGCAACCTTTCGTAAACTTTTCATCGTTTCTCATAGATATTACAATTTTAATTTATATTTTTGAAACATATTTGTGATTTACACGCCACAAAGATAAAATAGTTTTCACCAATAAAGCAAATAGTTTTAATATTTAATTTTCAAAAAGTATATAACAAGTTAGAAATGAACAACTAACATATTTATGAATATTTACATCAAAAATAAACGATAACAGAATGGATACAAATTTAGATGTCACAGGCATCATCAAGCGTGCCAAACAGGTGTTAGGCCTGAAAAGAGACAGCGAACTGGCTGAATACTTGGGAGTTTCGAGAGCGACAGTTACTAATTGGGCAGCACGAAACAGCATAGACTTCAAGCTGTTGCTTGACAAGTTCGGCGACAAAGTGGACTACAACTGGCTGCTGTTGGGGAAAGGAAGCCCCGTGCACCAGCCGAGATTCTGCGAAAGCGAACTGGCAAGGGGAGAAGTGGAGATTATACACAATCCGAAAGCAGTGGAACCGGTAGACGACCGGAGCGTGACGTTATACGACATCACTGCAGCGGCAAACCTGAAAACATTGTTCACCAACAAGCAGCAGTACGCGCTGGGGAAGATATTGATTCCGAATATTTCCGTCTGCGACGGGGCGGTGTATGTAAACGGGGACAGCATGTATCCCATACTGAAATCGGGGGACATCATCGGATACAAGGAAATCAGCAGTTTCGAAAACGTCATCTACGGGGAAATATACCTGGTGTCGTTCATGATTGACGGAGACGAGTATCTGGCGGTGAAATACGTCAACCGCTCGGACAAGGAAGGGTGCATCAAGCTGGTGAGTTACAATACGCATCACGAGCCGATGGATATCCCGTTCGCGTCCATCAATGCGATGGCAATCGTGAAGTTCTCGATTCGCAGGCACATGATGATGTAAGGCTCACCACAGATTACATAACGTCAGTTCGATATAAACCTGTACTTTTCGATTCTCCTCCTTCAGGAAGCTACCCTTTATATTATACACATCTATTTTTTTTAAGAAATAGGCACATAAAGAGTTAAATTAATTAAGGCTATTCATGGTAAGCATAGTCATTATTTAATCTTTTTTTTCCTAATAACACCTTTAAATATTCCAATTTGTAAGGATTTAAAGATGTGTATAAAGGGTAGCTTCAGGAAGGAGGAGTCCTCGTAGGGGGAGGTGGTAGGACAAACGAGGTTCTTTCTATCTTGCTGTAGATGATAGACTTATGTATTCACCTCCCACCTCCCCCCCCCCTACGGGGACTCACCCCCTCCGACTCCCCCGTTATCGGGGGAAGAGCAACCTTCCTGAAGGAGGAGAAGCCATGCGGACGAACATCTATCATGTTAAATAGCCCCCGCTATATGAAAGCTTTTTGTCTTAAGAAGTACATAAGAGCCTTTCATATAGCGGGGAATTTTTTGGGAGAAGGGTATATCTTTCACGTTCATGTAATATTCCTTCTATACGGAGCTTGTTGATATAGTTGTTTGGCTTCCTTCTTTATAATACAGCCAATCTGTCCCCTTTTAAAGTGATTTCGTATTTTTTCCCTTTTACGGTATTGAATTTGAGCGTCTTGTCTCCATATCTTACGTTACAGGGGATTCCGGATTTGGACTGGATGGTAGCTTTCTCCAGTTGTCCCTCTTTCCAGGAGATGGAAACCTCAAAATTCCCTTTGGCGCAGATTCCGCTTATCGAGCCGTTTGCCCATGCGTCCGGCAAAGCAGGGAGTAATTGGATGAATCCCATATGGCTCTGCAATAACATCTCGGTTATTCCAGCCGTACTGCCGAAGTTCCCGTCAATCTGGAAAGGTGCGTGGGTGTCCCACAGATTGTCCAGTGTACCGTTTTTCAGCAGGTTGCCGTATAGTTTATACGCATGGTTTCCGTCCTGTAGTCGTGCCCATTGGTTGAGCTTCCAGCCCATGCTCCAACCGGTAGCGCCGTCTCCGCGATGTTCCAGTACCACTCTGGCGGCTTGTGCAAGTTCGGGGGTAGTCACAGGAGAGATAGTGTGTCCCGGATGCAATCCGAACAGGTGGTTGACGTGGCGGTGCTCATCTTTCGGGTCATCTATGTCGGTGGACCATTCCAACAACTGACCGTAGCGTCCTATACGGTAAGGAACGAGTTTAGTCAATACGTTTTCCCATTGCTTGCGTTCCTTGGCGTCCGTTCCGAGCACCTTGCTTGCCTGGATGGCGTCCAGTAATATCTCTCGTACTACGGCATGCGCAAAGGTGACTCCCTCGTCCACCGGGCCGTGTTCGGGAGAGGTGGAAGGAGCGGCGGTGTAAGTCCCGTCGGGCTTGTGCCACAAGTGGTCTACCGCAAACTGTGCGCTGCTTTTGATAAGGTCGTAACCGATTTCCTTTAAGAATTTCGTGTCACGGGTATAATCATAATATTCCCAGATGTGCGTGGCAAGCCACGGACCGGCGGTAGGATTCAGGTTCCATTCCATGGATTTGCTGGATAAGGGAGCCGTAAATCCGAAGATGTTGGCAGAGATGGACGCTGTCCACCCGCGGGCGTTGAAATAGGCTTGTGCTGTCTTTTCACCGGGTTTCACCAGGCTGCGTATAAAGTCTATCAAAGGCCATGTACATTCCGGAAGATTGGTGGGGCACGCAGGCCAGTAGTTCATTTGAATGTTGATGTTATTGTGATAATCTACCCGCCACGGGCCATCGGTATTGTTGTGCCACAGTCCTTGCAGGTTGGCGGGCATGTTGCCGGGGCGTGAGCTGGCTATGAGCAGATAACGTCCGAATTGATAGTATAATTGCTCGAGCTGATAGTCCGGTGTACCTTTCTTATAGTTAGCCAGTCGTTTGTAGGTCGGCAGGTTGGGACTGCCTATTTCCGGATTAATTTCGAAACGTACCCGATTGAACAGCGCGGTATAATCCGCTTCGTGATTACGGTAAAGCTCGTCATAACCTTTTTTCAGGGCATTGTCCATCATTGCCAAAGTCGTTTGTGACGGGTCGTTGCCGACGTAGGCTTTCGGGTCTTTGAAATCCGGGGCAAAGTTCATCTTATAATCGGTGTCTGCGGTAAGCAGGAATACCACTTCGTCGGCATCTTTCACAATAATCCGGTCGTTTTCCGCTTTCAGTGTCCCTCCTTTGTGGACAGCTTTGATTCGGAAGGCGAATTTCATTCCATTGTTATTGAGGACTCCGGTATAGACCAACCCGTCGTTTCCGTCTCTTTCCATATGGCTTTTCGCTTCGCTGTTGGGACAATAGCTAAGCACAAGATTCTGTTTCCCGCCTTTGTCGGCAGTAAACTTCATGACCATAACGCTGTCCGGATAGGATATGAAGTATTTCCGTTGATACCGTATCCCGTCCTTGTCAAATTGCACCACAGCCATCGCCGAATCCAATGACAGGATGCGGCGGTAATTGCTCATATTGATTTCACTGAGCCCAGTTTCCACATAAAGCTCTCCCATAGTGGTAAAAGCGCCGAAGCGGAACGGAGTCTCGTCTTTTTCTTCATAAGCTCCCAGCCCGTTGAAGTTTTCCTGGGTGAGATACCCCGCCTTTTTAGAATCCCCGTCCAAGAAAGCCTGCCGGATTTCTTTCAGTACGCCTGCCGACTGTTTGTTGACGTCCCAATAATATTCGGCGCCCTTAGCAGTATTCGGTCCCCCTTTCCAAAGGGTCTTTTCATTCAGTGTGATGCGTTCTGCGGATATGGACCCCATGATATTCGCTCCCAGACTACCATTCCCGATAGGTAGCGAACGGCTTTCCCATGCTTTGTCCGGATTTGTCCCTGTGCCGGAAGCGTGTAGCCAGATAGCTTGTCCGTCCAGATTGTTGGGAGTATCGAACCATACGGAAAGTCCCTGAGTGTAATCCACCGTTTCAATGGACAATGCGGAAAGCGAAAAAAGAGTGCAAAGGATAAGTGGGTAGAGTTTTTTCATAATATGTGTTGTTTAAAGAAATGTAAGGTACAAAGATACTGGTTTTTTAAGATTTTGGCTAACGGGCTACTTTTAATTTTCGCCAATAGGCTTTTAAAAATTACCAAAAGTGCCTCTCCAATGCAAGGGCAGACACTTTTAGATATTCCGCTGGTCAACATTATAGAGGCCGACAATTTCGTGAACCAGCTCTATTACTTCGGCATGCTCACCGTGAGCGGAACATTTGAAGGCAAGACCAAACTCATCATCCCCAACCAGGTGGTGCGCGATTAGTTTCAAAAATTGTTTCACTGCTTGAAACAATTCGTTTCTCGGTGTGAAACACTTCGTTTCAAGCAGTGAAACAATTTGTTTTCCTATTTGAAACTTTTAGTTTCAAATAGGGTTGAAACTAATTAACGTCAGTACGATACAAGGCTTTTCGCCCTTTCCAATGCTACATTAATGTTCGGACAGATATTATCTTTTCCCAACAATTCATAGAAACCGGATTTCTCCAGTACCTGGTGTACTTTGTCGTTTACTCCGGAAAGGATGACGGTAGTCTTTTCTTTCTGCGACATTTCACAGAGTACGGTCAAGTTATGGATACCCGTAGAGTCAATGAACGGGACTTTTCGCATACGGATGATACGTACCTTCGGGCGCTCACCCAGTTGTGCCATGGTTTCTTCGAACTTGGTAGCGATACCGAAGAAATAAGGACCGTTGATTTCGTACACCTCTACTCCTTTAGGGATGATAAGATTTTCTTCGTGTACGGCAATGTCTGATTCCTTATTCGGGTCAATCTCATCGGTAATTACCGAAATTTCGGTAGTTTCCATTACACGTTTCATAAAGAGCACGCAGGCAATGACTAATCCTACCTCAATGGCAACGGTCAAATCGAAGATAACCGTAAGGAAGAAGGTGATAAGCAGGACAGTGACATCTGATTTCGGGTTTTTCAATAAAGCCTTGAATACACGCCAGCCACTCATATTATAAGAGACAATGACCAGTACTCCGGCAAGACATGCCATCGGGATATATTGTGCCAACGGCATCAGGAAAAGCAGAATCAAGAGCAATACTACTGCATGGATAATTCCGGCTATCGGTGTCTTGCCGCCGTTGTTGATATTCGTCATGGTGCGGGCGATGGCTCCGGTAGCGGGGATACCGCCGAACAGGGGAGCTACGATATTGGCCGCGCCTTGTGCGATAAGTTCCGTATTGGAGTCGTGGCGGTCGCCAATCACACCATCGGCTACAGTGGCAGACAGTAATGATTCGATAGCGCCCAGTACGGCAATAGTGATAGCCACCGGAAACAATTCCCTGATAGCTTCCCAATCCAAAGCAGGCACGACAGCATCGGGCAGTTCGGATTTAATCGTGAAACGGTCGCCTATCGTCTGGATGCAGTCGATTCCACCGAAAGTCTTCATCAGATAAACGGCAGCGGTGACAACGACAATCGCTATCAATGAGCCGGGAATTTTCTTTGAAAACTTGGGAGTAATGGCAATAATAATAATGCTGACGATACTTACAATGGTGTTCCACCAGTTGATGGTATCGAAATGACGGAAATAAATCATCCACTTCCCGACAAAATCTCCCGGAACTTTCTCATCCCCGAAGGACAAACCGAAAATATCGGCAATCTGGGTAGTGAAAATGGTGACGGCGATACCGCTGGTGAATCCGACAATGATAGGATAAGGGATGAACTTGATGACTGCTCCGAGTTTGAATACTCCTAGTAATACAAGAAGAACACCTGCCATAAGCGTGGCTACAATCAGTCCGGCTTCGCCATACTGCTGGATAATGCCATAGATGATGACGATGAATGCTCCGGTCGGTCCGCCAATCTGGACTTTGCTTCCCCCCATCAGGGAGATGATAAATCCGGCAATGATAGCGGTGATAATACCTTTTTCGGGCGATACTCCCGAAGCGATACCGAAGGCGATAGCCAATGGAAGTGCCACGATACCTACGATGATACCGGCCATCAGGTCCGCCATAAACGTTTCTTTTGAGTAATTCTTTAGACAAGAAACCAGTTTGGGTTTAAATTCAAATAGCTTCATTTTTATGAGTTGTTATACGTGTTATCCATCCTTTTTGTAAAGTAGAGGTTGCAAAATTATATAAAATAATCGAAATAAGTATGTTATCCAGCATATTATTTACCTGTTGATAGATTTCATCAATGACCCGATAGTTTTTATTCATAAAGAAAACGTGGCTTATTGCGAACAATTCGCTTATATTTGCGTTGTAAATAGTACGACAAGTTACGTCTGGTATCACCAATTTTAAAAATATATAGATTATGACTAAGAGCATTAAAGGAACTCAGACAGAGAAGAATCTGTTGACTTCATTCGCAGGAGAATCACAGGCAAGAATGCGTTACACTTATTTCGCAAGTGTGGCTAAGAAAGAAGGTTACGAACAAATTTCTGCAATTTTCACAGAAACGGCTGACCAGGAAAAAGAACATGCAAAACGTATGTTTAAATTCCTCGAAGGCGGTATGGTAGAAATTACTGCTAGCTATCCGGCTGGAGTAATCGGCACTACACTCGAAAACCTTCGCGCTGCTGCTGCCGGCGAACACGAAGAATGGTCGCTGGATTACCCTCACTTTGCAGATGTGGCGGAACAGGAAGGATTTCCGATGATTGCTGCTATGTATCGCAATATCTCCATCGCTGAAAAAGGTCACGAAGAAAGATATCTCGCTTTCTTGAACAACATCGAAAATATGACAGTATTCGCTAAAGAAGGCGAAGTGGTATGGCAATGCCGTAACTGCGGTTACATCGAAATCGGTAAGGAAGCTCCTGAAGTTTGCCCGGCATGTCTGCATCCGCAAGCATACTTCGAGGTGAAGAAAGAAAACTACTAATCCAACATCAGTTCGATAGATGTTCGCTCGCATGGCTTCTCGAAGGAGGGGAAGCCATGCGGGTGAACATTTATCGAACTTATTTCTTTGCGTGCGGATAATCTATCGTGTAATGCAATCCGCGGCTCTCCTTACGTTCCATAGCCTGGCGCATAATCAGATAGCCGACATTCACCATATTACGTAATTCGCAAATCTCTCTGGAAGCGACACTGCGTTTGAACAGGCTTTCAGTCTCTTCGTAGATAATATCCAGTCTGTCCCAGGCACGTTTCAGGCGAAGGTCGCTGCGGACAATACCCACGTAAGTACTCATAATCTGATTTACTTCCTTTATGCTTTGAGTGATAAGTACCATTTCTTCCGGCGAACGGGTTCCTTCGTCATTCCATTCGGGAATATCTTCGTTATAAGTGTACTGGTCAATGGCTTGCAGACTATGTTTGGCAGCTGCGTCAGCATATACTACAGCTTCAATCAAAGAGTTTGAAGCCAGACGATTGCCGCCATGCAGTCCCGTGCAAGAGCACTCTCCTACTGCGTAAAGACGTTCGATAGAAGACTGTCCGTTCAAGTCAACGAGGATACCGCCACAAAGATAGTGGGCAGCCGGAGCCACCGGGATATAATCTTTGGTGATGTCGATGCCTAGGCTCAGGCATTTTTCGTAGATATTGGGGAAATGTTTCTTTGTTTCTTCCGGGTCTTTGTGGGTCACGTCCAGATAAACATGGTCGTCTCCGCGATTCTTCATCTCGTTGTCGATGGCACGCGCTACAATGTCACGCGGAGCAAGCGAAAGACGCGGGTCATATTTCTGCATGAATTCCTTGCCGTCCATGGTGCGGAGAACGCCGCCATAGCCGCGCATTGCTTCCGTAATCAGGAAAGAAGGACGGTCGCCCGGATGATAGAGGGCGGTAGGATGGAATTGTACGAATTCCATATCTTTCACCGTACCTTTGGCACGGTAAACCATGGCGATACCGTCTCCGGTAGCCACCAACGGATTGGTGGTAGTCTTGTAGACGGCTCCTACTCCACCGGTAGCCATCAGAGTCACTTTGGCAAGGTAAGTATCTACTTTTCCGGTTTTCGGGTCGAGGATATAAGCGCCGTAACATTTGATATCCGGTGTCTGGCGGGTAACGGTCACTCCCAGATGATGCTGTGTCAGGATTTCAATGGCAAACTGGTTTTCGATTACCGTGATGTTCGGATGCCGCTGCACAGCTTTAATCAGGCTGTCTTGTATTTCTGCTCCCGTGTTATCTTTGTGGTGAAGGATACGGAATTCCGAGTGTCCCCCTTCGCGATGCAAGTCAAATTCGCCCTTCTCGTTTTTGTCGAAGTCCACTCCCCACTTAATCAGTTCTTCAATTTGTGCAGGAGCTTCGCGCACTACTTTCTCCACTGCGGCACGGTCGCTAATCCAGTCGCCGGCGTTCATGGTGTCTTCAATGTGTTTGTCGAAATTGTCTACCAGCAGGTTGGTCACAGACGCTACCCCGCCTTGCGCGAAGTACGTATTAGCTTCTTCCAGCCCGCTTTTACAGATAAGAGCAACTTTACCTTTGTGCGCCACTTTCAGCGCAAAACTCATACCGGCAATTCCGGAGCCGATAACGAGGAAATCGAATTTTCTTACCATAATTTTGTTATTTCTCACCGCAAAGCTACAAAATAAGTTACTTCGTTGTACTTTTCGTTGTCACTAATTCATAAAATTACTACCTTGCAGGCAAAAATCTGACAAAATGAATCGAATTTTTCATGCCCGCATCGCCTGGTACCAGTATTTCCTCTTGGCAGTGCTTACTGTAAATGCCGTCGGCGCTTTGTGGTGTAAATATATCTTGCCGGCTGTGCTGTTTATGCTCATGCTTATTGTAGTGATTGAACAAATCATACATACAGTCTATACGGTGACTGCGGACGGAAATCTCGAAATATCCCGTGGACGCTTTATCCGTAAGAAAGTAATTCCTATTTCCGAAATCACGACTATACAGAAATACCGTTCCATGAAATTCGGGAGTTTCTCGGTGACCGATTATCTACTGATAGAGTATGGAAAAGGCAAGTTTGCTTCCGTGATGCCTGTCAAAGAACGGGAATTTGTGGAACTGATTGAAAAGAAAATGAACTAATAATTTATATACTATGAAATACCAAGTGATTATTATCGGCGGCGGTCCTGCCGGATATACGGCTGCCGAAGCTGCCGGCAAAGCCGGTTTGAGCGTATTGCTTATCGAAAAGAACAGTCTGGGCGGTGTCTGCCTGAACGAAGGGTGCATTCCGACTAAAACCCTGCTCTATTCGGCAAAAACTTATGATAGTGCGAAGCATGCGTCGAAGTATGCGGTAAATGTATCTGAAGTCTCTTTCGACCTGCCCAAGATTATCACCCGCAAGAGCAAGGTAGTGCGTAAACTGGTATTGGGAGTGAAAGCGAAACTGACCTCAAACAACGTTACGATACTATCGGGAGAAGCGCAAATCATAGATAAAAATACGGTCCGCTGCGGTGAAGAGACTTACGCATGCGAGAACTTGATACTTTGCACCGGTTCGGAAACCTTTATTCCCCCTATTCCCGGTGTGGAAACGGTGAACTACTGGACGCATCGGGATGCATTGGATAATAAAGAACTGCCTGCTTCCCTGGCTATCGTCGGTGGTGGAGTGATAGGAATGGAATTCGCTTCTTTCTTCAATAGCCTGGGAGTACAAGTGACGGTAGTCGAGATGCTGGATGAGATTCTCGGTGGAATGGATAAGGAACTTTCCGCTTTGCTGCGTGCGGAATATGCAAAGAGGGGCGTTAAGTTCCTGCTTAGTACGAAAGTTGTCGGTCTGTCACAGACGGAAGAAGGCGCTGTCGTTTCTTATGAGAACGCAGAAGGAAGTGGCAGCGTGGTAGCGGAGAAGCTGCTTATGAGTGTCGGTCGTCGTCCGGTAACGAAAGGTTTCGGACTCGAAAACCTGAATTTGGAGAAGACAGAGCGTGGTGCTGTCAAGGTGAATGAGAAGATGCAGACTTCCGTATCCGGCGTCTATGTCTGTGGTGACCTGACCGGATTCTCTTTACTGGCTCACACAGCCGTTCGTGAAGCGGAAGTGGCGGTACATTCCATTTTGGGAAAAGAAGACGCAATGAGCTATCGTGCCATTCCGGGCGTTGTCTATACCAATCCGGAGATTGCCGGAGTGGGCGAAACGGAAGAGTCGGCCTCAGCCAAAGGCATAACGTATCAAGTTGTAAAGCTCCCGATGGCTTATTCCGGTCGCTTTGTGGCAGAAAACGAAGGAGTGAACGGAGTCTGCAAAGTATTGCTGGATGAACAGGAACGGGTGATTGGAGCGCACGTGTTGGGCAATCCGGCTTCGGAGATTATTACGCTCGCAGGAACTGCCATTGAACTCGGATTGACTGCGGCGCAATGGAAGAGGATTGTTTTCCCTCATCCTACGGTGGGTGAGATATTCCGGGAAGCGTTGTAGAGTGGAAGAATGATAACAAAGTTATTTTGAGTGCGGCTATTTAACCCATTTAAGGTATAAGAAAGGACTGTCCATTTTGAGGGACAGTCCTTTCTTATCATAATTATTTGATGATTGGATTGACAAATGCCAATATGCAAATATATCAATATGTGAAAATAAATGCTATAGCAATGCTTTTATCATTGCCGAGAGCTCTTCCACCGTCTCCTCATTGGAACCGGAGAAGCCGACAGGTTTAAACCGGATATTTCCTTCCTTGTCTATAATGAACTTAGCCGGAATTCCTTTGGCTTTGTAGCTCTCTATAATAGGAAATTTATTCGTGTTCGGGTCTTTTACGTCAAATACTACATTAAAAGTATATCCTTTATCATTCATATATTTACGTACGGTTTCCTGAGGATTCTTTTTACTTTCGAGCGTATTGATGAAAAGAAATGCCACCTCTTTATTGTTTGCAAAACGGTTGATTGTTTCCTGCATGGCGGGGAAAGATGCTTTGCAGGGACCGCACCATGTAGCCCAAAAGTCAAGCACTACTACTTTCCCTTTCAGGCTTGCCAGTGAAACTTCCTTTCCGTCCATGTTGTGAAGCGTAAAGAGTGGAGCAGGTTCATTCACCATATTCTGTGCAAGCTTTTCCTGTAAAGTATTGTGGAATTCCGATTTCAATTCATCCAAATATTGCTCGAATCCTTTTTCTTTACCGTTTTTCCGGGTATATGCTTGTTTCAGCCAGGCTATTTGCTGCGGAGTAGCTTTTCCTATGCGGACAAAGTTTTCCAGTATAGGGGTTGCTTCACTGAATTTCTTTTCAAATATGAGCGTTGTGGCGTAGCAGTCATTGATAGAATAATTCTGCTTATTACTGGATTCGTATATTTGTTTGGCGTGAGGAATCGCTTCTTGTATGCGGTTGTCTTTTATCAATGCTTCTACATAAGCAGTGAGAATTTGGTTGAGTTTGTGCTTCTCCTCTTTGGGAAGTGTATCTTCATCTTTTCCTTCGGTAGTCATCTTGATAGCTCTATTCAGCAATTCTGCTGCCATTTCAAAGCTGCCATTCTCCAAACGATTGAATCCGGAGATAGCCAATACATCACGTTTGAATGGCGAATCTGGAATATTAGCCATATAGCCTTCGGCTTTTTCCCGGTTACCTTCCGCATAAAATGCCTCTATGGTAAATGACATCATCATATTCACCATTGGGTAAGCAAAGTCCGCTTTTTCTTTCTTCACTTGTGCCACGAACTTCTTCAGCATTTCTTCTTTTTGCGCTGCGGTATCAGCGTTCCTTAATGCCATCATAGCGGCTGTCGCTTTTTCTTTTGTCAGTGTGCCGGCTTCCTCTTTATTCAATAATCTCAGTAGTTGCTGATATAGCTTGGGGTCTGAAGGACGTTTGGCGAAAGCATCCACAATCTTTCCCTGTTGGTCGATAATGACGATGCGGGGAACGGAACGGATTCCGTAATGTTTCGCTACTTCCGACTTGAACCCGTCGGGTACGTTGAGTTGCAAAGTCGCTCCGTTTTGATCTTTCACAAGTTCTTTCCACGCTTTGAGCAACTGTTCTCCGGTGTCGAGTGACAAAGTGAAGAATTGAATGTTTTCTCCTTTCATCTTTTTCGCCAGTTTCTCCATATAGGGCATTTCAGCTTTGCAAGGGATGCAGCCGCTGAACCAAAAATCGAGTACTAGCACTTTTCCTGCGTAGTCGGCGGAAGAGTAAGCCTTTCCATCAATATCATTGGCTGTAAATACAGGTGCCGTATTTCCACGGGTGATGTTGCTGTATCGTGCTTTTATTCCGTCGTATTGTTTTTCCAGTTGGGCTAATTCCCGAAGGAATGTTTCGCTATGCGTAGGTACAGATGCTTTTGCGACAGACAGATATGTCGGAAAATCATCGGAATAACCTGCTTTCAAGATTTGTTTCAGATAACGTATCAGGAAAGCGGATTTCACTTCATTATTGGATATTCTTGCAGTATATTGAGCGAGAAAGTTTGTCGGGTCGGGCTGCCATTCGCCATTCTTTTCTAATATTTCCATTGACTCACGCATCACAGTAAACCATTTGGGATAATATAGCAGTGCAGCATCCTCATACCGGTTTTTTCTTACGTCATCATAATAATTTGTTGGTAAATCCACTTCCTTTTTCATGAACATACGCATCAGCCTCGGACCGTTCAGCAGTTGATTGAGAAACGTATATTGATAGTAGCATTCGTGTATGTGCTTGAATTCATCAGGCAAATTCGATGCTTTTAGTGCATCTATTGACTCTGCCAGCATTTTATGTTGGAATTCCAGCCATTCGTTGGAATATGTAGCTATACTATCAGGGCTTTTGAATATGGAAGAATGCTGTTGAATAAATTGATTGATTGCCGCATTGTCTCCTTCAAAAGATATTTTCCCGTCTTTCTCTTCGATACGGCTTGTTGAACCGGGAGTGACGAATACGGTCGAAATATTGCTGTTGGAGCCCATATAATAGTAATAGGCGGATTTCTCCAGTTGCAGAGCTATCGTCTCTCCCGGCTTCACTTCCTGATAACCATGGATAGTATCACTTTCGCTCTGGAAATAGATTTTCTTTCCGTTGGTTTCTGCTTTGAAAGTGATATGCGCTGCTTTGCTGTCGGAAGATAAAGCAAAACCCTCTGTATATGTGAACATACAGAGAAGTGTTGCTATAAATAAAGTGAATGTTTTCATTATTTGCTGTTTTGTATTAAGTTACTGTTTTGCATGGCAGATACAGGGAACGGGAATGTCAACAGGTGTGAATCAGGTTTGAGAGTATATGTCTTTCCGTCAACCTCCCGTGTCAATGTCTCGTTGAATTCCGTGCAGAAACGGCGCATATCAAAGAAACCGTTACTGGTGAATAATAGTTCACGCTTACGCTCTTCACGGACAATTCTCATTGCATCGGCAGCATCAGTAGCAGTGAAATCGGTATAATATTTGGTGATAATCCGATTCTTGCGTACGTCGTTTACGTATTTCATGGCGTTCTCCTTGTCACTTTTGCGGGCATAACATTCTGCCGCCATCAGATATACTTCGGAAAGTTTGATTCCGGCAGGATTCCATTGGTAGGATCCGCCTAAACTTAACATAATACTTCCGGGTTCGGCAGTAGGCCTGGTGGGGGTTGCTCCTAGATTGAAGGTATATCGTAAGTCGCTCTTTGGTGTATATAGGTCCATGACCGGCTTACGTACCATACTGGGAGAAGGGTCAAACTGTGTCATTCCATTCTGGGAAAGAAGATTTTCGGGATCTTCATATGGATGGGTGAAATACATTGCCGAGACGGACATACGGAACATGGAATACATAGGCATCCCATATTCTATTAAATTTTCCGACCATTTGAAAGTTTGTTCTGCATAATTGACCGCTGCCTGATATTCCGTATTCATGTTCCACAATTTATGGCGTCCTTCCCCTTCCGCTTCCTTGATACAATCCAGTGAAGCTTGAAGTGCTTCGTTAAATTCCCTCTTGAAAAGATGTACTTTAGCTTTCAGGGCATAACCGAAGGATTTGTTGGGGCGGAACGTGTTCATAGCTACGTGCGGAAGATCGGGCAAAGCCTCTTCAATGTCGCGTTGAATCAGGGCATAAGCGTCAGCCACAGTAGATTGTACTCCTACTGCTTCCATATCAAAGTCTTCACGAAGGATGATTCCCCGGTCTTGGGCTGCTGTTTCCGGATTGTAAGGTTTAGCATAAGTATTGATGAGGTAAAAATAAGCATAAGCACGCATAATCTTTGCTTGTGCCATTCCATAGCGTTTATCGTCATCACTTCCTTCAGACTTGTTGATATTTTGGATAATGATATTGAAATTTGATATCTTTTTATAACACATGGTGTACATATCGCTACTTCCGGTGGCTGTCATATAGGAAGCGCGGTCGAAATCTTCATTCCAGTAGAATGCGGCTGAATTGAGCGGAGAGGAATAATTCTCGAGTAGTTCCATATTGTAAGAAGTGGCCTCTCCACATAGATACCATTCCGACTGAATGGGATATCCGTAGACGTCTTCGATTAATCCCAGATAGTCGCTGGTTTGGTTGAGCACGGACTCTCCTTTAGGGACGATGTCCAGATAGTTGTCACAGGCACTTAAGCTAAATGCTGCGACTATGCAGCCTATAATAATATTTCGTTTCATACTGAGTCGTTTTAGAAGTTGATGTTGATACCTAATATGTAACTGGTTGCTTTTTCGTCACTCCGTGTACCGGAATTAGCATTGAAAGCTTCGGGGTCGATATCCCGTTTGTTGGCAGCCCAGTAACAAGGGTTGTTCACTTGAGCACGCAGGCTGATTCCCTTGAATCCCGCTTTACTTATCCATTCTTGGGGTAGCGTGTAGCTCACTCCGATATTACGTATCTTTATGAATGCGGCGCTTGCTGTATTATAGTCGGCATATTTCCAATGGTATTCACGGTCGGTGCTTAATCCGTAAACAGTCATTGAAGGGATATCCGTATTGGTATGTTCAGGGGTCCAGCGGTTGGCGATGTCTTCATGAATGGCACCTTTGTAAGTTTCTGAGCGAAGTCCGCTGTAAAGAGGAGTGGCATCTACCCGTAATGAATGTCCTGCATAGTAGACAATCTTGGTGAAGAAGTTGAGTTGCTTCCAGCGCAGGCTGATGTCAAGTGCCCCATTCCATTTCGGGTCGAGCTGTCCTACACATGTCAGGGCGTCAATTTCGTCCACTGGTTTCAGAGAAACTACGTTTCCTTCAGTGTCATATACAGAGGGATTTCCTTCGTCTGTCAGCCCTGCGTAGCGGTAGGCATAAAGCGAGTTGTAGGTATCGCCCTGAAGATAGAAACTACCCGGGTTGGTCAGCATGCTCTTTGCAGAGGTAGGGATATAACCTACTTTTTTTATCTTGTTACTGTTGTAGGCAGTGGTAAAGGTAGTATTGAACGACCAGTCCCGGCTATTAAGCCAATTATACGAAAGAGAAAGCTCTATACCTTTGTTTCGCATGGCTCCGTTGTTTACTCTTGCAGTTTGGAAACCTGTAGAGGGATCAAGATTGGTATTGGCAAGCAAGTCCGAACTATAACGCTGATAAAAGTCAAAGCTACCGCTCAATCTTTTGAAAAGAGAGAAGTCCAGTCCGATATTGAATGTTGAAGTCTTTTCCCAGCGGAGCAATTTATTGGGTGGCGAAATGATAGTCGTCAGGTTGGATTGGCTATAAGGAGAGACTGCGTAACTTCCTAACAAATAGGGAGATGTGTTTTGGTCTACATTACCTGTGATACCGTAGGTAGCGCGAAGTTTGAGCATATCTACCCATGTGATGTCTTTCATGAACTCTTCATTAGAAATATTCCAACTGGCACCTACCGACCACAACGGGCGATAGCGGTATTTGGGATCGGTTCCGAAGAGGTCGGCCTGCTCAATGCGGACGCTACCATTGAGGGCATAGCGTGTATCGTATGAATAACCTGCATTGAAGTAAGCAGATACATAACGGTGATGTGAGTCGTTTACGAACAGTTGTTCTTGCTTTTGAAAAGGATTGCTGCTCAATTGCCCTATGACACCTTTGTTCAATGCCGCCCAGTCTACTTGTTTGTAGACCAGCTTTTGTTCGTCGTAGCCATATCGCTCGCCTATTGTCTTGCGATATTTGTCTTCACGGATTTCTCCACCTAGCAAGGCGGTAATCTCATGTTTGTCGTTGATAGTCGTTTGATAGTCGAATTGTGCGCGTAAGTTCATATATGACCAGCGTGCATGAGACTCTTCCATTCTTCCGCCTTCGGGGATATAGTAGGTATATCCGCCTTTCGGATTGGTGGCTGCGTGTCTGTTAATCATGTTTCTCATATAATATGAGTCTTCCTCATCTTGGCGTTCAGTATTCTGATCCCGTTTCTCATATTGGAATTTCACACCGAAATTCAATCCTTTGAGCAGTTTGAAATCGGCATGTGTGAAGAGCTTCCAATAGAGGTCATCCGTATCTTGCATATTCTTGGTCGATTCTTCCACGGCGTTGTATCCCATAGGTTTCAGTCCTTCTGTCTGGTTCACTGTTTGGGAGTTGAAATAATTGTGCGGGTAGATATAAGCATAACTGCCGTCTTCGTTGTAGAGAGTTTCGTATGGCATAGCTACTGTTGTCCCTTGATATCCTGCTTGTGAATAGCTGGTGTTGCCGATACCCACATTTGTTCCTACGGTGAGTTTAAACCACTTGGTCAGGTCGAGTTCGTTTTTCATGTAGAAAGTGAACTTATCAAAACTGTTGTTCTTGTTGTAGGTACTTTTATTTTCGTAACGGGCAGAAAAGAAGAAGTTGGATCTGTCACCCGCTTTGGAAAGAGAGAGATTATAGTCCTGTACGAAGTTCATTTGTTGCAGTTCGTCACGATAAGCTTTTCTATAATCATTCTTCCGTAAGAGGTCGAGTGAGGCGTTCAATTGACTTTCTGTGATTTCTCCTTTGGCGAGACGGTAATAGAGACGGTCTACTGTGGATATGTAACTGGGGGCTTTTATATCGTTCAGCAAATCGAAATAATCTAACGGATTTTCTTGATAATTAGGATTATTGGTCAGATAGTCTCTTTCGTAATCAATGATGTCACTGGTAGAAGCATAGTGGCGGTAGTCAAGTGATGGCAACGGATTCAGGTAGAAGTTGGCAGACACGTTGATGTTCGGTTTCTTGCCCGTTCCGCGTTTGGTTGTTACGACAATGACACCGTTCGAAGCGCGTACACCATATAGAGAGGTGGCAGCGGCATCTTTCAGTACGGTAATTGTTTCGATGTCTTCCGGATTCAGTTCGTTAATGCCTACTCCGGTGACAGGTTGTCCGTCCAGTACCAATAGCGGAGTGGTACCGATAGAGGTTGAGAATGTAGAAGTACCACGAATACTCATTTTTCCGTTGTAACTAGTTAGCCCGGGAGTGGCACCTTCCAGTTTGCTGCCCAAATCCGGTGCCTGGATTTTGTCGAGATAATTGCTCTTCACAATCGTGGCCGCTCCGGTCGCCCGTTCGCGCGAGATAGTTTGGAAACCGGTGACGATTACTGCATCCAGTTGTTTCACATCCTCCACCATGACTACTTGCAACAGTTGCTCACCACTGTAAACTACATCATGGGGCTTCATGCCTACAGAAGAAAAGTTCAGTACAGTTCCGTATGTCAGTGGTTTGGAGAACGTAAAGCGTCCGTCAATGTCTGTGATGGTTCCTTGGCTTTTATCTTGTGTGAAGATAGCGACTCCCGGAAGAACGTTCCCGTCGCTATCGGTGACACGTCCGTTCAGGGGTGTTTTGGCTATTGCTTTCTTGGGGATTGCAGTAATGACAATCGTTTTTCCTTTTATGGAATATTGTAGTCCGGTTCCTGTCAGGAGCGTTTTCATTACGTTGTTGATTTCAGCTTCCTGTAGAGATACGGACACATTGACTCCTTTCAATAGAGAGGCATTATAGAAAAACTGGTAGCCATATTGTTTACTCAGTTTCTCCAACACGTTTTCCAACGGTTTCTTACTTACCGTAACGGTGATCTTCTCCGGTTGGCGTGTTTGAGCATATGCCAACGGAGCGGTACAGGACAGGATGAGGGAAATAGCCAACATGAGTCCTTTGGAAATAAGCTTTTCTGTCATAACTATGTGAAATTTATAATATTAGATGCTATTATTCATTCTTTTTCTCTATTGCGTCTATTCTCCTGTCCTGATGGATTTTGAAGTCTAGTTCATTTGTCAGGTGCAGGATATTGAGTATTTCTGCGAGCGGCTGTTTACGTGACAATATGCCGCTATAGCGTATATCTTGTATATCTTCGCTTACATTGATGTCTACATTATACCAGCGGGACAGTTCATTCATGATAGTACCGATTGTCTCGCTATGGAAGACGAACTTATCTTCCGTCCAACCAGTGGTAGCGGATATATCAGCTTGCGCTATGCTGTAATCGCGTGTCGTTTTATGGTAAGTGAACTGTTCGCCTGGAGACAATGTGGCGAGAATCTTCTGTCCTTCGCGTACGTTGACCGAACCTTCAACCAAAGTGATGGATACATTTCCTTCTTCTTCGTAAGCCTTAATATTAAAGGCAGTTCCTGTGACTTGTACGTTCAGCGTGCCGAGCAATACATTGAAAGGTTTTTCCGGATTATGCTTAACTTTGAAGTATGCCTCTCCTCTTAATTCAACCTGGCGTATGTGCTGTTTGAAATGGGTAGGAAAGAGCAGTTCCGAAGCCGCATTCACTTGAATCTCTGTTCCGTCTTCCAGTGTCAGACGATATTCACCGCCTGCAGGTACTGCCAGTTTGTTGAACTGGTTGTCGGGCTTCAGTTCGATAGCGACATTTCTTTTTCCGTCCAGCGTGCTTCCAATCAGTTGGTTGCCTTGGACAGTCAGATTGCTTTCTGCCAGTTCCACCGGCTCGTCATTCTGCGCGATAAGTGAAATCTTGGCAGGTTCGGGTACGGATGCCGCCCATTCAGCAACAGTTTCTTCGCTGTTTCTCATCCATAACCATGTGGCTGCCGTTCCGAGGATTAACAAGAAAGAAGCTGCAATACCTATATTATATATAATACGTCTGCCGATTCTTTTTGTCGGAAGGGTCAGTCGGCTGCTGACTTCTTCCAACGCCTGTCGGGTATCAATGGAGTCGTGGAAGGAGATTTCCTGCGACAGGTTCTCCTGCTTCCGTATTTCTTCGTATAGTTCGGGTGACTCCTCTCTCCACTTCTGAGCCAGCAGTGAGGTCGAGGGCTTGCCGGTGCAGATTTCTTTAGCCAATTCTTCGGCTATCTGCATGCTTTCTTTGAGCTTTTGGTCTGTCATTTATAGAACGAAATTTGTGTTATTCTATAAGTAAAACAACACAAGACGAATGTGGTATGATATAAAATTCAATTTTTTATAAAATAAGTAGCAAAAATCTTAATTCTTCCAGTTCGGCACGTAGTCGGGCGTATGCGTGCATCTTGTGTGTCTTTACGGTAGGAACCGATATCGACAGTAATTCGGCTATCTCCTGGTTGGATTTATTTTGAAGGGAAAGAATGATAATTTCCTGCTCGCGCGGAGTGAGTTCCCTGATTTTCTGCCGTACCATAAAAGATACTTCCTCACGGATAATATTTTCCTGGATGAATTCCTCGCTTTGCATGACCTGTAACTGGCTTTCGGCATAGCGGTCTTTCACATCCTCATGTTTCAGGTGATTGAGGCAGCGGTTGGAGATGGAACGATAGAAAAAGGCCTTGATGGTTACAATGGAAGTGAAATTTTCCCGTTGCTCCCAAAAAGCGATGAAGACATCCTGAACAATGTCGCGTGCCTCTTCCACATCCAGGCGATACCGGCAGGCGAAAGAAAGGAATAGAGTATAGTATTTCTTAAAGAATAAATCAAACTCTTTCTTGTTTTTTACTCTATTTGTTCCGAAGTGGTCGATATTATTTTCTTGAGGTATTATCATTCAGTTATACTGTTCTGTTTTAAAAAAGACTGTATATACACTAGACTTTTTTAGGGCATCCTCTTCTCTACGTGCTACAAAAGTAAATATTTCCTTTTATCAGATAAACTTTTTTGGTGTTTTTTTCTGTTATTTTCTTTTCTGCTGTCATTTGTTTTCCCCGAACACTAACTATTTGTTATCAAGCTCCCTCTTTTGTTTTTTGTCGGATTCCGGGCAAATTCGGTTGGGAAGTGCTATATTTGCGGGGGTGATTCGATTCATAAACCGCTTTTGTATGAAGAAAGTTCTTTTATTAGTCACGTTGTCCGTCTGTCTGTTGCCCTTGTGGGCACAAAGGGATTTTTCGCAGATAGATTCGCTTATTAAAAAGATGCTTCCCGAAGCATCCGAAGTCGGCATATCCGTTTATGACCTGACGGCGAAGAAGCCGTTGTACAACTACCGTGCGGAGAAACTTTCCCGCCCTGCTTCTACCATGAAACTGCTGACGGCTATTACCGCCCTCTCCCGTCCCGATGCGAACGAGCCTTTCCGTACGGAAGTATGGCACGATGGCGTGATAGAGCATGATACACTTCAAGGCAATCTATATGTTGTGGGTGGATTCGACCCCGAATTTGACAGTCAGGCGATGGATTCGTTGATAGAAAAGGTAGTCACTTTCCCTTTTTCCGTGATTAACGGGCAGGTGTATGGTGATGTTTCGATGAAAGACTCCCTCTATTGGGGGCATGGATGGGCGTGGGACGATACCCCTGCGGGCTATCAACCTTATCTGTCCCCGCTCATGTTCTGCAAAGGAACGGTGGAAGTCTCTGTGATTCCCTCTACCCTGCAAGGAGATACGACAAGCGTGTCCTGCAAGCCTGTCTCTTCTTATTATACCCTGGCCAACCGGACAAAGACACGTACTTCTTCTGCCGGAAAGTTCTCTTTCTCAAGAGACTGGCTGACGAACGGGAATAATCTCGTTGTTTCGGGCAATGTCGCTTCCATCCGAAAAGATAATGTCAATATCTATGATTCACCCGCTTTTTTTATGCACACTTTCCTCGAGCGTCTCCGTGCAAAAGGTATCATCGCTCCCCAATCTTATGCATTTGCGGAATTGCCGCGCGACAGCGTTCATGTGGAGCGGATGGCAGGTTGGAATACATCGGTACAAAAAGTCTTGAACCAATTGATGAAAGAGAGCGACAACCTGAATGCGGAAGCATTCCTCTGCCGCCTCGGGGCACAGGCTACGGGAAAGAAGCAGGTGGCTTCCGAAGACGGAATTGTAGAAATCATGAAGTTAATCCGCCGCCTGGGGCACGACCCGAAAGACTATAAGATTGCGGACGGATGCGGGCTATCCAACTATAATTACCTCTCTCCCGCTCTGCTGGTCGATTTCTTGAAATATGCATATTCCCGGACGGGAATCTTTCAGAAACTCTATAAGTCTCTCCCCGTGGGCGGTGTGGACGGCACATTGAAAAACAGGATGAAAAGTGCGCCCGCTTATCGGAATGTTCATGCCAAGACAGGCTCGTTTACTGCCATTAATGCGCTTGCGGGCTATCTGCGAATGAAGGACGGGCACGAAGTGGCGTTTGCCATTATGAATCAGAATGTATTTTCGGCTGCTAAGGCAAGAGCGTTTCAGGATAAGGTTTGTGAGGTGATTATCGGACGGTAGATTCATATTTCTGTTTGGTGGGCTGTCAATGTCCACCAAACAGAAAAGGTTGGCAGCATATAATGCTGTTTTTTTACCGGCTCACAGTTCCACCTCAATGGCGGCAGGATAGATACGCCGGGGGTCGGAGAAAGCAGCGCAACTGTTTGCCATGTTTTTAAGGTCCGGCTTTATTTTCCCCCGAAAAACCTGTTTTCCGTTTACCGTGACAGTAATCTCTTTCTTCAGATTTATGAGCTCATCACAGAGGTAGATGATTACTTTCCCTTTATCGGCAGGTGTATAATGTTTCTTGAACTTCATTTCAATGCCCCATCTGGGATCTTTTTGAACGGTTTCATAAGTGATATTGTCCACATTCAATGTGATGTGGTTGCCTGTGACGGTCATTTCGTAGCGGGTGCGGGCATTGATGTCTTCATTAGGGCGTTCTTTGACGAAGAGGTTGTAGAACCCTTTACGGTGCAGCCCGTCCATTTCGAAATCTTCCCAATAGACGTATTTCGGATAAGGGTTGCGGGTGTATTGTTTCAGCCACGGAGTAGTCGGGCGATAGTCAATCGAATGCCCTTTGCCGGGAATCAGCTCTATCTGATGGGTGTATAGCCCGGGGTGCAGGGTTTGCAGCCGTTCAAATTCTTCCTTCACGTAGCCGGTGAGAATATTTCGGTAAAAGCCGCGGTCATTGGCTCCTGTCCTCAGGGAGAAAGCAATATGGGCGCAGTTCTCGGCGGGGGCATTCTTCAAGGGTTCTCCACCTGCCATGGGGCCTGCTCCGGCAAGGTAATCGGCATAGAAAGAGGCAAGGCGCTGGCTGCCATATCCGCCCTCGGAGATGCCGAAGATATACACTTTGTCCGGATTGATATGGCCGGATACTAACGACTGGCGCAATAGTTTCTCCCAGGCATATTGTTTGGATTTCTGCCACCAGCGGTAGTAGCTTCCTTCGTTGGGGATTTGCGGAATGAAGTAGGCGGACGGTGCGTCGTCGAACATCCGGCATATTGTAAGTCCCGTGTCCCATTCTGCGGCTTTCGGACCCGACCCGTGCGTATAGATAAACAGCGGATAGCCTTCGACGGGTTTCGTTGTGCCCTTCGTACCCCAGTAATAGGGCATCACGGCTTTCGGTTCCAGTTCGGGGGGAAGGTTCCATTGGCTGCGTGTCTTGTCGGACAGGGGTTGTAGCGGAATTAGTTTTTCTTCGTCCAGACGTTCGTTCGCCGTTCGCCATGCGTTCCACACTAATTGGCGGTATTGTTCCACTTTCGCAAGGCTGAATTGTTTCCCTTTTTCGAAAGTGTGATTCTTGTCCGGTGATGTCAGACAAGTGGAGAAATAGTTGAGAAGTGCGGTATTGTCCTTATCCGCATTGTTGGCGGTGGCGGTGTTGCTTCCTGTTGTCAGACAGAAGAACAGTCCGCATAAGGTGGCGTTGCGCATAACATTCATCGTTTTCATAGTGTCATTTTGCTTTTTATATATTGATTTTACTTTGTTTCTGCTGCCTTTGTGGGCGCAAAGAGATTTCTCGGAGATAGATTCGCTTATTCTTGAAATATGCATATTCCCGGAGGGTAACCCCGTGTCAATACATTAATCC
Organism: Bacteroides acidifaciens; assembly: GCF_903181435.1. Lineage (NCBI taxonomy): Bacteria > Pseudomonadati > Bacteroidota > Bacteroidia > Bacteroidales > Bacteroidaceae > Bacteroides > Bacteroides acidifaciens. Next base: position 316,689 of record NZ_CAEUHO010000004.1, read on the forward strand.
AAATAGCCAAAGTGGAATCTCATTGTTGAATCCTATTTCTATATTATCAAGAGCCAGATAACCGTTCTTCACTCCGGTTAGTTGTTTCTGCGTTTTATTTTTGCCGCCAATCTCGAAATTATATGTTTCATTCAAAGTAAAGTCTATTTGGGAAGAATAGGTAACTTTGCATTTTACGATGGTTTGATTGAAAAAGAATGTTTCCCGGACATTTCCTATATCCGTCTTTTCTCCTCCCAATGCATAGGCATAATTAGTATTGCCCAGATATATCTTTTCTGGTTTTGCCAGTTGTTTGATGCCGGAAGCCTCTTTGTCAAGTAGCAGGAGAGCTTGGGCTTTTTGGAGATAGGATAGATAATTCAGCAGGCTGATGCGGCTGACTTCTATCTCTTTGCTGAGCATTGATATATTGGGGATATAGGGCACAAGACCGGCAAGAATGGCAAACAGTTTTTTTATTTTACCAATGGAGTAATAATCTATTTTTTCAGTAGAAGGTAAGTCTACATCCAAAATTGTATTCAAAGTGGCGAGCAGTTTCTCGTGATATAATATTTTATCTTCTTTATAAAAAGGGTAATAGCCGTAAGTCAGGTATTCATTGAATGCCACAAGTGGTTTCAATTGTTTGCTTATGTTCATGGCTATTTCGATATGTCTTGTCAGGATGTCGGGAAGTGTAAGTGCTTCCATTTTATATCCATATTCAAATTGTAGGAATTCACGAAAAGAAAGGCCGTGCAAATGATAGGTGACAGCTCTTCTTGAGAGGTCTGCTTCACCTTTGTGTATTTCCAATAAGGAAGACCCTGTGAATACTATTTTTATATCCGGATAACTGTCATAGATGTTCTTTATTTCCCTTGACCAGGTAGGGTATTTATGTACTTCGTCCAGAAACAAAGCTTTTCCTCCCATTTTCTGAAACTCGTCAGCCAGTTCGAATAAGGAGTGGGTGGTGAACCATATATTGTCTAATGAAACGTAGAGCACTTCGTTGCCATAACCGGGATAATGCTCTTTTATATATTGGAGCATGAGAGTTGTTTTTCCTGTTCCGCGTGCGCCTGTTATGGCTATCAACCGGTTGTCCCAGCGAATTTCATGATACAGGTATCTTATGAAATCCAATGAAACCCGTTCCTTAAGTTGATAGAATGTGGTGAATAATTGTTTCATAGAAATAGTTTGTTGATTCTTCTACAAAAATACAATTGTATTCTCTAATAAACAAAAATAGTTGGATTTTGTTTATTAGAGAATACAATTATATCCGTTTGACCAAGAATCCTGTAACTTCTATGTTCTTTTTTGATGAGCATATTCATACTCTATTATTATTGCAAAATTAATCGACAGCCTTTGCCGGGTTTCTACAGGGCGGCTTCGTTGGATGGCGGGTTTCCAGTTTGGCATATTCCGGATGATTCTTATGGCTTCTTCATCTAAAGCGGGAGATACACCTTTGACTATCTTGGGATTTTTAACGGTTCCTCTTTGGGTGATAGTAAATTCAACGGTGACCTGCCCTTCCTCTCCCTTTAGAAAAGCTTCTTCAGGATATTGTAAAGCTTCGGTAAGATACTTTTCCAATCCTTTCGCTTTGCCGGGAAATTCGGCATTTTGTTCTATAACTGCAAAGTTATATGTGTCATCTTCAAAAACGTCCGTTGTATCGCACATGATGTAGCGGTTTCTGACAATTGTTATTTCGTGAAGATTGTAAGGTTCCGGCTCCATTCGTATAATTAGTCCCGATGATTGATTTTTATCTAATTGCAACTCGGTCTTTTTCATTCCCATATGCGAACAGTAAATAGTTTCTTTGTCTTTTGCCATAATGGCAAACTTCCCTTGTTTGTCTGATATTGTTCCCCTTGGAACGCCCGGTATATAAATATTTACTGCTGATATAGCCTTGCCTTCGGAGTCAATTACTTTTCCGCTGAATTTTTGGAATTCTATTTCTTGGGCAAGAGAAGGCATGATATTGGCGATACATAGCGAAATACATAATAGCAGTCTGTTGATAGTCAGTGTTTTCATGTCTATTTCAATATGAAATAGGTTCGGTTATATCATATTGATTATAAGCCGAACCTATTTGACGTTTTATATTTGCAACATTTTCTTACTTGGCGTATTCAGTCCAGTCCGTATTCTTCATATCACCGCTCTTAGCCAGCTCTGCGTGCATGCCGAGTGCAGCCTGGATAGCGTGCGGGGTCTGCGCCTTGCCACCGGCCATTTTGAGGTAATCCCAAAGCAGCTGTTTGTAGTCAGGATGTGCACAGTTTTCGATGATGGCTTGTGCGCGTTCTTTCGGGCTCTTGCCGCGAAGGTCGGCAACACCTTGTTCGGTGATGACAATGTTGACATCGTGCTCCGTGTGGTCGTGGTGGGATACCATCGGCACGATAGCGCTGATTTTGCCTTCCTTAGCCACCGACGGACAAGTGAAGATAGAGATGTACGCATTGCGTGTGAAGTCTCCCGAGCCACCGATACCGTTCATCATCTTCGTACCGCCGATATGGGTTGAGTTCACGTTGCCGTACAAGTCAACTTCGATAGCTGTATTGATAGAGATAACACCGAGTCGGCGTACGATTTCCGGGCTGTTGGAGATTTCCGACGGGCGGAGCACCAGCTTGTCGCGGAAGAAATCCATATCATTGTAAATACCTTCCAGACAGTCGTTGGTAACAGTCAGCGAGCAGGCACTTCCGAATTTGATGCGTCCTTCGCGAATCAGGCCAATCACGGAGTTCTGAATCACTTCCGTGTACATTTCGAATGGAGGAATCGTCTTGTCGCGTCCCAGTGCGCCGAGCACGGCGTTGGCGATGTTTCCTACGCCCGACTGCAACGGAAGGAAAGAAGGCGGGATGATGCCGCGCTTCATGTCCGCAGCGAGGAAGTCGGCAACGTTCTGTCCGATTTTGTCGGTCAGCGGGTCGGCGTCTGCGAAAGAACGCGCTTCGTCCGGCCAGTTGGTTTCCACCACGCCTACGATTTTCTTCGGGTCTACCTGGATATAAGGCAGTCCGATGCGGTCGCTCGGTGTGTAGATAGGTATCTCGCGGCGGTAAGGCGGGTCGAGCGGTTCGTACACGTCATGCAGTCCCATGCAGGATTTGCTGTGCGCGCTGTTCAACTCTACGATAATCTGGTCGGCAAGACGGCAGATAGTCGGGGAGATACCGCCGGCGGCAGTCAGGTAAATCTTTCCGTCCGGAGTCACTTCGCAGGCTTCGATGATGGCCACGTTCATTTTGCCCATGAATCCGTAGCGCACTTCCTGTGCCATTTGTGAGAGGTGTATGTCGTTGTAGGCAATCTCTCCGTTGTTCACGGCTTTGCGGAAATCAGAGTTCGTGGTATAAGGGGCACGGTAGCGGATAGCTTTTGCACGCGACAACACGCCGTCGCATGATTCTCCGGTAGACGCACCTGTAAAAATACCTACTTGAAATGGATTTCCTTTGGCATGTTCCGCTTCTGCAATCTTTGCGAGTTCAGCTGTAACAGCCTTGGCCGTTCCTGCGGGGGTAAATCCGCTCAGGCCGATGTTGTAGCCATGTTTGATAAGGCTTGCAGCTTCTGCTGCCGAAATAAGGTTGAGTGACATAAATAGTATAATTTCGTGTTAAAATACAGTTGATATTTTATGGTTAATTATTCGCTTTATTGTAAAGGCTCCATGTACGGGTTACGCTACTTTCCCGTGCTTGAAACATGCCTTTGTAATTCCGGTCAGTATTTCCGTTGAAGTATCTCTCCCCATATAATAGCCCGGCGGGCTTCTTCAGCCGAATGGATGGTGAAGTCTTCTTTCTTGTCTGATGATTCGTGAGGAACGTCGTAATGAGCGCCTTGCCTGGTGTTCAGTGCATCCTGTGCGGTGCTGTTCGCTATGGATGCGGCAACGGATACTTCTTCTTTTTTCTTTTTCTTTTTCTTTTTCTGCTTTTGCTTTTGCTTTGGTGCCTGCTTGAAAGCTTGTTGTGAAGACCTTTTCGGAGTATCCGGCTCTATGGGCATAGGTCTGAGCAATTCGTCCAGCGACTTGGGCATACCCCATGTTTCGGGCATGGGAACACTGTCCGGAGCTATTTCGTCGGGCGATGGCGTTGGGGGAACGGGGCGTTTATTGGTAGCTTTTTTCGATTTACTATTCTTATGCACCTCTTGGATTATTCCCATAAGAATGATCGCTGCTATCGCGAGAAATTTCAAAAAATCTTCCATTGTGTTTCATTGCTAATTAGTTATCTGCCAAAGATACGCATAAATTCCGGTTCGGGCTAACTTTTTATTATGAAAAAAGGGCAGCTTCACAGCTCCCCTTAATTTTTTTAACCTAAACCTTAACTATGAAAAAATCTAATGTTTCTTTCATTGCACAAATGTGAAAAATAAATTTAAATTTGCCAAGTGTATCACCGGAAAATGTTTATTCTCTTAACATAAATTACAAGTTAGCATCCTAAACCATAAGTTTTTGCGTTATTTTTCTACCAATTCGCCACTTATTGAAAGCGAAGCCGTATCTTTGTGGTCGAATTTTAAAATTTAGATTTGAATATGAACGAATTAGCGGGAGCGGACTTTAAATCCGCAACTGAAACGACCGAAGACAACAAAAAGTTGTTTATCGAAACTTACGGCTGCCAGATGAACGTGGCCGACAGCGAGGTGATTGCCTCAGTGATGCAAATGGCGGGGTACTCCGTGGCCGAAACGCTTGAGGAAGCCGATGCCGTGTTTATGAACACCTGTTCCATCCGCGACAATGCGGAGCAGAAGATTCTGAACCGCCTGGAGTTTTTCCACTCGCTGAAGAAAAAGAAGAAACACCTGATTGTGGGCGTACTGGGATGTATGGCCGAACGGGTGAAGGATGATTTGATTACGAATCATCATGTCGACCTCGTGGTAGGCCCGGATGCCTATCTCACCCTGCCCGACCTGATTTCCGCCGTAGAAGCCGGCGAGAAGGCAATCAACGTGGAACTTTCCACCACCGAAACCTATCGGGACGTGATTCCCTCACGTATCTGCGGCAATCACATCTCCGGATTCGTATCCATCATGCGTGGCTGCAACAACTTCTGCACCTATTGCATCGTCCCCTACACCCGTGGACGAGAGCGCAGCCGTGACGTGGAAAGCATCCTTAACGAAGTGGCAGACCTCGTGGCGAAAGGTTATAAGGAAGTCACCCTGCTGGGACAGAACGTCAACTCCTACCGTTTCGAGAAGCCGACAGGCGAAGTGGTCACTTTCCCGATGCTGCTCCGCACCGTTGCCGAAGCTGCTCCGGGCGTGCGCATCCGTTTCACCACCTCTCACCCGAAGGATATGAGCGACGAAACGCTGGAAGTAATCGCGCAAGTGCCCAACGTATGCAAGCATATCCACCTGCCTGTGCAGAGCGGCAGTTCCCGCATCCTCAAACTGATGAACCGCAAATATACCCGCGAATGGTACTTGGAACGGGTAGCAGCCATCAAACGCATTATCCCCGACTGCGGACTGACAACGGACATCTTCTCCGGTTTTCATTCTGAAACGGAAGAAGACCACGCCCTTTCCCTCTCCCTGATGGAAGAATGCGGGTACGATGCCGCCTTTATGTTCAAATATTCCGAGCGTCCGGGAACCTATGCTTCGAAACATCTCGAAGACAACGTGCCGGAAGACGTGAAAGTCCGTCGCTTGAATGAAATTATCGCCCTGCAGAACCGTCTGTCTGCCGAATCCAACCAGCGTTGTATCGGCAAGACGTACGAAGTGCTTGTAGAAGGCGTCTCCAAGCGTTCGCGCGAGCAACTGTTCGGGCGTACGGAGCAGAACCGTGTCGTAGTGTTCGACAGAGGCACGCACCGTGTCGGTGACTTTGTCAATGTACGTATTACCGAGGCCAGTTCGGCTACGCTGAAAGGGGAAGAGGTGTAAATTCCGTCGCAGAACTTCACTAAGAGACTTTACCACAGATTCACACAGATTTTTATTCTTGTTTCTGGCACTGCGAAATTGAGCAGGGATTAAATAACGTCAGTTCGATATAAGCTTGTATTATTTCGATTCTCCTCCTTCGGGAAGCCATGCGGACGAAATTATATCGAAATAAAGGCAGGAATAAACGAAAAGTCTGTGTGAATCTGCATCCTCTGTGTGAATCTGTGGTGAGCCTTACATCATCATGTGCCTGCGAATCGAGAATTTCACGATTGCCATCGCATTGATGGACGCGAACGGGATATCCATCGGCTCGTGATGCGTATTGTAACTCACCAGCTTGATGCACCCTTCCTTCTCCGAACGGTTGACGTATTTCACCGCCAGATACTCGTCTCCGTCAATCATGAACGACACCAGGTATATTTCCCCGTAGATGACGTTTTCGAAACTGCTGATTTCCTTGTATCCGATGATGTCCCCCGATTTCAGTATGGGATACATGCTGTCCCCGTTTACATACACCGCCCCGTCGCAGACGGAAATATTCGGAATCAATATCTTCCCCAGTGCGTACTGCTGCTTGTTGGTGAACAATGTTTTCAGGTTTGCCGCTGCGGTGATGTCGTATAACGTCACGCTCCGGTCGTCTACCGGTTCCACTGCTTTAGGATTGTGTATAATCTCCACTTCTCCCCTTGCCAGTTCGCTTTCGCAGAATCTTGGCTGGTGCACGGGACTTCCTTTTCCCAACAGCAGCCAGTTGTAATCCACCTTGTCGCCGAACTTGTCAAGCAACAGCTTGAAATCAATGCTGTTCCGTGCGCTCCAGTTGGTGACTGTCGCTCTCGAAACTCCCAAGTATTCAGCCAGTTCGCTGTCTCTTCTCAGGTTTAACGCCTGTTTGGCACGCTTGATGATGCCTGTGACATCTAAATTTGTATCCATTCTGTTTTTTATTTAAAAGACTAATCCCGGATTTATAAATGTCAGCTATAAAATGGCTGACAAAAAAACGTTATGTTTACTACGTGTTTATAATCAATGACTTATAAAATAGTTAAGATTAAAAACGAAAATCATAGTTTTCTTTATGAAAAAATATTCTATCTTTGTCCCATTGATTCATAGAAAACGTTTCAAAAATATAAATTAAAAACGGATATGCCATGCAAAACTTCAAGAAAAACACCGAAACCATGAAAATTTCTCATCCGCCACCTGCGGAAAGCTTGCTGATAGCTGTAAACAGCTTTTCTATCAGCTATTAATAGTTCTTCTCTCAAGTATTAACAGCCAATTCTCTAACCATTAATACCTGAAACGTCAGATGTTAATACCTGGCAATAGGATAACAAAAGGATAACATATTGTATACGAGTACTCCGTATTCGGATGATTACAGGCTTGACTGATAAAAACTACTATTTATAATTTATAATTGGATAACAAAATGAAAAACTCAGAAGTACAAACACTGTTCGTTTGCGGATGTTGCAAACGCTCTCTTCCGGCAAGTGCCTTTTATATCAATAAGAAAACCGGGCTTCCCGGCAACTACTGTAAGGAATGTCGTAAAACTGTCAGCCGGAACCACCGGAAGAACGAAAAACGCTCCTTGGCATGCGACAGGGAAAGCAATTATCCGGTAATTACCTCTACGGAAGATCCCACGTTGCGGCGGGAACTTATTCTGCATGCCCTTGAAACCGTAGCTGCCAGCATCGAACGGAAAAGGCGGAAAGTCCGCGAATCGGCATTTGAATGTGAATCAGGTGCTGAATCCCGGTCCGGCTCAGTCTTTGAATCGGGCTCAGAATCAAAATCAGAATTACAATCAGAATTGGCCGACTGATTTATAAAAACAATCAATAGTATGGGACGAATAAAACAAGGGCTTGACTATTTCCCTTTGAATACCGATTTTATGCACGACCGTGTCGTGCGCCGTGTGATGAAGCGTGAAGGCGATTCCGCCTTCACAATCCTGCTCTATACCCTGTCTTATCTATATTCTGGCGAGGGTTATTATATCCATGTCGACGATGACTTCTATGACGAACTCTCCGACCAGCTCTTCAGCACGGACAACGATAGTGTCCGCCAGGTGCTTCGTCTGTTTGTGGAGTACGGTTTCTTCGATTCCTCTCTCTACGAACGTTACGGCATCCTGACTTCCGCCGACATCCAGCGGCAGTTCCTTTTTATCACTAAACGCCGCAGCTGCCGTCATATTTCTCCGGACTACTGTCTGCTGCCGGATGAGGAAAACGTACACCCGACCCTCCCGGATGCTGTTGCAGAAACCCCGGATATTGTAACGCAACCCCCCGATACTGTAACAGAATCCCCGGATACTGCAACAAAAAGCACCCTCCTAAAAAGAAAAGAAAAAGAAAGGAAAGAAAACATCCTCCCTAACCCTCCTTTGCCCAAAGGAGGGGATGAGGAAGAAAATGGAGGAGATTTTTCTAACAGACAACCGGCGAAGAAGAAACGTGGGCTGACACAATCGGATATTGACCGGATGCAAGCTCCTGCCGACGGGCATCCGCGCAACCTTTCCGGACTGTTGGACAACCTTCGCCTTTATCGTATCCCTCCCTCCGAACAGTATGCAATCGTGCTGAAAAGTAATTACGGTGAAATCGGAGGCAAGGTTTGGAAAGGTTTCAGCGTCATCCGGGCAAGTGCCGGAAAGATCAAACTGCCCGGTCATTATCTGTTGAGTATCCTGAATAACTGAATGAATAAGGGCTATGATGCCGTTATGTTTTTATAATATGTTGTAAATAAGGAGTATATAATAAATATTCATATTAACGAATTTATTAACGCACATTTTTAAAATCTCTTGCACAGACAGAAATAAGGCCCTATATTTGCATTGTCGATAAGCTTAAAGACACAGACGAACTAGAATTATTAATAACTAAAAAACTATTACAATTATGCCAGTATTATACAAACCCTTCCAGTCAACTCTGGAAGACCAAAAAAGCGGTAAAAAACTCTTCTATCCCCGGGTAGTACGTTCGGGAAACGTGGATTCCGCACAACTTTCGAAAGAAATAGCCGCCTACTCTTCCCTCTCTCCTGGTGACGTGAAAAACACGCTCGACAACCTGGTGACGGTGATGACGCAGCACTTGCAATCTTCGGAAAGCGTAAGCGTCGACGGTCTTGGTACCTTCCGTATGGTGATGGTGGCTCGTGGCAGAGGTGTGGAAACCTCCGGCGAAGTGTCGGCTGCACAGGCTACGCTTACCGTCCGCTTCCAACCGGCGACTACCAGGAACCTCGACCGCACTACGGCTACCCGTTCGATGGTGACCGGTGCGAAGTGTGTCCGCTATGATAAACTTGTTTCCGATGCGGGTAGCGCGGAAGGCGGCAACTCCGGTGGAAGCGACAAGCCCGGTGGAGACGGTAATGAAGGGGACGGAGAAACGCCCGATCCGGCTGCATAAATGATGTCACGGCAGTATGGTATACACAGAATGTAAACGACAGACTTCGTAGGCTTAACTGAACATTTGGCTTATAACTGAACATTTGACTTTAACTAAATTAGAAATCATCCACTAACATGCGAATTATCAACTTAATCGTGGTGCATTGCAGCGCCACGCGGGGGGATTCTACACTCTCACCGGAAGCTTTGGACTTGATGCACCGGCGTCGCGGGTTCAACGGAACAGGCTATCACTATTACATCCGGAAGGATGGAACATTGCACCTCACCCGTCCCCTCGAACGCATTGGAGCCCACGTGAAAGGCTTCAACGCTCACTCGATAGGTATCTGCTATGAAGGCGGTCTGGACTGCCGGGGACGCCCGGCAGATACCCGGACTCCGGCACAGCGCTCCACGCTCCGGCTGCTCGTCGGGCAATTGCAAGAGAGATTCCCCGGTTGCCGGGTGTGCGGACACCGCGACCTCTCGCCGGACTTGAACGGAAACGGTGAGATAGAACCGGAAGAGTGGATTAAACAGTGCCCGTGCTTCGATGTGGCGAAGGAATTCAAGGATTCCGGAGAATCCACGGCACAGGCGGAGGACACGGAAGAACACAGAGTAACACAACACATTAAAGAACAGAAAGGAGGTAAATTATGGCAATGAAGAAATCCGTATGGGATATGATCCTGAAAATGGTTATCGCAGTGGCTTCGGCTTTGGCTGGCGTTTTGGGCGCTAATGCGATGAATCTGTAAGTTTTTATAAGAACGCAGGTTATAACAGATTTGTGTGGATACATATTCTTTATTAATCTGCGTTCTATAGTTTTTTTATTCACAACACGTTGATAATCTATAATATACATATTCAATTAATTATGAAACGAGTTTTTTATATATATTCTATTTTGATAGGTGGGCTTTTGACTATTCAATCTTTTGCACTTTGTGCGCAAGAGTCGATTGCAAGCGCAGAACCTTCCGTTTTACCTAAAGAACAGACTGTGTATTCTCCGCAAGTGGCTGAGATGATTAGGTATGATCGCACTTCAATGCAATTAAATACTGGATGCGTTGATTTGAACATTCCGCTTACCGAATGGAATGATCCGGACTTTGACTTTCCAGTCTCTATCTTTTATGATTCTTCGGGATTCCGCCCAAGGGATACAGACAATTATGTGGGGCGAAACTGGATGCTTGGTATCGGAGGAGTGGTTTATAGAAAGGTGAACGGCATCCCTGACGACATGCTGCATTTTCCGGAACCTGTTGGTAAAGAAAAGCGGATTGATGGTTTTCTTAATGTTTTAGGGAAGCGCTATTTTGATCTTGACCAGATGGAAAAAACTTTTCTGGATAACCCTTATCAATATACCCGTCCCCGAGATATATATTCTAATGAACCGACATTGGTCTTGGATGGTAAAGATACTAACATCGAATCTTCGGCAGATGTCTTTTACTTTTCTTTTGGTAAACATAGTGGCAAGTTTGTAATTAATTACGACGGAACTGTCAGTGCTTGCGGCAACGATGGTGGCAAATATGAGGTAGACTTGCGCGATATGCAGATGATTCGCGTGAAAGAAAATAAATTGGATACCCGGATACATATAAAGACGGACGACGGGTATGTGTACACCTTTGGCGGAGAGGGATATGGATCACTCGAATATAATATCAGTTGGGAAGATCATTTCTCTGCGCAACCTGCTGAAGCTTTCAGCCTGCCTCATGTGATTACCGCTTTTCATCTGACGAGGATTACTGCACCGAACGGTCGTACTTTGGTTATAAAATACCGGGATACAAATCCTGAATATCATGCAGAATCATCCGACTTGCGTGCTCTTACCGCACAAGGCAGTGAGGTAGATGAAAATATACGTATGCAGTATGCTTTCTCCGGGCGTTCCGTTTTTCAGGAATACTCTATGTTGCCGACAGATATACATAAGAGCGGGGTTTTTAAGGCAACGAGAGAGTTGTATACATTGACAAAAACAGCTTTGGTGGATTGCGTTACTACCGGACGGATGCAACTGTATTTTCATTATTCGCCTCGTTCTGGCAGTCCTTATTATGACGACCAGCATAAAGGGAGTTTTCCATCTACTTGTGGAGCAAAACTGGATGAGATAGAAGTCTATGATCATGATGTACACAAAACGGTATCCTTTGATTACACTTACCAGGCGGGTGGAAGAATGTTTCTTGAGCGGGTGAATACGGATAATGGCATTTATTCTTTTAAATATAATAAATCGGGCGTATCGCGTATACCTACTCCTATGACCTCTAACATTGATCATTGGGGATTCTGGCGAGGAACAAAAGAAAATACGGGTATTGTTCCTGCTCTTGAAATGGTAGATGCCGGCTACAGTTCTAATTATCAGGATTACCTGATTGCCAGTGATGACCGTGACGCTACAGGGGAATGCCCTGACTATACGCTTCTAAGCCATGTGTATTACCCGACCGGTGGATTTACTTTTTACGAATATGAGGCTAACCGTTATTCGCATACCCCCCGTCCTGATGCTGGAAGTTCATATTATCCCGGTGGGGTGATGCCTATGGGAGGCGTCCGTTTTGCAGGCGGTGCCCGTGTCCGGGCCATAACGCATTATACCAGTGCGGATACACCGGTGAAGAAAAGCATTTTCACTTACGGTTCGGATACCCAACAAGGAGAATTGACCTACATGCCCTATTACAAATATACACGTACACTTACTACAGCTCCTTATGAATTTGTTGTTGATGGCATCTGCGTAGACAGTGAGGGTATTACGGACATGCCCTATCCTTCAGTGCATATCCGCTATCCGAAGGTGACAGAACATTTTGTATCCCCTTTTGCTCAAACCCTGCAAAAATCGTATTCACGAAAAGTCACTTTTTTTGCCGAACACATCAGGCGTGACTTCGGTTATTATATGAGAGATTATTCTTATCCTTCTTACCCGGGAAGTCCCCGGTTCGTAAATCCGGAAGAGTATTTCCCTACATATACTCTTCAAATTTATAACCGTAATCTTTTGGCCCATCCTAGTTTGGATGTTTCCCGTCAATATGGTAAGGTTGAACGTGAATTCTATTATGACGAGCATGATGTATTGGTAAAAGAGTGTCAATATTATTATAGCTTTCATAATGAGGATAAATATGCGTTACGTACGTATATGCCGTTTTCTCACTTTGGAATGCGTACGGGGCTTTATAGCCATCTGCTCAAGGAACCTCTTTTTGAGTATCTACTGGATAGAAAGATAACGACTGACTATTCTCCTTCCCATTCGCAATCTTATTTGATGAATGTAGAGCTTTACAAATATGATAGGGATGGTTTACTATCCGAGAAAAAGATGATTAAAAACAATGGCGATTCGTTGTTGACCCGGTATGCTCGTCGTAGATTTGATAATCTGTATGGTTTCCAGTTGTTGCCGGTTAGTGAAATTCATTCGTTGTGTACAAAGAACGGAGAAACAGTGCTGCGCAGGGATTCTATGACTTACGAAATCTGTATCAGCGTGATCTCAGATTATTATTTCCGTACTCCTTCGGAACGATATTCGTATGATACTTTCGGACAACTTATCTCGAAGAATAGCTATACAGCGTATGACAGCTATGGCAATCTGCTTTCCGAAACTAAAAATGATGGCAGGCACACAGTGTATATATGGGGGCATACAGGGCGGTATTTATTGGGTTGTATCGAGAATGCTACCTGTGAAGAAGTGGAAACGGCGTTGGGATGTACGCTTGATGAGTACTCCAAGTATTCGGAGGACTCTTCGCAACTGGATGGCCTCCGTTTGCTTCTTCCTCAAGCAAACGTATATACATATGCTTATGCAGGTTCGAGAATCGTCCGTTCCACCGCTCCAAACGGACAAAGTACCTTTTATACCTATGACGGGAAGGAACGTCTGAAGGAAATCTATCGCATCGGTGAGACTGGATGTAAGGAGATTCTGCAACACACCGATTACCATATTGTGAATGAGTAAACTAATGTTTCAAAATAAACACATGATTAAAATATGAAAAACTATAAATGCTTTTTTATTTATTTGTTGTTGACTTTTCTTAGCTGCATGACAACGTATGCTGTGGAAGAAGAGAAGACAGGACGATCTTTTATGGATGCTATCCCGGTCCATTTTTCAAATGGCGGGAATGCATTTACGGATGTACGCGACAGCTACTCGTATGAGTATTGTCCATATGGTTTCCCTTGGGATGGAGAAATCTGCTATACGTACGGCAATGCCGTTTATTATCGTTTGGAGCTTGAGTATATGTCTGATATTGTGATTCATAATTGGGAGTCACCGGAAGTGAATTGTTCTACCGTGTTTCTAGTGTCTCCCATTGATCCTTTTGCGGAACCACATGATGGCTATAGTTGTGATTCCGTATATGACGTGGCTTCGTTTATGGGTGGCGAGGTTCCCGATTTTGATTCGTTGAACGCTCCTCCCGGCACCAGTCGTGTTCTTGGCTATCTTCGTGCGGAGCGTGTACCTCGAGGCATATATTATATCATAGTCGCTGGTAGTAAATATGTGAACGGTTCTATTCCTAACGGTATGCTGCGTACTACTGTTGCTATCAGCCAGTGTCCTTTTATTCCTGATGAAACGGATTACTCCTTTCGATATAATTCTGTTCATACTTTGATTCCTGCTGTTGCCGGCGATACGGTTTCCATGTTCTCGACTATCGGTAGCAGTCACCGGGAAATGCAGTATTATGATGGTTTGGGACGTCCCGTCCAGCATCTTTCCTTTCGTTCCTCTACAGAGGGGAGAAATCTGGTAAGCCGTCAGGAATATGACATACTGGGTCGGGCCTGGAAACAGTGGCTTCCTTTACCTTATGTGGGCAAGGATGACCTGTTGACGTTCGTTCCCGACATAAATTTAGAACACGAATCCGGGATTTTCTATGAAGATAGTCGCGCGTTCGCCTATCAGGTCTACGACGGTTCTCCACTCAATAGGGTAAAAGAATATTATGGTGCCGGCAAATCGTGGCATACGGATGGACGTTCGGTGAAAAATGGTTATCGGATTAATACAGATACGGACTGTTGTTTTAATTTCTATGTTTCGGGAACTCGTGAAGCGCCGGTACTTTCATTTGCCCGGTTTTATCCTGCCAATAACCTTTCTATAAAAGAAACTTTAGATGAGGACGGATGTTACAACTGTAGCTTTACGGATGAGCAGGGACACATTATTTTGGAACGAAGTATAGCCGAAACGGATACGTTGGATACATATTATGTGTATGATGACTATGATAACTTGTGTTTTGTACTCCCACCGATGGCATCGCAGTATTTACCGTCTTTGTTTCAAGCCGATGAGACGATTCAGGATGTTTTGAAACAATACGCATATCAATATCGTTATGACTATCGTAACCGTTGTATCGGAAAGAAACTACCGGGGTGCGACTGGGTGGAAATGATTTACGATGCGGGTGATCGGCTTGTGTTTTCTCAAGATGGCCGGCAAAGAAAATGCGGCGAATGGAGCTTCGTTCTTTCCGATTTATCAGGACGTTCCGTTCTGGCGGGGATTTATTATGGGATGCCGAATGTGCAGGAATGTGCTTTATTGAACGTATATGTTACTTTTGAGCCGACGGACCCTTCTGCCATACATGGATATGTTATTCATGCACCGGAAACAGTTCACTTGGATAGCCTGAAAGTGTTACAAGCTAATTATTATGATACATATGATTATCGGAATAACCTGTCAGGCTTCGTTTCTGCGTTGGATTACACGGCTGATGAAGATTACGGCACGCGTTATGCAGATAAGGACGGAGCTCCATCACATTGCAAGGGGCTGTTGACCGGAAATATGACGTGTATGCTGGGAGATGACCGGGAATTGTATAGTTGTTATTATTACGATTATAACCGCAATTTGGTACAGGAACGTCGTACGACGCTGAATGGTGAGATAACAGTGTCCCGATATTCGTTTAACTTCAGTGGGCAGCCCGTTCGGAGTGCAGAGAATTGTGGTGGTGTTGAATTGAAGAAAGATTACGCTTATGATCTGGCAGGCCGCCTTATTGAGGAAGCGCATATCTCAAAGAACGACACAACACGTTTTATATACAGTTATGATGCATTGGGACGTGTGAAAAGTCTACTTCGTGTGCATGGTACGGATTCTTTGGCAACAGAGAATGATTATAATATTCGCAACTGGCTTACGGCTATCCGCAATCCTCATTTTTCACAGACGTTGTATTATACGGACGGAACCGGTACGCCTTGTTATAACGGTAATATCAGCAGTATGACATGGTCGACAGGGAGTGACTCCCGGCTTTGTGGTTATAAGTTCATGTATGACGGTCTGAATCGTATGACAGATGCTTTGTATGGTGAAGGGAATAATCTTACTATAAATTCTGACCGATTCAATGAGCATATTATGGAATATGACAAGATGGGGAATATTTTAGGGTTGAAACGTTCGGGGCAGACTTCTCTTGATAAATACGGGCTGATTGACAATCTTTCCTTGGTTTATGATGGTAACCAATTGAAGAGTGTAACGGATAATGCGGTTAATTCCGTCTATGGAAACGGTTTTGATTTCAAAGACAGTGCAAATAAGGAAACTGAATACGAATATGATGCTAATGGAAATTTAATAAAAGATTTAAATAAAAAGATAACCGATATTCAATATAATATTCTAAATTTGCCATGTCGGATACAGTTTGAAGATGGTAATAGCATTTCATATCTTTATGATGCCAACGGAGTGAAACTTCGTACAACGCACATAACCGGAAGTGATACTACTATTACAGATTATTGCGGCAATGTGGTCTATGAAAATGGAGTTCCGGAGAAATTGCTGACCGGATATGGTTATGTTTCGCTGAATAATAATAAGTATCATTACTTTATCCAAGACCATCAAGGAAACAACCGTGTGGTTGTAGACGAAGATGGAACGGTAGAGGAAAGAAACGATTATTATCCTTTCGGTGGGTTGATGGCTTCATCTTCCGATTCTGTTCAGCCTTATAAGTATAACGGCAAGGAACTTGACCGAAAAGGCGGACTGGATTGGTATGATTATGGGGCGAGGCAGTATGATGCAGTACTGGGACGTTGGCATGCAATGGATCCGATGGCAGAGAAATATTATGATTGGTCACCGTATGTTTACTGTGCGAATAATCCTATTAATATTATGGACCCTAATGGTTGTGATTGGTATCAGAGTACCAATAATGAGGATGAGTACATTTGGCGTGAAGGACATAAAGATATTGATGGATATACTCGGCTTGGTTCTTCTATGTCATTTCGGATTGGAGAAGATTCTTATCTGAATTTTTATCAGAATGCGGGAATCAAAGCCAATAAAGCTACTAATGCTTTTGAATTGATAGCTTCAAGTGGAAAATTGCAAAATCAGCTTTTAGGTAAAAATAGTCCTTTGTCAGAAGAATCGAAATCGGAATTATTTAATGGATTGAATAGTCGCGCTGTAGATGATATTGCTCGTCCGATAGGAGAGACGATGGTTGAATATGGCGCAGGTGCTTTAATTGGAGGTATACTTGGAAAAACTGTCGGATACATAGGAAAAAAGATGCTTGCAAAAGCTGCAGTTGAAAGTGGAATGCGTGTAGGACAAAATTTTGGTAAATTAGGCACAATTGTCGAAAATCCAGGAATAGGTTTAACAAGCTTTTCTAAACATGGATTGAATCAAGCAATTACAAGAGGGGTAAATCCATCTACGATTTCAAATACAGTTAAGAATCCCGTTGTGGTTTTACAACAAAGTAGAGGAAATTTTTTGTTCTTAACAAGGGAGGCTGTTGTCGTTATGAATAATGCAGGAAGAATTGTTTCGACATACCCAGCTTCGATGTTTGATAATAGTATATTGAATGTATTAAAATAGATTTTAAATATGATAAAAAATGAAGTAATAACAGAGATTCGCACTATTTTAATTAAAGATTGGGATCCTTTAGGCATAGGTGCAAATCTCAATTTAGGTGATGAGTATGACGGATATATTGGTTCTATAATTCATATTCTCATGTACTCGCCTTCTATTGAATCAATAATTTTACTATTAAAAAAAATTGAAAATGAAGATATGGGGATTGAAAATACAAATACTAAATATTTATATCCTATCGCAACTAAATTAATGAAAATAGGAGAGGAATTCCATATTTAAAAGTAATTTTGATATTTTTCTAAAATTCGCAACTATTAGAAAAATGGTAGTGGATTCTCTAATAAACGATTTTGTCTTACCCTGATATAAGTTGACTGAGAAAATAGTCCATTTGTATCAGGGTATTTTATATTTTCTCTATTATGATACCAAGGGAACAAAGTGCCGAACAACGTACATAATAGCAGAAAGGTCAAGCGGATACAAGATATACAGGTGGCATTAGTGGGACGAATTCTATATAATTTTTTTTCAACAAGATATTTTGTTCCGATATAAGCTGTCAAAACTACTCTTATCTTGTATCAGAGACAATTTTCTATTAAAAGTCCTTAACAAAACCCCAATCCATCACTTTTTTATTTTTTTCTTTGCACCAAATTCGGGTATAGTGTTGTCTTGTCATTCGAGGCAGCACTAAATTTTGCTTAGATAGTTAATGGAGAAACTCAGTATAAATGCTTGTCCGGTGTGTGGCAGTACGCACTTGAAACGCATCATGACTTGCACGGATTTTTATGCTTCAGGCGAACAGTTTGAACTGTATTCGTGTGAGGACTGTGGATTTACATTCACACAAGGAGTCTCCGTGGAAGCAGAGATAGGCAAGTATTATGAGACTCCGGACTACAGTGTTTTGGGAAAGATAGAGTATCCAATTTTGCAGAAAAAAGGAGTTGATATTATTTGTCATGTAATACCATAAAATTATGATTACGAAAGAACATCTTGAAATTTACAAGAAATATCATGGTAATGAGGATGCGTTAGCTCATGTAGCAACATTGACAGAGAAAGAATTCATGGATTATAAACATTGGTCTTTGATTGATGGATTCATGCAAGATTTGTTTCTTATAAAAAACAAGAAAGTTTCAATCTCTTTTATTGAAGATGTAAATAAAAGATTAAAAGAGTGTTGTGATACGGAAAATACAGCGCAAATTTTAAAAGAAATGATTCTGTTTTAATTTTGCTTTACACGTGATTTTCGTATTTATGTCCTGATGTAGGCTATAGCTAACCCTTATCCTATATCAGGGCTTTTTTTTGATTCTTCTCTAAGTTTGATTAGAAAAGAATGGCGGTCCGTTGTATAATAAAATAAATTTAATATCTCTCAGATATTGGGAACAATATGGTATAAAATGAAAAGAGTACGCACAAAAATTGGTGATGTGTTTTCTGTGAAGTTTTCAGAAAACGAGAAGAAGCACTTTCAATTGATAGCTTTTGATTTAACATAGTTGAATAGTGATGTAATCAGAGCGTTCAAGAAGGTATATGGAATCGAAGAACAACCCTATGGTTGAAATAGTCAATGGAGAAGTTGAGTTTTACGCCCATTGTGTAACAAAGTCGGGAGTGAAACTTTCCCTATGGAAAAGGTCGGGAGTATTTCGGAAGTAGGAGATATTAAATATATTATTTTTAGAGACATAGATGAATCAGATCACAAAGAAGGCAATCCTTTTCTTGAGGTCTCTCATAAATGGTATGTGTGGCATATCGGAGACGATGACTTTAAAGATATAGGAGAGCGAGGTAAGAATCGAGAAGCGGAGATTGGAATGGCATATAGTGTAGTTCATCGAATAAAGACAGGCAAATACAACTTCTATTATCCTGGTTTTGAATAATTATTCTCCTTAGATCTGTTTTTTTGAATATAAATGACTACTCTAATATAAAGCTTTTGGCTGATATATTAGAGTAGTTTTTTATTTTTAAGGCAAACAGTGCTCGCTGGTGGAGTATGTTTACGACGCCAACGGTAATTTAATTAAGGATTTAAACAAGAAAATCATTGATATTCAATATAATTTTTTAAATTTGCCGTGTCGGGTAGAGTTTGAGAACGGAAACTCTGTCTCTTATCTCTATGATGCGAAAGGCACGAAGCTTCGCACTACGCACGTGATAGGAGACACTACCACGGTGACAGACTATTGTGGCAATGTGGTCTATGAAAATGGTGTTCCTAAATTGTTGTTGACTGAAGCGGGCTATGTTTCTTTGTATGATAATAAATATCATTTCTATCTTCAAGACCATCAAGGAAACAACCGTGTGGTTGTAGACGAAGATGGAACGGTAGAGGAAAGAAACGATTATTATCCTTTCGGTGGGTTGATGGCTTCATCTTCCGATTCTGTTCAGCCTTATAAGTATAACGGAAAGGAACTGGATAGGAAAGGTGGTTTGAATTGGTATGATTATGGGGCGAGACATTATGATGCTACGTTGGGTAGATGGCACGTGGTGGATCCGTTAAGTGAAAAGTTTTATAGATGGAGTCCGTATACTTATTGTTTGAATAATCCGTTGAAATATATAGATTCAGATGGTCGAGATCCGAAGAAGTTGAGTCATTGGATACGATTTGGAAAAGAAACAGCTAAGGCTATTAGTGCTGTAGCAAGTGTAGGACTTCAGGTAGCTGGTGAGGTGGAGTTGAGCGGCAAGAAGGTTGGAGGTGATATGAACCTTATTTCACAAGATGTTGTGGGTTTCAAAGATGGTGTTTTTTTCCATCCATGTGGTAATTTTGATAAAGCGGAAACAAAGCAAGGAGTAGAACTTGGAGTTGGTTTAGTAGGTGTTTCAGTGCAGAAAAAGATAAAAGAGGAGTCTGGCGATCAAGTGTTGGAAGAACAACAAAGTATTTCTTTGGGACTTTTTGAACACACCAATACAGAAACTACTCCTATTGATCAGAATTATCGTAAGGTAGGTAAAACACAAAAAACATCAGCAACAAAAACTGTAGATTTGAGTGTAAAAGCAAAGGGTATAATTGGGATTGAATTTAGTATCGATCTGAACCAATTATGGGATGCATTAGGTAATTTATTATTAGACAAGTAATTAAAATAAATCATTAACATGTTTAACAGATTTGTACCTCTTTTTATTGTCATTGGAATTTTTCTTATTATTTACGCATTTGCGTTAATGTTTATTGGAGATTGGGAAAATGGTATTGGATGTTTTTTCTCTGGGATCGCCGGTTTGATATTATGTAGAATAGTGCTCAAAATAAGAAAATGGTGGAGAGATTGATAATGTCAAATATGTGTATTATATAAAAAGTCAGTTGTTATGAATATAATGAATAAAAGGATTGAAGCTTTCGTTATAGATATTATTGTTTTATTTATAATGAGTTTTTCTGTTTTTCTAATAAGTGTTTGGTTTAATAATAGTATGCTTTGGATGAGTTTTGCTTTAGCTCTAATCTATAGCTTTCTGTTTTGTAAAGACGTGAATGGTGGAAGAAGTATTGGAAAACAAAGGACAGGATTGTGTATTCTTTCAGAGAAGAGTGACTCAGTTCCTTCCAATATAAGATTGATATTACGAAATATGTTCTATATTTTGTGGCCTATAGAAATAATCTTGTTTTTTTGTAACTCTGGAAAAAGGCTTGGTGATTTAGTAATGCAAACTAAAGTTGTTGCGTGCAATAAAGAATCAGATGCAGCCTTTCGACTTACACTTAAATATATCTGTTTTATTTTGGTAATGACTGTTATTTTGTTTGTTTTATTTTATTCTATTGCTAAATTGATATATGAATTTAGTCCGCTAATGCGTCTGTTGTATTCTTGACACCCGTCCTTTCGCATATGTTATGCGGAAGATCGAGTCTGAGGATTATTATCCCGTTAGTCTGCAATATGGCTAACGGGATTTTCCGAGACCATCAAGGAAACAATCGTGTGGTTGTAGACGAAGATGGAACGGTAGAGGAAAGAAACGATTATTATCCTTTCGGTGGGTTGATGGCTTCATCTTCCGATTCTGTTCAGCCTTATAAGTATAACGGCAAGGAGCTGGACAGACATTCTGGACTGGATTGGTATGACTATGGTGCTCGTTGGTATGATGCCGCGTTGGGCAGATGGGGTTCGGTAGACCCGCTGGCGGAGTCTTATAGCGGTTTGAGTCCTTATGATTATTGTGGGAACAATCCATTAAAATACATTGACCCAAATGGTTTATGGATTCAAACGGCTTCCGGTTGGTCGACTAATAATTTAAATGATATAAATAGATTTATTAATATGTTGCAAATTGAAGGTTTTATGCGTGGGTATATAACAACGTCCCAAATAGATATGTTTGTTTATGACGAATATAAAGGGTTAGGTGGACGATTGAGTGATGGAAGCATATTACTATCAGAGGTGACTGCTGTTAGAAATGAGCAAAAAGAATGGGATATTCCTGTATATCAAAAGAATATTCTGATTAATGAAATAGATAGATTTAGTTCTTTTGCTCAAAATGATTATGATAATAATTTATACTCAGCAGGTTATAATGACAATTGGAAACATTTAGTGGGTCCTTCTTTAATTCTTTTGGGACAACCTATCCGTGCATTAAAACCAATAGGAGCTTTAGGGTCAAAACCTGGATCTTCAATAGCATCTTATACATTATCAAAAGCTATACCACAGCGTTTTACAAATGTTTTTGGGAAGAAGATAGGAACAAAAATTGTGAAAAAAGTGGGAACTAATACCATTGGTCGGGCTATAGGACGATTTGTTCCTTATGTTGGCTGGGGGATGACGATTATTGATACTTCATTTAATTTAGGAAAACAATTTGGACCTAGTACTTGGTTTGGAAAAAATGATTATAAATGGTTTGAATAAAATGATGGATGAATATGAAATTTGGGAACAAGTTGTTCGTTTTGCAAAAGAAGAACGATGGGATGGTGAATTTACCTATGCAACAGATTTGGTAAATGACTTAAAACTTAAAGGAGATGATGCTTACGAATTTATTTGTTCATTTAGCGATAGATTTAATGTGAATATTGCGGATTTTAAATTTGAAGAATATTTCTATCCAGAAGGTGATTATGTGCTTCGAGAATTATTAAATATAGTATTATTTCGAAAAATAGAAAATAAGAAGAAAATAACGCTTGGGAATTTAGTAGAAGGTGTAAAAGAAGGGCGATTGATTTAGCTCCTCCTTTAATTTTTTCTCTTCTTTAATGTTTTATTTGCGTTCTTCTTGACAAAGTTGGATAAAAAATGAAGCAATTGAGTCCGTCCGTTACTATTTATCGGGCGGACTATCTCTCTAAAACGGCAACTTGATTAAAGATTTGAATAAAAAGATAGTTGATATTCAATATAATTCGTGAGATTTGCCAAGTCGTATAGAATTTGAAAACGAAGATAGTATTGTTTACTTGTATGATGCAAACGGAACGAAGCTTCGCGCCACACATGTGATAGGAGATGATGCAACTGTTACGGACTATTGCGGCAATGTGGTCTATGAAAATGGAGTACCGGAGAAATTGCTGACCGGATATGGTTATGTTTCGCTGAATAATAATAAGTATCATTACTTTATCCAAGACCATCAAGGAAACAACCGTGTGGTTGTAGACGAAGATGGAACGGTAGAGGAAAGAAACGATTATTATCCTTTCGGTGGGTTGATGGCTTCATCTTCCGATTCTGTTCAGCCTTATAAGTATAACAGCAAGGAACTGGATAGGAAAGGTGGTTTGGATTGGTATGATTATGGTGCGAGGATGTATAACCCATTATTGGGAAGATTTATCGGTCCGGATCCTTTGGCAGAAGCATGGGAACACGTCAATCCATACAATTACTGCTTCAATAATCCTGTCAATCGGATAGATCCAACCGGAATGGCGTCCACATACAACTGGGACAAGGAAAGATATGAGGATGAAAACGGGAATGAAGTTTCGTGGGAGAGCATGCAGCAAGAGTACGGAATAGGAAAGGGTAGCAGAGATAGCAATGGGGATGATAATTCACCTTCTAAACCTCAAGTAGATAGTGTGGTGGAAACTACACCTAAGCTTGATCCTAGCACTTCTAAGGACAATGCAGATGCTTGGGAAAAATTAATAAAACTAAGAGGACCTGTCCTAACTATGTCTACAGAACCTATTATACCTAAAAATTCAAAATTGGCAAAAGCTATATGGTCAAAAAGCCGAAGAGTTTTACAGGCTTCCAATAATACATCTATAGCTTCTTTAATTTTCAGAAAATATTTAGGAAACACTTCTACTGTCAAATGGCTACCCCAAGCAACCTCTTTAGGAGGGCAGTTAGGACGTGTAGCAGGAAAAATCGTAGCTTTTACAATATACGATGGATATAGTATTATCAAAGATTTTATAACCAGTTCATCTGATTCTTTTTTTGAGAATGCTAGAAATAATGTAACAACAATTGGAATGTATAATGAATAATAAAGACTTAATAGATTTTATCCTCAATTATTCTTGGATAAAGAATAGGGAAAAACTTAATACTTCTACCAGATTAGAAGAAGACTTGTATATATATGGTGATGATGCAGAAGAGTTTCTATGTGACTATAGCGATCGATTCTCTGTTGATATTTCGAATTTCAATTTTTCCAAGTATTTCACAAAAGAAGTTTATTTTTATTCTATTTACAAATGGCTTAATAGACATAAAGAAAAAAAGACTTTAACAATAGGAGATTTGGAAAAAGGAATTTCGGCCGGACGTTTAGATGATTATATTTTATCGAAGGAAAAAGCAGAGTAATTACATTAGAAATAGTTATAAAAAAAACTATATTGCCCTGATTAAAGTTGACTAATCACCAATTTATATCAGGGTATGTTTTTTCACCGCAATTTTAGACAAAAAGATTACTGATATTGAGTATAATTGTTTAAATTTACCGGGTCGGATAGAATTTGAGGATGGAAACAGTATCTCTTATCTTTATGATGCCAACGGAGTGAAACTTCGTACAACGCACATGACCGGAAGTGATACTATTATTACAGATTATTGCGGCAATGTGGTCTATGAAAATGGAGTTTTGGTGCGGTTGATGACCTATGTAGGATATATTGTGATGTCGGCGAGCTATCATTACTTTATCGAGGACCATCAGGGGAATGTGCGTGTCGTTGCGGATGAAGGTGTTCTATAATCCTGATGGTACTTATAAAGAAACTACACATAATAACTGGTTTCATAATACCTTTATGGGCCGACAGGAATATATTGATTATGGTGATCGAAAGGTACATCTTTCGGAACCGGAATTCTGGCAATGGCAGAGGACTGGAAGTTATGAAAATGTAAGCCCGGTTACAGATTTTGTTAGTAATTTGGAACTTACCCTGAATGAACCGGCCGCAAATTTTTCCGACGGAGTTGCCAAAAATATGGTATTGTCAGCTTATTCATCTATCAATTCTCCGAAAGTATGGCTGACGGGACGTTCTTGGGCAGGAACTTATGCGACTCCCGATGAAGGAGCCGGCGGATTCATTGATGTGGCCACTCAAAGGTTGCCTGCCGTTCACTTGTTGAAACAATTGCATCCCGGTTCATGGTACCAGTTTAAACATGCCAACCGACATATTCCCATAAAGAGTAAACATGCAGTTTACGATATGGAGATGAAGAGATTTAATGGAAGGATTCGTAATGCGAAAACTTTTGAGAAAATGAATAAAGGTGTAAATAAATTTAAGTATATAGACAATAATATTGAAAAGGAGGATAGATAATGATGATTATAGAAGAAGTTGGTACTTTGATTATGTGGCTGGCGGTTTTTATCGGCTGGTTGATAAAAGGCTGTAAAACCAATCTTTTTAAAGAATGTGCGAAAATAGAAGATTCTACCAAAAGAAATGTGGGAATAATTTTTGTAATATTTCTTGTAGGCCCCGTTTTTTTAGGTGAGTGTCGCGGCGGTTAGTTTTTTCATTTGTTATATCTTTGATATGCAGTTCGTTATGTTTTCTATTGGTTGTATGTTAATGGTTTAATATTAGAAAATATGGAAACAGATAAATTCTCTGTCGTAATGTCGGAAAAGGTTGATATGGAGTTAGTTCGAATAATGACTTCGGAGCGTGCTGATTATCAGCCTGAAGCTGTAATCGCAGCAGCGTCTTCCTTTATCTGCGTGGGTAAAAGCGATAGCCTTTTTTTCCCTTTTCCATTGTTGCTTATTATAGGGTTGGCTCTTATATTGTTTGGTTATCAAACATGTGGTAAAGGGCTTTGTAAGTGGCCACTTCTCGGATGGTTATTTTATCCTTCTTATGTTTTGTGAAATATTCCTTTAGGTTGTGACTTCCGGTATGAATCAACTTTTTGTTTTGATGCATACCGGATTTTTTTGTTTTTAGATTTATAATTATTCTTCCTCTTTCTTATTGTTATTCAATGTGTTACTGGTGGTTAAGAATTTAGTTAAGACACATGTTGAAAAACGCTTGTATATAGAATGTAACCATTGTATCTTTGTAGTGTCGATAAGCTTAAAGACATAACTAAACTAACAGAATTAATTAACACACAAAAAATCACGATTATGCCAGTATTGTATGGTTCATTTCAGTCCGTTCTGAAAGACAAAAACGGAAAACAACTGTTTTATCCCCGTGTGCTTCGCACAGGTAATGTAAGTACTTCACAACTCTCTAAAGAGATAGCGGCTTATTCATCCCTTTCTCCTGGTGACGTGAAGAATACGTTGGACAACCTAGTGACGGTAGTCAGCCAGCATCTCCAGTCATCGGAGAGCGTGACGCTCGACGGTTTCGGCACGTTCCGCCTAGTGATGAAGTCGAATGGCAAAGGCGTCGAGAGTGCCAACGAAGTCTCCGCCTCACAGGCTTCGCTGACAGTCCGCTTTCTTCCCTGCTCCACCCGTCATCTGGATGGCACCATGGCTACCCGTTCGTTGGTGACAGGCGCACGATGCGTACGTTTCGACCGTGCCAATGCTCCGGCTTCGGATGGCGGAAATAGCGGTAACTCCGACGGTGGCGGTTCAGGAGCTGATGGCGGGGAAACACCGGACCCGGATCCGGCAGCATAGACTGCCTGTATATCACAACACGAACACGATTGACTAACTAAACGGAGTTTTTGGGACTTGACTAGTAAACTAATCATCCACTAACATGCGAATTATCAACTTAATCGTGGTGCATTGCAGCGCCACGCGGGGGGATTGTACACTCTCACCGGAAGCTTTGGACTTGATGCACCGG
This sequence comes from Bacteroides acidifaciens, assembly GCF_903181435.1. Lineage (NCBI taxonomy): Bacteria > Pseudomonadati > Bacteroidota > Bacteroidia > Bacteroidales > Bacteroidaceae > Bacteroides > Bacteroides acidifaciens. The sequence goes on from NZ_CAEUHO010000004.1 coordinate 343,452, forward strand.
CGTCGCGGGTTCAACGGAACAGGCTATCATTATTACATCCGCAAGGATGGAACGCTGCACCTCACCCGTCCCCTCGAACGCATCGGAGCCCACGTGAAAGGCTTCAACGCTCACTCGATAGGTATCTGCTATGAAGGCGGTCTGGACTGCCGGGGACGCCCGGCAGATACCCGGACTCCGGCACAGCGCTCCACGCTCCGGCTGCTCGTCGGGCAGTTGCAAGAGAGATTTCCCGGCTGCCGGGTGTGCGGACACCGCGACCTCTCGCCGGATCTCAATGGAAACGGTGAGATAGAACCGGAAGAGTGGATTAAACAGTGCCCGTGCTTCGATGTGGCGAAGGAATTCAAGGATTCCGGAGAATCCACGGCACAGGCGGAGAACACGGAAGAGCACAGAGTAACACAACACATTAAAGAACAGAAAGGAGGTAAATTATGGCAATGAAGAAATCCGTATGGGATATGATTCTGAAAATGGTTATCGCAGTGGCTTCGGCTTTGGCTGGCGTTTTGGGCGCTAATGCGATGAATCTGTAAAAGAAAAAGTATGATAATTTCCACTGTGTAGAGCCGAGCGCGCCGGTTTTATACAGTGGATTAATAAGGAAGATTATTTAAGTTGAGAACTATAACACAGAACACAATGACTAAAAGAATTATATTATTATTGATGTTGGTGCTCTTTGGGTGGGAGTCCCAAGCACAAACGACAGAAGGAAGTGGGACTTCATATTGGGACCCGATACAGGTCACATTCTCTTCTGGAAAAGCGACATTTGAGGATGTTCGTGATACGAGTACGGGACCACCCTGGTATTATCAGTGTCGTTATATACCTAGAGATGGTGATACTTATGAATACACTCAAGGAAGAGCGATTTATTACCGGATGGAAACATCGGCGTCAGGAGATGTGATCATTCATAATTGGAATTCCTACCGAGTGGGTTTTAGTACTATTTTTTTATTAAGACCCGTTAAACCCGGCGAAATGGAAGATTGGTCAGAAGGAGACCTCTATTTTAAACGGGTCGCCACGTTTGAAATAGGAGATTGTATGTCTCCTGATTTTAATCCGGAGAAGCTTGGCATACCTGAAGGAGTCTCTTTGGGGCTTGCGTATCTGCATGTGCGGAATTTGCCGGCCGGTACTTATTATATTGTTGTGGCCGGATTTAAAGGCATGAATAGTTCCGTGCCCGATGGTCGGCTGGGAACAACCATTATAACCGATTTGTCATCAATCATTCCCGGCGAACCGGAAATAAAACCGGAGGAACCGAATGACTGTCCTGTACAATACCAGTATGATCAGTCAGGCAATCGAATCAAAACTATTAAAAGACTACAATAATCATGAGAAATATAACACAAAAAATAATTATTCTAGGAATCGCTTTATTGGTAGCTATTTCTACAAGGGCGCAGCAGGAAGCTGTGGCATCAGAAGGAAGAAATTCCGCATGTGATGTAGGTGAAATTCCTGTTCAATATGCCCTTACTCCTACCGGGGCTGTTACATATCAGGTGCCAATGGATATTCACCCTGACCCAGAGGAATTTCATCCCCGTTTGTCGTTTGGTTATAACAGCCAGCAGCGTGAAAGTGCAATGGGATACGGATGGAATATTGGCGGGTTGTCCGGTATTACCCACGTGCCCGGAACAATTTATTATGATGGAAAATCATCCCCTCTTTCCTTGGATGAAGACAAGCTGATGTTGGATGGCATGCGTTTGCTGAAGACCGGCACGGACGCATGGCAAAGCGAACAAGGGTTTATAAAAGTGAAGAAGCAAGCGGATGGCACATTAGTGGCACGTTATCCGGATGGGAATACGGCAAAGTTCGAGACTTCTTCACAAGCCCCTTTCAGTTATGTGATGACTTTGTATACAAACCGTAAAGGTCGGTCTGTAAAATATGTCTATACACAGGCGGATAATTTGCCTTATATCCATAAGGTGCTGTATGGAGAAGTCGAAGGTGCATATAATGATTCCGTAGTGTTTACTTATCGCAACGTGAATGCTGCCATCACTCGTTATACAGACGGAAAACCTTTTAAATACAGTCGTTTGCTGGAGAAGGTGGAATCATTTTATAAAGGTAAACTGTGGCGGCGATATTTGCTTTCTTATCAGAACAGGGGGGTGAACCTGCCAATACAGTTAGAGTGTGAAACGGAAAACGGCAAGCTTAATCCTTTGCAATTCGGATATGGAGACAGAAGGAATATCGAGTCTCTCAGTGGAAGTCTGATTTATTTACAGAGGTATTTCCAGAACTCAGTTCAGGACCCCAATTCTCATAAGTCTCTTGCTTTATCACGCGGAAAATTCAAGAGGACGTCGAAAAGTGACGGTTTGATTTCATATCCGGTGCTCGGTGAGTATACTGAGACACAACGTTTATTGGTCTACAAAGACTTGTCGGACTCAAATGTTTCTCCCGTCGTATTTACAGCCGGAAAAGGTTTCATGCAACTGGAGGCGTTAGATGTGGACGGAGACGGTCTGGAAGAACCGGTAAAAGTAAATTATGATGATGATAAGTTGGTAGTATCGGTGTATACGAATGATGTCGATCCCAACCGGCATTCGGATTATATATATTCGGAGTGGGATGGGTATGTTCATGAACGACAGGTGGTTACCGGTGATTTCAATGGGGATGGCAAAGTAGAGTTGCTGGCTATATCGAGTTGTTATGATTGGGACAAAAACAGATACCCTTCACGTGCCTTGCTGGTAGATTTGAAGAATCGGAAGGCAATTTATGACGGAACGTGTTTCGACTTTACATTGCATCAGGTAGATAATAGGGCGTTGTATGCCGACCGCCTGATTCCTATGGACTATAACGGTGACGGCAAGACAGATATCTGTCTGATTAATATAAACGGGCTTTATGTATATGAGTTCACCGGCAGCGGGTTCAGGCAACTGGCATACTCTAGTGCAATTAATATCATGCATTTCAATTTTGAAAGCAGAACTGTCAAAGACAGGGAACTGATGGTGACTGATATGAACGGTGACGGAAATATGGATATTATTCTGGGGCCTCGCCGTGTGCATTGCAAGGATGGTTTCAAGCACTTGGGAGACGGAATCTGTCGTGGCGCATGTGTTAGTGAAAGTAACTTGAAAAGTACCAGCGCAAGTGGGTATAAACATTATGTACACCCTTATTCCGGTCAGGAATGTACGGTCGATCCGAGTGTATCCCAGCGTGACCTTGTGGTCTTTGACTGGAATGTGGAGAACGGCAAGCAGTGGACGTTTCTGATTTCTACGGGAAACTCATCTTATAGTACCGGTAATCCCGGATTTAAGGTGCACACGGAAGAATTATTCTATTGTTTTCATGAGACAGTGGGGCTGAATTTCATGTTGGTAGATGTGGATAATGACGGGTTGCCCGACCTGTTGCGCAATGTTCGCGGGAAAATCTATGTTCATCTGAACGAAAACGGAAAGATAAGCCAGGATTATAATTACCGTTCGATTTTGCAGATGGATAACCTGTCGGCACAATTTGCCGTGGCGAATGTGGCGCATTCTTACTATTGGTCGGGAAGCCTGATTTGTGTGGACAATGAGAAACTTTATGTGTATGAATATTCGCACAACGAGTCGAAAGAGCGTATGCTGCGGGAGCTTACAGACAGTTATGGAGTGACCTCAAGCCACTATTATACGGATATCATGAAAGCCTCCGAGGATCGCTATGTGAGCTTGCTGGATGTATCATTGGGAGCTCTTGGTTATCCATATGTGATAATGGCTCCTCATTTATATGTGCCCAACGGGTTGCAAAAGACAAAAGGAGATAAAGAGCTTTTATGGGAATATTACAAGTACACCAATGCTGTGTTTCATCGTACGGGGCTGGGTTTCCGTGGTTTCCGGAAGATTGAGACGAAAGATGTGGTGAATAAACGTACGATGTCTTCTGTGTTCGATCCGGAGCTGCTAAGTACGGAGGTGAAGAAAGAGACTTTTGCTGATACGATTGTGCGCAAATATGTATTGGAGAGGTCGCAGAATAAGACTGTTCTTCTGAAATTAAAGAAAGAGACTGTGCAGAATGCGCTTAATGGTACGGAAAAGGTTACCACGTATGAGTATAATGACTACGGACAGGCGACCGGTATGTTTACTTCGTATGGTGCTCATAATACGGAAGCAAAGTCATTCGGTTATCAGAATGTAGTAAACAACGATTGGTATCTGTTGGGGCTTCCGCTTTTCTCATGGACACAAAGTTCTCGTAATGATTCGATTGTCACTCAGGAAGTGAGAACAGATTATGACAACCGGTATCTTCCTGTCCGTAAGACAAGTTTTTTCAATGGAAATATTGCTTCCCAAGAGCATTATGAATATGACGACAGACAGCAACTTACCAGAAAAGAGCAGTGTTCCTATGATTCGGAAGACTGGCTGGTGAAGACTTTTGAGTATAACCGGGATGGATGCTTGACGAAAGAAACCGACCCTATGGGGCTGTCTGCCGACTATGTGTACGATTTAGAAACCGGCTTGCTGCAAAGCGCTACCGACCATAAGGGGCGTGTTACCCGTTATGCTTATGACATGTGGGGGCGTCTTGTCGAAACCCGCTATCCTGATGGGCGTATGAGACGATTGTCAACTGCGTGGAGTAGCGAAGGAGAACCGGGGCTGTATGTTGTGACTGTTGCTGAAACAGGCAAGCCTGTAACAAAAAAGTATTATGACTACTTAAAGCGGGAAGTTCGCACATCGCAGGTTCGCTTTGACGGACGGGAAATGAAAACGGATAAAGTGTACAACGTGAAAACGGGGCTGCTTGAAAAAGAATCTCTACCCACCACGGATAGTGTCCCTTCGCGTTGGAACAGCTTTACGTATGATAAATTTGACCGCCGTACATCCACCCGCTATGCTTCGGGGAAAATGGATTCTTGTGCTTATGGCGCTTTGACCGATACTATTATTGAAAACGGTATCCGCCATATCCGTACATATGATGAAGTCGGGCTGATGACACAAGCGACGGATGCTGCGGGAAGTATTGCTTATTATTACCGTCCCGACGGGCAGCCGATGGTGGCAATCATGTCAGGAAATATACAAACCCGTTTCTATTATGACAAGTATGGCCGTCGTATTGCCATTAAAGATCCCAGTGCCGGTATCCGGCGGACGGGATATGACAAAGCCGGCAATGTCAGCAAAGAAACTGATGCCGATGGTCGTGAATTAGTGAAAGAATACGACCGCTACGGACGTGTCGTGAAGCAAATAACACCTGACTTGACAACGGTTTATACCTATGACGACACGGAAAACCTGTTGCTTTCCGCGGTGTCAAGCAATGGCAGCGCTCTGTATAATACTTACGATGAGTATGGCAGACTGCAAACGCAGCGTGAAGAAGCTCCGGATGGCAAATGGTTGCAGAAAGCCTACAGTTATACAACCGACGGACTGCCTGAATCGATTGCTTATATCTCTCAAAACGGTGCTTTGACCACAGAAGAGTTGTCTTACCGCAACGGTTTCCTGACAGAAGTCCGTCTTGCAGACGGAACGCTGGTCTACCGTCATGATGAAGAGAATTCGCTGGGACAGTTGACAAAACTTACTGCAGGCGGAATGCAGCGTACCTACGAGTTTAATGAATGGGGACTGCCTGTAAGACGCAGCATCACCCGTGTGGATGGAGGTATAGTGTTCGACCACAGCTACCGTTTCAATGTGGCGAATAACAATCTTGAAAATCGTACGGATGAAACCAGAAACCTGCCGGAGGATTTTGATTATGATGAATTGAATCGTTTGTGTTCTTACGGTAATAATGCCGTTCTTTATGATAATTATGGTAATATTCGTTGGAAGGGTGATGCCGGGGAACTGGTTTATACCAATCCGAACCGCCCTTATGCCGTGACGGGTTTGGCTCCTGTTGAAGACAATCTGGTGAAGTCAGGTATTGACATCACTTATACCGCTGCCCAGCGTCCTTCTGTTATCATGCTGGATACGAAGAAAGTCATGTTGACGTACAACGCCAATCATGAGCGCATACGTATGCAGTATTCTGTGAACAATCAGAATGAGTTGACTCGTTACTATCTGGGTGGTAACTACGAAATAGACGAATCTCTTGGCAGTGTCAAAGAAAAGCTTTATCTTGGCGGCGGATATTATGATGCTCCTGCGGTATTAATAAAAGAAGGTAATCGCTTATCTGTTTTCTTTATTCATCGGGATTACTTAGGCAGCATTTTACAAATAGCCGATGCACAAGGAAACGTAGTGGAAGAGAATAGCTTTGATGCTTGGGGAAGATTGCGCAATCCCGCTACCCAAACCGTTTATGCACCAGGTACGGAGCCTGAGCTGATGCTGGATCGAGGCTTTACAGGACACGAGCATCTTTCGTTCTTTGGATTGATTAACATGAATGCCCGTCTGTATGATCCAGTGCTGGGAAGATTCTTGAGTCCTGACCCATATGTGCAGGTGTTGGACTTTACGCAGTCGTATAATCGGTATATGTATGCGATGAATAATCCGCTGTGCTATGTGGATCGGAATGGAGAGTTTCTTTGGTTTGTTCCTGTAATTATTGGTGCTGCAATTGGTATGTATTCGGGTGGTGTTATAGCTAATAAAGGACAATATAATCCTGTAAAATGGGATTGGAGCTCCGGTAAAACTTGGGGTTATATGCTTGGTGGTGCTGTTGTAGGCGGTGTGTCAGGTTATGTAGGTGGAGCGATAGCGACTTCAGGAATTCCAATGGCGAACACTGCGGCTATAGCTGGTTCTTCGCTTGTCAACTCGGTAGGTACTTGGGCTTATACCGGTGGACAAACGCCGATATCAATCAGTCTTGGTGCAGTCTCTTACGACTTTACGAATGGAGATTTTGGATATCTCGGCGAAAAAGGGAATTCTGTACTGGAGAATATCGGATATGGGCTTGGAGCACTGGCAAATTTGAGTGATGCGTTGATAGGATTTAATCCTCAAAAGGTTGATTTGGTTACTGAAAATTCGGATGCTGTAGGGCATTCTGCATTAGTAAATGAAGGAACTATGACAGGAACTGGTTTGGGCAATGGAAATCCTGCTAATGCTGACCCTAATGGTATTATTTCAGTCGGTCCCAATAGGTATGTCGACGGGAATGGCAGTTGGCATTGGATGAAAGGAACAAACCATTGGGATACTCATACAGGTGCAGGAGAAGTGTTTTGGCGACAAACTCTTAATGTCAATAAGGGTACAATAATGAAATATGGACAATGGCTTAATAAGATGGAGAATTCTGGCAAATTTATCTATAGCTTGGAATTGAGCAGTTGTGTTACACATACTTCTGTTGCATTGAATTTATCGGGATTGTTCAATATAGGAATACATCCATATCTCTTAAATGCACAAATGTATTTGTGGGGAAATGGTATTAGACCGTGGACTTATAGTTATTTTTTTAATAAATAAAAATGAAACATTTACTTTTAATTCTATTCCTGCCTATGATTTTTAACATTTCATTAATGGGGCAAGATAAATCCGAACAAGACAGGCAAAAAGATATTTTAGACTGTCTTGTCAAAATGGGGGAAGATACTATGGTTACCCTGAATATTTGTGAAAGTAAATATCTGAATTTTAATTATCAAACGATAAAAAGCACATTTGATTTTCACGGAAAGAGAGTTGCATTTTTTAAAGGCAATGCAGGGACGATCAAAAGCACAAAAAAAGAATATTTTGATAGGATAAAGTATTTTGTAAACCAAAAAGGTTACTTGCCCTTATGTACCGATCAATTGGTCATTTTTAACGAAGATCAAGTGGCAAAAACAGGGTATGATGCTGCGATTGTTTATCAAAGTAAAAGATTAGTACCCATAAACGAGGTCGTCAGAAAACTGAGAAAGAGCAAATAGAACTTTTATTCATCAAGTAGGAAGGGAACTGGGTTTGTTTTCTTCCTACTTTCTTTTATGGTTTATATTCAAAAAGCCCCGGACGACACTTGGCTACAGAGAATGTACAGTTACATCGCTGATGGATTGTCGTCCGATATGTATCTTACCCTAATATAAGTCGACTAAAAACAGCCAATTTATATCAGGGTATTTTATATTCTCTAAATTGAATGTTTTTTAGGGCTGTATAATATTCTTCGAAATTATGCATTCGAAAGTATGTAATTTGAATTTTGTTAGTAAAGGGAAATAGAAACTATCTAAAATATAATTTAAGATTTTTCTTAAAAAGTCTCATTTCTCTTTTAGTAGAAAGCTCCTTATAGTTGTATTTATATTATGTATATAGTTTTTCTATAAACTTTGATACATGAATAGTTTGTAGTAACCAAAATCTAAATATTTGATGCCTATGAAAGCATTTACTCTCAAAACTTTGCTTAGTTGTGGCTTCTCACAATCTTTGTACATTTCTTTGATGAAAAAAGGAGGTGCGATTCTTTTATTGGCCTTGTTACCTGTTTCTATGATTTATGCGGATCATGAAACTTCTCCAAAGGATACGGTGAAGTTGGCATACAGTCCACAACAGATTGATGGGGCCGATCTGATGAAGGTGAAAGACGCCAATTTCGTAAACTCCCTGATAGGAAGAGTGGCGGGAGCTACTATTAATCCCAGTGCTTCCGGTGTGGGTGGTTCAGTAAGGATGGTGTTGCGTGGTTACCGTTCCATATTAAAATCCAACAATGTGCTTTTTACTTTGGATGGTGTACCTTTGCCACGATTGGAGCCAGAGCAATCTTTTAATGTAAATACCTCTAACTGGCAGACTGGTGATGGTATAGCAGCTTTCTCTCCTGATGATATAAAGAGCATTTCTGTTTTGAGTACCGCAGCAGCTTCTACTTTGTATGGTAGTCGTTCCGCTAGCGGTGTGGTGATGATTAATACAAAGAAAGCACATTCCGGAAAACTAAGAGTAGAGTTGGGGAATAGTACCACTTTCAGTTCGCCACTTGTCATGCCTGAATTCCAGCAGACCTACGTGGCGGGGTGGGGAGAAAAGACGAATCATCCTCAGTCATGGAATCCAGCAGACTTTTTCCGTACCGGACATACTATCAATAATTCCCTTAGCCTTTCTATAGGAAATGAATATAATCAAACCCGAGTATCGGCTGTCACAATGAATGGCACTGGCATCATTCCCAACAACGATGTAGATCGTTACAATTTCTCATTCCGGAATACATCTTCTTTATTAAATCATAGACTGAAACTCGACTTTACTTTGAGATATATTCATACCGCAGAACAGAATATGTTATCGCAAGGTATGTATGGTAATCCATTGGTTCCTGTCTATTTGGTACCTGATGTGTTGCAAGAGCGTATTAGCGTCAATCCCGATTATAACTACAAGAATCATTTTGAAGTTTACGATCCGAAACTTGGGGCTAATGCGCAATATTGGCCTTTAGGAAACATGGGGATGGGTATGCAAAATCCTTATTGGATAATCAACCGGAATCTGTACAATCAGAAAAAGAGACGTTTACTAGGTGGGATAGGAGCAAAATATGATTTGACCTCCTGGCTCAATGTGGCGGGGCGTATTCATTGCGATCGTGATAAAGAAACTGCCACCGAAAAACTTTATGCGTCTTCTCTTCAAGCCAATCCTTTGGGCTCGTATTATGAGTCTGAAGATAAGAATACCCAGTTTTATTCCGATCTCCTGTTCAATGTCAATAAAAAGCTAGGGGACTTTTCGATTAATGCCACTTTAGGTTCTTCTATTTGTGATACGAAGTTTGATAACTCTTACATTGACGGTGCATTGGGAGTAGTGAATCAGTTTAATTTATCAGGGCTGGATAAACATGGGGGCTCTTACTATAGAGATCAAGACTTCAATTATCACGACCGGGCTACATCATTGTTTATGCTTGCGCAATTGGGATATAAAAACCTGTTATTTCTTGATTTGGGCGGACGAATAGAATGGCTGAAATTCTGGGATGATGATTCAAGTTATTCAACAGATGTTATCTATCCTTCGGTAGGGGTATCTGTAGTCCCAACAGGATGGTTGTCTGATAATCCCAACCGATTCCTTTCGTTTCTAAAACTCAATTATACCTATAGTGAAACCGGTAATAGTTTTACTGATTATATCTTTTTGAATAAAAAAAGGGTGGGTTTGAAGCCCAGATTGGAGGATAATATGCTGGATCCCGAGCATACTAAGTCTCACGAAATAGGACTCAATGCAGGTTTTCTTAATGATAAAATCAGTTTGGCGTTTACAATGTACAAGACATCTACTTCCGATTTACCGTTTGGAGGATATCTTTCTATTCCCTCTCAGGGGGATATTTATTTCATGTATAATGGGGCCAAGGTTGATAATAAAGGTTTCGAGCTTATCTTGAGTACAAATATGAATATCGGGCAGGTAAAGTGGGATGGACGTTTCACTTATTCTATCAATAAGAATGAAGTAAAGCAGCTTTTAGAACCTCAGAAAAATCCTATAACGGGTACCGATTTTAATTTAAAAGAAATCCAAATGGGTAAAGGTATCGGTTGGTATACTCCATTGAAGGAAGGTGGCTCTATAGGTGATATATATATTACAGATTTTCAGAGAGATGCACAGGGGGATGTTATTGTTGATAAATCCTCACAGACTGTCAATCCTGCATACGACTATGTGTATGCAGGTAATACTGATCCTAAATATACGATGGGCTTGGCTAACAGTTTTTTATGGAAAGGCTTTGAACTCGATTTTGTGATTCATGCCCGTTTTGGTGGTGTAGGTGTGTCGATGACGCAAGCTGCTATGGATCGATTTGGTGTCTCGCAGGCTACGGCAATAGCCCGTGATAATGGCGGTGTCTGGGTTAGTGATGAAAAGATTCCGGCAGAGAACTACTTTCGGCAGGTAGGACAGGCATGTACGGGAACAGTGTATACCTATGATGCCACTAATATTCGTCTTGCTGAAATGTCGATAGCCTATCATATCCCCGTTAACCGGTGGGTAAAATGGATACAAGATGTTCGGGTGGCATTAGTGGGACGTAATTTGCTTATGTTGTACAATAAAGCTCCGTTTGATCCGGAATCTACGGCAAGCACGGGAACCTGGGGGCAGGGCATAGACAATTTCCGTCAGCCTAGCTACAGAAACATGGGCTTTTCCGTTAATCTGACTTTTTGATCTTCTTGAAAAAAGAGAACTTGTCCCGATAGGAGCTGTCAAAACTACTTCTGCCTCCTATCGGGAACAACTCTTCTATTAAAAGTCCTTAACGAAACCCCAATCCATCACTTTTTATTTGTTTCTTTGCACCAAATTCGGGTATAGTGTTGTCTTGTCATTCGAGGCATCACTTAATTTTGCTTAGATAGTTAATGGAGAAACTCAGTATAAATGCTTGTCCGGTGTGTGGCGGTATGCACTTGAAACGCGTCATGACTTGTACGGATTTTTATGCTTCGGGCGAACAGTTTGAACTGTATTCGTGTGAGGACTGTGGATTTACATTCACACAAGGAGTTCCCGTGGAAGCAGAGATAGGCAAGTATTATGAGACTCCCGACTATATCTCTCACACCGATACGCGCAAAGGCGCGATGAATAATATCTACCATTATGTACGTTCCTATATGCTGGGCCGCAAAGCGCGCCTGGTAGCCAAGGAAGCGCATCGTAAAACAGGGCGCTTGCTCGATATAGGTACGGGAACCGGTTACTTTTCTGATACAATGGTTCGCCGGGGATGGAAGGTAGAGGCAGTGGAGAAAAGCCCGCAGGCACGTGAGTTTGCAAAAACGCATTTCGAACTGGATGTAAAGCCTGAATCGGCTCTGAAAGAGTTTGCTCCTGCTAGTTTTGATGTTATCACTCTCTGGCATGTGATGGAGCATCTCGAATCTTTGAATGAGACTTGGGAAACGCTTCGCGAATTGCTGACAGAAAAAGGAGTATTGATTGTGGCAGTACCCAACTGCTCTTCTTATGATGCCAAGCGCTACGGTGAATATTGGGCGGCTTATGACGTTCCCCGTCATCTTTGGCATTTCACTCCGGGCACTATACAACAGCTGGCTTCCCGTCATGGCTTTATTATGGCGGCACGTCATCCGATGCCGTTCGATGCGTTTTACGTATCTATGTTGAGCGAGAAACATCGTGGCAGTTCATGCAGTTTCCTGAAAGGGATGTTTGCCGGGACGTTGGCCTGGTTCAATGCTTTGGGAAGGAAAGAACGCAGCAGTTCAATGATTTATGTATTCCGAAAAAAGAGATAACGCATGGGAAATCAAAACAAATATAAGTCAGGTTCGATTTTCGACATGCAGTTCATCACGTCGAGTATCAGTACGACATTAGTGTTGCTGTTGCTGGGACTGGTTGTCTTCTTCGTATTGACAGCACACAATCTTTCCGTATATGTCCGCGAGAATATCAGTTTCTCCGTTCTTATCAGTGACGACATGAAAGAAGCGGATATACTGAAACTTCAGAAGAAGCTGAATCAGGAACCTTTCGTGAAACAATCCGAATATATCTCTAAAAAACAAGCACTGAAAGAACAGACGGAAGCAATGGGAACCGATCCGGAAGAATTCCTGGGCTATAACCCCTTTACCGCTTCCATCGAAATCAAGCTTCATTCCGACTATGCCAACTCCGACAGCATCGCGAGGATAGAGAAAATGATTAAAAAGAACACCAATATTCAAGACGTGCTCTATCGAAAGGAACTGATTGACGCTGTGAATGATAATATACGAAATATCAGCCTGGTGCTACTCGCTCTGGCAGTGGTGCTCACTTTTATTTCTTTTGCTCTGATAAACAATACAATAAGGCTGGCCATCTACTCGAAACGCTTCCTCATTCATACAATGAAACTGGTAGGGGCGAGTTGGGGATTCATCCGAGGACCATTCCTCCGAAAGAATGTATGGAGCGGAATACTGGCAGCCATTGTTGCCGATTCCGTATTGATGGGAACCGCCTATTGGGCGGTGACGTACGAGCAGGAATTGCTTCAGGTCATCACTCCCGAAGTCATGCTGATTGTATGTGCAAGTGTATTGGTGTTCGGGATTGTAATAACGTGGCTGTGCGCCTATTTCTCCATGAACAAGTATCTGAGAATGAAAGCGAACAGCCTATACTATATTTAATTCAAAAAGAAGAAATAAACTATGTCTGACAAGCGGAAATTTGCCTTTGATAAAGTGAACTTTATCTTGCTCGCGATAGGAATGGCGATTGTTATTATCGGTTTCCTGTTGATGTCGGGACCCTCGTCGTCCGAAACGGTTTTCGAACCGGATATTTTCAGTGTACGCAGAATAAAGGTGGCGCCTGTCGTTTGCCTGTTTGGTTTTTTGTCTATGATATATGCCGTGCTGCGTAAGCCTAAAATGACTGAAGTGCCTAAAATTAAAAGAGAATAAGCAGAAATTATGAGTTGGTTAGAAGCATTAATCCTTGGACTGATTCAGGGATTGACTGAGTATTTGCCCGTAAGCAGCAGTGGTCATCTGGCCATCGGGTCGGCATTGTTCGGGATACAGGGGGAAGAGAATTTGGCATTCACGATTGTGGTGCATGTGGCTACGGTATGCAGCACGCTGGTGATTTTATGGAAGGAGATAGACTGGATTTTCCGCGGGTTGTTTAAGTTTCAGATGAATGATGAGACGCGATATGTCATCAATATATTGATTTCAATGATACCAATTGGTATCGTAGGAGTGTTCTTTAAGGATTATGTGGAGACGATTTTCGGTTCGGGACTGCTGATTGTGGGCTGTATGTTGTTGTTGACTGCCGCCCTGCTGACTTTCTCTTATTACTATAAGCCGCGTCAGAAAGAAAAAATCTCGATGAAGGATGCTTTGATTATCGGTATCGCACAAGCTTGTGCGGTCATGCCGGGGTTGTCCCGTTCGGGTTCTACCATTGCTACGGGGCTTCTGTTGGGTGACAACAAGGCGAAATTGGCGCAATTTTCTTTCCTGATGGTTATTCCGCCTATCTTGGGAGAAGCGTTGCTCGACGGAATGAAGATGATGAAGGGCGAAGATGTGGTAGGTGATATTCCTGCGTTGTCGCTGATTGTCGGTTTCCTGGCTGCTTTTGTGGCGGGTTGCCTGGCTTGTAAGTGGATGATTAATGTAGTGAAGAAAGGAAAACTGATCTATTTCGCTATCTATTGCGCGATAGCAGGGTTGGTAACGATTATATTGAGCTGATGAATTTTAAAAAAGGAGAAGTACTGTTTTTTAATAAACCTCTTGGCTGGACTTCATTTAAGGTAGTAGGGCACGCCCGTTATCATATTTGCCGGCGGATAGGGGTGAAAAAACTGAAGGTCGGTCATGCCGGCACGTTGGATCCCCTTGCGACAGGGGTAATGATTGTATGCACAGGCAAGGCTACGAAGAGAATAGAGGAGTTTCAATATCATACGAAGGAGTACGTCGCTACGCTCCGGTTGGGTGCTACCACACCGTCGTACGATTTGGAACATGAGATAGATGCCACCTACCCTACTGAGCATATCACGCGGGAGCTGGTGGAAGAAGTGCTGACGCGCTTTATCGGTACGATAGAACAGGTTCCGCCTGCTTTTTCCGCCTGCATGGTAGATGGGAAACGGGCATACGAACTGGCACGGAAAGGCGAGGAAGTCGAACTAAAGGCGAAGCAGCTTGTTATCGACGAGATTGAATTGCTGGAGTGCAGCCTGGATGTTCCCGAGCCGATGATTCGGATTCGTGTCGTATGCAGTAAGGGGACGTATATCCGAGCTTTGGCGCGTGACATTGGCGAAGCGCTCCATAGCGGAGCCCACCTGACAGGACTGATTCGTACCCGTGTGGGCGATGTCCGGTTGGAAGACTGCCTGAACCCCGAACACTTTAAAGAGTGGATTGACGGACAGGAAATAGAAAATGAGGAAGAAAATAATTAACGTAATAAGGAGTAGATATGAAATTATCACAATTCAAATTTAAGTTACCCGAGGATAAGATTGCTCTGCATCCTATGAAATATAGGGATGAGTCTCGTTTGATGGTATTGCATCGTAAAACAGGTAAGATTGAGCACAAGATGTTCAAGGAAGTTCTGGACTACTTTGATGACAAGGATGTGTTTATATTCAACGATACGAAGGTATTCCCTGCGCGTTTGTACGGTAACAAGGAGAAGACGGGTGCCCGTATCGAAGTGTTCTTGTTGCGTGAGTTGAATGAGGAACTTCGCTTGTGGGACGTATTGGTAGATCCTGCCCGTAAGATTCGTATCGGTAACAAGCTGTATTTCGGCCCGGACGATTCAATGGTGGCCGAAGTTATTGATAATACCACTTCCCGTGGACGTACGCTCCGTTTCCTTTATGACGGGCCTCACGACGAATTTAAAAAAGCTTTGTATGAATTGGGTGAAACTCCCCTGCCCCATACTATCATCAACCGTCCTGTAGAGCCGGAAGATGCGGAACGTTTCCAGTCTATCTTTGCGAAGAACGAAGGTGCGGTGACTGCTCCCACTGCCAGCCTGCATTTCAGCCGTGAATTGATGAAGCGTCTGGAAATCAAGGGTGTGGATTTTGCATATATCACTCTGCATGCCGGTCTGGGTAATTTCCGTGACATCGACGTGGAAGACTTGACGAAGCATAAGATGGACTCAGAACAGATGTTTGTAGACGAGATGGCAGTGAAAACCGTTAATCGTGCGAAAGATACAGGCAAGAATGTGTGTGCGGTAGGTACGACAGTGATGCGTGCCATCGAAAGCGCAGTCAGCACCGACGGGCATTTGAAGGAATTTGAAGGATGGACGAACAAGTTTATCTTCCCGCCGTATGAATTTACGGTTGCCAATTCAATGATTTCCAACTTCCATATGCCGCTTTCTACATTGTTGATGATTGTAGCTGCTTTCGGGGGCTATGAGCAGGTGATGGATGCTTATCATGTAGCATTGAAGGAAGGCTACCGTTTCGGTACCTACGGAGATGCAATGCTGATTCTGGACAAATAATGGCAAAAGTATATTTGGGACTCGGTACTAACCTTGGAGATAAAGAACAGAATCTTCGGGATGCCGTGCAAAAGATAGAAGGGCAGATAGGGAAAGTCATTTCCCTGTCTGCTTTTTATGTTACTGCCCCCTGGGGCTTTGCTTCTGAAAACAGTTTCCTGAATGCGGCCGCCTGTGTGGAAACGGAATTATCTCCATTGGAAGTATTGCAAGAGACACAAATGATTGAAAGGGAGCTGGGGCGTACCCAAAAGTCCGTCAACGGAATATATAGCGACCGCCTGATTGATATTGATCTGTTACTTTATGAAGATTTAGTGCTTTCTGTGAACTCTGCTTCCGGAGCAGAGCTGACCCTCCCCCATCCGTTGATGGCAGAACGTGACTTTGTGATGAAACCACTGGCGGAAATTGCTCCGGACATCTTGCACCCTGTGTTGGGAAAGACAATGAAAGGTATTTTGAACGCACTCTAACCCCTGTTCGGTGGGCATATATACTCACCGTATTGGGCATATATGTACAGCGTATTGGATATATATATCCAGTATGGTGAGTATATATACGCACCAAACAGACTATTTATTTCTTTTTCTCCGCAATAAACACCGGCAAATAGGCGATGCATCCTATCAGTGTTGCATACAGCAAATGAATCTCCTGAAACGGCTTGTCGATGAAATGGCAAACAATGGCGTAGATAGCAATCGTGAATCCTACATAGAGCGCCAGCACCAAAAGCGTTTTTAATTTCTTATTTAGAATCATTATAAATCTATTTATGTGTTAAATACGCGCCAAAGATACTCATTATCTCCGAAATCTCTTTATCTTTGCAACCGAAATGAAAGTGTGGACAGATTTGAGTAGCTTGCAACCACGGAAAAAAATGCTAAAACACGTCTTACCGACGCTTTGCGGTTTACTCCTTGCAGCACTCACCTCTCCTACCCTATTATTTTTTAATTCTCAATTCTTAATTTTTAATTTAACAAAGATGGGATACTTATTTACATCCGAATCGGTGTCAGAAGGACACCCCGACAAGGTAGCCGATCAAATATCGGATGCCGTGCTTGACAAACTGTTGGCTTACGACCCCAGTTCGAAAGTAGCTTGCGAAACACTAGTGACTACCGGACAAGTGGTGCTAGCGGGTGAAGTGAAAACAAAAGCGTACGTTGACCTGCAGCTCATCGCACGCGAAGTGATTAAGAAAATCGGCTATACCAAAGGAGAGTACATGTTCGAAAGCAACTCTTGTGGTGTACTTTCCGCCATTCATGAGCAAAGCCCCGATATCAACCGTGGTGTAGAACGTCAGGACCCGATGGAACAGGGCGCAGGCGACCAAGGAATGATGTTCGGTTATGCTACGAATGAAACGGAAAATTACATGCCGCTTTCTCTTGATTTGGCACACCGCATTCTGCAAGTGCTGGCCGATATCCGTCGTGAAGGCAAGGTGATGACTTATCTCCGCCCCGATGCGAAAAGCCAGGTTACTATCGAATATGACGACAACGGAACCCCTGTCCGCATTGATACAATTGTTGTTTCTACGCAACATGATGACTTTATCCAGCCGGAAGATGACTCGCAAGCCGCTCAGTTGAAAGCTGACGAAGAAATGCTGTCTATCATCCGCCGTGATGTGATTGAGATTCTGATGCCTCGTGTGATTGCTTCTATCCATCACGACAAAGTGTTGGCATTGTTCAATGATAAAATCATCTATCATGTCAATCCTACCGGAAAGTTTGTTATCGGTGGCCCTCACGGAGATACCGGTCTGACAGGTCGTAAGATTATCGTTGATACTTACGGTGGCAAGGGTGCTCATGGTGGCGGTGCTTTCTCAGGAAAAGATCCTAGCAAGGTAGACCGCAGCGCAGCATATGCAGCACGCCATATCGCTAAGAACATGGTAGCAGCAGGAGTAGCAGACGAAATGCTTGTACAGGTAAGTTATGCTATTGGTGTGGCTCGCCCGATTAATATCTTCGTGGATACTTACGGCCGTTCTCATGTGAATATGACTGATGGCGAGATTGCCCGTATCATTGACCAGTTGTTCGACCTTCGTCCGAAAGCTATCGAGGAACGCTTAAAGCTCCGTAATCCTATTTATCAGGAAACTGCCGCTTATGGCCACATGGGACGCGAACCGCAGGTGGTTACTAAGAAGTTCTTCTCTCGTTATGAGGGTGACAAGACAGTAGACGTAGAACTCTTTACATGGGAGAAGCTCGACTACGTTGATAAAATTAAAGCAGCTTTCGCTCTGTAATTTAGTTTAGAACTTAGCTTGCTTATATAAAAGAGTCACAATTTTACCTTCTTTTCGTGGGAAGGTGGAGTTGTGACTCTTGTTTTTATAAGTTATATTTAAATAAATGTATTTTGGATACTAAGTAGGTCTTGCGGGAATTTGCTACTTTTGTTTTATGAAATGAACAATTGCTAAATGAAAATAAAACTTTCCTTTTCCGAATACCATTTATTGGTCTTTTTATGCTTATTGATTGGTGTAGGTAGTATTCTGTCGTCTATATCTCTTTCTTCTTGCTCTTCTTCTGTGAAGAATCCATTGTTGTTGCGTGCTGATTCGTTAATGGAAGAATACCCTGATAGTGCCCTGTTTATTTTGGAATCAATTTCTTCTCCGCAGAAACTACCACGTGCCGATAGGGCGCTTTATGCACTGTTGCTTACACAGGGGAAGTATAAGAACTATATTCCTTTAGAAGATGATTCGTTGATAAAAACGGCTGTTGAGTATTATGGAGATAGAAAAAAGAGTGTACGCGCAGCAAAAGCACATTATTATTTAGGAGCTACTTATCGGGATATGGGATATACTTCTTTTGCCGTAGAAGAATATTTAGCGGCGGTTCGGCTGATGCCTGTTAAGGATGAGTTCTTGGCGATGATATATGATAATTTGGCAGAATGTTACGAAGAAGAGGATTTGGATGATATAGCAATGGATGCTTATCGTAAAGCTTATCAAATTCTGAAGGGGAAAAGTGCTCAGGTTTATCCATTGAGAGGAATTGCACGTATGTTTTTGTTACAAAATGAAAAAGATAGTGCATTATACTACTATCAACAGGCTCTTGATTGCGCATCGGTGGTACAAGATTCTGATGTAATAGGGGCAATCTATCATGATTTTGCTATAGTTTATAATGAAGGAAAAGATTATGTTCAGGCAAATAAGTATGTGTCGAGAGCGATTGCGATAATGGATTATGATATGTCACATAACGCTTGTTTGTTAAAAGCAAAAATTATGCTAAACTTGAATATGCTTGATTCTGCTGGTTATTTTTTTAGTAAAGACATAGATCAGCTTGATGTTTATGGAAAGGCTATTTGTTATAATGGTATGTATCAGATAGCAAAGAAAAAGAAAGAGTGGAAAACTGCGACGGAAAATATGGATGTATATAAAGTGCTTTATGATTCAATTCAAGTTATGACTGATAATAAGGAACTTAAACGGCTTATGGATAAACATCAATTGGAAGAGCATAAAAGGGTATTGTCAGAGCACGCTAAAATACTGGTTGTTGGTTTAGCTGTTGCATTTCTTTTTTTAATGATAATATGCGTTTTTTCTTTTATGTGGAATGATAGAAAAAGAAAGAAACGCTATATAACGTTGCAGAATGAATTGACTCAAAAACGGGTTGATAGTATGCTTTTAAAGGAAGAAGAGGCTTCTGAAGCTAATAAGGATGAGATTGATAAGAAACGGTCCGAATTGACAGAAAAGCAGATTCAATTGTGTATATCTATGCTTAAAACTACTGATTATTATAATCAATTAGAAGCGTTAGAGAAAGCGACTCCTAAACAATTATTGATGATGCGTAACTTGAGGAAAGAGATGCGTTCTGCCATTTCCAATTCCTTTGTTGATGTAATGGTAAACTTGCAAGGGCGTTATCCAGCTTTAACTGGTGATGATGTGTATTTTTGTGTTCTTTCATTGCTTTGTTGTTCGAAATCTGTCATGATGGAACTGATGGGTGCCACGTCAGACGCTCTTAAAACACGCAAGAGCCGTATAAAGAATAAAATTGATACACAAATTTTTGAGCGTGTGTTCGGTGCTGATAATCAATAGGATATTGTAGTATTATTGGGGATTATTTCTTTTTTTAATGAAGGGCTGTTACCATTGTTACCACATAAAAATCGTTTTTGTGACTCTATCTGTGTATTTTTGAAGCGAAATTTTAAATATACTTATTATGAAAGCTAAATTTTTACTTCTGTTATTGTTGGTCGTATTATTTCAAGTAAATACATCTTTTGCACGTGAGATGAAATCTGCGCATCGAATTGAATTGAGTGCTACTACTAAAATACAACATCGTTCTATCCCTATTATACCTATTGCTTTTGTTGAAAGCCCGATGGTATCTATCGATTTTCTTGTACCTGTTACTTCTGTAACAATCATCATAAAAGATGCAGAAACAGAAGAAGTCGTTTATACATCTACTGATTTGAATGTAGAAAAACTGAATATTAACCTCACTGGTGAAGAAAAAGGTAAGTATGTTTTGGAAATACAACTTCCGGCTACAAGTTATGCGGGGGAATTTGAATTAGATTAATCTCTGTAGTGGAAATATTTGTAACAATATAATATACCTAAATTATTAACGGTTAAAGGCCTCGCTATTTATATAGTGCATTGCTGAAATGGCGATTAGAGGTTGACCGAAAGGGGAAAGAATTGGTTGATTCTGACTCGTGGGCTTAATATGCCTTGCGAAAGGCATACGATCGTTATTAGGTATATTATCAAAGAATAAAATCACTCATTATGAATTGTCTTGCTGAGTATTGGGTAGGGTGTTTGAACAAACTGATTATTCGAACAATGAAGTTCATTCAGCGACAATTCGGTACATCTGTTTGCAGATGCGATATCTGCAATAGATGTGTTCTCTGTAAGAAAGCTCTTGGGCTTCTGATTTCAGAAGTCCAAGATTCTTTTTGTATCAATGATAGACTAAATACAAGAAAGCAGGTATAACTGTTATCTCTGATTAAGATAAATACGAATAACGGATTTTTTTCGTAATTTTGCGCCTACGATATAATAACTCCATGGATAGTGTAATGAAGATGAACCAAATAAATTCCGTATGCGTATATAGTGCTTCCAGTACCAAAATAGATCCCGTCTACTTTAAAGCAGCCGAAGAACTTGGGCGTTTGCTTGCCGAACATCGTATCCGCTTGATTAACGGAGCCGGAAGTATCGGTCTGATGCGCTCAGTGGCAGATGCTGTCTTGAAGAGTGGTGGTGAGGTGACCGGAGTCATCCCGCATTTTATGGTAGAACAGAACTGGCACCATACAGGATTGACGGAGCTGATAGAAGTGGAATCCATGCACGAGCGCAAGCAGAAAATGGCGAATCTGAGTGACGGTATCATTGCTTTGCCGGGTGGATGTGGCACGCTTGAAGAACTGCTTGAGATTATTACCTGGAAACAATTGGGGTTATACCTCAACCCTATTATAGTTCTTAATGTAAACGGGTTCTTTGACCCGTTGCTGGAAATGCTTGAAAAAGCTATTGAAGAAAATTTTATGCGTCAACAGCATGGAGATATATGGAAAGTGGCTCGGACACCTGAGGAAGCCGTAGAGTTGCTTTATGAGACTCCGGTGTGGGATGTTTCCATTCGTAAATTTGCAGCTATATGATAGGCGATACAATAGGTTCTTCACAAACTGATACCCTGTTGCTTTTCCAACATGGGCAGTTTGCTTCGGCAAAAGCGGATAGTGATAGTTTGCAGTCGGCTGTAACTCATGCCACGCAGGAAGCTGGCTCAGGTTTTGAGGGAACCCCTATCCCCTACTTTCCCCGGACGGATGATGCTATCTCGTTGACATTGTTGGCTTGCTTCTTCCTATCTTCCATCGCTTTGTCGCGCGGAAAGAAATTTCTTTCTCAGCAAGTGAAAGACTTTGTACTGCATCGTGAGCGGGCGAGCATCTTCGATAGCTCTACGGCGGCTGACATGCGTTATCTCCTTGTACTTGTGTTGCAGACCTGCGTGTTGGCAGGAATCACCTTCCTCAATTATTTTCACGATACCTCTCCTGCCTTGATGAGCCATGTATCCCCTCTCCTTTTGCTGGGAATTTATGTAGCTTTCTGCTTGGCTTATTTCTTACTAAAATGGCTGCTTTATATGTTTTTGGGCTGGGTGTTCTTTGATAAAAATAGGACAAATATGTGGCTCGAATCTTATTCTGCGCTTATATATTATGCTGGATTTGCCCTTTTTCCATTCGTACTTTTTTTAGTTTATTTCGACCTAAGTCTCACCAATTTGATTATAATTGGTTCTATAATTCTAATTTTCGCTAAAATATTGATGTTTTATAAGTGGATAAAGCTTTTTTTTCATCAGTTTAGCGAGCTTTTCCTTTTAATTGTGTACTTTTGCGCTCTAGAAATTATACCTTGTCTGCTACTCTATCAGGGTATGATTCAAATGAACAATATTTTGCTAATAAAATTTTAGGACGTTGAAAATTAAAAAAGTACTAGTGTCGCAGCCTAAGCCTGCGTCAGAGAAATCTCCCTATTACGACATCGCTGAGAAGTATGGTGTAAAAATAGATTTCCGGCCGTTTATTAAGGTTGAAAGTCTTTCGGCGAAAGAATTTCGGCAACAGAAAATTTCGATTCTCGACCACACTGCCGTTCTATTCACTTCGCGTCATGCTATCGACCACTTTTTCAATTTGTGTACAGAACTGCGTGTAGCGATTCCCGAGACGATGAAGTATTTCTGCGTGACGGAAGCAGTGGCATTGTATATCCAGAAGTATGTGCAATACCGCAAACGTAAAATCTTCTTTGGGGCTACCGGAAAGATTGAAGACCTGATTCCTTCCATTGTGAAGCACAAAACAGAAAAATACCTCGTCCCGATGTCGGACGTGCACAATGATGATGTGAAAAACCTGCTCGATAAGAACGGTATTCAGCATACGGAAGCTGTGATGTACCGCACAGTGAGCAATGACTTTACATCAGAAGAATTTGATTATGATATGTTGGTGTTCTTCAGCCCGGCAGGAGTGACTTCCTTGAAGAAGAACTTTCCCGATTTCAATCAGAAAGAGATTAAGATCGGAACTTTCGGCTCTACTACCGCACAAGCTGTACGTGATGCCGGACTTCGTCTGGATCTTGAAGCGCCTACAGTGCAGGCTCCGTCAATGACGGCAGCGCTCGACATGTTTATCAAGGAAAACAATAAATAAACAGGGTGGGTATATATACTTTGTGCAAAGCCGAAAGGCTGAATAGTAAAATACAGATCGGAAAGATGTTTGAGGGCGGCGTTTCGAAGTCGTTTTCCATCTTTCCGATACGTGTTGTATATATGCCCGTCGAACAAGGTGAGGTCTCGGCTTCCATACTTATCAGTGTATCGAAACGGCGGTTCAAGCGGGCGGTAAAGCGCAATCGGGTGAAACGTCAGATACGTGAAGCCTATCGGAAAAACAAAGAACTTCTGATAGGTGAGCTGCAACGCCGGGAACAGCATCTGGCTATCGCCTTTATCTATCTGTCGGACGAGCTTGTCGCTACTGCCGAATTGGAAGAGAAAATGAAAATAGCGCTTTCGCGCATCTCCGAAAAACTATCCTTATGAAATCCCGTGGTTCTGGGATATCCGCTATCTGGGTATCTGTGAAAGGATTTTTAAGCAGGATGTTTTCGCTCCTGTTGCTTATCCCCATCTATTTTTACCGGATTTGTATATCTCCGCTGACACCCCCTTCATGCCGGTTTACGCCGACCTGCTCGGCTTATGCAGTCGAAGCGATTAAGAAGCATGGCCCCGTGAAAGGGTTTTATCTGACTGTGCGGCGTATCCTGCGATGTCACCCCTGGGGTGGCTCCGGCTATGACCCTGTGCCTTGAAATAACTAAAATAAAGAATCAGATGTGGAAGGAAAGATGATTGATACTATTCTGGATATTCATACCCATAGACAGGGAGCCGTTTCTAAAAGTAACTCTATCATCAATTACCGGTTATTGGAGGATTCGTCTTTTCAAGAAGACTGTTATTATTCTGTCGGTATCCATCCATGGAAGCTGACAGTGGCTGATTTCGACCGACAACTTGATTTTCTTATCGAGCAATTGCCGAATAAACAGGTGGTGGCTATAGGAGAGACCGGGCTGGATAAACTGACAGAGGCTTCGATGACGCTTCAAACACAGGCATTTGTAATGCAGATACAACTGTCTGAAACATACGGTTTGCCGTTGATAATCCATTGTGTGAAAGCAATGGAACAACTTTTGGCAGCAAAGAAGCAGTTTCAACCCAAGCAACCTTGGATATGGCATGGCTTCCGGGGAAAGCCTGAGCAGGCGACACAGTTGCTGAAACAGGGATTTTATCTTTCTTTGGGAGAATATTATCCCGATGAAACGATGAAGATGATACCCGACGACCGCTTGTTTCTGGAGACGGACGAGAGCTCGTTTGATATTGAAGAAATTTTGTGCCGGGCAGCCGAAGTGCGTGGGGTAGAGGCGGGGTTACTGCGTGAGACTATTCGCAGAAATATTCAAAATGTCTTTTTTAAGGCGTAAGAGTTGTATCTTCCGAGAAAGAGTCGTACTTTTGCCGCATATCGGATTAAGAAGACAATAAAAACCTAATAATAAAAGAGTAATACGATGAATTTTGTAGAAGAATTGAGATGGCGTGGCATGTTGCAGGACATCATGCCGGGAACAGAAGAGTTGCTAATCAAAGAGCAGGTGACTGCCTATTTGGGTATCGACCCGACTGCCGATTCGCTACACATTGGTCACCTTTGTGGAGTGATGATCCTTCGTCATTTCCAACGCTGCGGTCATAAGCCGTTGGCACTGATTGGGGGCGCTACAGGTATGATTGGTGACCCTTCCGGTAAGTCGGCAGAACGTAATCTGCTGGACGAGGAGACATTACGTCACAATCAGACATGTATAAAAAAACAACTTGCCAAGTTCCTCGACTTCGAGTCGGATGTACCCAACCGTGCCGAACTGGTGAACAACTACGACTGGATGAAAGAGTTCAGTTTCCTTGATTTTGCTCGCGAAGTAGGTAAGCACATTACCGTGAACTATATGATGGCAAAAGACTCTGTAAAGCGTCGTCTGAATGGCGAAGCACGTGACGGACTGTCATTTACCGAGTTCACTTACCAATTGCTTCAAGGATACGATTTTCTTCACTTATACGAGACAAAAGGTTGCAAGTTGCAGATGGGTGGTTCCGACCAATGGGGAAACATAACTACCGGTGCCGAATTGATTCGCCGTACCAATGGGGGAGAAGTTTTCGCTCTGACTTGCCCTCTGATTACAAAAGCTGACGGTGGCAAGTTCGGTAAGACAGAATCCGGAAATATTTGGTTGGATCCTCGTTATACTTCTCCATACAAGTTTTACCAGTTTTGGCTGAACGTAAGTGACTCTGATGCTGAACGCTATATCAAGATCTTTACTTCCATCGAAAAAGAAGAAATTGAAGCATTGATTGCCGAACATCAGGCGGCTCCACACTTGCGTATCCTTCAGAAACGTCTTGCCAAGGAAGTGACTGTGATGGTTCACTCGGAAGAAGATTACAACGCAGCGGTAGATGCATCCAACATTCTGTTTGGTAATGCCACTTCCGACGCTTTGCGCAAATTGGACGAAGACACATTGCTGGCTGTATTCGAAGGAGTACCTCAATTTGAGATTTCCCGTGATGCGTTAGTAGAAGGAGTGAAGGCAGTAGACCTGTTTGTCGATAATGCGGCTGTATTTGCTTCGAAAGGTGAAATGCGTAAGTTGGTTCAAGGCGGTGGCGTCTCGTTGAATAAAGAGAAGCTGGCGGCTTTTGACCAGGTAATCACAACTGCTGACCTGCTTGATGAGAAATATCTGCTTGTTCAGCGCGGTAAAAAGAACTATTATCTGCTGATTGCGAAGTAATAATTCACGATTTATCGGGTAGCAAAGTAAAAAAATGAATGAAATATTTGGAGGTTTGCTTGCAAACCTCTATCTTTGCACCGCTTTTTAACAGAAAGCACATAAGTTTGGACTATGGTGTAATGGTAGCACAACAGGTTTTGGTTCTGTTTGTCCAAGTTCGAATCTTGGTAGTCCAACGAAGAAAAGCCCTGGAAGATACATCTTTCAGGGCTTTTCTTTTTCTTCTATTCTTATTGCTGTTTGTAAAGCGGCATAATCTGGGTCAGTCCGAAAATCTCGACATTATCATCTTGATTTCAGTAATAGTTTGTCTGTTGTAAGAAAACCGGGTCAGTCCGAAAACCCTGTGGGTATGTTAAATCTACACTTGCTTTTATATAAACAAAACGGGAGAAAATCAGTGCTGATTTTCTCCCGTCGTAGTTCTTCCATATATGGAAATATATGTTTGATAATGTGCTATTATGTCTTGATTTTTATATAACTCATACTGTTTTTTCTTATTTTGGTTCTTCAAAGATACAAAATAAAAAGGGGAAAGTCAATAGCTAGAGTTATTTAATGGTAAAAGAGGCTTCCTGGCTTGCATTGGAGTCCCCGCCTATCCATAGCTTGTATTCACCTTTTTCCTGTCCCCAAATCATGTCCTTGCGTGTGAAGGAGAGGTCTTCGGGAGAAAGGGTGAAGGAGACTTTACGGCTTTCTCCGGCTTTGATTAGAATCTTGTTAAAGCCTTTTAACTCCCTTACCGGGCGTGTCACGCTGCCTTTCATATCGCGTACATAAAGCTGGACTACCTCTTCACCGTCTACTTTGCCGGTATTGGTGACGGTCACGCTGAATTGGAGTTTGTCACCTTCTTCGGCAATGACAGAAGAGGGCTGAATATCCGAGTACTCGAATGTAGCATAGCTCAAGCCATATCCGAAGGGATAAAGCGGTTCGTTCGGGCAGTCGATATAACGTGATTTGTACTTCTCGCTCGATACGGATTTGAGACCTAGGTAAAAATCCCCTTTTAATCGTATTATAGTTCGTTAAAAAAGTGTGCATTGCACAGATTCTGGACATTTTTGGTGGATAATTGGAACAAAATTGCAAGGTAAACCCGTTTTCTTTTGCTATTTTTGCATCGTGTACGCAAACGGTGTGCACGTAGAAACGTGAACTTATTCAATAACTATAAATAAATAAGGTATGAAAACGAACTATGAAATTCGCTATGCTGCGCATCCTGAGGATGCAAAAAGTTATGATACAACGAGAATCCGCAGAGATTTCTTAATCGAAAAGATATTTGTCCCCAATGAAGTGAATATGGTATATTCCATGTACGACCGTATGGTAGTGGGTGGAGCTCTTCCGGTAGGCGAAGTGCTGACGCTCGAAGCGATTGACCCGCTGAAAGCTCCTTTCTTCCTGACCCGCCGCGAGATGGGTGTTTACAATGTGGGCGGTCCCGGTATCGTAAAGGCAGGCGACGCTGAATTTGAACTTGATTATAAGGAAGCCCTTTACCTGGGTTCGGGCGACCGTGAAGTGACTTTCGAAAGCAAGGACGCTGCACATCCCGCCAAATTCTACTTCAACTCACTGACTGCTCATCGCAACTATCCCGACCGTAAGGTGACGAAAGCCGATGCAGTAGTGGCTGAAATGGGCTCTTTGGAAGGTTCCAACCATCGTAATATCAATAAGATGCTGGTAAATCAGGTATTGCCTACCTGCCAACTCCAGATGGGTATGACCGAACTGGCTCCGGGAAGCGTATGGAACACGATGCCGGCTCACGTACACAGCCGTCGTATGGAAGCTTATTTCTACTTCGAAATCCCCGAAGACCACGCTATCTGCCATTTTATGGGCGAAGTAGGCGAAACACGCCACGTATGGATGAAGGGCGACCAGGCGGTTCTTTCGCCCGAATGGTCTATCCACTCGGCTGCCGCTACTCACAACTACACCTTTATCTGGGGTATGGGCGGCGAGAACCTCGACTACGGCGACCAGGACTTCTCATTAATAACAGATTTGAAATAACAACTACAATAGTTTTCCTAATTTAATAACAAAAAAATTATGAACAAGTTTTTGAATTTTTCTTTGGAAGGTAAAGTAGCTCTCGTTACAGGTGCTTCTTATGGTATCGGTTTTGCTATCGCTTCTGCTTTTGCAGAACAAGGCGCTACTGTTTGTTTTAACGACATCAATCAGGAGTTGGTAGACAAAGGTATGGCTGCTTATGCAGAAAAGGGTATCAAGGCTCACGGTTATGTATGTGACGTGACAGACGAACCGGCTGTACAGGCTATGGTTGCTATTATCGCTAAAGAAGTAGGTACAATTGATATTCTTGTAAATAACGCAGGTATCATCCGTCGTGTTCCTATGCACGAAATGGACGCTGCTGATTTCCGTCGTGTAATCGACATCGACTTGAACGCTCCGTTTATCGTTGCTAAGGCTGTTCTTCCTGCTATGATGGAAAAACGTGCCGGTAAAATCATCAACATCTGCTCTATGATGTCTGAACTGGGTCGTGAAACTGTATCTGCTTACGCTGCCGCTAAGGGTGGTCTGAAGATGCTGACTCGCAACATCTGCTCTGAATATGGTGAATACAACATCCAATGTAATGGTATCGGCCCGGGTTATATCGCTACTCCGCAGACTGCTCCTCTTCGTGAGCCGCAAGAAGACGGAAGCCGTCACCCGTTCGATTCATTCATCTGCGCCAAGACTCCGGCAGGTCGTTGGTTGGATCCGGAAGAACTGACAGGCCCTGCTGTGTTCCTTGCTTCTGAAGCATCTAACGCTGTCAACGGTCACGTTCTTTACGTAGATGGCGGTATCCTTGCTTATATCGGAAAACAACCGAAATAATACAAGATAGTAAGTTAATCCGTAAGGTGATAGAATGGCAAAGAGCATCCTCTTTTCATCTGTCACCTTATTTTTTATTTAATAAGAATCAATCATGAAAAAGATATTTTTTCTGCTTGCTGTTGCTTTGACGGCTTTTGCTTCCTGTGCCGACAGCAAACAGGCAATGACGGTCACTGTGGCTAATCCCTTGGCTTTAGAACGCGCTGGAGAGATGGTTGAAGTACCGATGAGCGATGTGGTTGCGAAGTTGCAACTCGCAGACACAGCACAGATTATAGTACTTGACGCTGATGGTCAACAAGTGCCTTACCAGGTGACATATGACGAAAAAGTTATTTTCCCGGCTACGGTAAAAGCGAATGGTACAGCTACTTACACTATTCAGCCGGGAACCCCGGAACCATTTAATGTAATTGCCTGTGGCAAATATTATCCCGAACGCCTGGATGACGTTGCTTGGGAGAACGACCTCGTAGGTTTCCGTGCCTATGGCCCTGCTTTGCAGGCAAGAAACGAACGTGGCTTTGGCTACGATATCTTCACGAAGTATAATACTACCGAGCCTATCCTAGAAAGTATGTACGCTGAAGAACTGAATAAGGAGAAGCGTGCCAAGATAGCCGAACTGAAAAAGACTGACCCGAAAGCGGCTGCCGAATTGGGACGTGCCATCTCTTATCATATTGACCATGGTTACGGGATGGACTGCTACGCCGTAGGGCCTACATTGGGCGGCGGTACGGCTGCTTTGATGGCAGGGGATACGATTATCTATCCTTACTGCTATCGCACTCAGGAAATCCTTGATAACGGCCCATTACGCTTTACTGTAAAGTTGGAATTCAATCCGCTTGTAGTTCGTGGAGACTCTAACGTAGTGGAAACTCGTGTTATCTCTTTGGATGCAGGCTCATACCTCAACAAAGCTGTTATTTCATATACCAATCTGAAAGAGGCAATACCTGTGGTTACAGGGCTTGTTCTGCGTGAACCGGATGGTGCGGTTGTAGCTGATGCTGCCAACGGTTATATCACTTATGTAGACCCTACAACTGACCGTAAAGGTGGAAACGGCAAGATATTTGTCGGCGCTGCATTCCCCGCGCAAGTAAAAGATGCTAAAGCTGTTCTTTTCTCAGAAACGGAGAAGAAAGAGCGTGGCGGAGCAGACGGTCACGTACTGGCAGTCAGCGAATATGAGCCGGGTTCTGAATATACTTATTACTGGGGTTCTGCCTGGGATAAGGCGGCTATCAAGACGGCTGATGGATGGAATAAATATATGGCTGAGTATGCGCAGAGGTTGCGTGCGCCGCTGGCGGTTGCTTATTAACCTATAAATACGCTGTTTGGTTGGGAGGAAGGGAAGATGGTGGACAATCATTTGAAATTAAGAATACCACTATAGAAAGAAGCAAACCGCTTCAGCTATCCGCAGGGATTGGCTGAAGCGGTTTGTCTTATTGTTTGGTGTGTATTACCAGTCGTTTAGCGTATAGAAAATCCGGTACATCTTTTTGCCGTATTGATTTTCAAGGCAGAGGCTACTGCTGGAATTTCATCATCATGAGTTCTGTATAGGAAAGGCTCTACCATTCCCATTAGTAACCCTAAATGTGTCTCTTTGGATGGGGGAGTGGCAGTGAAGGCATTCAGACAGATGGCATCGGTATGATAATTACCCCACGAACCATTGTCTTTGAAGGATAAGATGGTATATTTTCCGTCCTCATCTTCTTCATATTCAAATGTGCCTGCCATGCTCACTGATGTATCCCATGTCCAGTAACCTGCGTTGGTATCCCAAATTACTGTATGTACTTTGTAATTTTCGTAATCACCTATGTATTTCCCTCCGTTGACTATAAGTTCTCCGGCCTTTTGGTTGTATGTGACAGGGATAGTAAAGTTGAGTCCGTTGAGCAGGATACTGTATGTATTTCCCGACTTGCTTAAAGTGGTGGAGAGGTATTTCAGTTTTCCATCCTCAGAGTCGGTGAAGTATAGATTGTAATCACCTGCCAAGTCTTTGTCAAATTCACATTGTGTCACTTGGATAGCGTCTTGATAGGTGCCGGCAGTATAAGTGATGTTGCCTTTACGGATGTGTCCGGTGTTGTTCTCTTTCAAGGTGATGTTTATCTTTCCGTCTTCAACAGCTACCGAAATCCATTCTTCGGAAGAGTTCAGAGTGAGTTCGGTATTGCAGGTGAGATCGAATGAATAAGTGGCGGCTTTGTCGTCAGCTGTGATTTGTGAACCGGCACTTAATTCAAAGATTACTCCCGACTGATGTACTGCAATGCGGGTGGAATCGGCTCCGCAACGGATGGTAAGCATGGAGGTACGCCCTTCCAGGCCGGGGTTCTGTTCGACATTGACCTGAATGGTAGAACCTGATATGGTAGTGGTGCACCATCCTTGATCAGATGTCTTTACGGTAAATTCGCCCGGTGCTTCCACTTCGATAGTGCCTTGTGAGGCTGCCGCCGGGAAACTTACGTCCCGGCTGACAATCTTGATGGAGGATTCCTGAACATATTCTATACCTTCCTCGTTTGTACAAGCGGTATAGCTTATTGCACAAAGTGCGAATAATAGGAGACTAAATATCTTTTTCATATGTGTACGCGTTTATTTTTTTACAATAGATGTCGGATAGGGGACACGATATTCATCATTAATAAGCCAGGGAGCGGCGGCTCCTCCGAGTGCTGTATTGGAGGACGGCGCACCGTTGAATTCGTAAAGGATAAAGGAATCTGCCGGTGTATCCAGATAAGTATTGGTTACAAACTTATAGGTTCCTTCCTTTGCCGTGTCTTTTATTAGGAACATTCCGCACTCGGTAGACCATGAGAAATAGCCTTCTACATCCAGTCCCCAACCACACAGCCATATTTGTTTGCCACCGCTTTCGCCTACTTTCTGCGAGGTAATGTTCAGATATCCTTTTGACCTCACATAATTGGCTACTATGTTGTAGTTGTCGTTGAGTCCTTGAATCAGATAACGGTTGTTTTCTTTATCCGCTACCAGTGTCACGTCGATAGAACCATATTGGTAATTAAGTTCATACGTGCCGGCAAACTGGTCAAATGGCGTATAATCTGCAGGAAGGTTGCCCGTCAGCGTCACGTCATTGCCTGCCGAATCCTTGCCTGAGAATGTGTAAGTATCCGCATTATAAGCCAATTCCGAGATGCTGGCGCCATTGATTTCTATCGGTTGGTAGAAGCGGATACCCGTTTCGCTCGGGATGAAGCTGTTGCCTGCCACGATGCCTTTGTCGCCTTTCATATAAGTAAACTCCATATAACGACTGTCCAGGTCGATGCTGCATATCAGTTCTTGTGTGCCAGCCGTTCCGGTGGCGGAAGAAAGAATGAGACTCTCGCTGACGGCGGAAATGGCGTTGATGTAGTCGGCAGCAGTTTTCGTCAGGCGGCGCAGGTACATTTCGTTTCCTGTACGTTTGCCGCGCAATGTAATCAGGTCGTCGGTCGCTTCCATAATGATAAATTCAAAGTCGCCGTCATAACCTTCATAATGCGAAGAAGAAGGAGTAGAAAAGAAATGCATCAGTGTGTTGTATGAGTCGAATGACAATACCGGACCGTTGTCGTTGGTCATCTTATAAAGACTTGACTCAAACACTCCCGGGGCAAGCTCCGAACCCACTGTAGCTTCCTGATTGTCAAACTTTACGGTGTAGACAAAGCCGCCATACGACAGATAACGGTCAGGATAATAGTCGAATATCCATCCTTCTTCCGAACTGGTAAGTATCTTCTTGGTATTGTCGAGCATCTCCTGCATACGGATAGAAGAGGGAGCGTCAAAAATATCTTCTTGGTTTTTCAGGCACGATTGCAATAATAATGCCGGAAGCATTGCAAGAATATAGAGTAATGTTCTATTGAGTTTCATAATCATGATGTTTTAGTTATTTAACGGTCAGGGCTTCAAGGTCTACTTTGCCACTGAAAACTTCGTTTTGGCGGCGTTGCAGTGTGTTGCGCAATACATCTAAGTCGATGCCGAAAGAAGTGCTCATGTAGCTTTTTACAATATCCAACTTCTGCTGGATGAGGGCGAGGCTTTCGCTGCTGGCCCCTTCGAGCATATTTTCCCACGATGCTTCGTCGTTGGTGATGTAGATAGACATCATTTCGGCGAAGTCTTCCTGATAGGAGTGCTGTGCATAGGAGGAGATGAACCCACGCGACAGATAAATCTGGTTAAAAGGTTCTTCACTCCAACTGTCTGCTACGTAGCCGTTGCCCGTTACCAACTGGAAATCCGTAGGAATGGGTTTTGTCTGGTTCAGGATATGGGTAAATTCATGGTGTATTGTTTTGAAATAATAGTGGTTGAGCATATTTGCGTTTTGTATGTACCGCTCCAGGTCATTCACACCTGCCAACAGGATTTTACGTCCGCCCTCTGCCGTTCCCAAGATGAAGGTTCCGTTGTTTTTGTACTCCCATTCGCCGATGGTGAAAAACATTTTAGGGAAATACTCGCAAGTGAAATCCACACCTGCTACCTCATTATAAGTCTCTACACACAGGTATTTTACCAAATGAGCTAATTTGATAGCCTTGTTGTAGTCGGCAGGCACTACGTAGTAATCGAAGTCGGATTCAATATCCTCGTAGCGATATTTGAATGCGATGTTATACGGATTGACAAAATTGGCTTCCAGCCAAGAGTCAAATTCAGTGTTTTCCGTGTTTCCCGGCGTGATAACACTTCTGTTGTAGTCAGGTTCGTCCGACGAACACGCAGCAACGGCGATGAGAAGAACCGACAAGAACAATTTATAGATTTGCTTTTTCATAAATTCTGTTTTAATAGATGGTGGAAAAATTAACGTGGATTTGCTTCTAATCCGGCTTCGCGTACTTTGAGTGGTATTTGAAGCGCGCGCCGTTTGTCATCTTTGCTCAAGAAATCACTCTTATACTGCGGAGTTCCTGAAGCATTCATCACGCGGCGCGGGATTTCAATGCCATAACGTTTGATGTCGAACCAGCGCAATCCGGCGTGCATTGTTTCGATACGGCGGAAACCGAGCATACATTGCAGCATATTTTCTTGCGTGCTGCCTTCTTCTTCTATTTGGAAAGCAGGGTTGAGGTGTTTCTTGAGGGTAGACTGCAAGCCCTCTGCGTCCGAATAAGAGTATTCCTGCGCATCGTAGAACTGGGCAATGTTTGCCGGCGTAAGTGTCTTGGTGCTTTTGGTGATGTTTTGCATCCATGTAGTGAGGTCGGCTGCCGCTTCGTCATATTGTTTGAGCAATATGTAGGCTTCTGCCCGGTTCAAAAGACATTCGTCAGTGGTAAATGCCGGATAAACCGTATGGTTATAACCGATACCTGCTACCGGATCGGTATATTCAAACATATATGGCATTTTCCAGAAGATGGTTTTATCCATATTGGTTCCGGTATACACTTTCGGAGTCATGTAGAAGCTGAGTGCACCACCCCAGATATTGGTAGCTCTCATGTCTTCGTTCATGGCAAGATATTGCCCGTGGCTGTAGCGGGAGTAATTCCGATAAGGGCCGAATACGATTCCCAGTGTAGAGTATCCTGTAAGCATCAACAGATTGGCGTTGGAATTGGCGTTCACGTATTCGTTGGTGATTGCATCCGCTTGCTGGGTCATGTTTGCCATACCTTTCCAGTCGCGCAACATGGTTTTGGGTTGCGAGCCCAGACATAGGTTGGCGTATTTGATTGCTTCTTCCCATTTCTCGTAATATAGGTAGAAACGGCAGGCAAATGCATAAGCTGCTTTGGTGTTGAAATGATACTTGGGCACTTTGTAGTGCGAATCTCCTATCAACGGCAAGGCTTCTTGGATGTCGCGGTCTATTTTGCTGTAAAGTTCGGCAAGTGTGCCGCGTTCGTATTGTGGGTTGAGTTCCGTTTCGGGATGTTCGATGTACGGAAGTCCTAAATCATTGGAAGCCGTAGCTGTGTAGGGCTTGCAGAACATACATCCCAGCATGAAATGATTGTAGGCACGGCAGAGCAAGGCTTCTGCTTTGCATTCTTTCAGAGAATTAGTGGCAGTGCCCATCTCTTCGATGGCCTGCAGGGCTTCGTTGGCGGAAGCAATAGCTACAAAGGCAGATTCCCAAAAACTGTTCAGCGACTCGTTGGCGTCTTCCGTTTCGTCTTTCCAAGCAAATGTTTCGTCAAACCAGCGATTGGTATTGGGGTTGTTGGCGCCGTAATCGTCCATATTGTCTGAAACCAATTCTGCTACCAGAACGGGTTCATGGTCGATGTAGGCAGAAGTTAAGATGCTTTGTATTTTCTCTTCACTGTCAAGTTGTGCGCGATTGTCCGGCATAGTGTCAAGGAAATCGTTGCAACTTGCCAAGGTCAATGCCGACAAAGTCAACATGAAGGCATTGTATAATTTATTGTATTTTTTCATATTCAGTTTGTTTTTGCTATTAAATACCTAACTTTAATGTCAGTGTAAATTGTTTGGGAGTAGGAGCAGCTACACCACCGGTGTTGAAGAATTCCGGGTCTTGACCGTTGAGCTTCTTGTCTGCGTAAAGCAGGAACAGGTTGGTGCCTTGAAGTTTCAGTGAAAGACTGGATAGTTTCAATGGTGCAACAAGATGTTTCGGGAAGTCGTAGCCCACTGAGATTTCCTTCATCCTGATAAAGTCTCCTTTGGCAATGCGTGCCGTAGAGTAGTTGTATGCATTGTATGCGTATGACAGGTTGGTGTCATTCTTGTTTTGGCGTTTGGAAGCTATCACAGGAATGTCCGTCTTGTTTTCATCGCCTGGAACTATCCAACGGTTGTTGAACTCTTTGGGGGTAGCAGTCAGGTCATTGTATTCTTTCTTAAATACGGGGTCGAGCCTTACCACATTACCGAAAGAGTAAGTAATGAATACGTTTAATGATAGTCCTTTGTAGCGGAAGATGTTGCCGAAGCTACCAACGTCTGTTGGGTCTACATTGCCGGAGTATTCGAGGAAACCGAGTTTTTCGGGGTCGCTCGTTTGGAAGTAGATACCTGTTGTAGAGATGTTTCCATCTTGGTCAAGGAAAGTAGGAAGTCCTTCCTGGTTCAACCCTTTGAAGGGGATGGAGAAAAGAGAACGTACGGGATATCCTTCTTGCGCGAAACCGTTGCCCGAAACAAGGTCGATAATGCGTTTGCTTGTTTTCAACTTGGTTACTTCGTTTTTAGAGTGTGAGTAGATGATATTGGTAGTCCATGAGAAATCTTTTGTCTTAATGTTGTTGGTAGTAAGGCTAAGCTCCACACCGCTTGATTTCATGGTGGCGATATTTCCGTACTTTTGGATTTGTCCGCCCAATCCTTGCGTGGTGGCCAATCCGATCAAGTCGTAGTTGCGGCGGCTGTACCAATCTACTTCCAAATTGATACGGTTATTGAGGAATCCGGTAGCCAATCCGAAGTTGAACTCGTGCTTTTTCTCATAAGTAAGTTCCTGGTTGGCTACTTCTTTTACATACAGCATACTTTCGTTGACGCTGGCAAACGGACGCCAAGGAGTTTTTGAGCCGATGATGGCGTATGCGTTCGTTACAGAAGGACGTTCGGCGGTTAAAGAGTAAGAACCTTTCAGTGTCAGGTGCGACAGCGCCGGTTCCAATGTTTTGAACCATTCTTCTTCGTGCATATTCCATGAAGCGGCAACGTTCCATGTGGGTAACCACCGTGCTGTGCGGCTTTTTCCAAGTGAGTTGGTTCCTTCGTAACGGATTGTACCATTCAGCGTGTATCTTCCTTTGTAAGAGTATGTGGCGTTGCCAAAGAAGGCTGCGCTGCGTTCGTGGCGGTTGGTGAGAGTATAATATTGTGAGTTTTCTTCTTGGCCTTTTTTAAACGCTTGGTAAGCGTAATTGGCTACTTCGCCCATTGAATATTGCATACCCCATCCGCGGAACCAAGTGGAGTGGCGGTCTACCGAGTTGGTTTCCATACCACCATAGAAATTGACAATGTGTTTTTCATTGAACACATCGTTGTAACTGACAGATGCGCGCATATCCCATTTGAACATATTGCGGTCGGTGCGCTCGTAGATACCACCGTTGGGGAGAATGCTGATAGGCAGTGCATAAATGTTGTCGGGGTCGGTATATAGCAACGGATTTTTGTCGCGTATGGTAGCTGTAGGCATGGCGCGATAGGCTTGTGCTTGGTTGGAGTTGTCTTCGATGAAGTGCTCTTGCGAGGTAGTGGTGCTTTGGATACCGCCCAATAAGGATAATTCGACTTTTGAACAGGGCTTGTAGGTGAAGCGTCCTGTCAGTCGGAAGTCGCCTACGCCCAATTTCATGTAGTTATTTTCCAGTTCATTGAATATATTGAATGGGGCATAATTACGAGTGTAGAACTCATTGGGGTTGAGCGTACGTGAGGTATTCATAGAGTATGAATAGGGGTTGATATCGAAGTCTCGTTTCACTTCTCCTGATACGGGATCGGTTTCGCTGCCCAGTGTTCCCGGTGCTTTTTGTTTACGGTAGGAAGCATTTCCGATCAAGTTGAAATCAAGTTGCTTTGAAAGTTTGAATGTAGAATTCAAGTTGGCTGTGAAACGTTGTACGGAACTTTGTTGGTACCATCCCGGATCTAACATTGCACTGGCTGATACATAATGCTGTGCTTTTTCAGTACCGGAAGATAGGCTGACCGAGTGGTTGTGCATGATGCTGGTAGAAAATAGGCGGTCGAACCAATCGGTGTTGCGGTATTCTGCTGCACGTAAGTATTCTGCTTTGGCGCTTTCGCTATTGATTAATCCGAATTGTCCCGATGTTCTGTCGTACTCGGAGATGAGCTGGTACATTTTCCCGTACACACCGCTGCTGGATGCATTGGCGATTTCCGCATAGTTCAAATAGCCTTTTTGTGCCAATTCCTGGTAAACGGCCATTTGGTCTTGTGAATTCATGATATTGTAAGTGTTGTAGCTTGGCTTCAGACGCATTGTAAATTCGCCCGTGTAGCTGATATGGTTTTGTCCTGCTTTACCTTTTTTGGTGGTTACTACAATTACACCTGCCATAGCGCGTGCACCGTAAATGGAGGTTGCAGAACCGTCTTTCAGGATTTGGAAGCTCTCGATGTCGTCGGCATTCAAACCGGCAATGGCAGAAGAAATCAAGGTTTCTGCATTACCCGATGACAATTCGTCTGCCGATACTTCCACTACGTCTTCCATGATAACGCCGTCTACTACCCATAACGGCTTGGAACTACCATAGATAGATGTAGCGCCACGTACGCGAATTTTAGGGGCTGTACCGAATGTTCCTGATACATTTTGAACAGATACACCGGCAGCGCGACCTTCCAACCCACGGCTGATGTCGGCCATACCGTTTAGCTTTACGTTGTCTGCCGTTAGTTTCGTTGAGGCTCCCGTAAACAATCGTTTGTCCATTTTCTGCATACCTGTTACTACTACTTCTTCCAGAACTTCAGAGTCCGGTTGAAGTATGATTTTTATGGTACCAGCTTTGATGGCAACCTCTTGGGTTTTCATTCCAATATAGCTGACTTTCAAAGTTCTAGCAGTACTTGGTGCATTGTCGATAGTGAACTGACCATCAATATTGGTAACTGTTCCTAACGTTGTACCTTTTATTAAAACGGATGCTCCTACTACAGGCTGGTCGTCTTCTTCCGAAATAACGACTCCTGTCACCTTTCTAGGCGTTTGGGCAATCATCAGGCCTACGCTTGTAAATAAGCAGACCAATAACAACATTACTTTTTTGTTCATAAACACTTCTTTATATATTTAAGAATTACTAAACCTTACTTCAAATATTCAAGCAACTACCGCAAAGATAAGTATAAAATTGTAAAATAGAAATAAGTAATCCTAAATCAAGGGAGTTGCATTGGCTATTTTATTCTATTATTTTAGAGTATAATTCTATAAAATAATTATTATTAATATGACACAATTTAATGCATGTATTGCGTTTTAATGTCTAAATAATGACATTTTGGTATTTATTGCATGTTGTTTATGTGTGTTAATAGCGTAAATTAATGTAAAAATGAATTGCGGGAAAAGCAATTGAAACCTTAGTTTATTTAGATGCTATCTAAATTAATTATGGTTTGTTTTTTCTATGAAATAATAAACGCCAGCATTCATTATCTATATCGCAACATTAATTTATATAAGACGAAATTTACCAAGTACTGCTAGGACTTGGTAAATTAATTACATTGATATGTAGGCTCAAGAGATTGCTGTGACTGGTAGCATTAAATTGTCCTTCTTTATAGAGAGTTAGGGTTAATTGATATCTTCTTTGAATTTGAATATCATGCGCCTTTTTAAATAGATTAAGCAAAAGCTTCTTTGATAAAAAGAAACTTTTGCTTAATTTTTTCTTTCAGAAAAAGAAAGAAAATCAAGAATGTGTCTTTATGGGAAAAAAGAATTGATTGTAGGATTTCAAACCTCACTATCGGTAGAGGTACGTCTTCGTAAACTTACTCCACCTGTTGATAGGGAAGAACACAACAGCGCTTGGTGTGAGAAGATGCGGTAGATCTTCTCTTTTTCTGTTTTCTCGAAGGTTGTTATTATAACACCTTGAACTCATACCCTTCCCCTTTCAGGAATTCAATGGCACGAGGAAGCGCATATTGCAGATTACCATTGTTCCACGACTTCAGTGAATCATGGAAAGTGATGATGGAACCGTTGCGTGCATAGTGCTTCACATTGTTCAATACCTGTTCCGGGCGCATCCTTTTACTATAATCACGAGTCACGAGATCCCACATGATAATGCGGTAATGATGGCGCAAAGTATAATACTGCCGGAATCCCATGTGTCCGTGTGGCGGACGGAAGAGATCAGAATGGATAATTTCGTCTACCTTTTGGGCGTTTGCGAGGTAATCCGGATTGGAATATTCAAATCCACGGATGTGGTTGAAGGTATGGTTACCGATGCGGTGTCCCTGTTCTACCACCATCCGGTATTCATCCGGGTGCTTGCGTATATTGTCGCCTACCATAAAGAAGGTAGCTTTAATATGATGCTTTTCCAATACTTCCAGTACCCAGGGAGTTACTTCAGGAATAGGACCGTCGTCAAAAGTCAGGTAAACTGCCCGTTCGTTTGGGTCCATTCGGAAAATAGCTTGTGGATACAACGCCCGTAAAAGCCAGGGGGGTTGTTCTATAAACATTTTGTGTAGCGGTTAGTGGTTAGTGATTAGTGATTAACAGTATAGTGATTAGTGGTTAACAGTCCGGCTGTTGTTCAGTAGGAAAAATTAATCACTAATCACTATACCATTAACCACTACTTACTCCCTTTCATTCTCGTCACATACTCGTTGTATAGTTGATCGAGCTGTTCGGAGTAGTGTTTTGCGAGTTCTTCTGATTTATATTTCTCCATCAGACGGATTTCGGCGTCAAGCAGGCTGGCGTTATATATGAAATTCTCGCCGGCGATGGAAAGCTGGTTATCACTCAGGCTGAGATACCAAGTCATGTATTCGAGCGACTTGTTGGCAAGTTCGTCGATAATCTTGTTGGCTTTCTCGTTTTCTCCCAGTTGGTAATAAGATTCCGCCATCTGGAAAGCGCCGTTTGCCCAGTCGTACGGTACGTTGTAAGACGGAATCATCTTTTCGGCATAGTCCAGTGCGGCAAGCGCTTTGTCCTTTTTGCCTTCTTTGATGAGCTGGCCTACAAGCTGCGTGAAGATACGGCGGTGCGTGTAGCACATACGCATCACGTTCTCGTCGATGTAGATGCCCGGCTTGTCGATGCCGCCGAACTTGAACTTGTTCATCAGGTTGTCGTACATCTTCTCGCTGTCTATCTTGCTGTCGAGCTTGTCCGTATCAAACGGGGTGAAGCGATAGGCAAGTCCTTCCTGTGTGAAGTGGTTGCCCATGCCGAGATGGTTCTCGCTGCCTACGGTGATTGCCATGTAGATGGGACGTTCCCAGTTGGCGTTGGCAAGCATTTCGAGCATCATCAACTCACTCTTGTAGAGGGCGCGTTTCGGGTTGCCGTTGGCGTCTCTTAGGGTAATGGTCATGTATTCAGGGATGGAGTCGCCCAATGCTTCCGGTATCTTCATGCCAGAGCGGCGTACAGCTTCCTTGTCTATCTTCATTACGATGCTGTCCGTAGGGATAAGCGGTAATTGTATATCCTTGCCGGACTTCTTGAGGAGCTCTTTCAACTGGTCGTTCTTGCCAAGCATCCAGCGGTTGATGATTTCCTTCAGTTCGTAAGGATTCTCGCCGAAGATGGAGTGAACGAGCG
This sequence comes from Bacteroides acidifaciens, assembly GCF_903181435.1. Taxonomy (NCBI): domain Bacteria; kingdom Pseudomonadati; phylum Bacteroidota; class Bacteroidia; order Bacteroidales; family Bacteroidaceae; genus Bacteroides; species Bacteroides acidifaciens. The sequence continues at coordinate 384,811 of NZ_CAEUHO010000004.1, forward strand.
ATAGAATAGTCGTGTCTCCCTGTGCTGCCAGTTCATTGGCTTGTTTGAAGTAGCTGTCGATGAGGACTTTCATTTCCGGGCGGATAGAGATATACTCATTCTGTCCTTCCACATATTGTACACGATCCCAGGTGATAGGAAGCGACGGAGAATCGTAAGCCGGACGCTTCATCTGGTCGATATACCAGTCGGTTTGCAGGTAACTCAAGTTACAGGTACGGGCATCCGTACGGAAGCCTTCCGTTTCCTGGTTATACCACAAGGGGAAAGTGTCGTTGTCGCCATTGGTGTAGATAATCGGGTTGCCTTCTTCCTGCAAAGTCATCAGGTAGTTCTGACCGAAATCACGTGCTACGAAACGTCCGCTGCGGTCGTGGTCGTCCCACGTTTGTCCCGCCATTTGGATGGGAACAAATAGGCAGAGGACAGATGCCAGGGCGGCTGCCGGAAGTTCCTGCATCTTGCAGTATTCGCGCAGCATGCGGATGATGCCTGCCACTCCCATACCTACCCAGATGGCGAAGGCATAGAACGAGCCGGCATATGCGTAGTCTCGCTCACGCGGCTGTGCAGGGGTCTGGTTGAGGTAGAGCACGATGGCGATACCCGTCATAAAGAACAGGAAGAATACCACCCAGAATTGCTGGATACCCCGCTGGCTGTGGTAAGCCTGCCAGAAGAGCCCTATCAGACCGAGAATCAACGGCAGACAGTAGAACACATTGTGTCCTTTATTATTCTTGAGGTCTTGTGGAAGCAGTTCCTGATTGCCTACCAGCAGATTGTCGATAAACGGAATACCCGTAATCCAGTTGCCATGTTCTATCTCTCCGGTGCTCTGTATGTCGTTCTGTCGTCCGGCAAAGTTCCACATGAAGTAACGCCAATACATGAAATTCAACTGGTAGGAGAAGAAGAACTTGATATTCTCCCATTGGGTAGGCATATTCACCATCACCATTTCCCCGCACTGGTCGTACGGTACGTCATAGCCTTTGATGTCCACCCATTGCTTGTAGAGCGGGGCGTGTGACGAGCTGTACATACGCGGGAAAAGCATATTCTGTGCGTATTCGTATTCGATACGTCCGGGGAGTTCGATATAGGAGTCTTTTTCGTCCGGTGAAGTCTTTTCTTTGCGGACATATTTGGTTCCTGTTTCCGATTGGCGAGGGATACAATAACCGTCTTTTACGTCGAGTGCCACTTTTGATGAGAAGGCGGGACCGTAGAACAGCGGACGGGTTCCGTATTGTTCACGACCGAGGTATTCGCCCAACGTGAATATGTCTTCCGGTGAGTTCTGGTCCATCGGAGTGTTGGCGGTGGAACGGATGACGATGAGCGCATAAGAGGAGTATCCGATAACAATCATCATGGTGCACAGCAACGCCGTATTCATGGTGCGGGCGGAAATGCGCCATTTCTCTTTAATCTTCTCTTGTACGCCCGGAGCAAGATAGAGCGCCAATGCGGCAATCACAAGGATACCGATAATGATACTGCTTGCTCCATGCCCGTAGAATGGGATACCGAGCAGGGCGATTGTCACGATAAAGGAGACAGCCATGCGCATCTTGTTCTTCTCGGTGTAGCTTTCGTACACACCCCAGATAAGGGCGGCTGCAAGCAGAATGATGTAAACCACTACGCCGGAGTTGAACGACATGCCGAGCCCGTTGACAAACAGCAGTTCGAACCAGCCGCCTACTTTCACGATACCCGGCACGATGCCGTAAAGTACGGCAGCTACAAGCACCATTGAGCCGCAGAGGGCGATTAATGAGCCTTTTGCAGTGGCATTCGGAGTTTTCTTATAATAGTAAACCAGCACGATAGCGGGCAGACAAAGCAAGTTCAGCAAGTGCACACCGATACTTAACCCCGTAAGGTAAGCGATGAGGATAATCCAACGGTCGCTGTGAGGCTGGTCGGCCACGTCTTCCCACTTCAGAATCAGCCAGAAAACGACTGCGGTGAACAGGGACGAGAATGCATATACTTCACCCTCTACGGCCGAGAACCAGAATGTGTCACTGAACGTATAGACCAGTGCACCGACCAGTCCGCTACCCATAATGGTGATAAGCTGTCCCTTGGTGATGTTGTTTTCATCGGTGATAATCAGTTTGCGAACCAGGTGGGTGATGCTCCAGAAAAGGAACAGGATACAGGCGCCGCTCATCAGGGCACTCATATAGTTTACCATTTTCGCTACGGTGGTCACATCGGAAGCAAATTGGGTAAACAAGTTCGCCATCAGCATGAAAAAAGGTGCGCCGGGCGGGTGACCGACTTCCAGTTTGTAGCCGGTGGTTATAAACTCAGGGCAATCCCAGAAACTTGCGGTCGGTTCTATCGTGAGACAATAGACTGTCGCCGCAATGATGAATGTAAGCCAACCCATGAGGTTGTTTACGGTTCTGTACTGTTTCATTAGCACTATCGTAGTTTATTCGTTAAAAACAAGTTATGCGGTCGCAAAGATAGTGATTTACCTGTATATAGGAGAAGAAAGTAAGATTTATTAAGTATAAGGAGACGCTTTGGGTGATAATAAATCTAAATCTTCCGACAGGTATTAACCGATAAGGTTGTCAGGTATTGCATCCTTTATGATGGTGATGCTCCCCCAAGATACGGTGCGGCAATGTCCCGTGTCCGAGCAGCTCGATAGGGCAGTTGAAGTTCCTTTCCAACCATTCCGTAGTGACACCGGTGTCCGGATGGTAATCCAGCGTTTCGTTGACACAGGCGATAGATTTCACTTGTTGCAGCACGGTGCCGATGTCATGGCTGACGAGGATAATGGCACACTCTTTATTGATTTCAGCCAGTAACTCATAGAGCCGTGCTTCAAAACGCTTGTCGATATACGTGCTGGGCTCATCAAGGATAAGTACTGAGGGGTCGGAGATTATGGCACGTCCTAAAAGGGCGCGTTGCAATTGTCCGCCGCTCAATTGTCCGATAGCACGGTGTTCAAGCCCTTCGAGCCCCATGCGGGCGATGACTTGTCTGCCTTTCTCTTTCTGTTCGGGTGTGAATCGGGATGCCAGTGATTTTTGTATGCTCAGACCGGAGAGGATTACTTCTTCTACCGAGATGGGAAATTTCCGGTCGATGGTGCTGTATTGGGGCAGATAGCCCAGTGAAGGTTTGCAATTGAAGACAATTTCCCCGCCGGTGGGCTTGAGCAAGCCCAGGATACATTTTATAAGTGTTGTCTTTCCACCGCCGTTCGGACCGATAATACCCAGGAAATCCCGTTCGTAGACAGCAAGGTTGATGTCATGGAGAACGTTGCGGCCGTCGTATCCGGCAGAAAGATTCTTTATTTCGATAATTGGCTTTGTCATTGGGGTTCCTCTGATATTATTTTCTAGTCGTTTATTCTTTTGTTTCGGCAGGAGCGAGAGCTTTGGCTACATTCAGCATCTCTTCTTCCCAGTCATAGCTTAGCGGATTGATGGGGACAACCTTCGTTCCGGTCTGCTGCGCGATTGTTTCCGCATTGCGTTTGTCAAATTCCGGCTGGACGAAAATGACATGTACATCTTCTTCCTTACAGAGGTCTATCAGCTCTTTCAGGTGGGCGGGAGAAGGTTCTTTGCCGCTTTCCTCAATAGAAATCTGATGCAATCCGTAGTCGCGGGCGAAGTAGGAGAGTGCCGGATGGTAAATCATAAAGGCCTTGGCAGCTTCCGGTGCGGAGAGTTGTTGGCGAATCAGGCTGTCGGTATGTTGGATACGCTGACAGAGGGAGTCGTAGCGTGCCATGTAGTATGCATCGTTGGCTTTATCCAGTTGGCTGAGGGCTTTGTAGGTGTTTCCGGCGATGATTAATGCATTGGTGGTAGAATTCCATACATGGGGCTCTACGGCGTGAGTATGTCCGTCATGAGGGCCATGTCCGTGACCGTGGTCATGGTCGCCATTGTTAAGGATAAGGTCGATGCCTTTGGAAGTATCGAATACTTGGATATGGGGCGTATTGTTCATCAGGCGCTCCATCCATGCCTGTTCGAAGCCGATGTATCCGATGCGGAAATAGGCTTTGCTATCTCCGAGGGAAACCAGTTGCTGGGGGATAGGGTCGTATGTCTCCGGGCTGGAACCTTTGGGAACCATGCTGATTACCTTGAACTTGTCTCCTGCGATGGCTTCGGTGAAATAACGCTGGGGTTCGAGTGTGACGGTAATCACCGGCTTTTCTGTTTCGCCGTCGCTACCTTTGGACGCACGTCCTGTGCAGGCTGCCACTAACAGGCAGGTACTGAGGAGAAGGAGCGTTCTTATATCTTTTAGTTGCTTTCTCATGGTTTCTCTTTTATTTCGAGGGTTTCTTTTTATCTTATTCTTGTTTTTTACTCTTGTTTACGGGCGCGTAATATCTCTCGTTTACCGCCCGGAGGTCCCGGAAGACGTTCTACGATGAATCCGGCTGCTTGCAACATCCGGCGGACAACGCCTTTGGCACAGTAAGTGGTCAGGATACCGTCTTTAGCTAATAGAACATAAAGGCAGTTGAATAGTTCTTGCGACCACATTTCCGGCTGTTTTTCCGGTGCGAAAGCATCGAAGTAGACGAGGTTGAATTGAGAGTTGAGAATTGAGAATTGAGAAATGGCTGCGCTGTTATTCGCATTGTTTATTCTCAACTCTCCATGCTCAATTTTCAACTTATTAAAGTCCTCTTGTACTTTCCGTAAGGTAAAGTGTGGGGTTAAGTGTATTTCTTCTTCCCAGGGGGATGTATGTAGCTGTTTGAAAAGTCCGATAGCTGCTTGCTGTTCGCCGTTTACCGTTACTTGTTCATTGTCAGTGACATAGTTCAGTTGCTCTATCATCTGCCATTCCAAAGGATACAGTTCCAAGCCTGTATAGTGTACGTTCCGGCCGCTTCTTTCTGCTTCTTCGAGTGTGAGCCAGGCATTTAGTCCTGTTCCGAAGCCTATCTCAAGGACACGTGGAGAAGTGGCGGCAGATGCTTTCAACCCCATATCAATGAAGATATGTTGCGATTCCGTGCGTGCCCCTTTCGTTGAATGATAATGCTCATTCAATTCCGGTACGAACAGGGTAGCACTCCCGTCTTCGGTTCTCTCAATAATTCTTTCCATCACGCAATCTATAAAATACTTAATACCTGATACTTAATGCTTGATACTTGGGAAATTCCCTATCCTGCCACTGCATCCCAGGCGCTTTCGAGCACATACAGAAGAAGGATATAACGTACCAGCTTGCCGACGAACATGGAACCTACGGTAAGCCATGTATTGCTCCGCATAAATCCCAGTGCAATAGCGATTACTTCTCCAATGGCGGGAAGAAAGGCAAAGAATGCCATCAATGCTCCCTTTCCTTGCAGGAAGTTCACCATTTTATCTACTTTTTCTTTCTTTACTTTGAAGTATTTCTCAATCCAGCTTATTTTGCCCAGACGCCCCATATAGTAACACGTCATTCCGCCGGCTGTATTGCCTAAAGTGGCGGACAGCAGGCAGGCGACAGGGGGCAGGCCGAGTTTCACCAGTGTCACCAGTACCAGTTCGGAACTGAAGGGCACGATGCTTCCCGCCAGTAATGCCGAGATGAATAATCCCGGAAGTCCCCACTCTATGAGGAGTTGTACTATTGAATCTATAAAAGCGTCCATATATTAAATGCGAATAAAAGGATGAGGCCGACCAGCGATACAATGAAAAACACATTCGAGCTTTTACTGTTGGTCAGTACAAAAAAATGTCCGATAAGGATGCTGCAACTTATCATAAGCAGCGGCAGCAAATCGCTGCAATAGTTCGGCTGGATGGCTATCAGCAGGAAGAGGAAGATGGTCAGGTCTATCAGGAATTGAAGATAGGCGCGTGTACGTATCTTGTCCTCAAAGCCGGCGGCAATGCAATGAACGGCGCTGACAATGAACAGCACGAGTAGGTAGCCGAGCACGGCCAGTTCCCAGGTTTGAAGAATCTGCAAGTTAAAGGCTTCGCCGAAAGTTGTCAGTTCGATGAATGGACGGTAGAACAGTTCCATTTCATTGTAGAAAAAGGCGTGCCCGAACAGCATCCAGTAGGGGAGTGTCCATCCTATCAGCGCACCGCAGAAACTGCGTGGCGTGAGTGCTTGGAACCGGTAGGCTTCGAGCAGCCAAAGCACTGTTAAAACAGTGAGTTGGGGGAAAAGGATGCTTCCTGCCCCGATGAAGAAAAAGGAATAGAACAGATAACCTGATGAATGCGATTGCTGATAACTTCTGAATAGGAAATAGATGGAAATGAGGAGAGCCAGGGCAGCAATGTCTCCTGCATATAACAGGTGCATCTCCGGACAGGCGGTGACCAGCAGGAAGTAGATGGCTGTCTGCATGGAAGCCCTCATACGGATGATGCCGAACTGGTTGTTCAGTTCTATCAGGAAATAGCCGATAACGGCGTAGACAAGAAGACTGACGATTCGTTCCGCCCAACCCGGGAGCAGAGAGTCACGGGTAGCTTGCCAAAACGAGGGAAGGCTTTCCTGTGTGGTGGAAGTTATGAGGTCGGGAAATAAAAAATAGGTCGACACCCAGCAGAGGGTGCAGATAAGGATAACGACGGGCAGGGTGAGCCGTCCTGCTGTTATCTGATTTTGTAGTTTTTTATTTCTCATGAATCTATCACTCGTTATCTGTCTACTTTGGATTTCATAGATGCAAATACTTGATATTCAGGGTACTAATAGCTTGCCTGAACGGTATTGGCAACTAATTTCTCAGGTGTTAATACTTGAGTTCCCAACTGTTAATACTTCTCGGCTCAACTGTTAATACTTGACGAGCCAACTATTAATAGCCTGCAAACAGGGTGTTACCACTCTGTTTGGGCAGGCTACAGAATCTGTTTTCTATTACAAGTCGAATCCGATGTCGCGACGGAAGTATTTCTTGTCGAAATCAATCATATCCGCCACTTTGTAGCTCTGTGCAAGCGCTTCCTCTTTCGTTGCGCCGTAAGAGCAGACCGCAATGACACGTCCGCCGTTTGTGACTATCTGTCCGTCTTTCAGAGCCGTTCCGGCATGGAAGATGATGCTGTCCGTAGCGGCAGCCTGTTCCAGTCCTTTGATGGGGAATCCTTTTTCGTAGGCTTCAGGATAACCGCCGCTGACGAGGATTACGCAACCAGCCGCGCGTGGGTCCATCACCAGTGTTTTCTCGTTCAGGTTGCCTGCGGCTGTGGCTTCAAGCAGTTCGACGAGGTCGCTCTGGATGCGGAGCATCACGCTTTCTGTTTCGGGGTCGCCCATGCGGACGTTGTATTCGATAACCATCGGTTCGCCTTTCACTCTGATAAGTCCGAGGAAGATAAAGCCTTTGTAAGTGATGTTTTCTTCTTTCAGACCGTTGATAGTCGGTTCGATGATGCGTGTACGTACCTTTTCCATGTATGTCTCGTCAGCAAACGGGACAGGAGTTACGCTACCCATTCCGCCTGTGTTGAGTCCTTTGTCGCCTTCGCCGATACGTTTGTAGTCTTTGGCTACGGGAAGTACTTTGTAGTTCTCGCCGTCCGTGAGGACGAATACGGAGCATTCGATACCGCTCAGGAATTCTTCAATCACAACAGTTGCAGAGGCAGAGCCGAACATGCCGCCCAGCATTTCTTTCAGTTCTTTCTTTGCTTCGTCCAGCGTAGGAAGGATAAGAACGCCTTTTCCGGCACAAAGACCGTCGGCTTTCAGTACATAGGGAGCTTCCAGTGTCTCAAGGAAAGCGAGCCCTTCTTCGAGGTTATCGGCGGTAATGCTTTTGTAACGGGCTGTCGGGATGTTGTGGCGCATCATAAAGCCTTTTGCAAATTCCTTGCTTCCTTCCAGTTGCGCTCCTTTTGCCGATGGACCGATAACGGCGATGTGTTTCAGCTCGGGACGTTCTTGGAAATAGTCGTAGATGCCTTCTACCAACGGGTCTTCGGGGCCTACCACTACCATTTCGACGTTTTCTTTCAAGGCGAAAGTGCTGATAGCTTCAAAATCAGTTGCTTTGATGTTGACATTCTCGCCTACGGCAGTTGTTCCGGCATTTCCCGGGGCAATGTATAGTTTTTCAACTTTCGGACTTTGGGCAATTTTCCATGCAAGCGCATGTTCGCGGCCGCCCGAGCCTAGTAATAATATCTTCATCTTTGTACTGTTATAAGTTATATTGTAATTTGTTATGCTATGGATGCGGTTACTTTGTTACAGGTTCTGTTCAAAGTAACGGGTGATTTTCTCGTGCAGATGTACACGGTCGCGACCTAATACGTTATGCTTGTGGCACGGGTAAATGAACAGGTCGGGGTAGGTGCGGGCGTCTACACAGGCTTTCATGAACGACAGGGTGTGCTGTGGCACGCAGGTGTCATCGTGGTCGTCATGGATAATCAGCAGATGACCTTTCAGTTGTCCGGCAAGGTTCTTCAGGTCACATTCTTTGTAGCCTTCGGGATTCGTCTCCGGAGTGTCCATATAGCGTTCACCGTACATTATCTCATAATATCCCCAGTCGATTACAGGACCGCCGGCAACGCCTACTTTGAATATTTCCGGGTAGCGGAGTAACAGGGCGGTGGTCATGTGCCCGCCAAAGCTCCATCCGTGCACGCCGATACGTTCGTCGTCTACGTAGGGAAGGGATTTCAGGAATTCGACGCCTTTCACCTGGTCTTTACCCTCTTCGATGCCGAGACGGCGGAAGGTGGCGTTTTCAAATTCCAGTCCGCGGTTGCTGCTGCCACGATTGTCGATGGTGAACATGATATAGCCTTTGTTTGCCATGTAGGTGTCCCATCCGCGTGCACCGTTCTGCCAGCCGCCGGTGACGCATTGTGCGTGAGGACCGCCGTAGACGTAGATAATGGTCGGGTATTTCTTGGACGGGTCGAAATCTGCCGGTTTCATAAGCCGGTAGTGCAGGTCGGTAGTGCCGTCGGCAGCTTTGATGGTCCCGGTTTCGATACTTGGCATCTGGTAGCCTTCGTAGGGGCTTTTGGCTGTCAGCAGGTTGGCGGTTTCTTTGAAACTCTTGGTGTCTACCAAGTTGATGACGCGGGGCTGGTCTTTCGTCGAATAACGGTCGATAAGATAAGTGCCCGATGCGTTAAGAATACCGCTGTGTTCGCTTTCTTGGCAACTGCTGAACGGTTGGCTCATCTTTCCGTTGCTGACATTTACAGCAAAGTGCCCGCTCTTCAAGCCTTCGATGGCGGTGAAGATGATTTCTTTGCGTTTGGCATTGAAGCCGAGGATGTCTTTTACCAGCCAATTGCCTTTGGTCAACTGTTTCAGCAGTTTGCCTTCTGTATTGTACAGATAGAGGTGGTTGTATCCGTCACGTTGGCTTTGGTAGATGAATTTGGTAGCGTCCCACGGTAGGAATACGATAGGATTTTGCGGCTCTACGTATTTCGGATGCGTCTCTTCGAACAGTGTTTGCATCAGATTACCTGTCTCTGCATTGTATTGGCAGAGTTTGGCGTGATTCTGGTCACGGTTCAACTCTATGAGGTAGAGGCTCTTTTCGTCCGGTGCCCAACTGATATTTGTGAAGTAACGGTCGGTAGGGTCGCCTGTATTCAGGTAAATGCTTTTTCCTGTTGCGGGATTGTAGATGCCTACTTTTACCTGGTGACTGGTCATTCCTGCCATCGGGTAACGGATATTGTTTACCTTTCCCACACGTGCGGTAATGTCTACAAGCGGATATTGTGTGACCATGCTTTCATCCATGCGGTAGAAAGCGAGCAGGCTGCCTTTCGGACTCCAGAAAATACCTTTGTTGATGCCGAACTCATTGCGATGTACGGATTGTCCGCAAACGATGCCTTCGGGTTCGTTGGTTACCGCTTGTTCGTTTACGTACAGGTTGTTGCCTATTGTGTAAGCTACGTTGCCGTTGGCTGCGCAATAGTCTTCATAATTAGCCTTTTCCCTTAGTTTGAGGGTGCTGACAATGCGGTTGTTCTTAAAGTCATATGTGATAAACTTTCCTGCTACTGTGAATAGCATTTGCGGTTTGTCCGCCCACGGGAAGCGGATGGAGTACAGGTGTGATAATTTCCCGGCCTCGTTTTCAGCAAGTACTTTATTGATTTGCTCACGGGTGATAACCATCCTCTCCTTACCCGTTTTAGGCTGAACCGAATAGAGTGTATCTACGCCCGGTTTCATGCATTCATCACCCCACCATTGCAGTCCGTACAGGTTTTCTGCATACAGGTAGCTTTCGCCACCCGGAATCAATTCTTCCAGTGTTGGCTTTTTGGTTTCCTGTGCCATAACATTGAATCCGATTGGTAGTGCCATCAACAGCAGGATAGCTCTTTTTCCAATTTTAATCATTGCTCTTTTTAATTATTTGTTTTTATTTGGACTTACCGTAAACTATTGATGTAATTACTCCTCTTCCTTCTTCGGAATTCTCGGATCCCGATTCCCCTTAAATTCTCTCGGAGCTCTTGAATCTCTTCCCCCGCGGAAGTCTCCCCGTGGTTTTCTATCTCTGTCGGCACCTTTAAAGTCACCGCCTTCTCTACGAGGTTTAAAATCTCCCTCTCTGCGAGGCTTGAACTCTCCTTCGCGACGTGGTTTAAATTCTTTTCTTTCTCTGAATCTTGGAGCTTGTTCTACTTCGGAGTCTTTCTTCTCTTCCCCTTCTCCTTCCTGGCTCTTGAACTCCTTGTACTTTCCGTCAAAAATCTCATATTTACGGAACTCGCATTCCAATGGCCCATTGAACAAAGGAACTTTCTGGCTTGCTTTCAAACCGATTTGGTCGAAACACTCTTCACGATAAGACAGCACCCATGCTTCATTGCCTACAAACGCATGCTTCAGACGCTCGCCAATCATTTGGTAAAGTCCCAGCAAGTCATTCGTAGAGATACGTTCGCCATATGGCGGGTTGGTAATGATGATTGATTTCTCTTTCGGCTGTTCGAACTGTTGGAACGGTTGCAGTTTCAGCACTATATCTTTCGATACGCCCGCAGCTTTTATGTTGTGTGTGGCAATCTCATTCGCTTTCGGATTGTTGTCATATCCGTAAATCTTATGTTCAAACTCACGTTCCTGACTGTCATCATTGTAAATCTCATCGAACATATCCGCATCGAAATCCACCCACTTTTCGAAAGCAAATCCTTTACGGAATACTCCCGGAGCAATATTTTTTGCAATTAGTGCAGCTTCGACGGGAATAGTACCCGAACCGCACATAGGGTCAATCAAATCACACTCCCCGCGCCATCCGGTCATCAGAATCATGCCGGCCGCCAACACCTCGTTGAGCGGAGCTTCCACTGCTTCCTGACGATAACCGCGGCGATGCAGTGATTCTCCGGAAGAGTCCAAAGACAGCGTGCAGGTAGTCTGTGCAATGTGAATATTCAGCAATACATCCGGATTGTTGATGCGGACAGACGGACGTTTTCCGGTTTTCTCGCGGAAGTAGTCTACAATTGCATCTTTTACTTTATACGAAACGAATTTCGAATGGCGGAACTCATCGCTGAACACCACTGCGTCAATAGCAAATGTCTTGTTTACATCAAGATAATCTTCCCATCGAATGGCTTGTATCTGGTTATAAACTTCGTCGGCATTCTTGGCGGTGAAGTTTTTGATAGGTTTCAGGATACGGATAGCGGTACGAAGGCAGAAATTCGCCTTATACATCATACGCTTGTCTCCGGAGAATGAAACCATCCGGCGTCCTATTTGAATGTCGTTGGCTCCTAATACTGTAAGTTCTTCTGCAAGTATCTCTTCCAGTCCTTGGAAGGTCTTGGCAATCATCTCGAATTGTTCGTTCATATATAGTTATTTGATTTTATTTTTTTGCTTTGGTTTGTACGATTCTCGCTCCTGCGGGGACATTCTCTGTCACCCATATATTACCGCCCACAGTTGCGTCGCGCCCGATAGTGATTCTGCCCAGGATAGTGGCATTGGAATAGACAATCACGTTGTCTTCCAGAATCGGGTGGCGGGGGATACCCTTGATGGGCTTTCCATCGGCATCCAACGGGAAACTCTTGGCTCCCAAAGTAACGCCCTGATATAGTTTGACATTGTTGCCGATAATACTTGTAGCACCGATAACGACACCCGTACCGTGGTCGATAGTGAAATGACTGCCGATTTTCGCAGCCGGATGGATGTCAATACCCGTTTCGCTATGTGCCATCTCCGTGATAATACGGGGAATCAAGGGAACGCCCAGTTCCAGCAATTCATGCGCGATGCGGTAGTTGCTGATAGCCTTGATAGCCGGATAACAGAAAATTACCTCACCATAGCTTTCGGCAGCAGGGTCGCCGTTGTAGGCAGCTTCCACGTCAGTTGCCAGTATCCTTCTCATGGCAGGCAGTTTGCTGATAAATTTAGCAGCAAGGCGTGCGGCTTCTTCCCGTTTGGAGTCTGAGCAGACATTGCATTTCCCTTCTATGTTGACACTGAAACACAACCCGGCGAGGATTTGCTCGGAGAGCAAACCGAATAACTTCTCAATATTTACACCAATGTGATAATTGATTGTCCGGCTGTTGATGGTTGAATTCCCGTAATATCCGGGGAAGAGAATGGAACGTGAAAGCTCTATAATTTCATACAAGACTTTAGCAGAGGGCAGTGGCTCGCCATCTTTGTGCTGATGAAACAGTCCTTTGTAAGATTCGCTTTCCGATAGCTCATCGACTGCCTGTGTCAAAATGTGGGTGAAGTTCAGTGGACTCATTAGGTCAGTTGCTCATATTTATATGGGCACAAAGGTATTAAAAAAATAATAAAATTCGTTGGGATTCAGGATAAATAATGTATTTTTGTCACATTCGAAATATGACATGAATAAGGGGCAAATGAAACAAGGGACTACTATGAGCCTATTCTGGTTATTGGGGCTGTTGGTGTTATTGAGTTGTGGATATACTGATAAACATCATAGCGGGTCCTTGTGTGGACAAACTTTTGTTGATTCTTTGGAAACCTGCGTGCAGGATTCTCTGTTTTCCAATGTGCTTTATTCCCGCTCGCAGATACGTGACGCGTTGATACAGGCACAGGATTCACAATCTTATTACCGTCTTATCGCCCTGTACGGAAAAACATTCTTCGTTTCTTCCGATTTTGATTCCATTCTTTATTATCACCGTCAGGTGAAAGAATTCTCGCCTAAGGCTGTCAGATGTTCCCGATGGAATAATGTGCTGTCCGAGATTTATAATATGGAAGGGAATGTATGGATGCAGTTGAACCGTCCTGACTCTGCGATAATGGACTATGAACAGGCGTATAAGTACTGTTTGGAAGGGGAGAAGCTACAACGTCTCCCGGATATTTGCATCAATATGGCCGATGCGTACCTACATCGTGGCGACCTGGCACACACCGCTTCTTATTATCGCCGTGCCTTGTTTCTTTGCGATTCGTTAAACTTGTCGGAACATACGAAATTTCCTATCTACTACGGACTGGGGCAGACCTATATGGAATTACGTGATTTTGTTCTGTCAAATTACTACTATGAACTGGCAGGACAATTCTTCGACGGAATGAGTGTTGCAGAGAAATGGACGTATCTCAACAACCGCGGTAACTATTATTATTACAGAAAGGACTATCAGGAAGCCCTGAAATACATGCGTAGGGCGAATGAACTGGTATCTGCCCATTCGCAAATGGTATTCGAACAGAACTTTATCAAGGTGAATCTGGGAGAGTTGTATGTACTGACTGACAATCTCGACTCTGCGCAAATCTGCCTGGACGATAGCTATCGTTTCTTCTCAAAAATACAGCATAATTCAGCCGTGCACTATATCGAGACCCAAATGATTGAGCTTGCCCTGAAGAAAGGAAATTTAAGGCAGGCACAGAAGATGATTGCCCGTACTGCTCCCGTGGGGCATCTCGATGCTAATATGCTGACCATACGCAACCAATACCTCCAGCATTATTTTGAGCGTATCGGTGATTACCGCCACGCTTATGAATATCTGAAACGCGATCGCCATTTGGATGATTCCATCCGCAGCGAACGGGTGCAGATGCGTGTGGCCGAACTGGATATGCGTTATCGGCAGAATACGGTTGTATTGCGTAAAGAGATGCAGATTCAGCAACAGGCGGGTGAAGTGAGAGCTTTAAAATTAAGCGTTTATATTTGGGTGCTTGTCAGTGTGCTGCTTGTGGTAGGTACAATAGTCATTATCTGGTATATGCGCAAGAAACGAGAATTTCTTCGTGAACGTTTCTTTCAGCAGATAAACCGCATCCGCATGGAGAACCTGCGTAGCCGGATTTCTCCTCATTTTACTTTCAATGTGTTGGGACGTGAGATTAATCAGTTCAATGGCTCGGAGGAAGTGAAAAATAATCTGATGGGGCTGGTGAAATATCTTCGCCGGAGTCTCGAACTGACAGAGAAACTGAGCGTGCCCTTGCAGGACGAACTGGACTTCGTGCGCTCCTATATCGACTTGGAGAAAGGGCGTGTCGGTGATGGTTTTACCCCGACAGTCACGATAGAGGACGGGTTGGACGTTACCCGCATCATAGTTCCCTCTATGATTGTGCAGATTCCCGTGGAGAATGCCATTAAGCACGGGTTGGCGGGAAAGGATGGGGCAAAGGAACTGGCTGTATGTGTCTCCCGCCAAGAGAACGGGGTCTGTATTACGGTTACGGATAACGGGCGGGGATATCTCCCGCAGGTGTCTTCTGCGACACGCGGAACCGGTACGGGTCTGAAAGTCCTTTATCAGACCATCCAGCTATTGAATACGAAAAATAAGAGTGATAAGATACGTTTTGATATAACCAACAGGAATGATGGAAAGACCGGTACTCAGGTATCGGTATATATCCCGTTCCGTTTTTCTTATGATTTATGATGGAGACAGAAGAGAAGTATAAAGTGGTCATCATAGACGATGAACGTACAGCGATTGACGCTTTGCGCCGGGAGTTGGGACCCTATCGTGAATTTGAGGTTAAAGGGGTGGCAAGCAACGGTGCAAAAGGGAAAAAGATGATTATGGAGTTGCATCCGGATTTGTTGTTTCTTGACGTGGAGCTTCCGGATATACTTGGGCTTAACTTGCTGAGTGAGATAAGGGATGATGTGCTGTGGGATATGAAAGTGGTGTTCTACACTTCTTATGACAAGTACCTGTTGCAGGCTTTGCGCGAATCGGCTTTCGATTTCCTGTTGAAGCCTTTTGAAAGTGAAGAATTAAAAGTTATTATAGACCGTTACCGGAAGGTTATGTCGGCTTCCGCTTTACTTCCTCCGCCTTCTTTCGCATCCTCTTTCAGTACCTCGATGCCACAGCATGGCACGTTCATGATTAGCACAGTGACAGGATTCAGATTACTTCGTCTTGAAGAAATCGGCTTCTTTGAGTATCTGAAAGATAAGCGTCAATGGCAGGTAGTATTATTCAACCAAACCCGGTTGAACTTGAAGCGGAACACAAAGGCGGAGGACATTATCGGTTATTCGCAGGCTTTTGTGCAGATTAGTCAGTCGGCTATTGTAAATATAAACTTCCTGGCTATGATTGACGGCAAGTGCTGCCAGCTTTATCCGCCTTTTCATGACAGGAATGATTTGATAATCTCTAGAAATTTCCTGAAAGAACTGCAAGAACGTTTTTACGTGTTGTAACTGCCGACTTGATATTATGATAAATGAGAGACGCCACTTCTTCATCAGAAGCGGCGTCTCTTGTTGTTAGAATATTAGAATGAGAGAGAGTTATGTTACATATTTGTATTATCCATCGTAACGGTCATTTCGGGGACCAGTACGTAGGCTTTTTTCTTGGCGTTCCATTTGTAATAGTTGGTAGTGACAGTCTTGCCCTCATAAATATAGTTGATACGCAAGTCCTTTTGCCATTCATCCTTGCTGCTGTTCCATTTCATGGCTTCGCTTTCAATCATACGTTTTTTGTTATCGTACTTATAATTGTACTTCATGTAGTTGGCAAGTGTGCTCCCGTCTATTTTGTAAACGGTTTGTCCTACTGTTACACCATTTTCTTCTATCGGGTTATAAATCAATTGACCGTCGTAGCTACGTGCAGAAGTAGCAAGCGACACAACAAGAAGAACTGCTGATAAAACGAACATTTTTAAAGATACTTTTGCTTTCATGGCTATTTAAGTTTTTGAGTTATACTTTCATATTTCTATTACCGTATCGGTTTTATGCTGCAAATTTACATATAAATTTGGAGTTTGTGTAATTATAGGGGTGGATTGTTGTCAAAATGTCAATGGCGGGTGGCTGGTATCACTTGCTTTTTGCCAAGATTGGTGACAAAAAAATATCCGGCAGTCAGTCTGCCGGATATAGAATGAATCACTTCGTTGGGGAAGTGTTCCTTTTTCTAGCTTTATGGATACCGGGTTAAATAATGTTATTACTCACTCCGACTCCTGTTTTGTTGGTATGCACTATATGAATAGTGCGTACATTACTTGTTTTTAATGTGCTTCAAGCCAATTCTTACCCCATCCGCAATCAGCTTTCAAGGGAACGTGCATGCGGTATGCCTTCTCCATTTCCTCGATAACGATTTCTTCCACGCGCTCTTTCTCGTTGACGGGAACGCTGAAGTTTAATTCGTCATGTACTTGCAAAATCATTTTCGCTTGTATTCCTTCCGCCTGGAACCGTTGGTAAATGCGTGCCATGGCTACCTTGATAATATCTGCCGCACTTCCTTGGATAGGCGCATTAATCGCATTCCGTTCCGCATATCCGCGCACAACGGCATTTCGTGAATTAATGTCTGGCAAGAAACGTTTCCGATGGAAAATCGTTTCTACATAGCCTTTTTCCTGGGCTACCTGGATACTTTTATCCATGTAAGCCTTCACGCCCGGATAGGTTTCGAAATATCCGTCGATAAGTTCTTTGGCTTCTTTCCGGTCTACGTTCATCCGTTCGGCAAGACCGAAGACGGATATACCATATATAATGCCGAAATTGGCGGTCTTAGCTTTACGGCGCATATCGGAGTCTACATCATTCAAGTCAATCTTGTAGATTTTCGCAGCCGTGGCAGCATGGATATCGTGATTGCTGAGGAAAGCGTCAATCATGTTCTTATCCTCGCTGAGATGTGCCATGATACGCAATTCAATCTGCGAGTAGTCCGCAGAGAAGAAAAGGCACCCTTCGTCGGGAATGAATGCTTTGCGGATTTCTTTCCCGTTCTCGTCGCGGATGGGGATATTCTGCAAGTTCGGATTGCTTGAGCTGAGGCGTCCCGTAGCGGTGACCGTCTGGTTGAAAGAAGTATGCACCCGTCCTGTGCGCGGGTTGATAAGTAGGGGAAGTGCGTCTATATACGTTCCCAATAGTTTCTTCAATCCGCGGTGTTCCAATATTTTCTCTACTACCGGATGTTTATGGCGAAGGCTTTCAAGCACTTCTTCCGAAGTGACATACTGTCCCGTCTTGGTCTTTTTCGCTTTCTCTACAATTTTTAGTTTATCGAATAGTACCTCGCCGACTTGCTTGGGTGAGGCGATATTGAACGTTTCGCCTGCCAGCTCATAAATCTCCTTTTCAATTCGTTCCATCTGTGCAGTGAAATGGGCGGACGATTGTTTCAGCGCTTCCGTATCCAGCAGCACGCCGTTCCGTTCTATATTGACCAGTACCGGAACGAGCGGCATCTCTATATCATAGAACAGCCGTTCGGCATCATTTTCTTTCAGTTCTTTTTCCAATACGTTCTTCAACTTCAATGTCACGTCTGCATCTTCGCAAGCATAACGATAGACATCTTTCGGGTCGAGGTCGCGCATATTCTTCTGATTCTTTCCTTTCGGTCCAATTAGTTCGTCGATATGGATTGTCTGATAGTGCAGGTAAATTTCCGCAAGATAATCCATCCCGTGGCGAAGTTCCGGTTGAAGGATATAGTGGGCAATCATTGTATCGAAAAGTGCGCCTTTCACTTCCGCTCCATAATTTTTAAGAACGATCATGTCGTACTTGATATTTTGTCCGACCTTCAACGAATTTTCATTTTCGAATACCGGGCGAAATTCATTGACGATTTTTAACGCTTCCTCTTGTTCCGCGGGAACCGGGACGTAAAATGCTTCATTTTCGGCAATGGAAAAACTCATTCCGACCAATTCTGCGTCCATCGGTTCCGTTCCGGTAGTCTCCGTATCTAACGAGAGAATTTCAGATGTAAGCAACTTTTGAATAATTTCTCTTCTTTTCTCCTCTGTATCAATGAGTTGGTATTTGCAACCGAGCGATTCTAACGTCTCTAGATTTGATTTTTTTGCTTCGTCCGGCTCACTGGTCGTGAAATTTGCAAATAAATCGCCTTGTATGGCTTCCCCTTTTTCGGGAAAAAGTGGGAGAGGGGCGGGAGACTCTTTTTTGAGTACGCGGTCGATGAGAGTCCTGAATTCCAATTCCTCGAAAATACTGCGAAGTGAATTTTCGTCTGCCTCTTCGCGGACGAGTGCGTCCATCTCAAGTTGGATAGGTACGTCAATTTTGATGGTTGCCAGAAACTTCGAGAATGTAATCATTTCCCGGTTCGTTTCCACTTTTGTTTTCAGTGCCCCTTTCAGTTGGTCGGTATGCTCTAATAGATTTTCGATGCTGCCAAATTCGGCAATCAATTTCTGTGCCGTCTTTTCTCCTACACCGGGGCAGCCGGGAATGTTGTCCGAAGCGTCACCCATCAAACCGAGCATGTCAATCACTTGTGCGGGCGACTGGATGTCAAACTTGGCTTTCACCTCTTCAATACCCATTATTTCAAAACCGCCCGTATGTTTGGGACGGTACATGAACACCTTGTCGCTCACCAACTGCCCGTAGTCCTTGTCCGGCGTCATCATATACGTGGTGATGCCCTGCTTGCCGGCTTCGGTGGCAAGAGTTCCTATCACGTCGTCGGCTTCATAGCCTGCCACCTCGAGGATAGGAATACGGTATGCCCTTATAATATCCTTTATAATAGGTACGGAAAGGCGGATTGCTTCGGGAGTCTCTTCGCGTTGCGCTTTATACTGTTCGAAAGCCTCGTGACGGAAGGTGGGACCCGAAGGGTCGAAAGCCACTCCTATATGCGTCGGATTTTCTTTTTTCAGTACTTCCTCTAGGGTGTTGACAAAGCCCAGGATAGCGGAAGTATTGAATCCTTTGGAGTTGATTCTTGGGTTCTTGATAAAGGCGTAATACGCCCGGTATATCAGTGCATAAGCGTCTAAAAGAAATAATTTATTATCTGAATCCATAGATTTAATTAATTTTTCATGGTAAAAGTACAAAAAAATACCGTATTAAGCGTTTTATTATTACTTTTGTGCTCAAATTGTGTATTAAATGGACAGTATCTCACTCATCAGAACTCCGATTGAAGCGGAACTGGCGGACTTTAAGAATCTTTTTGATAGTTCACTTTCCAGTTCGAATGCATTGCTCGACAGTGTCGTATCTCATATACGGCAGAGGAGTGGCAAGATGATGCGTCCTATTCTTCTCCTGTTGGTAGCGCGCCTTTACGGTGCGGTCCGTCCTTCCACGCTTCATGCTGCTGTTTCCCTGGAACTGCTTCATACAGCCAGTCTGGTGCACGATGACGTTGTAGACGAAAGTACCGAACGTCGCGGGCAACTCTCGGTGAATGCTATCTTTAATAATAAGGTAGCTGTGCTGACGGGCGACTATCTGTTGGCTACGAGCCTGGTTCATGCCGAACAGACGCACAGCCATCCTATCATCCAACTAGTGTCTTCATTGGGACAGGACCTTGCTGACGGTGAGTTGCTCCAACTCTCCAATGTAAGCAATCACAGTTTTTCCGAATCAGTATATTTCGATGTCATCCGTAAGAAAACCGCCGCTCTTTTCGCTGCCTGCACAAAAGCTGCTGCTTTCTCGGTAGGAATGGGAGAGGAAGAGGCTGAATTTGCCCGTTTGCTGGGTGAGTATATCGGCATTTGCTTCCAGATTAAAGACGATATCTTCGATTATTTTGATAGCAAGGAAATAGGTAAGCCGACAGGCAATGATATGCTTGAAGGCAAGCTGACCCTGCCTGCCTTGTATGTGCTGAACAAAACGAAGGACAGCGCTGCGCAAGAGATTGCGTTCAAGGTGAAGGAAGGCACGGCTACTCCTGATGAAATAACCCGTTTGATTGAATATGTCAAAGAAAATGGTGGTATCGAATATGCAATACTGACGATGAATGCGTACAAACAGAAAGCATTCGACCTGTTGGCTTCTCTGCCGGATTCGGATGTTTGCGTAGCGCTCCGTGCTTATTTAGAGTATGTGGTAGACCGCGAAAAATGATTACTTCCGGTATTTGTCGAGAAGTGAATAACAAGACAACGCCCTATCCCAATCTTCTATTTTCCCTGATTTCATGGCTTTTCCGAGCAAGTAGCTCTTGTCTATTTCTTCCGGTGTGCGGAGGTCGTTGGCGCATAACCCGTTCGCCTGTTCGATGTACCGCCAGGCTTCCTCTTTTGTAATATATCCGCTGCCCGAAGCGGCACGTACCAACCCTACGAGTAACCCCATGTCCCATCCCGCAATTCCTCTTTCCAGATCATTGATCCATATGATCGGATCCCTTCTTTCCTCTGTGTATTTTACGAAATTATATAAGTTTTTTCCCTGTTGAACGAACCGTTCGACTCCCAAAAAACGTTTGGTGATGATTTCTTCGAACTCGTAGATGTTGCTTGTCGAGAGCAGATAGGGGAGCATGATTTGGTAGGAAACCCTGTCGCCTTCGTTGATGAGGAACTGGAATAATCCGGTGGCAGACTCGGTATCAAAACAATCATAATTTTCGGATAAGAAACTGGTCAGCTTTTGCGGATGTACACCGGTATCTATGGAATTCAAATAAAAACCTTGTAGTGCGGCTTCCATGTAGCCAATGCGAAGCCCCTTCTTTCTCTTATTTCCGAGGAAGAGATTCAGAGGATTAGAATTGAATCGTAAGGTTTTTATGTGTGTCTCCATCCTTCGCACTTCTATTAGATTTTCACTTACAAAGATAAGGAATTTTCTTGATTGCCTGATAACTGCCTTTAGTTTTTCTTAAATAAAAAATACCGCGTCGGCTTCCGTAAGGACGGCAGCCAGCGCGGTGAGGCATATTTGATTGCTAATGTAGTCTTTGGTTCTTAGAAGAACTTGATTTCTTCGCCTTCGATATCCGAAAGCAACAGGTTGGCAAGGCGGCTGGTTCCCAGGCGGAACAGTCGGTTGTCCAGCCATTCTTCACCCAGCACTTCTTTGACAATGGTGTAATAAATAACCGCGTCATTGACTGTGTTGATTCCGCCTGCCGGCTTGAAACCAATCTTGTTTCCTGTCTTCTGGTAGTATTCCCTGATGGCTTCGCACATCACATAAGCGGCTTCGGGAGTAGCGGCGGGCTGTTGCTTTCCTGTGGATGTCTTGATGAAATCCGCGCCCGAATACATGGATAGGATAGAGGCTTTTTTGATGTTGGAAGCACTCTTTAAAGCGCCTGTTTCGAGGATCACTTTGAGGTGGCGTTCCTTGCATACTTCCTTCAGTTCCTGTATCTCTTCGCACATGCCTTCGTAGTCACCGCTCAGGAATTTGCCTATGGAGATTACAATATCTATCTCGTCCGCACCATCTCCGATAGCCAGCGCAGTCTCTGCGACTTTAACTTCGATAAAGGTTTGGGAAGAGGGGAATCCGCCCGATACGCAAGCGATATTGACGCCGTCCACTTCCAGTGTATTCTTGACGATAGCGGCAAAATTAGGATAAACGCAGATAGCTGCAACGTTCTTCAAATCGGGGTATTCATCGTCGAACTTATTGACTTTCTCCGTAAAGCGCATCACGCTTTCATCGCTGTCCGTACTGTTCAAAGTCGTCAGGTCGATGCAATTGAACAGGAATTTCTTAACTTCTTCCGTATTGTTTTCCGGCACTTTTTTCTCAATTAATTCGGCTACGCGCGCCTGAATGTCAGCATCGCTCAGGTTGGTATTGTACTTTGCCAATGCGGCTTCATACTTGTTGGACCGTGGGTTATTCTCTTCCATGCTCTTTCAGTTTTGGGTTATTGATATGTCTTTGATTATCTCGTTTCGTTTTCTTGTCCATGCTCTTTTGCAGGGCAGCGGTGAGGTCTACGCCTGTCTGGTTGGCGATGCAGAGAAGCACCCAGAGTACGTCTGCTATCTCTTCGTCAAGGTTGTCTTTTTCTCCCTCTTTGAAGGACTGGTCGCCATATTTGCGTGCCATCACACGTGCCAGTTCGCCTACTTCTTCCGTCAGGACCGCCATATTTGTCAATTCGCTGAAGTAGCGTACACCGTATGTCTTGACCCATTGGTCTACTTGTTTTTGAGCTTCTTCTAAAGTCATCTTTTACTCCTTGTTTTTAGTATCCATGCATATAGTAACAGGGCCGTCGTTCAAAAGTTCGACTTTCATGTCTGCCCCGAAGATTCCTGTGCCTATTTCTTTTCCCAATGCACTGCTCAAGTCCTTGCAAAATCGCTCGTAGAGTGGGATAGAAACTTCCGGCTTGGCTGCCTTGATATAAGAAGGGCGGTTCCCTTTTTTCGTAGAAGCGTGCAGGGTGAACTGGCTGATGACGAGAATCTCGCCCCCATCTTCTGAGATAGACTTATTCATAACTCCGTTTTCATCGTCGAAAATACGCAGATTTACTATCTTTTTGCAGAGCCAGTCAATGTCTTCCTGCCCGTCGGCTTCCTCGATGCCGACCAATATCAACATTCCTTTTCCGATAGCTGATTTGCAGTTCCCTTCAATGGTCACTGACGCAC
This sequence comes from Bacteroides acidifaciens, assembly GCF_903181435.1. NCBI lineage: Bacteria > Pseudomonadati > Bacteroidota > Bacteroidia > Bacteroidales > Bacteroidaceae > Bacteroides > Bacteroides acidifaciens. Next base: position 407,686 of record NZ_CAEUHO010000004.1, read on the forward strand.
GACTTACCCGTTGTATAACTATTCGCATTGCTATTTATCTTATTTCGTAATTACGAAAGGCAAATTTACGAAATTCGGAAGAGAAAACGATGTATTGAAGGGAAAATATTATGGAACTGTGCCGGAAGATTCAATGGTAGAAATATAACCGGTTCTATTCTGCCAATTTCTTATTTGATATCCGAGTGGTCTGCAGGCTTCTCCACCTTCCAGAAACAGGAGAGTGGAGTTGCCGGACTTATATCGAATCTGCGTTATTTATTTTCGGCTTGTTCATCGTTCAATCCTGCCTTTACGGTTTTGGCTTTCGCCTCTCCAATGATGGTGCTAATCTCTTCTAAAGAAGCCTCTTTTATCCGTTTTACGCTCTTAAATTCTTTCAAAAGGGCGGTTTTCGTCTTTTCTCCGATTCCCTTGATGTTATCCAGCGCAGAAGCTACCTGCCGTTTGCTGCGTTTATCACGATGGAAGCTGATGGCAAAACGGTGCACCTCATCCTGAATCTGCGTCAGCAGACGGAACAACGGACTATGCTGCTTGATACCGATAGTCTGTGGCGGAAACCCGAAAAGCAGTTCTGATGTGCGGTGGCGATTGTCTTTTGCCAATCCTGCAATAGGAATGTTAAGGTTCAGCTCGTCTTCAATAACCTCTCTGACAACTTCCATTTGCCCTTTCCCGCCATCGGTAATAATAAGGTCGGGCAGCGGGGAGCTTTCTTCAATAGCGCGTTGATAACGCCTTCTGACAACCTCTTTCATAGAAGCGTAATCATCCGGTCCCACAACCGTCTTTATATTGTATTTCCGATAATCTTTCTTCGATGGTTTCGCCTTTTTGAATACAACACATGCCGCTACCGCATCAGACCCCTGTATGTTTGAGTTATCGAAACATTCAATCTGCAAAGGCGGTCTGTCTAAGTGTAGTTCCTGTTGTATCTCTTTCATCAGGCGCATACTTCTCTGCTCAGGATTCAGCTTTTCCGCCTGTTTCAGTCGGTCGGCCTTGTATTGCTTCACGTTTAAGATGGATAGTTCCAGCAACTTCTTCTTATCTCCCCGCTGCGGAACGGTGAAAACGATATTATTCAATTCCAAATCAAGCTCGAAAGGAACAATAATCTCCTTCGACTGGCTTTTGTAGCGCTCCCGCATCTCAATAATACCCAATGTCAAAAGCTCCTCTTTCGATTCATTCAGCTTTTTCTTGTATTCGAAAGTGAATGCCTGGTTGACGGCTCCATTCGTGATATGCAGATAATTGATGAAAGCCGAATTAGCCTCGTCCTCTTCGATAGAGAACACGTCGATATTATGTAATACAGAACTTACCACCTCAGATTTCGAACGGTAATTCTCTACCAGCAGATACTTCTCTTTTATCTTCTGCGCTTCTTCAAACCTCATCTCGCCCGCCAATGCCTGCATCTTCTCTAATAGCATCCGGCTGACCTCTTGCGTGTTTCCTTTCAGGATTTCTTTGATTTCATCGATGTTTTTGAGATAATCTTCCTGTGATTGCAACCCGATACAGGGACCTGCGCAGTTTTTGATATGATATTCCAGACATACGTTGAACTTCCCCGCCCGTATATTCTCCGGACTCAGGTTCAGATTGCAAGTGCGTAAAGGATACAGATGCTTTATCAAATCCAATACCGCGTACATAGACGGGATGTGGCTATACGGTCCATAATAAGAAGACCCGTTTCTGATAATCTTTCTGGTTCGGAAAATCCGGGGAAAATACTCGTTTTGTACACAGATAGAAGGATATGTCTTGTCGTCTTTCAGCAGGACATTGTAACGCGGTTTATACTTCTTTATCAGATTATTCTCCAGCAGCAACGCGTCTTCTTCCGTGTTGACTACGATATAGCGTATATCGGCAATCTTGCTGACAAGCACCCGCGTCTTTCCCGGTTCGTGCTCCTTGCTGAAATAGGAGTAGACTCTTTTCTTTAGATTTTTCGCCTTTCCAACGTATATAATCGTTCCTTCTGCATTCAGGTATTGGTAGATGCCCGGCTTCTCAGGAAGGTTGGCTACGATTCCTTTCAAATATTCACTGGTTCTGCTTTCCATTTCTGCATTCATAATCGTTAGGGCTGAGAGATAGCTAAAATAAAAAAAAGGCGTAGTTCAACTACGCCTTGCAAATATAATCAAATCCTTTATAAAGACAATACAGATTCTACTTCTACATCATCTCCGAATACCGATTTTCCATTCAGGTCTTTCAATTCGATGATGAAGTTCACATATACTTTCTTTGGTTTCAGCTTCCTCACCAGTTCGCAGGCCGCTTTCATGGTGCCGCCTGTTGCCAGTAAGTCATCGTGTAGGAGGACTACGTCGTTTTCATCCAATGCGTCTTTATGAATTTGCACAGTGTCTTTCCCGTATTCCTTGTCATAGCTTTCTTCGAGCGTCTCGGCAGGAAGTTTGCCGGGTTTTCGGATAGGGATGAAACCTGCATTCAGCCGGGTAGCCAGGATAGGTCCCATGATGAAACCTCTTGATTCTATACCTACCACTTTGGTGATGCCTCTATCCTTGTACATTTCATACATGACGTTCGATAATTCCTGTAGGCACCATGGGTCTTTGAATAAAGTGGTAACATCATAGAACAGGATTCCGGGAATAGGAAAATCCGGTATTTCCCGAATGCTTTTAATTAGCGTTTCTTTGCTCATAATCATTGATTTATATCGTTTCTTTAAATGTTTTGTTTCACGTGAAACGTTGCCGATTATCGTCCGGAAAGTACCAGTAACACGTTGATGTCGCTTGGTGATACTCCCGGGATTCTGCTCGCCTGGGCAATCGTTTCCGGGTCTATCTTTATCAGCTTCTGCCGGGCTTCGGTCGATAAAGATTGGATGGAAGCATAATCAAATTTGCCTTTAATCTTGATGCTTTCCAGTCTTGCCAGTTTCTCTGCTATCATTCGTTCCCTGTCGATATATCCTTGATATTTGATTAGAATTTCGGCAGCTTCGAGAATCTCTTCTTTACGCTTTTGGTTGGATTCGGTCGCTTTATCCAGTTCGCGTTGGAATGCCGGCACAAATTTCGAGATATTCTCAATTGTCACTTGCGGGCGATTCAGAATTTCTATCAGTTTGCATCCTTGGCGTAGGGGAGTCGTCCCTATCTTTTCGAGGGCATCATTAATTAATGCCGGTTTCATCGAATAACTGTGTGCGAAAGAAACAATTTGTTCCACTGCTTCCTTTTTCTCTTTCATTAATTGATAGCGGTCTTCCTTAGCCAATCCGAGTTTATAGGCTCGTTCGGTCAGGCGCATATCGGCATCGTCCATACGTAGCAAGATACGATATTCTGCGCGTGAAGTAAACATCCGGTAAGGCTCGTCGACGCCTTTGGTTACCAAGTCGTCGATTAATACGCCGATATATGCTTCATCGCGTGCTAGTGTGAAGGCTTCGCCACCGTGGCAATTGATATGTGCATTGATTCCGGCTATCAATCCTTGTCCGCCTGCTTCTTCGTATCCGGTAGTACCGTTTACTTGTCCGGCAAAGAATAAATTCCCGATAATTTTCGATTCTAACGTATGCTTTAGCTGTGTCGGGTCGAAATAATCATACTCAATCGCATATCCCGGACGATAGATAACCATATCCTTGAAGGCCGGGATTTTCTTTAAAGCGGCAATTTGTATGTCCATCGGAAGCGAGGAAGAGAATCCGTTGAGATATAACTCCTGTGTTGTTTCGCCTTCCGGTTCGAGGAACAATTGATGCTGGGTCTTATCGGGGAAAGTTACAATCTTCGTTTCAATGCTCGGACAATAACGGGGCCCGATGCTTTGAATCTGTCCGTTGAATAGGGGAGAATCCGGCAGTCCGTCACGTAGAATCTGATGTACTTCTTCATTAGTATAGCAGGTCCAGCATTGCAGTTGCTTCAAGTGGCGTACACTGGTATCCATGAAAGAGAACTTGTGAAAGTCACATTCACCGTCCTGCGTTTCCATCTGGTCGAAATGAACGCTGCGCGCGTCGATTCGTACCGGGGTTCCGGTTTTCATTCTTCCGTAAGTGATGCCGTGGCGGGCGATGGATTCGGTTAATTTGTAAGAAGCCGGTTCTGCCATTCTTCCGCCCGGCAACTGGTGGCGTCCTACGTGCATCAGTCCGTTGAGGAAAGTTCCTGCGGTGAGGACAACACATTTTGCCTTGAAGGTGACACCCCACGCGGTAACCAGTCCGGTCACTGCGCCGTCTTCAACAAGAAGTTCGCATACGGTATCCTGCCAGATATGAAGGTTGGGTGTATTTTCCAGTCTCTCCCGCCAGGACCAGATAAACTTGGCGCGGTCGCATTGGGCACGGGGGCTCCACATGGCGGGACCTTTCGAGCGATTCAGTATTCGGAACTGGATCGCTGTTTCGTCTGTCACCAATCCCATCTGTCCGCCTAGTGCATCTATTTCGCGTACTATTTGTCCTTTGGCAATTCCACCTACAGCAGGGTTGCAACTCATCTGCCCGATCTTGTTCATATCCATCGTGATGAGACAAGTCTTGGAACCTAAATTTGCAGCAGCGGCTGCTGCTTCGCAACCAGCATGTCCGGCACCAATTACAATTACGTCGTACTTAAAATCCATTCCTATCTTATTTATTATCAAACGCTGCAAAGTTACGGAAAAGTTGCGAGAAATATATCTCCATGTTCTTTTTGCTTCCGAAAATTCGGGGAGCTGCCCGGCTTCGTTGAAAAAATCGCAATGATTCCGGTTTAGAAATTTGCAGATTGTCCACAGATTGCGGGTAGTTTGGCGCCTGCTAAACTTCATATCCTTTCAGAATGCTTATTTTCTGTTTTGTGATACTGGATTATGCTTACTTTTTGCTAGTTTTAAAACGATCGAAATTCAGATGGAACTAGAGAGGGAAATGTTAATTCCGCCCAATGTCTTGACATAAATCAAAAAAACAGGCTGAGATTTGATTTTTTGTATAGTGGCTCTTGTCATTTCTCAAAACAACTTTACCTTTGCAATGTAGTTGTGAAACTACTAAGATTTTTAGGTATTAGAAAAAGGTAATATACTAAAGGTATTAGTTTATAAAATTAAGGTATTAGATTTTAAGATTAGTTTTTAGGAAAACGATTGTTTTGATTAGGTATTAGTAGAAAGTAGTTTTCAGGTAATTAGTAAATGAAAGATGAAGAAAAGAAGAATCCCATTTATGGGGATTCTTTAAAGGTGGAGCGGAATGATTCGCTCTTTTTTTGTGCCTTGTTCTCGTGAATGATATATATCCGGTTGTTCATTCCCTTCACATTGAGATAAGTCTCAATGTGTCAGTCATTTTGCGTGATTTGTTGAGTGAAAAACACCTCTTTCACACCCTTCACAGCTGTCACCGTGAAGGATGTGCCGCATCTCTCGACACCCCATAATAACCGGGAGCAGGCACATACATCGGCTGGTTACGCAAGCCGATATTTACCAGCTTTCCTTCTCCACGCAGGCGAACTAAATGTGCTTTAGCAGTAGTACGAGCCAAGCCGCAAATCTCTTGAAAGTCACGACGGGTCATCATCTGATGTCCGGCAAAATATTCTTTCAACAGCATATCAATCTCCACCTCCGAAACCTTTTCCGAATGACGGACGTACTTGGACTGACTGGCACGGACGCCAACAAAATGCCCTTTCAGACTAATATCAGGACGGAAGCGTACTGTTTTAAAAGTCACCTTATTGGTTTTGTGAGGAGTGCTGCGGGTCACTTTTCCCGTGGCCGCCAAAGTGGGGAAAAAATAACCGATTCCCTCGATATGCACTTCTTTTCCCTCGCTCAACGACTCGCCGAGAATCTTCGATAAGTTATCGAGCACATTCTTCACATCCCCCACAGTCAACGAACTGTAATCATGAATCTTGTAACAAAGTGTTTCCGTATCCACCTTACCATTCATAAAGATACGCGGATGCAATGCTGCCTCTTCTTCTTCCGAAGATGCATTAGGATTTTCATACCAATCAAATACAATAGCCATTACTTCTTATCAATTAAAATGTGTAACTTCATCATAGGACGACTGTAATCGGCTACTCGGACAACTGGAATCGGCTGTTCAGTCAACTATAGTCAGCCGACCGGACAACTCCAGTCGGCTTTCCTCAAATAAGCACTAAAGATACGACAAAGTAACGACATATCAGCATAAGAAAGCATGTTTTTCGTTTCAGGAGAAAATAAACATTTTCTTAACCAAATACTTGCAAACCCCATATTCCATGTTATACCTTAGCAGCATCAACCGGTCGAGAAAACAACATTTATTCATTTGGCAAAGAAGAAAAATATGAAGACATTAGAATATAACTCCAAACGCCGAACTGGTTATACCGCGTGGGGGTGAAAACACCGTAATCCTCGCAGATGGAACTACGGTTCATTTGAATGCCGGTTCCAAACTGACTTATCCGGTACGTTTTGCCGGTAAACGCAGAATTGTACGTTTGGAAGGCGAAGCCTATTTTGATGTTGTAGCGGATGAGGAACATCCGTTTGTGGTGCAAATTCATCTTGGAGAAATAACCGTGCTTGGGACTGCATTCAATGTAAATGCTTATGCCGATGCCCCTGTCTGCTATACGACTCTGGTACATGGAAAAGTGAAATTCTCCACATTAAATGCGGAAACGATTACCCTTTCACCGGGTGAACAGGCTGTTGTATTTGCCAATAGTTCAACGAAACGCGAGGTGGATTTGGAAGAATATGTTGGTTGGGTAGATGGTATGTACATCTTTAATGACCGTCCCCTGGGCGATATTATGAAGACATTCGAACGCTGGTATGACATACAGGTTTATTACGAAACTCCGAACCTGCGCGACATTACCTATAGTGGCAGCTTGAAGCGTCACGGAACAATAAACTCCTTCCTGGATGCACTAGAACTGACGGGCGACCTGACTTACAAAATCAGTGGGCGGAGCATATTGATATATGACAAAGCGGATGAACAGGCATAAAAGGATAGAATATTAGAATAATTAGAATATTAGGTACACAAAAGTTTAATTATTAATTTAACGTCAGTTCGATATAAGCCTGTATTTTTCGATTCTCCTCCTTCCCGAAGCTACCCTTTATACACAAGTCTTAGCTGATTAACTCATACAATTCAAACTGTGTATAAAATCTATCCAGTCCATTCTTAAAGGTTATATATCCTGGAATGGACTGGCTCTTGTATGCACTCCATGCTCCTAACCTTGCAATAATCCATGCCGCCCATGCCATTGATTCTTTTTTATATGGATTTTGCTGTATTTTTGTATTTCCCTCACTCTTTTTTCCTACTATATGTAATAATTCTATTTCTTTGCTTGTAAAGTAGATTTCTGAAGAGAGGTTTTCATCTTCTTTATCAAAAGAAAGTTTGAGTACCATCACCTGCAGGGCTGCCTGCAAGGAAATTAAGATTAGTTTTTGTAATGCCGAAACTGTTTCCAACTGTGCGTCCTCAATCATGAATCCCTTTCTTTTGAGTACTCTGAACAACTCTTCAATCAGCCATCTACAACGATACCAACCGATACATTCAATTGCTTGTTCTACAGTCTCCACCACATGTGTAGTTAGCAGTCTCCATTCAATAGGACTCTCATTTATCGGTGTACTGGAAGATTTTTCTTTAACATGTATGCAATAAAGACTAACAGGGGGACTGCCCTTTGCCGGACCGTTAACAGGAGCGCACAAAGTGACTCTTTCAAAGCGAAGTTCCATACACGCTATCCGTTTCTTACGTCCGCTTCCCGGGAGCACTTCAAAGCTATACTCTGCCCGTAGAACAGCCTGATCCATTAATGTATTCAGATGGACAGAACAGTCTGGATTATCCAACCGGCAATTCCTTTCATGAACAGAACGGATCAGCAAGTGAACATTATCAGCAGGGATACGGCTGAAAAGCTCGAAAATGTCCGCTTCACGGTCACCGATAATCGTTTTAACTGCATCCCGGGGCATTTGCTCACTGGCAGCCATGCCACTTTCTATCCAACGATATGACTCTTTTTCTTCTATAGGCTGATATCTGTAATTACGTTCTTCACGACTTAAAGCATCCGGTGAGCGATTCCACTGCTTGACCGAAGAAAAGCCTATAGGAATATGGCTGGAGGCATCCACTACCAAGACTGGATGCAAAAAAGTACCACATTGCTTTTGACCGACAATGCCGGGACTGACTGTTTTTTTCTTCATTCGCTCAACATGAGCCTCATAGTTTATCTCCGAGGTATCTTGAATACACAGTAAATGCTTACGACCGGAAGCATTCTTACAGCAAGTTTGTATCAGACCTGATAAGATAGCATCAGAACTGACTGAGGAATTGTTCAAAAATCTATAAGCACCCATCTTTTCTTTATGTTCCTTACTAAATTGATTCACTATAGCACTTTGATGGACAACCATCTGAGAGCAAATTAAGTTTAAACGTCGCAAAAGCCGAGGATCACGAATTTGATCTGTCTCTAATAACATCAAGCAAAGATAAAAAAATAATATATACTTGTGTATAAAGGGTAGCTTCCCGAAGGAGGGGAAGCTATGCGGGCGAGCTTATATCGAACTGACGTTATTTAGGTTCTGTTAGAATTTTTATTAAAATAAAAAAACGTTCTCTTTATCTATCAATAGCATTGTCATAAACAACAGATGCTACAACATCATTGTTCTTTCTTTTAGCTATTAGATAGGCCAAACTCCATATTTGGTATTGTGTAGTTATGTTATTCTTTATATTGATTGATAATTCGTAAGGGGTAGTATCCACATTCCATTGTACGTTGAAATCTTCTATACCTGTAGGTGAAGCCCCTTGAATATACGCTAAATCATATTTATTAAAATCAATTTTAGAAAGCTCATCTGTATATCCTTTGAATCTATTATCGAACTCTGACGAACTCCTTATGACGATCATGCTGTCTGAAGGAATATCGATTCTAATATTTTGAGGCAAATTATAACGAGTCAGCATTTTAATATCATTGTCGGAACAAGAAAGGCATAAAAGCATGCTGCATATAAATAATAAAAAATTATAAAGTGTTGTTTTCATAATATACTCAGTTTAATGTTTGTTGAGCGGCTTGTACTGCTGCAGCTGCATCTACAAGTCCATATCCCATATATTTATTCCAAGATCCATTAAGTCTATTGCTAACTATAGAATAGTTATAATTCCCAATCTTTCTTGCTGTACTTTCTATGATGTTGTTAACTTCAATATTTGTTAGTTCAGGGTTAACTGAAAGAATTAAAGCTGCAATAGCAGCAACATGTGGACAAGCAGCAGATGTTCCTGTAAAATAATCAAAGGTATATGACCCTTTTGGGGTGTTTGTCAAAGTTAATACATTTACCCCTGGTGCTACAACGTCTATTTCATCACCATAACAACTAAAAGATGCTAATTGTCCATTTGAATCTGTAGCTCCAACAACTAATATGTATGGATTATGATTTGCTGGATAAAGAACATCCTTTATGGATGAGTCACTATTTCCAGACGAAAAAACTAAAACAGTTCCTTTATTATTCCTTCCCCATGGACCATAAAAATCTATTGCCTCTTCTATTTCTGAACTTATTAAACTATTACTACCCCAAGAACAACTAACAACGTCATCAGATGTTAATGCTACATATAAGTCAGATGCTAAATTTTGTGAAGTATTAGGTCTTAAAACTAAAGGATCTGAATAGCTGTGTACATGGACATTGGGGCAAATCCCCGTTATTCCTATACTGTTATTTATTTTTGCAGCTATTATTCCTGCACAGTTTGTTCCATGAGAGCCATAAAGACCGTTGACAAACCAATGTTCTCCATCAACAGAAGCATCAAATGCAGGAACAACCAAAGAAGAATTTAAATCTGGGTGTGAAAATGCTACACCTTGATCTATTAGACCAATATTTACATTTTCCCCCTTGGTTACTGTGCTTGCTGCAGGCCAATTAATTGAATAATTTCCGTGTAGATTCCACTGTTGATTATAATAGGGATCATTAGGAACTTGGAAAGAAGTGATAGACATAGACAAATCATCCATAAAATCGGGCTCTACATAAGCAAATAAATTAGTTTTATATAATAAGTCGCATATTTCAAGCGCATTACCCATAGAATAATCATTACAAGAAACAGTATACCATAATGGCATAAATTCATTTTGAGAATAAAATGAAAGCTTATATTTTTCCATTTGGCTCTCAAGAATACTTACATCATCTATTTCTTTTAATCTTATATGTATTAAATTGCTTATACCAAAAGTATTGCCGTTTTTTAAAGAAATAAAAAAAGGACTTTTATAACAAATATCAGTGGTTGACCTACTATTTTTTATAGAATCATAACCTTTAATAATTTGCCATTTCTGCTTATTCGTTTTGGATAATTTGCTTTTAGTACGGCTTGACGATAAGTTTGAATAGATACCTTCATTTATAACATTTGCAGATGAATAAGCATTTGTGTCATTGTAAACAACAAAAAAATTAGTACTATCAGGTATTAAATAATGTTTTTCACCTTTATACCAAAAGAAAAAAGATTTAGAAGAATCTTCTATAGGAAGGGGTGTGGACTCTTCCTCAGTATTACACGAAAGTGTAATGTCATTTTTGCTACAACTAGCAAAAGTTGCTAACAATAGTAGAAAGAACAGTTTTTTCATAATATGTAAAATTTATTTTAATTAGAATTGACTTGAAATATGCAACATAAACTCAGATACGTAATAATCTGAGTTTATGTTACGTCAAATGTAATAAAAAAATATAATATATGAGCTTTTTTATTCAAATTATAATTCTGTATTTACTTTTATTAATAGTTCGTTCAAAATTAGCCAATCCTAAGCGGATCTGGCAGTAAATAAAATGAGTTCTTTGAAAAGTTTGTCAATAACTTGTGGGTCTGGGTTAATCCCAAACACGCAAATAAATCGTTCAAGCATATAAGCATTGTGTATGAATGACTTGCAATTGGATATTGAATATGTTATTCCGAGCCTCTTACATGCCGCTTTTGCCAAGTTGCCAGTAGCGAGTGATGCATTGAAGTGAAAATCCAACTTTCTGAAGTCTGTAGACTGACAGTTGATGATTCCAGTATGCTGCTTGCCATCTCTGAAACAAAATTCGAGTTGGAACCTGGTTCTGTAATAATCCAGGACTTCGCGTCCATCCATCGAATCGTCTGTAGAGAAGTAAAGCTGCCACTTGTCTGATCTTCCATCCATGGGGTACCAGACGGATAAGGAAACGTACCTTTTGAGAGCTTTTGCATATACCCTCAATCCGTATAGCTTTCCCTTATTCACTTCGTATTCCTTGCATCGGGTAAGAACCAGATTGGCAAAGTCAATCCTACCGTCAAACCACTTAGGATGTCCTCGTTTTCCTGTTTTCTTTTCCAATGTCGGATAGTATAGGATTACATCATTCCTGAAGCGGCTGATAACATGGAAGTTATTCTCACACATAGGCGTAATGAAGGCTTCCTTGGAGAAGAATGCGTCTGCAACCACCGTTTCGGATATGCTCTGTATCTTGTCTTTTCTACTGACAAGATAGCTGCTATACCAATCAACGAGGTTTTTGCCTATATTATCCAAGGTCTTACAATCTGGCGTCTGAATGGAGCCTAGAGTCATGCATTCATGATGGTCGATGTCAATGACTCCAATGCCCATGATTTCCAATCCACGCTTATAATCCCCGGCACAACCTGACCAGAAGTAACCAATCCAAGGTGTCTTATGACCGGACTTGGGGATATAGGAAGGGTCAATGGCGATGGCTTTTCTTTTACCTATGAGATGCTTGCTGATGATAGAACCGTTGAACGCCCGCATCGACTGGCGAATGCTTCTTACCAAAATCACCCTTCGCTTCCATGCCATTCTCCAGAAACATCAGGTGGATACCAACGAGCATGACACTTGTGCCATCCTTGATGATACAACCTTTCAGAAAAGTGGCATTCGAATCGAAGGAGTCAGCAAGGTGTTCGACCATGTCACACATAATTTCATTTATGGAATGAAATGCCTGACACTGGCTCTCTCTGACGGGAAAAGCTGCTATCCCATAGACTTCTCCCTTCATCGTGAAAAAGGAAAGAAGAAGGATTACGGCTTGACCTTAAAACAGCGGAAGGAGCAGTTCAAAGAAAAGCGGAACGCAAAAAATCCGGACTATGCACGCAAGGCGGAATGTGATGAGAGCAAGCTCGAAATGGCCAGACGCATGCTTTGTCATGCCGTGGGGCATGGTATCAACTTCAAGTATGTGCTTGCTGACAGTTGGTTTACATGCGAATCGCTCATACAGGCAGTCCGCGAGCTATGCGGTGGTTCAGTGCACTATATTGGTTTGGCCAAGATGAACCCCAAGTTGCGTTATCAGACAAGCAAGTCCAAACGTCCCCAAAACATCCATGAACTGATTGTAAGGTATGAACGCACAGCTTCATGCTATTGCCGAAAGTACAAGTGCAAATACATTCAGCTTCATGCAAAACTGGGCGAACAGCCCATACGCATCTTCATCATCAAATACGGGCGAAGTACCCATTGGAAAGTGTTGCTTACTACAGATACCTCCATGAACTTCGTCAGAGCCTTTGAACTTTACGAAAGACGCTGGGGCATAGAGGTCATATTCAAGGAATGCCGTGGTTATCTTGGACTGGGGAAATGTCAGAGTCGGAACTACAACGCTCAGATTGCAGACACCACCTTGTGTTTCATGATGTATCAGATGCTCTCCTTGGCCAAACGCTTTTCAGAATATGAAACCCTGGGAGCACTATTCCGTTCCGAGCGTGACCGGCTGCAAGTGCTCACCCTGTGGAGCAGGACTTTGGAAGAAGTCAGGCATCTGTTGGAAGTTTTGTCGCGTGAAGCAGGAGTGGATCTGTTGACATGCCTATCAACTGTAGCCGCACGGCAAACGGCAGACTTCTCCACAAAGGTCTGGGCACATTTCTATGCGATTCGGACGATTATGCCATGCCCGATTTGGACTAAACATTTTTTAGGCGTGCGTTAAATCGTTCGGAAAACATTTGATTTTTAGACCACCCACTGAAGGGAACTATTACTCAAATAGCTGATATGAAGGGGTGGGAAACTTCAGTAATTTACTAAAAAACTAACGAATTATGCAATATTTTTTCTGTTTATTATCAGCAGGTTAGCTTCTTTTTCCAGCATATTTTTCATGCTTAACCATTCGTTTTTGACAACATTTCAATGATCTCTTTAGCGTTTTCGAACCAGCTTTTGACGGTTCTATTGTTTGACTTTTAAAATCTCGGTAAAAATTTACTGAAGTATTGTTTATTTTTCCTATTGTTTTCTGTTCATCACGTACCCGGAGGAGTTCCCGGTGTGCTTTTTCTTCAGTTGCCTAGGCAATAAGTTCCGGAGCCGGAAGCTGTTTTGCGGTCCGTTCCCTGACTGCTTGTAGTAGTTGGCGAATGGCTTCTGTTCCCTCATTATTTGTCTGCATGGTAGCTTTTACTTCATTCAATTCTCCGATGATCTTTTCCAAAGGAGAGTAATCAAGTGCATTACTCTTCAGGTTGAACCCTGTGCGCTCAAAGTATTCCAAGGCGAGTGAAACGAAATCTTTACGCAATATCCCGTTTTCCCGGCAGTATATTTCAAGCTGCCGAGAGGTCTCTCCGCTTATCGAAATGGTTGTTTTCTCCGGTTTGCTTTTGGGCTGTATGTTTGAACTTGACAGCCATCTTATAAACTTATATCGAATTCACATTAATTTAGTGTTAATATTAGCATTACGTTGCTAATGAAATCGCCCCGTCGTAGTGGTTACGATGGGGCGATTTTTCAGTATGCTCGGCATGGTATATCCGAATGAACCATCAGCGGAATATGGCTTATGACTGTCGTATCGCCAATGCCTTATTCTCCGCAGCTTCCATAATCTCCCGCTCTCCGGGACCTTTATCGTTGATGCCGCACAAGTGGAGAATTCCGTGAATAATGACACGATGTAGCTCATCGTCATAGGATGCGCCGAATTGTTCCGCATTGGTGCGTATCGTATCCAGACTGATGAATAAGTCACCCGACAGGCGGTCGCCTTCACAATAATCGAAAGTAATAATGTCCGTGTAGTAGTCGTGTTGCAGATACTGACGGTTTACCTCCAGAATCTTTTCGTCGGAGCAGAAGATATAAGCGATTTCACCGAGTCTTTTCCCGTAAGAAGCAGCTACCGCCTTTATCCATTCCGTAGTCTCGCGTTTCTTGATATCAGGCATTTTTACGCCTTCTGTTTGATAAGTTACAGCCATAATTGAATGTTATGATTTAAAAGAAAAATAAATAACTGATTAAGATGGCGGCTATGATACCTGAGAAGTCTGCTATCAGACCGCAAGTCACCGCATTACGAGTTTTGGTAATCCCTACACTGCCGAAATAAACCGCCAGAATGTAGAATGTGGTGTCCGAAGCCCCGCGAACGATACAACTCATACGCCCCACAAACGAATCCGGTCCCAGTTCTTTCATCGTATCGATCATCAATCCGTTCGCACCGCTACCGCTAAGCGATTTCATCAATGCAGTAGGCAGTGCACCTACAAAGCTCGTGTCGACTCCGCATAAGCCTACTATATAGCCGATGCCTCCCACCAGAAAATCCATTGCTCCCGAAGTGCGGAACACTGCAATTCCTACAAGGAAGGCAACCAGATAAGGGATGATGCGTACAGCTGTCGTAAATCCCTCTTTGGCTCCTTCTACAAACGAATCGTATACATTGATTTTCTTTCTGACTCCCGTCAGGATAAACAGGATGATGACACTGAACAGCAGAATATTCGCTATTAATGTAGAATAAGTACCCATGTCCTCTCGCGAAACGCTTAGGAACAGATAAATCAAGCCGGAAAAGAAAAGGCAGATAACGCCCATTAAAAGGAGAATAGGCTTATTGATTAAGTTTATCTTTTGAGCGATGCTGACTGCTATGACTCCTACTAAAGTGGAAATGAAAGTACTTAGCAGGATAGGGATAAATACATCTGTAGGCTGTGCAGCCCCCATTTGTGCGCGATATACCATGATACTGATCGGAATGATGATAAGGCCGGATGTATTAATCACCAAAAACATAATCATCGGATTGGAAGCCGTGTCCTTTTTCGGGTTCAGTTCTTGCAGCTCTTTCATCGCTTTCAGCCCCAGTGGGGTAGCTGCATTGTCGAGGCCAAGCATATTGGCAGACATATTCATGAAGATGGACCCTAACACCGGGTGCCCTTTAGGAATGTCCGGAAACAGCCGGCAAAGCACCGGACTAAGAAAGCGAGCCAGCGCATTAATCAATCCGCTATTTTCTCCGATTTTCATGATGCCCAGCCAAAGAGCCAGTACGCCTGTAAGCCCCAGGGATATCTCGAAAGCTGTTTTTGAAGAATCAAATGTAGCGTTCATGATAGCCGTAAATATCTCCGTATCTCCCAGGAAAATTACTTTTATAAGGGCGATAATAAAGGCGACGACAAAGAATCCTATCCAGATGTAATTTAAAACCATAGTTGATAGCGTGTGTATAGATGGTGCAAAAGTAGTTATTACGTTTCAAATAAACTAAATAACGGAATAAAAGGTTGTGTCCTGATATGCCATAGTTCAGTGTTTCGTTTCATAGATTGTGCCACTTCATTGGCACAGTCTTGCCAATGAAGTGGCACGGTGATGCCAATATAGATGCACAACTGTGCCAATGTATGGTACAAAGTCCGGCAAGCAATCTCTTAAATCTTTATAAATAGCCCTACGGTCATTGCCATTCGGATGCCGATTGGAGTTTTTCTTCGTCTTTCTTATATCGAAAATAAATGTATTTCTCTATCTTTGTCTCCTACTTTCAAGAAATAAATGGAACAGGAAGATTTTAACATACGCGAACATCAGCTGACTTCAAAGGAACGGGATTTTGAGAACGCACTCCGCCCGTTGAGCTTTGAAGACTTCAGCGGACAGGACAAGGTGGTGGAGAACCTTCGCATTTTTGTGAAGGCGGCACGCTTGCGTGGCGAGGCGCTCGACCATGTGCTGTTGCATGGCCCTCCCGGCTTGGGAAAAACAACCCTTTCAAATATCATTGCCAATGAATTGGGCGTCGGCTTTAAAGTCACTTCCGGTCCGGTGCTTGATAAACCGGGTGACCTGGCAGGTGTGCTGACCAGTCTCGAACCTAACGACGTACTGTTTATTGATGAAATCCATCGTTTGTCGCCAGTAGTGGAAGAGTATCTTTACTCTGCCATGGAAGATTACCGCATTGATATTATGATTGATAAGGGACCTTCGGCACGTAGCATTCAGATTGATTTGAATCCTTTTACGCTGGTGGGTGCCACTACGCGTAGCGGTCTGCTGACAGCCCCGCTTCGTGCACGTTTTGGTATAAACCTGCATTTGGAGTATTATGACGATGATATTTTGAGCAATATAATCCGCCGTTCTGCATCCATTCTGGATGTACCCTGCTCGGTACGTGCAGCGTCGGAGATTGCATCCCGCAGTCGTGGGACGCCCCGTATTGCCAATGCTTTGCTTCGCCGTGTGCGTGATTTTGCTCAGGTGAAAGGTTCGGGTTCTATCGATACGGAAATCGCCCAGTTTGCGTTGGAAGCATTGAATATTGACAAATATGGCTTGGACGAGATAGACAACAAGATACTTTGTACCATTATAGACAAGTTTAAAGGCGGTCCTGTCGGTATAACGACCATTGCTACCGCTTTGGGAGAAGATGCGGGAACCATCGAGGAAGTTTACGAACCTTTCCTGATCAAAGAAGGATTCATGAAGCGCACTCCTCGTGGTCGTGAGGTGACAGAACTTGCCTATAAGCATTTGGGGCGTAGCCTTTATAACAGTCAGAAGACACTGTTTAACGACTAACATAAAGTAGTAGTATCTCATTAGGGAATTACCTAAAAGTCAATAGTCGGTAGTATTCTGACTTTTCGACGTTAATCATTAATCACTAAACCGTTAATCATTATCTACATGGCTGGACTAAAAACATTAGCAAAAGATACTGCAATTTACGGGCTGAGTAGCATTGTCGGACGATTCCTTAACTATATGCTGGTGCCGTTGTACACGGCTGTTTTGCCGGCTTCCACAGGTGGGTATGGGGTCGTATCGAATGTTTATGCATTCACAGCCTTGATGCTCGTACTGCTAACGTTCGGTATGGAAACCGGATTCTTCCGTTTTGCCAATAAATCGGGAGAAGAACCGATGAAAGTATATGCCAACTCTTTGCTTTCGGTAGGTGGGGTATCGTTGATTTTCGTTCTTCTCTGCCTGTTGTTCCTACAGCCCATCTCCAATCTGCTGGACTATGGCAATCATCCGGAATTTATAGCGATGATGGCTGTTGTGGTGGCTTTAGACTCTTTTCAGTGCATTCCGTTCGCTTATCTACGCTATAAAAAACGACCGATAAAGTTTGCGGCTATCAAGCTGCTTTCCATTGTTGGCGGAATCGGGCTGAACCTGTTTTTCTTACTGTTATGCCCCTGGCTGAATATACATTATCCGGAAACTGTCTCATGGTTCTATGACCCCGATTATCTGATAGGTTATATCTTTATCAGTAACTTGATAGTCTCTGTTGTCCAGATGTTCTTCTTTATCCCTGAGCTGAGAGGTTTTGCCTACAAACTGGATAGGGCATTGCTGAAACGAATGGTTGTCTATTCTTTCCCGGTACTTATTTTGGGTTTGGTCGGTATTCTGAACCAGACGGTGGATAAGATGATTTATCCGTTCCTTTTCGAAAACCGGCAGGAAGGATTGGTGCAACTGGGTATTTATGCAGCTACCAGTAAAATAGCTATGGTGATGGCTATGTTTACACAAGCCTTCCGCTATGCTTACGAACCGTTTGTATTTGGCAAGGATCGTGAAGGGGACAACCGGAAAATGTATGCGGCGGCGATGAAATATTTCCTCATATTCTCGTTACTGGCTTTCCTTGCTGTGATGTTCTATCTCGATTTGCTGCGCTATCTGGTGGCAAGAGGATATTGGGAAGGGCTGGGAGTAGTGGCTATCGTGATGCTTGCGGAAATCTGTAAAGGTATCTATTTCAATCTCTCTTTCTGGTATAAACTGACGGACGAAACACGATGGGGAGCTTATTTCTCTCTGATAGGTTGTGCCATTATCGTAGTGATGAATATTCTGTTGGTTCCTACTTACGGCTATATTGCTTCTGCCTGGGCTTCCGTAGCCGGATATGGCTCCATCATGCTGTTATCTTACTGGATGGGACAGAAGAAATATCCGATTCAATATGACCTGAAAAGTATCGGGCTTTATGTGCTGTTTGCAGCGGTACTTTATGTGATTGGAGAACAAGTGCCAATCTCCAATCTTGTACTCCGGCTTGCTTTCCGTACCGTACTCTTGTTGTTGTTTGTAAGCTATATTATCAAGCGGGACTTGCCTTTGAGCCAGATTCCTGTTATTAACCGATTTATAAAGAAGAAATAATCATGAAGACAGATGAACGTAATAAATTTGCCATCAGGTCCTTTCTGAACGAATATCTGGACTTGAAAAAAGACAAGGATAACGAACTGGTAACAGTCGATTCTATCCGCAAAGGAGTAGAGTTCAAAGGAGCTAACTTATGGATTCTTATCTTTGCCATTTTTATGGCATCACTCGGTCTGAATGTAAATTCTACCGCCGTTATCATCGGTGCCATGTTGATCTCTCCGTTGATGGGACCTATCATGGGAGTAGGATTATCAGTCGGGCTGAATGACTTCGAATTGATGAAACGCTCTTTGAAGAGTTTCCTTATTACGACCGCTTTCAGTGTGACGACAGCGACTATTTTCTTCCTTCTTGCGCCTATTGCCGGTTCACAGTCCGAGTTGCTGGCACGCACATCGCCTACTATTTATGACGTATTCATCGCATTATTCGGTGGTTTGGCAGGCGTAGTAGCCCTTTCTACCAAAGAAAAAGGAAACGTGATTCCGGGCGTCGCCATTGCTACCGCATTGATGCCTCCGCTCTGTACGGCAGGATACGGATTGGCGTCCGGTAATCTGATTTATTTCTTAGGAGCCTTCTATCTCTATTTCATCAATTCTGTATTTATCAGTCTGGCTACCTTCCTTGGTGTTCGCGTGATGCATTTCCAGCGGAAAGAGTTTGTGGATAAAACCCGTGAGAAGACAGTGCGTAAATATATCATTCTGATTGTGGTTCTGACGATGTGCCCGGCTGTCTATCTGACGTATGGCATCATTAAGGGCACCTTCTACGAGGCGGCTGCCAACCGGTTTATTTCTGAACAGTTAGGATTTGAAAATACACAGGTACTTGACAAAAAGATCAGTTATGAACACAAGGAACTCCGTGTTGTGCTGATTGGGTCTGAAGTGCCGGATGCTTCTATCTCCATAGCCCGTAGTAAACTAAAAGAGTATAAACTTGAAGATACGAAACTGATAGTATTGCAAGGCATGAATAATGAAGCGGTAGATGTCTCTTCTATTCGTGCCATGGTAATGGAAGACTTCTATAAGAACAGCGAACAGCGGCTTCAGGAGCAGAAAGTGAAAATATCCCAACTGGAGACAACGCTTGAACAATATAGGACGTATGACGCACTGAGCCGTACACTAGTGCCCGAATTGAAGGTGCTTTACCCTTCTGTCACTACGCTCTCCATCGCTCATTCCCTTGAAGTACGGGTGGATTCGATGAAAACGGATACGGTGACATTGGCTGTGATGAAGTTTGCCAGACATCCGTCTGCTACCGAGAAAGCCAAGATTAGCGAGTGGCTGAAAGCCCGTGTAGGAGCCAAGCAGTTGCGACTGATTACAGAATAATGAACCTAAAAATAATAGCATGAAATTCAGACTGACCGTCATCGTACTCCTTTCTATCTGTCTTTCGAAGGCTTTTGCCGATGAGGGAATGTGGTTGTTGGGAAATCTCAATAAGAACAAACAGACAGAACAAGTGATGAAACAACTTGGCTTGCAGATGCCTGTAAAAAAACTATATAATCCGAAGAAGCCTTGTCTTGCAGATGCTGTAGTGAGCTTCGGCGGCTTTTGTTCGGGGGTGGTTGTTTCCGAAGACGGTTTGGTGTTTACCAACCATCATTGCGGATTCAGCAGCATCCAGCAACATTCTTCGGTGGAACACGATTATCTGAAAGATGGCTTTGTGGCGCGTAGTCTTGAAGAAGAACTGCCGAATCCGGAGTTGTATGTCCGTTTCCTGCTTCGTACGGAAAATGTGACCAAACGGGTATTGTCTGCCGCCAAACATGCTAAAACGGAATCAGAACGCCGGGTAGCTGTCGATTCAGTCATGAATGTAATCGGCATGGAGATTTCGGAAAAGGACTCTACATTGACCGGGATAGTGGATGCCTATTATGCAGGAAATGAATTCTGGCTTTCCGTTTACCGGGATTATAATGATGTCCGCCTGGTATTTGCTCCCCCTTCTTCTGTTGGAAAGTTCGGGTGGGATACTGATAACTGGATGTGGCCACGCCATACGGGCGATTTTAGCGTCTTTCGCATCTATGCCAATAGCAAGAACGGCCCGGCGGATTATTCTCCTGAAAACGTGCCGTACCGCCCCGAATATGTGGCTCCTATCTCTTTGGACGGATATAAGGAAGGTTCGTTCTGCATGACCCTCGGTTATCCGGGAAGCACAGAGCGTTATCTTTCCTCGTATGGCATTGAGGAAATGATGAATGGCATCAATCAGGCTATGATTGATGTGCGTGGGGTAAAACAGGCTATTTGGAAACGGGAAATGGACCATCGTCCGGATATCCGTATCAAATATGCTTCCAAATATGATGAAAGCTCTAATTACTGGAAGAACAGTATCGGAACAAACAAGGCTATCAAGCATCTCAAAGTCTTGGAAAAGAAACGGGCTGCAGAGACTGCGCTCCGTGAATGGATTCAGTCGCACCCCGAAGAACGGGAAAAATTGCTTCGCCTGTTCTCCTCTCTGGAATTGAGTTATAGTAATCGTCGTGAAGCAAATCGTGCCTTGGCTTATTTCGGTGAAGCATTTATCAATGGTCCCGAGCTGGTTCAGCTTGCGCTTGAGATTCTGAACTTCGACTTTGAGGCGGAAGAGAAGCAGGTGGTAAGCCGCATGAAGAAACTGCTGGAGAAATATGATAACCTGGATACGGCTATTGACAAGGAAGTCTTTGCAGCCATGCTGAAAGAGTTTCAGACGAAAGTGGACAAGAAATATCTTCCTGCCATGTATCAGAAGATAGATACGCTTTACAACGGGAATATACAGGCTTATGTCGATTCATTGTACGCAACGTCCCAGATAACTTCACCGAAAGGCTTGAAACGTTTTCTGGAGCGGGATACAACGTATAATTTGTTTGAAGACCCTGCCGTATCCTTAAGTCTCGACCTGATTGTGAAATATTATGAGATGAACCAAAGCATCTCCGAAGCTTCGGAGCAGATAGAACAGGGAGAACGCTTGTTTAATGCAGCTATGCGCCGCATGTATGCCGATCGTAATTTCTACCCTGATGCCAATTCTACCATGCGTCTGAGTTTTGGAACGGTGGATGGTTATTCGCCTTTTGATGGGGCTACCTATGACTATTATACGACCGTGAAAGGTATTTTCGAAAAGGTGAAAGAACACGCTGGGGATATTGACTTTGCTGTCCAACCGGAATTGTTGGACTTGCTTTCTTCCGGTGACTTCGGCAGGTATGCCAATGAACAAGGTGACATGAGTGTCTGCTTTATCTCCAACAATGATATTACGGGCGGAAACTCCGGCAGTGCAATGTTCAACAGCAAGGGAGAATTGCTCGGTCTGGCTTTTGATGGCAACTGGGAAGCTATGAGCAGTGATATTGTTTTTGAACCGGATTTGCAACGGTGCATCGGAGTGGATGTCCGGTATATACTCTTTATTATAGAGAAATACGGAAAGGCGGGAAATCTTGTACAAGAATTGAAAATAGCCCGATAATATAGCTCATGTAGTCTTACATATGCATTTAGCCCAGGGTTCACATGAGATGAGCCCTGGGCTAAACTTTACTAATCCCCGGGCTGAATGGAAGTCATCCCGGGAGATATATTGGTTGGAATTTTACTTCTTCGGTTTTCTGCGTGCCCATCCTTCTTCGCTGAAGTCAGGTTCCTTATCTTTGAAGAACTCCTGCCAGTTATCTTTCTTTTTCGGTCCACGGGCATCGGAATATCCCCGTTCCGCACGGCTTGGTTTTTCCTTCTTACCGGGTTTCGCGCCTTTGGCAGAAGTATCTTTGGATTTTCTGTCTTTATTCTCATAGCGTGGCGCATGTTCTTCTCCTTTGCCGAATCGTTTACCGCCTTTGCGTTCACCTGAACCGTTTTCACGTCCTTTTCCGCCTTCCTCATTGGACACTTCTACAACAACCTTACGGCTATTCCATTTGGCACGGCTCAAGGCTTTTACGACATTGACAGCCTCCTTTTCAGGAACTTCGAAGAAAGAGAAGTTCTGCATCAAGTCAATGCGTCCCAATTCGATGCGTCCGCGTGTATTACTGTTCAACAAGCCGATAAGGTCGCTAGGGAAGAAATTGTCTGTTTTACCCAAATTGATAAACAGGCGGTTGAAGCCTGGGGCAGCTTTCCGGCTTCTCTTTTCGAAGCCGCCCTCTTTGCGGTCACCTCTTCCGGCACGTTCACCACGGCTTTCAATGGTCGGTTGTTCTATTTCCGGGCGGTGGCGGTAATATTCTGCGAAACGGTTGAATTCGTGCGAAACCATTCGTTTTATCAGGTCTTCCTTGCTCAACCATTCCAGTTTACGATAGATTTCCGGCATGAAGTCCGCGATTTCTTCTTCGTTTACTTTTACTTTTTCAAGGTCGTCAATAACCTTAATCAACTGCTTCTGGCAGATGCCTGCCGCAGTCGGCATCTCTCCGGCAATGAATTTCTTGCCGATGATTCGTTCTATTTCTCTTAACTTTCCTCTTTCGCGGAGATTGATGATGGCGATAGAAGTACCGGTCTTTCCGGCACGTCCCGTACGTCCGCTACGGTGAGTGTAGCTTTCTGTATCATCGGGCAAGCCGTAGTTGATAACGTGAGTCAAATTGTCCACGTCCAGACCGCGGGCAGCTACATCTGTGGCAACGAGCAGTTGCAGGTTGCGAATACGAAATTTCTGCATAACAGTATCCCGCTGTGCTTGTGAAAGTTCGCCATGCAGCGAGTCGGCATTATAGCCTTCCTGCATTAATTTGTCAGCGATTTCCTGAGTTTCCTTACGGGTACGGCAGAAAATGATGCCGTATATTTGCGGGTAGTAATCGACGATACGTTTTAGCGCCTCGTATTTATCTTTAGCCTGTACGGTGTAGACAACGTGTTTTACGTTGTTGGTACTTTCGTTCTTACGGCCGATAGTGATTTCTTTGGCATCACGCAGGTAGTTCTTTGAAATACGCGCAATTTCCGGGCTCATAGTAGCCGAGAAAAGCAATGTATTACGTTCCTGCGGGACATCAGCCAGAATAGCGTTGATGCTATCCGTAAATCCCATGTTCAGCATCTCATCCGCTTCGTCCATCACAACGTTGCGGATGGTAGCCAGGGAAACGGTCTTGCGCTCCATCAAGTCCAGCAAGCGTCCGGGAGTGGCTACGATGATATGCACACCCCGTTTCAGGCTGCGTATCTGGCTGTCAATGGAAGAACCGCCATATACAGGCAATACTTTCAGTCCGTCAATGTATTTGGAATAATCATTCAAATCTCCCGCTATCTGGAGACAAAGCTCACGTGTAGGGCAGAGGATGAGCGATTGTGGAATTCTGTTCTTTACGTCAATCTGTTGGAGCAGAGGCAGACCGAATGCGGCTGTTTTACCTGTTCCTGTCTGTGCAAGAGCTACTACATCATTATTTTCTCCTAAAAGGTACGGAATCACTTCCTCTTGTACCGGCATGGGATTCTCGTATCCCATTTCTTCAATTGCTCTACGTATCTCCGGAGAAACGCCAAGCTCTTCAAATGTCTTCATTAAATCTCTGTATATCTTTTATTTCGGATGCAAAGATAGAGAATAATTACGAATTACGAATTACGATTTGCGATTTATTCCAGCAGGATGCTGCGCAACTGTTCTATTTCTTCTGCGGAAAGTCCGATTCCTTTCTTCAAGTAAGCTTGTACGTTTCCATACTCAGACTCAATCTGTTCCTTTGCGGCATTCAGAAAATCTTCCTTGGCGGAATAGATTGTGGTTATCGCTTCCTGCGAATTTACCGGCAATTCGTAAGCGTATTTTGAAGCCTTGGGGATATTGAAATAGTCATTACTCAGCCGGTAGTCCGACATTATTACGTCTTCATTGACACCTAGCGCCGCAAGCAGCAAGGCGGAAACGATTCCTGTGCGCCCTTTGCCGGATGTACAGTGAATCACAGCCGGATAAGAGTCACGGTTGAGCAGGACGGAGAACAATTCATTGAATTCTTTCCGGTAGTTTGTCACCAGTTCGCGGTTCATCTGCTCCACCAGGCGATAAATGGTATCGCTTTTTATTTTCTCTTCCTGGATTCCTTGCAGGATTTTATCCATATTTCCTGTAGGGATGGGAATGTGCACAATCTTAAATTCACCATCACGGAGCTGTGGATAGTTGTGGCGTTCTCCTTCGGAACGCAAGTCTATGATAGTCCGTATGCCTATATTCTTCAGCTCCTGGCGCGAACAGGATGGAATACTGTCTATCTGCGCAGAGCGGTAGAGCATTCCCCAACTGACAGACTTCCCTGTATCGACGGATTTATATCCGCCTAAATCACGGAAATTCTGGATGCCGGGGATATTAACGTTGCGGGTAGCCACTTTGACCTGGTATTTATTATCGAACACCATCAGATAATAATAGCGTCGGGACGGGTCATCGGTGACGATGGTCATCTTGCCGCTGGATATTTTGCTCATCGCCACGGGAGAGTCTTCGGGAATCAACTTGGGGGAAGTGGATGCATATACTCGTACCTGTCCTTTCAGTACTGGTGCCGTTTCCCATTTAATCACGCAGTTTCCCACGTTGTTTTCTTCGCATACCACCGATATGGTCGGCGGTGTGCCGGAGCAGGACGGGAGCACTAACAAAATGGTAAGCCAGCTAAACAGGTTCTTGTACATAGTTTCTTTGTCTGGGTGAATCATATACGCAAAGATAGGAATTACCGGAAGATATGGTAATTCCTTTGCGATAATTAGCCAAAGTTAATAGTAATTTACGAGCGGAGCCTTATCTGTATTTTTCTGCAAACTCCACCGAAACAGAATTGCTGAAACTACGGCAAACCTCGGCTGCGAAGTCTTTTCCGCACCGGATAATTTTATCCCATACTTCTTCGTTCAAGTTATCCAAGTCGCGGTAGCGGACATCATATTTTAATAGTCCGTAAATCAGTCCCGCGTTAAAATTGTCACCAGCTCCGATGGTGCTGACAGCTTCCAGCGGCTCTATCGGATAATCTTTGTTGACCAGGTTGGTGCGCAGCGACACTTTCTCCCCGCCTGCAGTACAGACAAACCGGGGGCAGTAGAATTTGATTTTGTCCTTGTATATCTTATCCGCGTCCTGTATGCCGTACATATAGAGGAAGTCTTCCAGTGAACCGCGCACAATGTCCGCGTACTCCAGGTTTTCGATGATGGTCGGTGCCAGTTTCATCGCTTCGTTCTTGTGTGAGGAGCGGAAGTTGGGGTCATAGTAGATAATGGCTTTCTTCTCACGTGCCTGGTCGAGCAGTTCGAGAATCTTTTCCCGCAATACCGGATTCAGGGCGTAGTAGGAGCCTACCATGACAATATCGTCCTCTTCCAGTTTGGGGAACAGGACATCGAGACGTTGCTTGGGGTAATCCTTGTAGAAGATGTATTCGGCATCACTTTGCTCATTGAGAAAAGCCAGGGATACCGGTGATTTCCCGTCGGGGAATACATTCACGTGGTCGGTCGGAATATTGTTGTCACGCATGAATTGTAGGATGATGTTCCCTACACGGTCATTACCGGTTTCGCTGATGAAACCGACGTTTATTCCCATCCGTCCTAAGGATACGATGCCGTTGAATACAGAGCCTCCCGGTACGGCTGCGGAAGGCTGGTCACCTCGAAAGATGATATCGAGGATAGTCTCTCCGATTCCGATTACTTTTCGCATAGTGACCTTGATTTTTCGCCCAGGTAACCGCCGTGATGACGTTTTGAGTATTCTTCTATGGTGAATTGGGTTTTCTTCATGGTCTGTACCACCAGTATATCGCCGATAACGGTCATGGCGGTGGTTGAGGTAGTAGGCGTCATTCCTAAAACGCAGACCTCAGTCGGTTTGCCAGTACTCAGGCAGACATCCGATTCATGTGCTAGCGGGCTGTCGGGGTTTCCGGTAATAACGATAAACTTCAAGTCCGGGTCCAGATTATGGGCAAGGCGTGTTAATTCTACGATTTCGCGCGTTTTTCCGGAGTTGGAGATGAGCAGGAGCAAATCGTTTTTCTGCAAGATACCCAAGTCTCCGTGTTGTGCTTCACTGGGATGCAGGAAAACGGACGGGATACCGGTGGAACAGAAAGTGGTAGCGATGTTCATAGCAATTTGTCCGGCTTTTCCCATGCCGGAAGTTACCAGTTTTCCCTTTTTCTGATGTATTTGTTCTACAATCAGTTGTACGGCTTTCTCATAAGCGTCTGTTACAGGGATATTGAGCACGGCTTGTGCTTCCTGTTGCAAGAGTTGTTTGATGGAGTCTATCATATAATCAGTTTATTTTTTCTTTTAATTCTTCCAGAGTGTTTGTTATTTCGTAATAAGTAGAAAAGGGCTGGCGGGCAAACCCTTTGTCCTCTAATGTCTTGAGAGCTTTCAACAGTTCATCGTAGAAACCGTATTCGTTGTAAAATACGACCTTTTTCTGATGGTATCCGATAGAAGCGGCGGCTATCACATGGAATATTTCATCGAATGTGCCTACACCACCCGGCAATGCTACCAGTATATCCGATTTCTCGGTCATGATGTCCTTCCGGTCGCTCAGATTGTGAGTATGAATCACTTCGTCCAGACAAGTGCTTACACTGCCTTTCTCTTCCAGTTTGGCAGGGACTACCCCGATGACCTTTCCGCCGTTTTCTTTCACGGCACGGGCTACGCATTCCATCAGTCCGAGGTTGGCTCCTCCGTAAATCAACGTTTTGCCAGTCTGTCCTATCCATTCGCCGATTCGGCGGGCGCTTTCGAAGTACATTTTGTCAATGTTTTCTGAGGCAGAACAGAATATTCCTATCTTTTTCATATACGTTGTAACTGTTATAGTCCACAAATATCTGCAATTTTCTATAAACCGCAATAAGTTTTATTGTATTTTTGTAGCATAATTCACTAAGGAAGTAGAAAACAATGCAATCTAACGAATATACACTCCCCAATGGTTTGCGTATTATCCATGAACCGACTCTCTCAAAAGTAGCTTATTGTGGTTTTGCCATTGATGCCGGAACGCGTGATGAGGCGGAATCTGAGCAGGGGATGGCTCACTTCGTGGAGCATCTCATTTTTAAAGGGACGGAGAAACGGAAAGCCTGGCATATCCTCAACCGGATGGAGAACGTTGGCGGCGACCTGAATGCTTACACCAATAAGGAAGAGACGGTAGTCTATTCCGCTTTCCTGACCGAACACTTGGAGCGGGCTCTCGAATTATTGGGGGATATTGTATTTCATTCTACCTTTCCCCAGCATGAGATAGAGAAAGAGACGGAAGTCATTATTGATGAAATACAGTCGTATGAAGATACTCCTTCGGAACTGATATTCGACGATTTTGAGGATATGATATTCCGCAATCATCCGTTGGGAAGGAATATCCTGGGCAAACCGGAACTGTTGCGGAGTTTCCGCACCGAAGACGTCCTTTCGTTTACCCGCCGGTTTTATCAGCCGGGGAATATGGTGTTCTTCGTCCAGGGGCAATATGACTTCAAGAAGATAATCCGTCTGGCAGAGAAATATCTGTCGGATATTCCTGCAGTGGAAGTAACCAACCGTCGTGTTCCCCCGCCGCTTTATGTTCCCGAACATTTGACGATAGCCAAGGATACGCATCAGGCACACGTGATGATTGGCAGCCGTGGGTATAATGCCTATGACGACAAGCGTACGGCTCTCTATCTATTGAATAATATCCTCGGTGGCCCTGGCATGAACAGCAAACTGAATGTAGCTCTTCGTGAGCGCAGGGGGCTGGTTTATAATGTCGAATCCAACCTGACTTCTTATACCGATACAGGAGCTTTCTGCATTTACTTCGGAACCGATGTTGAAGATATGGACACTTGCTTGAGGCTGACCTATAAAGAGTTGAAGCGAATGCGCGACACAAAGATGACCTCATCCCAGCTTGCCGCAGCCAAGAAACAACTTATCGGGCAAATAGGGGTGGCATCCGATAATTTTGAAAATAATGCGCTGGGAATGGCAAAGACATACCTGCACTATCACAAGTACGAATCATCCGAATTGGTCTTCAAGCGCATAGAGGCATTGACGGCAGAACAATTGCTGGAAGTTGCCAATGAAATGTTTGCAGAAGAATATTTGTCTACGTTGGTATATAAGTAACCTCTTGAGGCTTATGAACTAACAGATTCACTAATAAACCGCTAATATTTAATTGACCATGAAAAACTTAACACGGAAAGTCCGGATTTGCTTGGGTTTGTTGATGCTTCCCCTTGTCGTGGCCGGACAACAGAAAAACAATTTTACCTATACGCCGACTCAAGAACTCCTGCTGGTAGGTAAGGCAACCTCAGAAGGTGAATATTTCCATCGGGTAGACACCGCGAAGTATCACTCAATGCCGCCCAAAGTGAAGAAACTTTTCACGAACTCTGCCGGACTGGCAATCTCTTTTACTACGAACAGTCCAGTGATAAAAGCCAAATGGACAGTTCCTGATAACCCACAGTTACCCAATCTGACACGCATTTATCGAACTGACGTTATATGTATGTTTTAACTAATGCTTTTGGGCATACTAATGACCATTATCAGGGAAGTACAAAGTGCCGTTTTAAGATACTCATACAAGGGGATATTCTCATAGGTGTGAGAAAAAAATCTCAGACCTACGAGAATTAAGTCTCAATGCGATGAGTATTTTTTCTCATAGGTATAAGAATGTTTGAGAAAATGTAATGCGTGATGATGTTTGTTTTGAATATCAGTAGACAGATTTCAGCCACATACCCAGCAACTCAAGCATCTGTGAATGATACTTAAAGTCTATATTCATCCCCCAGCCATGACCGCCTTCGGGAAATATATACATGGTTGCGGGGACATTGTTTTTCTTCAATGATTCATAATAGAGCACGCTATTGGCAGTAGGTACGGACTTATCGTCATCACTCAATAACAGGATGGCAGGTGGGGTGTTTGCATTGATATGCTTTTCGTTAGAGAAAAACTGGATATCGGCCGGTAGGGGATTGTCACCCAACAGATTGGAACGGGAACCGCCATGCGTAGCCCTCTCCATGGTTATGACAGGATAAAAAAGAATGGAGAAATCCGGTCTTGTATTTGTTCCCTCTGTCGTGTAGTGAGTAGAAGCGGTAGCGGCCAAATGTCCGCCTGCCGAGAAACCGGCGATACCTACTTTATTTACGTCTATACCAAATTCGCTTGCATGATTGCGTACATAACGTATTGCCTGCTGTGCATCATCCAAGGGTACTTCCTTGTGTTTGTTCGGCATCCGGTATTTGAGGACGAAAGCCGTTATTCCCTGTCCGTTCAACCATTTAGCAAACTGTTCCCCTTCGTGCAGAATAGCCAGTCCGGCGTATCCTCCACCTGGACATATCACAACTGCCATTTCTGTGTTTTTTGCTTTATTGGTCTGGTAAATAGCCAGTTCGGGTGAGGAAACATTTGTTACCCAATTGCCGTTTCTCTCGTACTTTTCAGCTTTTGTTATTTCATTACTTGTCGGTGGGTTTGTCTCCCACAGTTTCACAATTTTCTGAGCATTCATAGTTGTACACGTAAATATCAGCAAAGCGCTTAGTGCTACTAATCGATGTTTTTTTATCATATGAATTAAATTTTGGATATTAAAGTCAGATAAGAATCTTCTGACTACAAAGTTATATGTTTTTCTTTGTAATCTAAAGATTTTGTGTGCATATAATTAGATTCTTTTTCTTAAAGGAATTGTAATATAGGCTGTCTTTTATCCGCCTTTCCCCTTTCGGCAGACCATTGGCTTCCTTAATTTATGGGTTATTTATAGTTGGATTATGAAGAATTTTCCTACATTTGTTTCGTTAAACCATGAAATCTCTATTATAATTAAACTCTGTCAACCCGATGAAAAAGAACTGCTTGTCATTCCTTTTACTTCTGTTTTCCTGTTCTTCGGTCTTTGCCGATGAGCGTTTGGACTCGCTGTTGAATGTGCTTGACGCAACCATAAAAGAGGCGGACGCTTATGTGCAGATTAAAGAGAACAGGCTTCGGGAGTTGAAGAAAGAAGCTGGGAAGACACCGCCTGTTTCCATCGAACGTTATAACCTGAACAATACAATTTACTCTGAATATAAAGCGTATAGCTCTGATTCCGCACTCCACTATCTGAATGAGAATATATTACTCGCCCGTCAGTTGAACGACAGGGAGCGCGAGCTTAAAATCCAGTTGGAGTTATCCTACCTGTTGTCTTCCATCGGAATGTATATAGAAGCGGCGGATATACTGGGAGCCATAGACCGACCGTCACTTCCGCAGTCGCTTTTGGGAGATTACTATACGTGTTATGAACATGTATATGCCGAAGCAGGAGCGGCGCAGCCGCGATACAAGATGTTTTCATCGCGTTATTTCAAGTTGAGCCATGCCTATCGGGACTCTATGCAGGTAACCTTGGAACCCTCTTCGGATACTTACCTGTGGTTGCGCGAAACCCAACTGAAAGAAGCCGGGAAATACGATGAGGCTCTTGAATTCAGTGACCGCCGGATTTCGGAATCCTCTTTCGGCACACCTCAATATGCATTGGCGGCCTATCAGCGTTTCCGCCTTTTTGAAAGTATGGGACAGAAAGACGAGCATTTATATTACCTTGTTCTTTCTGCTATTTCCGATGTACGTTCCGCCATCAAGGAACAGTCCTCTTTGATGGTGCTGGCGCAGGAATTGCACAAGAAGGGAGACTTGAAGCGTGCGTATGCCTATATCAACTTCTCATGGGAAATATCACAATTCTATAAGACACGCTTACGCAGTTGGATGAACATTACCCCTCTTTCCATGATTAACGGGAATTATCAGGATATCATCAAACAGCAAAACCGGGAGCTGCTGATTTATATTGTATGTGTGGCGCTGCTGGCATTGTTGCTGATAATAGCGTTAATCTATATTTACCGGCAGATGAAAGCCCTTTCGGTTGCCAAGAAAGGGTTGCAAGAGGTGAACGAGCGGCTTTTCTCCTTGAATGAAGAACTGGAAGAAGTCAACCGGCATCTTCGTTCCACCAATCTGGAGCTTTCCGAGTCCAACCTTATTAAAGAAGCCTATATTGCCCGTTTTTTCAAATTATGCTCCGTTTATGTAGACCGTTTGCAAGCATACAGAAAGCTGGTAAATAAGAAGTTGCAGCGGGGGCAAGTAGCCGAACTGTTGAAAATGACACATCTCAGCAATGATATTGTGACTGTTGAAGTGCAGGAACTATATGCGAACTTCGATTCTGCCTTCCTGCACCTGTTCCCGAACTTTGTGGAATCTCTCAATCAATTATTGCTGCCCGAAGAACAAATAGTCTTAAAACCGGACGAGCTGCTCAATACAGAACTGCGGATTTTTGCCTTGATTCGTCTCGGCATTAAGGACAGTTCGCAGATTGCGGAGCTTCTACATTACTCGGTCAATACTATCTATAATTACCGTTCGAGAGTGAAGACCAAAGCACGCGTTTCACGCGAAGATTTTGAAGATTTGGTAGCTAAAATCCGGTAAATAAGTCTGTATCAAATCTACCTTTTGATACGGGCATAACACAAACTAATATCTTGTTTATCAACTTGTTGGTGTTTTGTGAATATTGTAAATATCCACTTATATCTCATTGGCTGTTTTTTATCGCGGCATTTCCATCTATTTTTGTCATAACCGAACGGGAATAACAGATTCCGTTTTCGGGAATTCCTTTTTTTATTAACCTTTATAGAAATACAAATGAAAAATGAATTACTGCATTTTTTAGTTCTAGGAAAAGGCGGAAGGACAAAAAGCCAGTCTGTAAGCCGGTTATGGTGTTGGGCTGTCCTCTGTGTATGCGGAATAGTTTGCATCGCCTGTTCCGACGATGATTCTGTGAAAAAGAACCCTTACCTGCAAACAAGTACCCGTGCCATGCTGAAAGAGGTGGTAGAGGTCAAGTTTATCAACATTGATGGAAATTCCGATATTACTGTCGATTTTGGTGATGGGACGGTGAAGAATGGCAAAGCTGCCGAAGCTGTCACCCATGTCTATACGCAAAGCGGTGACTATACCATGCACGTCACGGCAGGGCAGTATGAGGTGCAGAAAAGAATCCGCATCTATAACCTGTTGGCACTGTCGGAAGCGATGAAGCAGTTCAGGGAACCGTCTAACAAGAAAGTATGGGTGATGACCCACCGCGCACATACCACGGACAGGACTGTTCCCGAAAACTCGGTGTCTTCCGTAGAAGATGCCATTGACTCGGGAGCCGAAGTGATAGAGTGCGATACGCACGTCACAAGTGACGGTGTGGTAGTGGTATGCCACGACCAGACAATCAATGCCACCACTAACGGTACGGGGGACATCACAAAAATGACCTATGCGGAACTACAACAGTACAACTTGAAAGACCGGAACGGACGGGTGACTGACGAAAAGATGCCTACCCTCGAAGAATTCCTGAAAGCGGGACGCGGCAGAATCTATTTCAATCTCGACTATTCCCCTCGTACGGCTTCTTCGCAGCAGGTGGTAGACATCGTGATGAAACTTGACATGATGGAATCCGTATTCTTCTATTGCAACAGTGCACAGAAAGCGGAAGAAGTGCTGGGCATCACCTCTAAAGCCCACGTTTACACATGGACGGGTAACCACAAGCCGATGATAGGATTGCCGGGCAACTACTTTGTGCAATACAGTTACCTGACAAATGGAAAAAGCACTCCTTTGGGAAGCTCTATCAATGACGGTATGCTGGCTACGGTGAATATGCTTCCCGCAAGTGGCAGCAGTGTTTCCGAATGGACACTGAATGAGGGCTATCTCGACGAATTGTTGCAAATCTATCCGATGGTGTGCATGATACAGACCGATGTGCCCGACTTGTTGATTCCCGCGTTACAGGCGAGAGGACTGCGTTAACTTTATCATCTAATATAAAAATCATCTATTTATGAGAAATATTCATTGCAAGACGTGTGCCTGCCTGTTAGGTATGTTGCTGATACTGTTTTCCGGTATCGAGGCAAGGGGAGCTTCCCTCGAAGTGCAGCAGGAACGTAAAATATCCGGTACAGTAATCGATGAAAAGGGCGAACCTGTCATCGGTGCCTCGGTGGTGGTTGTAGAGACAAAGCAAGGCGCCATTACAAATATAGACGGTAAATTTCAGGTAAATGCCCCGCAAAACGGTCGTCTGAAAGTATCTTATATCGGCTATGAAACACAGGAAATAGCTATCAAAGACCGTCAGTCTTTGCGAATTGTGCTGAAAGAAGAATCTACCGCCTTGAATGAAGTGGTGGTGGTAGGTTACGGCACGATGAAAAGGAAAGAAATGACATCGGCTATCTCCCATGTCGGTGCGAAAGACCTGAATCAGATTTCCAGTCTCGATGCTTCCATGCTTCTGCAGGGAAAGGTGTCCAGCGTATCGGTTTCGAATACGGCTCTGGCCGACCCGAACAGTACGGGAAGTATTCAGATTCGCGGTATCTCTTCCCGTAATGCAGGCTTAGGACCGTTGATTGTGGTAGACGGAGTGCCGGGCGGTGATATGACGAATATCAACCCTGCCGATATTGAATCTATTGACGTGTTGAAAGACGGTGCGGCTTCCGCTATCTACGGTACACGAGGCAGCAACGGTGTTATTCTCGTGAATCTGAAAAAAGGAACGAGGGACGGAGAGGTGCATACTACTTATAGTGCTGCCGTTACTTTCAATAAGGCGAAGAAAGAACTGGATATAATGAACGCGGAAGAATATCGTGCCTACCGCACCGTGTCCAATCCGCTTTCGGATATGGGAGCCAGTACAGACTGGTTTGATGCCGTTACCCGCCTGGGCGTAACGCATATGCATACATTGACCTTCTCCGGCGGAAATGCGAGAACCAATTACCGCGTGACTGCCGACTACCGCAAGGCACAAGGTATCGACCTGCGTTCCGACCGTCGCGAATATGGTGCGCGTGCCACTATCAGCCATACTACAAAAGACGGTTTGTTCACATTCTCCGCCAATATGACTCCGCGTGTAATCGACCGGAACAAATCGGCAAGCGTCTACGGCAGTGTTATCAAGAATAACCCGACTATGCCTGTTTACGATTCCGAGTCCGCCAATGGCTATTATCGTTTCCCTTCCGGCGGAGACAGCTCCAATATCGTCGAGCAACTGAATGAGGAAGAGAACGGAACGGAAATCAAATTGTTGGAGTGGAACGCTACGGCTGCCGTCAACCTGCTTCCCCTGTTTAACCCGAGTAACCCGAATATGGTGTTGAAATCACAGGTGACCCTTTCACAATACCAGGTCGATAAGTTCAACGGATGGTTCACTCCGTCTACGTATGGCCCTAATGTCAATTCGAGCGTTGCCGGGAAAGCGAGCCGCGATTTTGACAAGAGTACCAGCAACAATTTGGAATGGGTGACTAATTTCTCTACACGCATCAAGGAACATCAGATTCGTGCGATGGTAGGTTACAGTTATAATTACGGTGTAAACTCGGGAATGGGAGCGGAGAACTGGGATTTCTCTTCCGACGGTCTGACTTATAACAATCTTGGCTCCGGTCTGGAAGCGGCGAAAGAAGGAAAGACAATGATGAGTTCCTACAAGAACGACCATAAACTAATCAGCTTCTTCGGCCGTGTCAACTACGACTGGAAAGAACGCTATCTGTTCACTTTCTCTTTGCGCCACGAGGGTTCTTCCCGCTTCGGTGAGAATCACAAATGGGGTAATTTTCCTGCGGTATCTGTGGGCTGGCGTATCTCGGACGAGAAGTTTATGAAAGGACTTTCGTGGATTGATGACTTGAAGGTGCGCTATGACTATGGTGTCACCGGTAACCAGGAGATAGGTAACTACCAGTCCTTAGCTACGTATAGAGCCTATGGCTGGTATCAGTATAACGGCAACAACTTCCATGTATGGGGTCCGAGCAAGAATGTCAATTCGGAACTTCGCTGGGAAAAGGGACACAATCAGAATATCGGTCTGGACTTTTCGCTCTTCAAGCACAAAGTGACCGGTTCATTTAACTATTTCCACCGTAAACAAAGCGATTTGCTCGGTAGTTACTCCGTATCCGTGCCGCCCAATCTGTTCACCACTATCTATGCCAATGTGGGTACGCTCCGCAATACAGGTTTCGAGCTGGACGTGACGGTAAATGCCGTCCGGACGAAAGACTTCGCTTATAGTTTCACTTTAGTGGGCGCTACTAATAACAATAAGTTTGTCAGCTTCTCCAACGATGTCTATAAGGGGCAGAAGTATTACTCGACCTGCAACATGGCGAATCCCAACAATCCGGGATACTTGCAACGGATTGAGGAAGGCGAACGTATCGGTAATTACTTCACCTACCGTTATGCAGGCGTAGACAAGAAAGGCAACTGGCTGATTTACGATAAGAAGGGCAATGTGATTCCGATAGCCCAGGGTTCGGAGGAAGACAAGGCGGTGACCGGCAATGGTCTGCCGAAATTTACCGGCTCCATGACGCACAACTTCACTTACAAGAACTTCGACCTGACCGTTGCTTTCCGTGGCGCTGCCGGATTCGATATATTCAACGTACACGATTTCTACTTCGGATTGCAGAGCATGAGTACCAACCAGTTGACGACCGCTTACTCGAAGAACGCGCATATCACGACCGGCAAGAACGTGATAACCGACTATTTCATCGAACCGGGCGATTACCTGAAGATAGACAACATCACTTTGGGATATACGATGAACCTGAATAAGAAGTATATCGAGAAAATACGTTTGTTCGGCACAGCCAACAATCTCTATACGTTTACGAAATTCACGGGTGTAGACCCTTCTACTTACGAAGTCAACGGTCTGACACCGGGTACTTTCGGGGGAGGATACAACTATTATCCGTCTGCTTTCCAGTTTATTTTAGGTTTACAAGTTAGTTTTTAAAAAAGGAACGATTATGAAAATAACAAAATATATCATAGGATTAGGTCTGATGGCGGGCACGGTATTGGGCTTGCCGTCCTGTACCGACTTGTCGGAAACGGTGTACGACCAGGTGATGTCTAAAAACTACTATAACACGAAACAAGATGTCATCAATGCCGTGTTCCGCCCTTTTGAACATATGTACTGCTGTATCTGGATACGTCATGAGAACGAAGAACTGCCGGCAGACCAGTTTATTACTCCTACCCGTGGCACTTGGTGGTACGACGGCGGATTGTGGGAAATGTACCACCGCCACCAATATGATGATATTAACCAGGGTGACTGGTTGATTGAATGGGAGAACTTTTATGTAGGCATTTCCCAGTGCAATATGGTGCTGGATGATTTGAGCCAGTTGAACCCGTCCTCTTTTGGTCTGAGCGATGGTGAGTTTGAGAGTTTCAAGGCACAGTTGCGCTGTATGCGTGCCTGGGGGTATCTCCGTCTGCTGAATACACATCGTAACTGTATCCTGACTACCACTTCAGACCAGGCGGTGAACGAGCAGCCGGAAAACCGGAAGCAGGTTTCTCCGCAAGTAATGTTCGATTTCATCGAGAGCGAATTGAAAGACTACTGTCTGGCTGCCTTGCCATCGAAGAGCGGGCAATCCGGCAATGGTGCCCAACAGGGGCAATTTACGAAAGCTGCCGCCGCATCTTTATTGGTACGCCTTTATCTCAATGCGGAAAAATGGATTGGACAGCCTAAGTGGCAGGAATGTATTGAGATGTGTAACCGCATCACTGGTGGAGAATTCGGATATTATGCGATTGCGGACAACTGGTATGAGCCTTTCGACTGGAACAATGAGATGAGTAATGAGGTGATATTTGGTTTCCCTGGTTCCTATGGGCTGACTAGCTGGCATCTCCAAAATGACCGGAGAACAGTGTACGGACGTGGTTTGCCTTATGGCAGTGCCTATTACCTGAAAATAGAAGGAAATGGCGAACGTAATCCGAAATACGCGCTTTCACCAAGCTATGACAACCAGCAACCCCGCGAACTGTTCGATTACGAACTGGGGATGGTCACCCGAAAATTTGCCAAATATCCGGGAGATGTCCGTTATAAACAATATGTAAATACAGGCAATAACACAAGGGAAGGTATGTTCTTCCTCGAAGGCAAGATTGCGAACTCAGCGGTCAGTGGAGGATATGCCAAGAATCCGGATAATCAATATGTGCTTTACCTGCGCGACCAGGTGGGACGTTTCGAGGGAAATGCCGAATCGGGTTATATCTCCAATCCGGCTTATAAGGAATCAAAGCTGGGCAACGGTGACTTCAACTCAGGTCTTTACTGCGTGAAATATCCGTTCTACCCGTTCACGGGAGGATATTATATTGAATCGGACTATACGGAGATACGTCTGGCGGAGATTGTCTATTCGCAGGCGGAATGTCTTCTCCGTCTCGGACAGGCAGGCGAAGCGGGCAAGTTGCTGAACAGCGTACGCAAGCGGAACTATGAGAACTTTACAGCCAATATAGCTTACCAGCCGGAAGGCAATGTGGTGCTCGACATGAAAGAAATGCTCGATGAATGGGGACGTGAATTCCTGGCGGAGAGCCGCCGGCGTACTGACCTGATTCGTTTCGGCAGGTATCAGGAAGCATGGTGGGATAAACCACGGGATGCGGACAATCATTATGAACTGTTCCCCTTGTCGCAGACGCAACTGGAACAGAACGAATACCTGAAACAGAATCCGGGTTATCCTGATATTACCCGATGAAATCGGTGATTTTGCGATTATTCTTATCTAATGTACAAGTTAAAAAAGAAAGAAAATGAGAAATAGTTTATTCATAATATCGAAGCTGTGTATGCTGGCTTTCATTATCCTGTTGGCACAGGGATGCCAGGAAGACTATGAAATGATAGACCCGCCTATGATGACCGATTACGATGATGATTTGGACGAAGAGGTGATTATGCAGGAAGGGTTGGAGAGTTATTTTGTAACCCAGTTCGGTGAGGGTGATATGGACGGTAGTTCTTGGGAACAGGCGTTGGACGTAGCCGGTTTCCGCAAGTTGTTGAGCGGGTCTGTCGACCTTTCCAAGAGTACGATTTATATGAGCCAGGGAAAGTATGTGATGTCCGAAGAGAGTGGTCTTGGCGTGATTATCCGCAAGAATGTGAAGGCGATTAAAGGCGGATATAGCCAGTTTAGTGAAGGGACGGACGTTTCGGTTCGTGATATAGATGCTTATGTGACAGTTATCAGTGGCGATGTGAACGGGAATAAGCAGGCAGATGCGGGTGACTGTGGTTTGCTGCTGGTCAAGAAAGGGATTATCGCTATTGAGGGAGTTACTTTCCAATACGGGTATGTGTCCGAAGCGGATGCCAGTACTACCGAATGTGGGAGTGGTATTTACGTGAACGGCAGTACGGGGGATACTTCCGTTGAACTGACTGACTGTGTGATAAGGGATTGTAAATCGACAGTGACGACTTCTCTTAAACAAGGGGGAGCGGCTGTCTTCATCCTGTCGGGACAAGTCCGGCTGAATAATGTAAAGCTTCTGGATAATACGTCGGTAGGTCGTGGAGGAGCTGTACGTTGTAATAGTAAGACTGCTGTGGCATTAATGAATAAAAGTTTGCTGAAAGGTAATTCCCATTCGGGTTCATGGGGCAATGGAATCCAGATGTCGGAAGGGCATATCTGCATGAACAATACTACGATTATAGAGAATGAAGGTACGGGTGCTGCCTTGAATGGTGGGGGAAGTTTCCTGCTTGTCAATAGTACGATTGTAGGAAATGCAAGTGATAGCCATGGGGCTGTCCGTTGCGAGACAGGAATTGGTGGGGATACGAAGTTTGTCAATAACCTTTTGATTGCCGAAAATCCTTCTGCTCCGAGTTTCAATCTGAACGGAAGCAATAAAGAAGCTTCATCAAAAGGCTATAACGTCTATCAACGTGTCACAGGTATTACGATGAGCACACTTGATACGGCTTATCCCAATCCTGTGAACGGCATGCTGAATGAGGAAGGCGTTTATGTATGGGACATCAACCAGCTTGGTACAATAAAAGGATATGCCACGAAGCAGGCGGTGATAGAGGTGGCAAAAAGTTTCAATCCGGTAGCTTCGCCCATTGCTAATCTGGGAGAGGTATTTGTAGAGTGGGTTGGTGAGGATGCTTTCGGAGTAGATCAGCGTGGAGTGACCCGTAATGCCAACAAGATGCAGGCTGGCGCTTATGATGCCGTTCTGACGAATTAAACTGTAAAACGACTGTAACATGAAAAAGATATTTTATATACTGGCCTTGGGCATCGGGCTGACCGGATGCTCGAATAATGAGGATGAATTACTACCGGTGGGTGGTTCTTCTGAAGCACGGGTAATCAGTGTTATTACGGAAGTGAATGAGCCGCTGTCGCGTGCAGGGTATGACGCTACGAATCTGGAGCGTTTCGGATTGATGATTCGCAACGGTGAGAATGCCGCTTACAACTATCACAAACAAATGGTCGGTTCCGGCAATGTGTGGAGCACGTCGGACGGTCAGCAAATGCTGTGGGATGCGGAAAGAACGCCTGTGACGATGATTGCATATGCACCTTATGCGAGTGAAGCCACTCCGGATGCTCCGTTGGCGGTTAATGCATTGACCAATCAGGCGACAGAAGCCAATGTGATGTCTTCCGATTTTCTGCTGATGAAAGCGACAGTCGACCCGGAAAAGGATTTGACTGCCGACGGAAAATTGAAAATCTCCTTGAACCATGCCATGAGCAAGCTGATTATTAAAATCACTGTGAACGGAACGGCGGATGCTGAGATGAATAAGTTAGGAGATATGTCTATCAACGGCGCTGTCGTGAACGGTATCTGCGATTTGACGGTAGCAGCTCCGGTGGTTGTTCCTGTGGCTGACGCCGCAGTGGCTACTGTGGTTCCCTATAAAGGAACGGATTATTGTGAATGTATCCTGCCGCCGCAAAGGATAGCGGAGGGTTTCTCTATCAATTTCAGTTATGACGGAAAGCTCTATATCTGGTCTGCGGAGGAAGCCATTGAACTGGAGAAAGGCGTGGAGCATACCTTGACTCTCAATGTAAATACAACTGCGCGGCTGGCTGCCATGCAAGCCAGGAACTGGGCAACCGGTCAGCTTATCGACCGGAATTAAAAGAAGGAGGAGATAAACGATGAAAAAGATAACAAAACTGATAATGGCTGCCTGTTTATTGACGGGCGTGGCGGCTTGTGATACAGACAAAGATGTGGTGGTGTACGGTGAAGATTCCGGTGCTATTCAAGTTGAGGCTACGATAAATACGGCTTTCACCCGCAGTAATCCCGGTGCGACGGGAGAACAGCAGAAACAATTTAATGAGGGAGACGAGCTTCAGTTAAGTTGTGAAGACGGCTATCTGAACTATGTATTCTCCGGTGGCAAATGGTCACCGACTGATAATTACTATCTGAGATGGGGAACGGAACCTGTAACATATTCCGCCTTTTATCCGGTAATTAACGGGGCTAGCACTGCCAACTTTATTCTTCCCACCAACCAGCAACGTTTGGAAAATCTGGCAAATGCGGATTATATGACTTGTACTGTGGAGAATGCTACGGATGACGGTTCCCGTATTCTCCGCCTGGGTATGAACCGGAAAATGGCGAAAGTCATAATGACGTTGGCGGATGTAAGCGGACAAGGTAAAGTGCAGGGAGTGAAAATCGGTTCTTATCAGGGATATACGAATGGGGAAGTGGTAGAAACTACTTCTTTGGTATCACCTTTTATTACTGTTCCCGAAGGTGGCAAGGCGGGGCAGAATGGTTGCAGCTATACTGCAATCGTGACTCCTGGAAAAGCCGGAACAACTGCTACTTTTGTCTCTTTGAACTATTTGGGAGAGGATTTGGTAATGCCCGGCATTCCCGAACTGAAACCCGGAAAATGTTATGAGTTCACTCTAAAGGTGGAAGGTTCGGTGATATCTGTCAGTGAACCGGTTGTTTCTCCGTGGGATGGCGGTACTTTGCCGGGCGGAGATGTGGAAGAAC
Organism: Bacteroides acidifaciens; assembly: GCF_903181435.1. NCBI lineage: Bacteria > Pseudomonadati > Bacteroidota > Bacteroidia > Bacteroidales > Bacteroidaceae > Bacteroides > Bacteroides acidifaciens. The sequence goes on from NZ_CAEUHO010000004.1 coordinate 449,441, forward strand.
TGCAACTGGCTGCTTACTATGTGAAAGAACAGCCTGCCGGAAATGCCACCGGTATGGACTGGGATAATGCAATGGGCGTGGATGCATTGCGCAACTTGCTGCAAACGAGCAGTAACAGTACGGTTTCCAATGCCAATGCAGTCAAACTTGATGGCAAGAAGATTTATGTGGCTGCGGGCTCTTATGAAATAGCGAAAGAGAATTCCGGTGTGAAGGTAGAGTATAGCGGTTATAGCAAGCAGGTGGAGATAACAGTTGAGGGCGGATATGACCCTTCAAGCACGGGAACCGACCTGACCAGACGTGACGTTAGCAAATATACGACTGCTTTTGTCAGAAGTACAAACAGCAATGCGTCTGCTACATCGGGAGGTATGTTCTGTCTTGGAAATCAGATAAATATAACTTTCGAGGATTGTACTTTCGACGGACAATATAAACAAGGCGATAAAGGAGATGTGAATGGATTCTATGTGGCGGCAGGTCAGTCGGGCAATGCTGTCTTACAGTTGAAGAATTGTGTGGTAAAGAACTTCAACCGCGAAAGTGCTTCTGATGCAGGACCGGCTATCAAGATAGCCAAAGGAAATGTTTTCCTGGAATGTGTAGAATTTGTGAATAACCGGGCAGCCAATCGGGGAGGAGCTATTCTGGTGGGTAATAATAATGCTCCTCTATTGTTTATGAACAATTGCCTATTGCATGGGAATCATGCACCGGCAGCCTGGGGTACTGCTATACATGCCGGAAATGGATATGTTTGTATGAATAATACGACTGTACTTGGTACTACGGGCACAAGTAATAGTAGTGTTACTGTCAACGGAGATGCTCGCTTTATGCTTTCCAATACCACGATTGTTGGTAATTCGGGCAATCCTAACGGAGTATTCCGTGCAGGAAAGGGGGCTTCTCTTGTAGTCAACTCCCTGTTTGCCAAAGGAGCAGGAACCAAGACAATTTATTTGGGTAATATAACTTCCAAAGGATATAACGTATATCAGGCAGCGGATGCCGGTTGGGGAGCGATCGGTACGGATACGGACTATTCATCTCAAACTCTTCCGGCTGCTTCGTTGACTGACGGTGTTTACCAATGGACTGTGGCTAGTATTATTGACGAATTTGCAACCCGACAGTCTGTTATTGACGCGGTGAAGTCTTTCGATGCGACTGTGGGACAGCAATTTGTAGACTGGGTTGGCGAAACCGGCTTTGGAGTAGACCAGCGTGGAGCAACTCGTAATGCAAACAAGATGCAGCCCGGAGCTTATGATGCCGGATTGTAATTGCAGCATAAAAGTAAAAAGGTAGAACGTTGAATATAATTGAGTAAGAAAATTAAATAACTGATGAAAGATATGAGGAAAAGCAAGTTTATAGTGCTTTTGTTACTGTTCTGTTTGCAGCCGGGTTTCCTGGCTGCACAACGGGCGGAGGCGATCCGGAAAGATGTATTGAACCCGCGCCTTGACAAAGTGCTGGTGGTAGCGCATCGTGGAAACTGGAGCATTGCTCCTGAAAATTCCGTGGCAGCTATTGATAGCGCTATTCAGATGAAAGTAGATATTGTGGAGATAGATATCCGTAAGACGAAAGACGAGCAGTTGGTGCTGATGCATGACGATACGGTAGACCGCACTACCAACGGTACAGGCAAGGTAAAAGACAAAACATTGGCTGAAATAAAGCAACTCCGCCTTAAAGATAAAGACGGTCGGTTGACGGAACATACGGTTCCTACTCTGGAAGAAGCGTTGCTGGCTGCCAAAGGTCACATTATGGTCAATCTGGATAAGGCTTACAGCATTTTTGATGATGTATATGCCATATTGGAGAAAACCGGTACAGCCGATTTGGTTATTATGAAAGGCGGACATCCGGTGGAAACGGTAAAACGGGAATTCGGCTCTTATTTGGATAAGGTAATCTATATGCCTGTCGTTACGATTGATGATGAAAAGTCGGTAAAGATTGTCGAGGATTATATGGAACAGTTGCATCCGGTCGCTTTTGAATTGTGCTACCGGAATGTTTCAAGCCCGATACCCGCCAAGATGGAACGCAGGCTGTCGGGGAAAAGCCTGATTTGGTATAATACATTATGGGCTTCCCTGGCAGGAGGGCACGATGATGAACTTGCCCGGAAAGACCCGGACGCAAGTTATGGCTATCTGATAAACAAACTAGGGGCAAGAATCCTTCAAACAGACTCCCCGGCTTATATGCTCGATTATTTGAGAAGCAAAGGGTGGCATGACTAATCATTAAGACGAAATTTATGAACGATATAAGATTTTCTTTTTTAGCGGGATGGCTGTGTGTCTTACTCGTGGCGGGCAGTTGTAAACCTGCGAATGATTCGAAAGCTCCGGTGTCTCTGACTTGGGAAATGGGAAGTTACGACAGCAACGGCAAATATTATGAGAATTCATTTGTATTGAAGAATATCTCAGATACCCCATTAGGCAAGGACTGGGAGATTTTCTATTCGCAGTTTCCCCGTAATATCCGTCAGGATGCTTCATCACCGGTTCGGGTAGAGCAAGTAAATGCCACCTACTTTAAAATGTATCCGGGAGAGGGCTATATTTCACTGGCTCCGGGAGATTCATTGAAAGTGATTTTCCAGTGTAATGGCGAGGTGCCGAAAAACTCTCATGCGCCCGAAGGCTCTTATTGGGTAAACCAGTCGGGTGCATTGAAAGGAAAACCGCTTCCCGTGTCATTGAATACCGTTCCACTGCCTGTTACAAAGTGGCAGAAGTCTGCTGCGCAAAAGACTTATGATACGAATCTGCGTCTGCAAAAAGCAAATTCTTCGGAATTTCAGCAGACGGACATCATACCATCTGTCAAGAAGGTGATTCCCGCCAAGGGGGAAATCTTGTTGGAAAAACAGCTTGCTTTGACTTTTCATGAAGATTTTGCAAACGAAGGGAAACTGTTGAAAGATAAACTGTCGGGGATATACGGACTGGAAATAGTTCCCGAAGCTCCGGTGACTATTGTCCTGGACTATCTCCCTACCGGAAAGAAAGCGGTGAACGAAGAGTATTATGAACTGAATATTACCGATGAAAAGGTGAAAATATGTAGTAATACATCTCACGGTATCTTTAACGGAACGCAAACTTTATTGGGACTGTTGAAAGGACAGGAAGGGGGAAAGGGTCAGAAAGCACCATTACGTCTGCAGGCAATGTCTATCCAGGATTATCCGGATTTGCTTTATAGAGGACAAATGCTGGATATTTCCCGCAACTACACAACGGTGGATAACTTGAAGAAACTGATAGACGTACTCTCTTCCTATAAGATGAATGTGCTTCATTTCCATTTCTCGGATGATGAAGGCTGGCGTCTGGAGATTCCGGGTTTGGAAGAACTGACGACGGTTGGAGCACGGCGCGGATATACCGTTGATGAAAAAGAATGGCTATATCCTGCTTATAACGGAGGGTATGACCCCTTTTCCACAACATCGGGAAACGGTTATTATACCCGTGATGAATTTATAGACTTCTTACGATATGCGGCAGAAAGACACGTGCAGGTCATTCCTGAAATAGAATCCCCCGGCCATGCACGTGCTGCTATCGTAGCGATGAAAGTGCGTTATGACAAATACATAGATACAGACCCGGAGAAGGCTCACGAATACCTTTTGTGCGATTTGCAGGATACTTCCCGCTATGTTTCCGCTCAGGCATATACGGATAACGTGATGAATGTGGCTTTACCGTCAACCTATCGTTTTATGGAGAAGGTGATTCAGGAAATTGTGGCTATGTATAAAGAAGCCGGTGTGCCTCTGACTACTATTCACCTGGGAGGTGACGAAGTGGCAAGAGGTGCTTGGCTAGGTTCACCTTTGTGCGCCGCATTGATGAAAGAACAAGGAATGACAAAAGCGCACGACCTGGCGGAGTATTTCATTACCCGGGTTGTTGATTGTCTGCAACGCTATAATTTATCCTTTAACGGTTGGCAGGAAGTGGCTTTAGGACATACCCCGGAGACTCATACTTATCTGTCCCAACATGCCGCCGGCATCAACTCATGGAAAACGGTTCCTGATTGGAAAGAAGACGAAATCCCTTATCAGATAGCCAACAACGGCTATCCGGTGATTCTCTGCAATGTGAACAACTTCTATCTGGACTTGGCTTATGATGCCCATCCCGACGAACCGGGACATTTCTGGGGAGGATATGTGGATGAGTCCAAAGCCTTCTCCATGCTTCCGTACGATGTCTATCGTTCTTCTCGCACAGATATGGCAGGCAATCCGGTTGATGTAAGTACGGCAGGGAAAGGAAAAACCGTACTAACCGCATCCGGCAGGAAAAATATAAAAGGCGTACAGGCGCAACTGTTTGCCGAAACGATTCGAGGATTTCAATGGGTAGAATATTATATATTCCCGAAAGTGATGGGACTGGTAGAACGCGGTTGGAATGCGCACCCGAATTGGGAAACCCTTTCCGGCACGGCGGAGCAGCAAGCCTTTGACCGGGATTTGTCGTTGTTCTATGAAAAAATCAGTATGAAGGAAATGCCTTACTGGAGCCGGATAGGGGTAAACTTCCGTTTGCCTCATCCCGGACTCTCCGTCAAAGACGGTCTGCTGTATGCAAATACTTCCATTGCAGGCGGACAGATACGCTATACGACGGACGGAACGGAGCCGACGATGGATTCGACGCTTTGGGAAGCTCCGGTAGCTTGCCAGTCTGCTATCGTGAAAGCGAAACTGTTCTATAAGGATAAGCAAAGTGTGACCAGTCTTTATATGCGATAGTTAATGGGATAGTATAGAAACGTACCTTTAATTTCTGTCGGGTTTATGCTTTAGAATACGAAGATGAAATCATAAATATAATAAATATTAATAAAATCGATAATGAGTAGTAGATGATAGTAAATTAAGAGTCTTTATATATAAGTATTAACTTACTTCTTATATCATAAATAAACATGAAACTTAAAGCAATGTTACTTGGCTTGTCTATTATGGCTGCACTGCCTGCCTCAGCGCAGAAACCGGTGTATCTGGATACGAATAAGCCAATCGAAGAGCGAGTAAAAGACGCATTGAGCCGGATGACCCTTGAAGAAAAGGTGAAGATGCTTCATGCACAGTCAAAATTCAGTTCGGCAGGCGTACCCCGTCTCGGAATCCCGGAGGTATGGGCTACCGACGGCCCTCACGGCATTCGCCCGGAAGTATTGTGGGATGAATGGGACCAGGCAGGATGGACAAACGATTCCTGCATCGCTTACCCTGCATTGACTTGCCTTTCCGCCACCTGGAATCCCGAGATGTCTCATCTTTACGGAAAAAGTATCGGTGAAGAGGCGCGTTACCGGAAAAAAGACATCTTGCTAGGCCCCGGTGTGAACATCTACCGTACCCCTTTGAACGGACGTAATTTTGAATATATGGGCGAAGACCCGTATCTGTCCGCCACAATGGTAGTTCCTTATATCAAAGGAGTGCAGGAGAACGGTGTAGCCGCCTGCGTGAAGCACTACGCGCTGAACAATCAGGAATTCAACCGGCATACCACTAATGTGCATCTGAGCGACCGTGCCCTTTATGAAATATACCTGCCTGCTTTCAAGGCTGCCGTTCAGGAAGGTGGAACCTGGTCGATTATGGGCTCTTATAATCTTTATCAGGGGCAGCACGCTTGTCATAACAAACGTCTGCTCAAAGACATTCTCCGTGACGAATGGGGCTTCGACGGTGTGGTAGTGTCCGACTGGGGTGGTGTGCATAATACCGAACAAGCTATCCACAACGGACTGGACTTGGAATTCGGTTCGTGGACAAACGGATTGTCTGCCGGAACCCGTAATGCTTATGATAATTATTACCTGGCTTTCCCTTACCTGAAACTGATTAAAGAGGGTAAAGTCGGAACAAAAGAGCTGGACGAGAAAGTCAGCAATATCCTTCGTCTGATTTTCCGTACTTCGATGAATCCGCATAAGCCGTTCGGCTCTCTAGGTTCTCCCGAACACGGACAAGCCGGTCGTAAGATAGCTGAAGAAGGAATCGTTCTTTTACAGAACAAGAATAACGTATTGCCTATCGACTTGAACAAAGCGAAGAAAATAGCCGTTGTTGGTGAGAATGCAATCAAGATGATGACAGTGGGTGGTGGAAGTTCTTCTTTAAAAGTGAAGTACGAGATTTCTCCGTTAGACGGTTTAAAAGTACGTGCCGGCTCACAGGCAGAGATTGTATATGCCCGTGGATATGTAGGCGACCCGACAGGCGAATATAACGGTGTGAAAACCGGTCAGGACCTAAAAGATGACCGTTCGGAAGATGAACTTCTCGCTGAGGCTTTGCAAGTGGCCAAGGAGGCGGATTACGTTATCTTCTTCGGTGGGCTGAACAAGAGCAATCACCAGGATTGTGAAGACTCTGACCGTGCTTCTTTAGGCTTGCCATACGCACAGGACAGAGTCATAAGTGAACTGGCAAAGGTCAATAAAAACCTTATATTTGTCAATATCTCCGGTAATGCAGTGGCTATGCCTTGGGTGAACGAAGTCCCCGCCATTGTACAAGGCTGGTTCTTGGGTTCGGAAGCCGGAACGGCTCTTGCTTCGGTATTAGTAGGAGATGCGAACCCTTCCGGAAAACTTCCTTTTACTTTCCCTGTAAAACTGGACGATGTAGGTGCTCATAAACTGGGTGAATATCCGGGTAATAAAGAAGAACTCGCAAAATCCAAGCATAGGGGGGATACTATTAACGAAACTTATCACGAAGATATTTTTGTTGGTTACCGTTGGGCAGATAAGGAGAAAATCAAACCGTTGTTCCCATTCGGACATGGATTGAGCTATACAACTTTCGTTTATGGCAAACCTTCCGCAGATAAGAAAACAATGACCGCCGATGACACGATTTCCTTCACTGTCAACGTGAAGAATACAGGAACCCGCGAAGGTCAGGAAGTCGTTCAGCTTTATATCAGTGATAAGAAATCCTCTCTGTCCCGTCCGGTGAAAGAACTGAAAGCCTTCCAAAAAGTGAGACTGGCTCCGGGCGAAGAGAAAGCGGTAACGCTGACGGTTGATAAGAAAGCATTGAGCTTCTTTGATGATGCAAAACACGAGTGGATAGCCGAACCGGGCAAGTTTGAAGCAGTTATCGGAAGTTCATCAAGAGATATTAAGGGGATTGTACCCTTTGAGTTGAAATAGGTTGAAAGTTGGTAAAAATGGATTGTCGGGAGAATGTTACTATCTTGTCAAAATAGGAGTAACATTCTCCTTTTTCATTGAAGCTTTTCAAATTTGTTGTTAGAAGAGATGATTTCTTTTTGGAATTCAGTCGAATAATTGTGTTATTTGCATTAACGCAACCGCTGTTACAGTAACGATTCTGCATTAATTAATATACAACTCTCAAAAGTATAAAAAACGGATATTCACAGTTTTCACCTTCAGATGAATGGTTATTCTGAGGGCGGGTAATTCCGCCCTTTATAAAATGGGTTATTGCTTGTTCAAGATGAGCAGGCTTTCCGGTCCCATATTAAACAACAAGTCTATAATACTCAGATTGGGAAGAAAGCCCAGTTTGGACTCGAACACTTGATAATAAGGCTGTGGAACAAACTCTGTATCCGCTGTCCGGAAATCCTTCTTAGGATGGATAATTTCCCGGAAATCGGTTTCTTCGGCAGTGAACTCCATTTTATATTCGGCAGTACGTTCCATATCGGGATGAATATCTATCAGTTCGCAGACCAATCGGCAAAGCTCTTCGTTGAAATCGACCAAAAACTCATATTTCTTTTCGTAGAAAGGGCGGAAATCATCTTTGTAGTATTCAAAGAAAGGAGTGCTGTTGTAAGCGGATTCAATCGCGTTCCAGTGCAGGTGTCTCCAGTTTCCGTGGTCGGAGATACGGATGTCTTTCATCGGACATTTCAGCGTATCAGGCTTTACGGTCGGAATGGAAAGGGCTAACTCTCCGCCGGGACCGGCAATCGTACAACGGTTGCGGTAGGTCTGCTTGATATAGTGGTCGTGTTGCTCTACAAATATCTTGTCGTAAGCCAGTAATTTGGTATAGTACTCGACGGGAGCGAGGTAAGCCGAAGATAAATAAGCTGTTTTCATTTCTTTCATTTTATACGTTTGGAAGTCTTTTATTTCACCGTCCGGAAGAAACGGTTCCATCGGTATCCGTCAAATAAGCCTGTCCCTTTCTCTTTAGAGAACCAGACGACGGAGGCCTTTCCAATGATATGGTCTTGCGGGACGAATCCGAACAGGCGTGAGTCGGACAGGTTGATAGTATTATTTGACCCCATCCAATAGTAATCCTTGGTGAAATAACAATGCTGTGTGGGTTTCCCGTCCACATATAGGGTGTCGTTTTTAATTTCCGCCTGCCTGCCTTCATGCATTACGAGAGTATTCCGCAACAAAGTAATGTTCCAGGGATATACCCGGATATATTTTCCCTTGCCGGGGACAATCAAAGGTTTCAGTTCAATGTCTTTTTTCAGAGATAAAGGCTGTAGCCAGTTTTGCCCGTACATGGCCTGTTCCAGCAGGTAGTATTCATATCGGCTGAAACTACGTACGTGGGTGGTGTCATTGCTTCCCATCAAACCGTCGTCGGTGATGGAGAGCGTGTGCATAAGTGAGGTAATCAGGTTCTCCTTGGAGACGGGATACGCATAAAGTCTCTTTTTGTCCGGATTATGTTTCGTTTCGGGAGAAGTGGCGGAGAATAGGGAGTCTACCAATAAGGTGTCGCCCGGAACGCCGATGCAGCGGCTGATGTAGATTTCACGTCGGTCGATGACCGGCTGCCGGATGCCGGCAGGATTGTTAAACACAACGATATCCTGTTGCCGTACGGGGCGTTCACCCCAACGGTGATAGGAGAATATCGACATAAGAGGAACACGCAACCCATAGCTCCATTTGTTGACCAGGATGCGTTCGCCTTGGAAAATGGAGTTTTCCATGCCGGTGGACGGGATAAGGCAGGACGTAAAAGCAAATCCCCGGAGCAGAAGCACGACGACTACTGCTCCGGCAAATGCCAGTATCCATTTGAATTTACGAATGTTCATCAATTCTTATCACCTTATCACTCTGTTATGGCAGTATGCACTTATCAGCCTACCCACTTGAACAGGCGGTTCCAACGGATTTTGCCGTCAAACCATCCGCGGTCTTTGTCAAGCGATAGCCATACCACAATAGGTTTGCCTACTACATGGTCTTCGGGAACAAAGCCCCAGTAGCGGGAATCGGCAGAGTTGTGGCGGTTGTCACCCATCATCCAGTAATAATCCATCTTAAAGGTATATTGGTCGGTCTTTTCACCGTTGATGTAGATACCGTCCGGCTTGATTTCCAGTTTGTTGCCTTCGTAAGCTACGATGCAACGTTCGTAGATAGGAAGATTATCCTCTGTCAGCGTAATGGTGGCTCCCTTGGCAGGAATCCAGATAGGGCCGTAGTTGTTGCGATTCCATTTCGTGTAAAGATTCAGTGGGTACATCTGTCCTGCGTAATCTTCCGGTTCCATTACGATTTTGCTGATAAGCTTTTTGTTGCCGGAAAGGGTTTCGTACATCTTCTTAGTCAAGGGAAGATGATAGACAGGGTTCAGTTTGCCTTGTGCGTTTCGGCTGTCTAGTCCTATTTCCAGCAGTCCCATTTCCCAACCGGAATCTTCTATCAGCATTTGGTCGGCTTTGCTGATACCCAGTTCACGGAACATGTCGTCCGGAATATACGGTCCTGTTGTCTGTACGAAATAGTTGAATTGCAGGTTTTCGGGGTTTTCGATGGCTTTGCCGTCAATCATCACCTGACCGTCTACAATTTGAAGAGTATCACCGGGCAGACCTACACAACGTTTTACATAGTTCTCGCGGCGATCTACCGGACGCCAGAGGACTTCTCCATAGCTGCGCGGATTGTTCAGAATCTGCTTCCGTCCGGCGGCATAGTACAAGTCGTAAATGGCACGTTGCTGCGCACGAGTCAGGCTATCCATCTCAACCTGTTTGGGGTAGATGCGTTGTCCCTCGCCGTAAGCCAGTGTATAGAAGTCTGTTGTCTGCTGATAATTGACAGCTACCGTATCACCTGCCGGGAAATTGAACACGACAATATCGTTCAGTTTCACCTTGCCGAATCCCGGCACCCGTTTGTATTTCCATTGCGGCCACTCGATATACGATTTGGTGTTGACGAGCGGCAATGTATGTTGTGCAAGCGGCATGGAAAGCGGAGTGTTCGGCACGCGTGGTCCGTAGCTCATCTTGCTCACGTACAGGAAGTCGCCTACCAGTAGTGATTTCTCCAAAGAAGAAGAAGGAATCTGGTAGTTCTGGAAGATGTAGATATTGACAAAGTAGACAGCAACCAGTGCAAAAACAATGGCGTCTACCCAGCTCATAACGCTACGTACAGCCGGATTCTTCGACTTTTTCCAGAAAGACCAGGGTATTTTCTTGGTAATATAAATATCGAAAATAAAAGGAACAACAATTAATCCCCACCAACTCCGTACCCAGATAAGGAAGATGAGATAGAGTAGAATAGCAATGGCACATTTGATCCATTGTGCATGCTCTACCTTTGTTATTTCTTTTTGTTGATTTAATTGCAAAGTGGGTCCGTATTTATTGTCTTTGTCTTCTCCTTTTCTGAAAATCAGGACAATAGGAAAGCAAGGTATTAATTGCCAAAATCCGTTTATTCCCAAATCATGACATCTTTTAGCACCTTGTGCAACATTAATCCATACTATAGGAATAAAAATAAGCATAACAAGAAGATGAGTAGCGTTTTCTCCTGAGTATGTTATGGGAAGCGTTATCACTCCTGTAAAAAGAGCTGTTAGAAAATATTCTAACCGTCCGATTCTTCCATTGAAAGAAAATAATCTTTTTAGCATATCTTTATTTTGTTGATTTCAAGAACGGGAATAAATCACTCATGCCCAGAAAACCTTCGTGTGTGGCTGTATATTCGGCAGCCAATACGGCTCCCAATACGAATCCGCCACGGCTTTTGGCATCGTGTGTGATGGTGATGCTGTCCACGTTGGATTCATAGCGTACGGTATGAAGTCCGAATACTTCTCCTTCGCGGATAGAACCGATGGGAAATTCGTTGGCGGCACAATCATTGGTTCCGCTGACGGTTCCGTCCGGTGCTGCGAAGGTTCCTTTCACCCATTTGTCCTTACGGTCTATCTCTTCCAGAATGCCTTCTGCCAGTGTAATGGCTGTTCCGCTGGGGGCATCCAGCTTGTGAATATGATGTGTCTCGCTCATGGTGACATCATAAGCAGGAAACTGGTTCATAATTTTAGCCAAATACTTGTTGAGAGCGGAGAAGATGCTGACTCCCAGGCTGAAGTTAGATGACCAGAAGAGTGTTTTGCCCCCTTCCGTACAGAGTCTCTTGATTTCTTCGCCATGTTCGTCCATCCATCCGGTACTGCCTGACACCAGTTTCACTCCGGCTTTGAAAGCTTTTATATAGTTATTGTAAGCTACCATCGGATTGGTAAATTCAATGGCTACATCGGCAGATTTGAACGCTTCCGATTCGAAGTCATCCTGATTATTGATATCAATGATGCAGACGATTTCATGTCCGCGACTACGGGCAACCTTTTCTATCTCCTTGCCCATTTTTCCGTAACCGATTAGTGCTATTTTCATTGTTTTCTGACTTATATTCAAAATAATAGTCGCAAAGATAGTGATTTTTATTACATTTGTAGCGCACATTAACGTCTTGTTAACATGGAACACCTTCTCCACTACGTGTGGAAACATAAATTATTTCCTCTGAAAGTACTGCAAACCACCAAAGGTTTATCGGTAGAAGTGATTGATTCCGGGCTGCAAAACCCGAACGCCGGTCCCGACTTTTTCAATGCCAAACTAAAAATAAACGGTATATTGTGGGTGGGAAACATCGAAATACATGCCCATGCTTCGGACTGGTTCCGCCACGGACATGATAGCGATAAGGTTTACGATTCGGTGATTCTTCATGTAGTGGGGGAGGCTGACGGGGAAATAACCCGTACTAACGGTGAGATTATCCCGCAAATGCAATTGACATGCCCCGAGCATATACGATCTCATTATCACGAACTTTGTGCGGCTGACCAGTATCCGGCTTGCTATCCTATCCTTGCTTCTCTGCCCAAACTTACCGTCCACTCCTGGCTGACAGCTTTGCAGACTGAACGGTTGGAACAAAAAGCGCGGTTAATAACGCAGCGTCTTGAACACTGTAACAACAACTGGGAAGACGCTTTCTTCATCACCCTTGCCCGTAACTTTGGTTTTGGACTGAACGGGGATGCCTTTGAAACGTGGGCGGGTTTGCTTCCGCTCCGTGCCATAGATAAGCACCGGAATGATTTGTTTCAGATAGAAGCTTTCTTCTACGGTTTGGCAGGACTGTTCGAAGATACGTTTCTGAAAAAGGAACAGGAAGACGAGTATAGCCTTCGCCTTTGCAAAGAATTCCGTTATTTGCAACGAAAGTTTGAGTTTACTCGAGTGATGGATGCCACATTGTGGCGTTTTCTCAGGCTTCGACCGGAGAATTTTCCTCATATTCGCCTGGCACAGTTGGCTTATCTTTATCAGAAAGGGGATAAGTTGTTCTCGCGGTTGCTGGAAGCTGAAACATTATCGGAAGTAAGGGAGTTGCTGACTACCCGTACTTCTGCTTATTGGGAAAGTCATTATTTATTCGGACAGACTTCTCCGCACAAAGAGAAAACACTGGGGGAGAGGTCGAAAAACTTGATTATCATAAATACTGTGACGCCTTTTCTATACACCTACGGTTTGCATAAAGCGGACGAGCGGATGTGTGAACGTGCCGGACGTTTCTTGGAAGAGTTGAAAGCGGAAGATAACCATATAACCCGTACGTGGAGCAACGCCGGACTGCCGGTTGCCACTGCAGCAGATAGTCAGGCATTGATACAGTTGCGGAAGGAGTATTGTGATAAGCGGAAATGCCTGTTTTGCCGCTTTGGCTATGAGTATTTGCGACACGAATAATCCGGTCGGGAATACGTAAAGATTTAGCTTCCGAAATAACTAAGATATCAAACTTGTCATTATCTTTGCAGCGTCAATTAAACTCTTAATTTATATAGTGTAATGAGAGCTAAAAAGTTTGTATGCTGTTTGTTGGCCATGGTGCTGTTTGCAGGTGTTTCGTTCATCTCTTGCGGTAATAGTTCGAAAGCAAAAGTTGACAGTGAAGCGGCTACCGGATTCGGTGAGGAGTTCAAGTCGTTTCTGGATAAGTTTACTTCCAGCGCGGCATTCCAATATACCCGTATCAAGTTTCCGTTGAAAACTCCGATAACCTTATTGGAAGATGACGGTGAAACTGAGAAAACATTCCCTTTCACCAAAGAAAAATGGCCGTTGCTGGATAGTGAAACGATGAAGGAAGAACGCATCTCTCAGGAAGAAGGTGGTATTTACGTCTCCAAGTTCACGGTGAACGAACCCAAGCATAAGGTGTTCGAGGCGGGATATGAAGAGTCGGAGATTGACTTGCGTGTCGAATTCGAACTTTCGTCTGACGGGAAGTGGTATGTGGTGGATTGCTATACGGGTTGGTATGGCTATGACTTGCCTGTCGGCGAATTGAAACAGACCATAGAGAATGTAAAGGAAGAGAATGCGGCATTCAAGGAGCTACATCCTTAAAATGGTAATACAATTCCTCAGTCAATACGTTATTTGAGATATTTTGTACAATTTGAACCCCTCTTTTTTCGAAAAGAGGGGTTTCTTTGTAACCGGAAGGATAATCTTTAAACTAATACCGTAATGATGAAGCGATTTTTTATTGGCTACAGCTTGATTACTTTTTTCTTTTTGAATAGTGCGGTGCTCTTTGCACAACACGAAAACTCCTTTGTCAAACAATGGAGAATAGAAGATGAATCTCATGCCTTGCAGATGACGGAACATACGGATACATTGGAACTTATTGTTCCGAATGGCTTGACTATGTGGTATCAGCAACGTCTGACAGGTAATTATGAGATAAATTACCGTATCTGTATGGTAATGAAAGGCGGAAAGTACGACCGTCTGAGCGACCTGAATTGCTTTTGGGCTGCCAATGATCCTAAACATCCTGACGACCTTTTTGTCCGTAGTGAGTGGCGGAACGGTGTTTTTAAAAACTACAATACATTAAACCTTTTCTACGTTGGATACGGGGGAAATGACAATTCTACTACTCGTTTCCGCCGTTACCGGGGAGAATTTTATGGAATAGCAGACGATAAAATAAAACCGCTACTGGGTGAATATACGGATGCGCCGCATCTGCTTACTCCCAATCAATGGTATCAAATACAGATTCGGGTAAAAAAAGGTATAACAACTTATTCGGTGAATGGCGAGGAACTTTTCCGTTATTCTGTAGCAGATGGCTTGGGAGACGGACATTTCGGATTACGTCTTTTACAGAATCATGTGTTGTTTACTGGATTTAAAGTGACTGCTTTCTAAATTTGCATATAAAAAACTAATCAGATATATCTATGATGAAACAATCTTTTATCAGACTTGGAGTACTAACTCTATTTTCCTGTTTATGTTCTGCATTTCTTCATTCGCAAGTAGTAACAGATGAGCGGCTATTTTCTTTTGAAGCCCCCAAAGTTCCGGACTGTATAACGAGTACTCATTCTCAACTTTCCATCTCTGATATTCATTATAAAGATGGAAAACACTCGATGAAATGGGACTTTGAACCTGGCGGTATATTAGAACTTAAGAAAGACTTGAAATTTGAAAAGAAGGATCCGACTGGCAAAGACCTGTATCTTTCAGCTTTCATCGTATGGGTGTATAATGAAGAGCCCCAAAATACAACTATCGAATTTGAATTTTTGAAAGACGGCAGGAAATGTACTTCCTTTCCTTTCGGAATCAACTTTAAAGGTTGGCGTGCCGCATGGGTTTGTTATGAACGGGATATGCAAGGTGTGCCGGAAGAAGGCATGAATGAACTTCGCATTGTTGCTCCAAATTCAAAAGGATGCCTTTTCATCGATCATTTGATTACCGCTACCAAAGTGGATGCACGTCAGCAAACAGCCGATTTGCAAGTGCCTTTTGTAAATGCCGGAACTAATAATCATTGGTTGGTTGTTTACAAACACTCCCTTTTGAAGCCGGATATCGAGTTGACTCCTGTCAGTGACAAGCAAAAGAAAGAAATGCAACTGCTGGAGAAACGTTTCCGGGACATGAATTATACAAAAGGTAAGCTCTCGGATAAAGAAGTGGAAACTATCCGCAAGAAATATGATTTCTATCAGATTACTTATAAAAACGGTCAGGTATCGGGTGTACCTATTTATATGGTGCGCGCTTCAGAAGCTTATGAACGGATTATACCGGACTGGGACAAGGATATGCTGACCAAACTTGGTATAGAAATGCGTGCCTATTTTGATTTGATGAAACGGATTGCTGTTGCGTATAATAATAGTGCTGCGAAACCGGAACTTCAGAAAGAAATGAAGCAAAAATTCTTGGCTATGTATGACCATATAACTGACCAGGGGGTGACTTATGGCAGTTGTTGGGGGAATATCCATCATTACGGATATAGCGTTCGCGGATTGTATCTGGCAT
The DNA here is from genome assembly GCF_903181435.1 of Bacteroides acidifaciens. NCBI lineage: Bacteria > Pseudomonadati > Bacteroidota > Bacteroidia > Bacteroidales > Bacteroidaceae > Bacteroides > Bacteroides acidifaciens. Next base: position 465,157 of record NZ_CAEUHO010000004.1, read on the forward strand.
ATTTCCTAATGAAAGACGTACTTCGTGAAGCCGGTAAGTTGCCAGAAGCTGAGCGTACATTGCTCTGGTATGCCATTACGAATGAAGTATATCCTAAACCGGAAGGCAACGGTATTGATATGGACTCATTTAACACACAGACCACCGGTCGTATCGCGAGTATCCTGATGATGGAAGATACACCGGAAAAGTTACAATATCTAAGGTCTTTCTCTCGTTGGATTGATTACGGTTGTCGCCCTGCTCCGGGATTGGATGGCTCATTCAAGATAGACGGCGGTGCTTTCCATCATCGTAATAATTACCCGGCTTATGCGGTTGGTGGCTTGGATGGAGCTACTAATATGATTTATCTTTTTAGTCAGACTGAGTTTGCAGTCTCAGAGTTGGCGCATGAAACGGTGAGAAATGTATTGTTTGCAATGCGTTTCTACTGCAATAAACTCAATTTCCCGTTATCAATGTCCGGTCGTCATCCCGATGGAAAGGGGAAATTAGTGCCGATGCACTATGCAATGATGGCTATGGCAGGAACTTCTGATGGAAAGTCTAAGTTCGATAAGGAGATGGCGTCTGCTTATCTGCGTCTTGTTTCAGGCACTTCTTCCAAAGGGCATGAGCCTGACTATATGCCAAAAGTATCCAATGCACAGGAACGGAAGATTGCAAAGCTGCTTGTCGATAACGGTTTCCGCCCTGAACCCGACCCGCAAGGAAACTTGGCACTTGGTTATGGCTGCGTGTCTGTGCAGCGCCGTAGTAACTGGTCTGCAGTGGCTCGCGGACATTCCCGCTATCTTTGGGCGGCAGAACATTATTTGGGGCATAATCTCTATGGCCGTTATTTGGCACATGGGAGTCTGCAAATTCTGACAGCAGCACCGGGGCAGATTGTTACTCCTGCCACAAGTGGATGGCAGCAGGAAGGTTTCGACTGGAACCGTATCCCGGGAGTGACTTCCATCCATCTTCCACTGGAACAGTTGAAAGCTAAAGTTTTGAATGTAGATACATTCTCCGGCATGGAAGAAATGCTTTATTCCGATGAAGCTTTTGCCGGCGGACTGTCACAACAGAAAGAAAATGGCAATTTCGGTATCAAATTGCACGAACATGATAAGTACAACGGTTCTCATCGGGCACGCAAATCTTTCCATTTCATCGGTGAAATGATTGTTTGCTTAGGTTCGGACATTGAAAATACCAATACAGAATATCCCACTGAAACTACAATATTCCAGTTGGCGGTAACTGATAAGGCTGGGCATGATTACTGGAAAAACTATCATGGTGATGGTAAAACATGGATTGATCATTTGGGAACCGGATATTATGTACCCGTTACTGCTAAGTTTGAGAAAGCTTTTCCACAATATTCCCGTATGCAGGATACAGGTAAGGAAACAAAAGGGGATTGGGTCTCATTAGTCGTGAATCATGGAAAAGCTCCGAAAGGCGGAAGTTATGAATATGCTGTCCTGCCACAAACAAATGAAACTGCTATGAAGTCATTTAGCAAGAAACCTGCTTATAAGGTACTGAAACAGGATTGTGATGCTCATATCGTGTATTCACCGGCAAAGAATATATACTCTTATGTACTCTTTGAGACTCCGCAAGCCCCTCTTCCTGGTGAATTATTACAGCAAACGGATACGTCTTGCCTGGTGATGGTTCACAAGGAATCTCCGAATAAACTTCTGCTGACTGTGGCACAGCCGGACTTGGCACTGTATCGAGGCGCAAGTGATGAAGCTTTCGATAAAAATGGAAAACGGATAGAACGCAGTATCTATTCCCGCCCATGGATCGGGAATGAAAGCGGTGAGATACCGGTTACTGTTACCTTGAAAGGCCGGTGGAATGTGGAGGAAACTCCTTTCTGTAAAGTCCTTTCGTCTGATAGGAAACAGACGGTACTCCGTTTTACTTGTAAAGACGGTGCTAGTTTCGAAGTGAAGTTACAGAAATAAGGTGAATTTGATATAACGAAATGTGAAGCTTTTTGTTTCAAGCCATGAAACAAACTGTTCCACACCGAGAAACGAAGTGTTTCAAGCAGTGAAACGAAGTGTTTCACACCGAGAAACAAATAGTTTCAAATGGGGTTGAAACTTTTGGGAAGGAAACGGATAAAGTAAAGGTGACAATAGAATGGCGAAGAACATTCTATTGTCACCTTATTGTCATTATCTATGTAGAGATGCGGTCTTAGAACATAAACATAGCTACCGCTACGATACGGTTATTGCAAACAGCATGAGTGTCTATAATTTTTCCGTTAGAATGCTTGAGTGAACCATACCATGCCGAACTTAGAGTATATTCCAGACCAAATTTCCAATGAGGTACATTGTATGTCAATTCAGCCCCTGCTGTAACTAATTGGTCAAGGTTTGTTCCTGTACCATATAGCTTTTCTGATTCCAATGTATCGCTTGTTCCTAAATTCTTTGCATAGCCGACAAAGATTCCCGGTTTCCATTTTTGTCCGTAAACGGCATTCAGCCAAGAACTTGAGAAACGTATTGGAGTGTATTTCTGTTCTCCTGTGCGTTCATTAATAGATTTAATACCGAATCCGCCAAGACCGGAAGCTTGTGTAAGATTGGAGCCTAATACACTTTTTGCGCCGATAAACCAGTTTTTATTCGTGTATTTCACATGAGCTTCATATGAAAGGGTTGTGATGCGTTCGTCTACTTTATATCCTTCTGTGGAGACTGTACGTGGCTTTAATGATAACAACTCAACACCTACACCCGCTAATAAGCCACCTTTCTTATAATCTGCCCCAATATAAATTTCAGGGACACAGCTTTTCTTTATATACTCCTGGCTCTTTCCGGCAGGTCCTTGAGACAAATACTGGGATTGCCATACGGCAGCTCCTGTAAGTTGGAAGTTTTTGTTCTTGTATCGATAGCGAATCTGCGGTGCGCGACTGAACGGTTGAAAAGGTGCTCCCATTGACAGATTAAGAATTTGCGGGGCTACTTCACCATATAGCGGGTGCCATGTTTGCCCGAGCAGCAAGGCCGATTTGTCCCAATCCAAATTGAGATAAGCGTGGCGCAGTCGGACTACTGAAAAAGAATTGCCGGTACCGCGAAAGTCGGCTTCTATCTTGGCGGAAGTCTTGGCTGTTCCCAGTTTAGGTCCGGCGACGTCTACTCCCAAACGTGAATACAGTGTGTAGAAATTACTGTTAGGCGTTGAATTCAAATCGTTTCCGTCCTCATCGCGATTCTTGTCCAAGGGATACATATAGAACAATCCGTCTACAGTTTCTTGATTGGCACGACTGTTGTAATAAAGGTCTGTACGAATCTGTCCATAAAACTTGAACTTGAAGTCCTTCATCTGTGCAAAACTGCCCGAAACTGTTATCAGGCAAAGAAATAATAGAATGTATTTTTTCATAATGTGCTTGTTTATAAACGGGCGCAAAATTACACAAAATTACGGGTAATCAGCCTATCGTTGATTAAAAAAGGCATTGACAGCCTGATTATATTTGTTCAGGCTTGTACTTTTATGAATAGCTTTCATTAGTTTTTTTTCTGTATTTGGCAATAAATATTCCCAAAAAGTCTTCATCTTGTTTAGGAACTGTCCGTCTCCACCTTCAAGCTGCTCTGCGTATGCCGTGTATACGCTTTTGTGCATCAATTGCAATTTTTGTACCATTTCATCGAAGCTAAGAGCGCGTCCTTGTCTATGCTCTAATGCTAACGCCGGATTGGCGAGTAGCCCGCGTCCTATCATGATTCCGGCTAATGAAGGAAATTTGTCCTGGATTTGTTGAATATCTTCCAGACTGTTTATGTCTCCGTTGTAAATAATAGGATGTTTGCAGGCATCTTGAAAATCAGCGAACCCTTTGAGGTCTACTTCACCTTTATATTGTTGTTTTCCTAAACGGGGATGCATCGTGACTTGCCGCAGTGGCAGTTCATTAATAATAGGAGCTAGTTTGAGGCATTCAGCCGGATTCTCCCATCCCAATCTCATTTTTATGGAAAAACTGATTTGCGGATACTTCCGAACCAAGCTGAGCAGTGCTTCCACTTCTTCAGGATAAGGCAAGATGCCGGAACCATTGTGGCGCTTTGCTAAAATTGGAAAGGGGCAGCCCAGATTTATATCCGCTTCTTCATATCCTTTCTCGATGAAAAGGGAGAGAATAGCTTCCGCTTTTTCCGCTGTCGGAGCTATTAGCTGGGGAACGAGGTGAGGTACATGGTTATTTTCCGGTTCGATGCTCCGGACATCCCTGCGGCGGAAATCACCTTTCTCGATTCGGACAAATGGGGTGTAATAAGTGTCTATGCCACCAAAATAAGTAGCGTGGGCATTGCGGTAAAAAGTATCTGTATACCCCTGTAACGGTGCAAAGTGAATAGGAAGGATTTCTTGCATTGTTATTCTTTTTTGCAAAGATACGGAAAAAAGTAAAAGAGAAGAACCTCACGATCCTTCTCTTTCCGGTATTAAGTTGATTAAAGTCTGATTAAATAAACGTTTTCTGTGATTGAAGGTTAGAAAAATTGGGGGATTTATTGATTTATTCTACAACGTTTATTGTCAGTTCACGGACTACTTGTCCACCTTCGTAGACGTAGTTTGCATTGTTGGCTACGAAAGTAGCGGTATATGTACCGGCTTCTTCGTAAGTATAGGTGTATGATGATAGTGATTGGGAAATATTCTTGATGCTAGTTCCGGTGTCAGGATTACAGGAAGCATCAATAGAAATTGGGTCGGATACCAACCAACTATATTTTAAGGTTTTATCTTTAGCCGAGGAGTGGATGGCTATTTGGTTCAGGTCTCCCATTTTCCAGATGCCGGCTATATTATTTGTGACATAGCCGTATTCCTTGTTATTCGCATTTGGTTTATAAACAGCAGCTGCCTGATCATCCAAGTTTTCATTGCAGAGCATATTTACAGGCGTAAAACCAAAATCTTTGGCAACTGTTGTTGTTCCTATGCCATTCTTGAATGCCTTTTTCATCTGTAGTTTTAAGAAGTAGAATTTCGGTTGGGCACTTGTATTGTTCACGCCTCTGTAACAGATAGCAAATGTTACTTTCTTACCCAGATAATCTTGCAGGTTTCTTGTTACCCATTTCACATTCTCTGTTTTCAAAGCATCGGACTCCGTTGACCATACTTTGGAAGGATAAGCTCCTTCTTCTTTATCATTCTTATCTATCAATATGTTCCAGTCATTAAATTCTTCGTCCAATAAGCGTCTGTCCGCTTCGAAGTTGTTCTTTGCAAGACCGGGGAATTTGTCGGAAACGTATAGTGTAATGTCGGCATTATTGATATTACCTGTCATTGCACTGATTCCGAGACTTAATTCACAAACATCGAGGTCCTCAAGCTGCATCATTGTGCGGTCTTTGTACCTGTATTCTTTTAAAGACTCTCCGCTGAAGAATGTGATAAAATCGGGGTCACCGTCTAAGGTGAATACCACCGGAGTTCCTTTTTTTACTGTTACCGTCTTTCCGTCGAAGTTGACATCCTGACTGGTAGCTACGCCTACGTGCAGTTCCGTATCTTCTTTTAGTTCTTTGTCACAAGCAGTCAGTCCTAAGCTGAGAAAGGCTATTGCTGTAAGTAATTTATATGTTTTCATAAATAAATCTCTTTTATGGTTTATACTGGCATTACCATTTCGGGTTGTTCTCAGTAATAAATGGATTCATTGCCATCTCCTGAGCTGGAATCGGGAAATAGTTGTAAGCGGAAGAAATGTTGAAATAGTTATATACATTGGTAGCACCTTGTGTCCACGAACCTCCTGCTTGAGCAACGCTTACCAGCTCGTTCATCTTCTCAATATATTCTCCCCAGCGGATAAGGTCGAAACGACGGGTATATTCGAAACATAGCTCCATAGCCCGTTCGTCTTTCAGTTTGCTCAGAAACTGAGAGTAGTCCAAATCCTTTAGTTCTTCAATGCCGGCACGTCTTCTCACACGATTGATACAATCGTAAGCCAAGGTATTAGGGGCTCCGTTCACTTCGTTCTCTGCTTCGGCAATCATTAGCAGGATGTCGGAGAAGCGCAGAATGGGGAAGTTGATAGAAGTATCATTCTTACTCTTTTTGTCAGCTTCATATTCGCGGCGATATTTGGCACAGGCGCGGTTGCGGTTGTTATCGCTGCTTGTTTTAGTTTTTTCGTAATCACCGTATCTTTTAGTCTCGGTTTTTCCGGTTTCGGGATCGGTAGTAGTGATAGAGCCTTCGGGACCGTAGCTGTAAGAAATATCCCAGTATTGATTTTTCACTTCGTCCATTTTTCCATACTCAAAATAGCGTCCGTCTACCGCACCGCCTTTCTTGGATTGTGTATAAGTGAAAGGTGCGATACTCCAGTTACAGCGGTTTTTGTCATTGTTGGCTTCATACAAATCCAGCAATTTCGGAGTGGAGTAGATAAAGCCATAACCAAATCCGGGGTCTTCTTGCCCTTTGTAAGAAGTAGCGGACAGGTCCGGTCCTACAATTCCGATGATGTTTCCAATACGTCCTTCGGCGCGTACATCGGTTGAGCGGTTTCCGGCAAACTCGACTTCCCAAATACTCTCGTTTTTTCCGGAACTGTTATATTTGTTTGAGCAGAGGTCAATAAACAAATCCCAGTAGTTGTTATCCAAATCGTGCCCTTCCTTTAATACCAGTTGCGCATAGTGGCTGGCCTTCTTGAAATATTCTTTTTCAGTTACCGGGTCGGAGGCTTTGTTGTCGCGGAAGTGTTCACCTGCTCTGAACATATACACTCTCGCCAATATCCCCCAGGCTGCTGATTTTGAAACACGTCCGGGAAGATAGTTCAAATCGGAAGAAGATTTCAAATCGTTGCTGGAACCTGCCATTTCGCGGACAATGAAATCATAAATCTGTTGTTTGTCGGTACGTGGGCGAGCCAAGTTCTCCGGATCGACAGTGGATTCGGTAGTGAACGGAACATCTCCCCAACATTGTACGAGATTGAAATAAAAGAAGGCGCGCAGGAAACGGGCTTCCGCCTTATATTGAAGGCGCAGGTCTTTGTCCATATCGGGTACGGCATCAATATTTTCTAGGAAAACATTGGCACGGTTGATACCTGTATAGAGGGTATACCAAAAACCGAGTACATCGGGATCACTACTAGTGGCATTATTGCAAATCAGTCCGGTCTTGTTGGGCGTACGTCCGACACCGCCGTAATGACCGAGGTCATCTCCACCAACCAGATACAGGTAAGCATTTCCGTAGAACGTACTTTGTTGCAAGGTAGCATAAACACCTGTCAGGAACGAAGATGCTTCTCCCGGAGTTTTGAAATAGTTCCCGGGTGTAATTTGGTTGGGCTCTTTTTCAAGGAAATCGCAGGAAGCGATGCTCATACCGGCAATTAGGGCAAGGATGAATATCTTGATTGTTTTCATAATAGTCTTTGTTTAATCAATTAGAAACCTAAATTAATACCTAAGCTGACAGAGAAAGCTCTCGGATAAGCCGAGAAGTCCAATCCCGGTGTCAAAGCTCCTTCGCGGATAGAAACTTCAGGATCGTAGCCCGAATATCCGGTCATTGTCCATATGTTCTGTGCTGCTACATAAACCCGAGCTTTGTCGATACCCCATTTCTTAGTCAGTAATTGGGGGAGTGAATAGCCTAGTGTCACAGTTTTTAGGCGAAGGAAAGAAGCGTCCTCAATCACACGGGTGGAGAATACACGGTTCGAGCCGGAGTTTGTTGCGCGTGGAATATCGCTTTGCGGATTTTCCGGTGTCCAACGGTTGGCATAACTTGCAAACTGATTCAGGTCGCGTGCCAGGTTATTGGAACTTTCGAACATTAACCGGTTGGCGTTCAGTACGTCGTTGCCATAAGACCATTGAAGGAAGATATTCATGTCGAATCCTTTGTAGGTAAAGTTGTTGGTGAAACCACCTGTATGCTTTGGTAATCCGTTACCAATCATCGTACGGTCATTGTCATCTATAACACCGTCACCATTCAAATCTGCATATTTCGGCATACCCGGTTGTGTGTTGTTCTCAGAGGTATAGTGAGGCACATTACGTTTCAATACATAGTTGTTGCCTACTTTGTCGAAATCATCATATTTATAAGTACCTTCATAGATGAATCCATACATGGTTCCCATTGAATAACCGACTTTTGCGATGTAGCTGGATTGTGAGTTATAATTCTGGTCAAATTTGGCAGAACTCAACATTGCGGTTTGGTTTTCGGCAAGTTCCAATACCTTATTCTTATTAAGGGCGATATTGAAGTTGCTTGTCCATGTGAAGTTTCTGTTTTTGATGTTTGTTGTATTCAATGTGAATTCAAAACCTTGATTACGCACTTTACCAATATTTTTCATGGCACTGAAATAACCGGATGAAGGAGCGAGTGGTGTGTTTAGCAACAAGTCATGAGTCACCTTGTGATACCAGTCCATCGTGATTCCTATACGTTCGTCCAGCAAACCTAAATCTAGTCCGACATTCCATTGTTCAGTCGTTTCCCATTTCAGTTTGCGGTTGCGAAGTGAGAGGGGTACTACACCTACATTGGTCAAGTCGTTCTCAAAAGGATATACACCACTTGCGGTACTACCTAAAGATATGTAGTCTCCTTGTTTCTCTTTCAATCGCTGATAGATGGCATATGTATCATATTCACCTACACGATTGTTACCTGTCAACCCCCAGCTGACACGCAGTTTACCGGAAGAAATGGTGGATTTCAGTGACGACAGGAAGTCTTCTTCCATGAACGACCACGCCAGTGAACCGGAAGGGAAGTAACCGAAACGATTGTCTCCGCGGAACTTCGATGAGCCATCGACACGAAAGGAGGCGGTTGCGTAATATTTGGACTTGAAGTTATAGCTGAAACGCATCGGGAAGGACATCATTGACCATGAAGTTTTGAGCGAAGTGGTGGTCGTAGGTGTACCGTTGCTCATTCCTGCCATACCGATTGATTCATATTCCTGTGGAATTTTTACTGTACGGAAAGAGTAAGTTTCCGAATCAGAGTTTTGGAAACTGATACCAACCAGCATATTCATGTAATGTTTCTTTTTGATATTTGTCTGGTAGGTCAGAATATTTTCGTTCAGCCAGGTGAGCCGCTCGGTACGAGACACTTCCGCATTAACCTTGTCGGCTGAAGTGGGGTTACCGTAACGTGTTTTTGAATTATTGAATATATCGTTTTTACGTGCGTCGTATGTGTATCCGCCGGATACTTTCAGCTTCAGACCTTTGATAAATTCATATTCTACATAACCGTTGAACTGAAGATTGTTGATGTAATTCTTCCGATACGCGTTCATTAAGTCCATGTAAGGATTGAAACGATAGTCAGTGGAAATGTTGACTGATTCGTCAATCAGATTGTCTTTCAAATATGAGAGTGGAGTGTCGGGCGAAGTAACCGGACGGTATCCCCATACACTGTAGAATAAGTTGTTCATACCACTATATGAATTCTGTGAAGGAGAGTTGCCGGTAGTGATGGAGCGTGAATAGTTCACGGTCATGCTTGCTCTCAATTTCTTTTTATTGATAGTGGTATTCATGCGTCCCTGCATACGTTTATAGTTGGAATTGACAACGATACCATTCTGGTCATAATAAGACAAGGAAGCATTGTAGCGTATTCCTTCCGATCCCCCTGTCAGGCTTACATTATGGCTTTGCATCCAAGCAGAGCGGAATATCTCATCCTGCCAGTTGTATTGAGGAATGTTCCGGTAATCGTCCAAAGTCCACTGTTTGCCGTTATAAAGTTGCAGATAAGTACTTTTTTGTACCAAATCCGGTTGGATTTCATATTGCAGTTTCACAAATTCATAGGCATCCATCATCGGTATTGTCTTGGTGATATGCTGGATGCCGAAGCTTCCGTCGTATGAAATCTTAGGTTGTCCTATTTTGCCTTTCTTTGTGGTAATTACAATTACCCCATTGGCTCCACGCGCACCGTAGATGGCTGAAGCAGACGCGTCTTTCAATACATCTATTGATTCAATATCATTTTGGTTGATGGAAGATGCAATCATGGGGTCTTCTACTGGGAAGCCGTCGACTACATAAAGTGGTGAGTTATCTTGAGTCAGGGAGTTGTTACCACGAATGACAATATTCATTTGTCCGCCGGGCATACCTTCAGACGAGCTTACGTTTACTCCGGCAATACGTCCACCCAATGATTGGTCGAACGAAGCGGTAGGAGCACTGAGTAAGTCGGATATATTTGCTTTGGCCACAGAACCAGTCAAGTCACGTTTGCGCACCTCCTGATAACCTACAACTACTACTTCATCCAATGTTTTGGTATCTTCCCTTAAAGTAATAACCATTAGCTTTTGTGTATCTACTTTCTGTTCTACAGTCACATAACCGATGAAAGAAATAACCAATGTTGAGTTCTTATTAGGTACACTGAATGCAAACTTACCGTCAAGGTCGGTAATAGTTCCTTGTGAAGTACCTTTTACCTGAACACTGGCGCCCGGCACTCCTTCTCCTAAATTATCCTTCACCGTACCTTTTACAAGTACCTGTGCAAGTACAAAAGAAACAGAAAATAGGAGCAGTCCGAGTGAGGAGAGAATCCTTTTTCTAGTTTGAGTGGATAAATGTTTTTTCATATATTAAAAATTAAGTGATTTAATTGAATCTACGGTTGCAAAGATAGATGGATTGAATTTTCGCATATGGATAGAATTATTCAAGAATGGTGCAAAATCATACAATTCTTCTGTTCTCATATTTTTATTTCTCTTTTACGGTTTTCAGTAAAGCGGACAATTCTTTTACGATGTCAGTATGTTGTGCGGCTACATTCATTTTCTCCGATGGATCGGATGATAAATCGTAGAGTTGCGGCTGTTTGTCATTGCCCAACTCCATTTTCGTCCAGAACTCGATGGCAGGTCCATCGCTTGGTTCAATGTATTTCCATTGACCTTTCACGATGGCGAGTGTATTGTTCAAGTTCTGCTGGACGATGTAGTCACGGTCTGTATTGCTCTTGCCTAAAAGTACGTTCAGGTGTTCTTGACTGTCGGGTGCCGCTCCTTCGCGCAGAGGTTGGTTCAAGAGAGAGGCGAGTGATGCATATACGTCGATTTGAGAGAAAAGAGCCTGTTGCTTGCTCGGTTTTACTTTGGCGGGCCAGCGTACGATGAACGGAATACGTGTGCCTGCTTCGTAAGCACTGTACTTGCCACCACGATAGATTCCCATCGGGGTATGTCCGTTGAGCAGCTCGTAGGCATGGTCTTGGTAGCCGTCGTCAATAACAGGACCGTTGTCGCTGGTAAAGATAAGGATTGTGTTATCAGCAATGTTGAGGCTGTCCAGAGTGTGCATTATTTCTCCGATGGTCCAGTCCAGTTGCAGGATTACGTCGCCGCGGGTTCCGAGTCCACTCTTTCCGGCGAAACGCGGGTGGGGGATACGGGGGACATGTACGTCTTGCGTACCCATATATAAGAAGAAAGGTTCTTTCTGGTGGGAAGCAATGAAATTCTTGGCTTTATCGGTGATGATGTCGGCAATGTCCTCATCCTTCCAAAGAGCGGACTTTCCGCCGGTCATCCAGCCGATACGGGGGATACCGTTAATGATGGTATTATTATGCCCTTGGCTGGGTTTCAATGTCACAAGTTCCGGATTTTCTTCTCCTGTAGGCCAGTCGCCTACCTTATGGTCGTAGCTGACAGTGATAGGGTCGTTAGGGTCAAGACCTACTACACGGCCGTTTTCTACAAAAACACAGGGCACACGGTCTACGGTTGCGGGAATGATAAATTCATAGTCGAAGCCGATGCTTTGTGCATTCGGACTGATTTGGCTGTTGAAGTCAGTGCCGCCTTTCGGGCCGAGCCCCAAATGCCATTTGCCGACTGCACCGGTAGCGTATCCGGCATCTTTCAACATATCAGCCATTGTGACGCAGGCTGTGTCGATGATAAGCTCCGAGTTTCCGGGAGCAATGCCGGTGTTTTCTTGTCGCCAAGGATACATGCCGGTCAGAAGCCCGAAACGGGAAGGGGTACTGGTGGCTGAGGTAGCGTAAGCATTGGTAAACTGTACTCCCTGTCCTGCCAGCCGGTCGATGTTAGGAGTGCTTACTTTGGTTGCTCCGTAACAGCTTAGGTCGCCGATACCGAGGTCGTCTGCGAATATATAAATAATGTTGGGCTTTTGATTGTTTTGTCTATTGCTCTTTTGGGTAGCGTGGTTGCATCCGGTCAGCATGGCGATGCCGGGCAATAATGGTAGTAGACGTGAAACGTTTCTCATAATGTTATTTTTTAGGAGATGATGTTAGATGCACAAAGATAATTGGTTGGAGAAATATGCATGAGTAGTAACGTACAAGTGAAGTACAAAATAGTACACTGTTGTGCCAAGAGGGTAACATTCCCTTTGGCACAACTGTGTTTTTTTAATGCAGATTTTTCTGATGATAGATGATAATTGAGATTAATCCGTTTCTTCTACTCCTTCTTCTTGCTCCTCACCCTTGCGGTAGGCCAACGGACTGACATGATAAATTTCCTTGAAACATTTACTGAAATAGCGTGAAGAAGAGAATCCGATTCGGTCGGAAATCTCCGTGATATTCAGTTCCGGATTATTCCGTAGCATAACAGCTCCTTTTTTGAGACGTATGCTCAGGATAAAGTCATTCGGTGTCTGTCCTGTGACCGCTTTTAACTTGGTAAACAGGTTTGTACGTGCCATGCCCATTTCGCGGGCGAAGATATTGACGTTGAAGTCCGTATTATCCAGATGCTGTTCGATAATAGCCATCGCACGGTCCAGCATATCTTTATCCATCGGATTGGTAGCCAGCATTTGGGCGAAAGCTTGTGGCTGTTTACTGAATTTCTCTTGTAGCAGCCGACGGGAGTTCACCAGATTATTGCACCGGGAAATCAGAAGATTGGTATTAAACGGTTTGGTGATGTAATCGTCCGCACCGATTTTCAATCCTTCAATATTGTGCTCTATCGCAGTACGTGCTGTTAGCAGTACAACCGGAATATGGCATGTATTGAAATCTGTCTTAATCTGTTTACACAGTTCCGTGCCGGACATACGCGGCATCACGACATCGCTTAAAATAATGCTCGGCATATCTTTCTGTATCATTTCCAACGCTTCTTCTCCGTCGGAAGCCGTGCTGACCTGATAGAATGTCTCGAAAATACCGACTAACATTTGCTTGATAGACTCGTTATCTTCCACAATCAGCATCTTGGCATCTTCAATCCGTTTGTTGTCTTCCTCTTTCCATTCCGATTCCGGTAATATTTCTGCTGAAGGCACAACAGTTTCCGTCTCCTGAATGGCGGTATCCATATCGTTTTGCGCTATCTGTTCCTCGGCAAAGTGTTGTTTGCCTAGTTTGAGAGTGATAATAAAACTGCTCCCTTTGCCCGGTTCGCTTTCCACACGGATGGTGCCGTGGTGAAGCTCGATGATACCTTTTGTCAGAGCCAGCCCGATACCTGTTCCGGCTCCGGTATTCAGTGAGTTCAGCAGTTCGGTTTGATAGAACCGGTCGAAGATTTTGTCAATTTCCGCAGCAGCGATACCTGTACCGGTATCTTTTATTTCGATAATGGCATGGTCTTGCTCCTGCGAAACGTTGATGGAAATGGTATCTTCCGCTTTCGTATGTTTTAATGCATTGGACAATAGATTATTGACAACCTTCTGCATCTGCTTCTGGTCATACCATACTTCAATATCATCTTTCTGCTTGTTGAATTTGAAATTAATCTGCTTGCTGCCGGCGTATTCAAGGAAGAGCAGATAATTCTCGTACAGGAAATCCACCAGGTTGTGCTTGCTTACCTTAATCTTCATGTGCCCTTGCTCCTGTTTGCGGAAATCGAGCAGTTCCGTAATCAGTTCCCGCAACTGGAGACTGTTCTTGTAGATTCCCAATACCTTGTTATATATATTAGGAGTGAACGTCTGTACTTGCAGCAAAGTTTCCACCTGTCCCACGATGAGCGTTAGCGGGGTGCGGAATTCATGTGAGATGTTTGTGAAGAAACGCAGTTTCGACTGGTTCAATGCTTCCAAGTCCTCTATATGCTTCTTCTCATATTTCAAAGACTCGCGGAGCTTGATTCGCGAATTATAATTCTGGATAAGAAACCATAACAGACTGATGGTGACAATGGTATAAATCAAGTAAGCCCACCATGTCTCATACCAAGGTGGAAGTACAATGACGAGAAGTTTGGCTTCTTTAATTCCGTCCCGTTGTGACTTGATGACAAGTGTATATTTCCCCGGATTCAGGTTCGTATAAGTGATGAGTGTCTGTTTCCGGTATGTATGGTTCCATTCGTTCGAGAAACCTTCCAGGCGATAGAGAATCTCGTCCCTGTTGGCTGGAATGAAGTTGGAAGTGGCATATTCAATGGTAAACATCGACTGGTTCGCTTTCAGGCTAATCTCAGGCGTGTGGCAGATAGACCGGCTCAGGATTCCGGTTTCGTCTCCGGGGATAACTTCCTTTCCATTGACCAGCAGGCGGGAAAGGATGATATTATAGGATTTCGGGGTAAAATGCAATTTCTTTTCCCAGAAAGAAATCATTCCCTGAATACCACCCAGAAATACTTCTCCATCGTGCGTGACGAACAGTGCGTTCTCATTGACAGCAGTCAGCGGGAATCCGTTTTCCGTACCGTAATTATAGAACTTCTTGCTTGGGTAGTCGAACTGCGAGAATCCCTGATTGGTAATCAATAGCAAGTCTCCTTTCTGGATGGAGGATTCGAGCACTTCGTAAATACAATCGCTTGACAAACCGTCTTTCTGCACATCGAAGTTTTCGAAATCATTGCTCTCTTTGCGGTAACGGTCCAGTCCGCTACCGGAAGTCGAGAACCATAAGTTCCCGTTGCTATCCTGCATGATATTGTTGATATTGTTGTTGCTGAGACTATTCGGAATTGCCGGGTTATGCGCGTAATTGGTGAGCGTATTGGTATCGAAGCGGTAGGAATAAACCCCTTCTCCGGTAGCTGCAATCCATAACGTGCCGTCTTTGTCGAAACAGAGGCTTGCTACCATGCCGATGTCTCTTCCAGCTTTGGTTTCCTTGAAGAGTTGCCGGCAAGTGCCTGCTGCCGGGTCGAACAGGGTGACACCGTTCTGTGTGGCGATAACCAGTTTGTCCTTGTACGGCACAATGTCACGCACAATATCCGATGGTAACGAAGTAGGGTCGCCCGCTTTCATGCGGTAGACTGTGAAACGGTTCGTCCGTAGGTCGAGCTTATTCAATCCGCCAAGATGTGTGCCAATCCACATGATTTCATTAGCCCGGTCGTAATAGATTGCTTTTACATTGTTGTGCGAAATACTGTTCTTTCCTTCCTCGTGGCGATACCACCGGTATGTGTTGTCTTTGCGGTTGTATACATTTACACCGCCCCCTTCAGTACAAATCCACAGGTTGCCATCTTTGTCTTCCGTCATTCTTCCGACGATGGGGCTGCTCAGACCTTCTTTCTCGGTGTCTCCCACTTTATAGCGGGTATAGATTTCATACTCAGGATTGAAGTAATTGACTCCGCCGAAATAAGTCCCTAGCCAAAGGGTGCCTTGCCCGTCCTTGACAATACACCAAATGGAAGAGTGGGTGAGTCCGTCCGGTTTACCGGCATCGGCCATATAGAGTTGGAAATTACCTGTACTTTTCTCATAGCGGTTCAGTCCGTGGAACGTTCCTATCCATAGATTGCCTGAATTGTCTTCACAAAAACTTCTTACGAAGTTGGAACAGAGACTATTCGCCTTTCCCGGTTCATGGCGGATATTCTCGATGAAACCGTCCGTTTTTATGTGGTAGAGTCCTTCCTCCCAGCTGCCTATCCATAATTCTTTTGAAGAATCCTCATAGATACTGGTGATATTCCCTTTCGTGACAGGTTGTGAAATCGCCTTACTCTCTGAAAGGCAGTAAACGCCATTGCTGGTGGTTCCCATCCAGAGATTCTTCTTTTCATCCAAATGAAGACAGGACAAAGTAATGTCTTTTCCTGCAAGGTGATAGAAAAGGTCGAAGTTGCCTGTACTCTCGTTGTACACAAATATTTCTTCCCTCTTGCCGATATATAATTTCTCGTTGTAGTAAATAGCGTCCACGTTGCCCTGAAGCAATGTCTTGAATCGCTGGGTAGTCAAATCGAACTCTGCCACACCGTCAGTACAGAGCAGATATACTTTCCCGTTTTTGTTTCCGGTGATGCGCAGCACTGTATTGCTGAACAGGCTGTTCGGGTCGTTTTTGTTAAGTTTGAAACTTTTAATGTCGTTACCGTTATACCGGTTTAGTCCCTCGCGCGTTCCAATCCATATAATTCCCCGTTCGTCGATATATAAGCTGTTGACAGAGAATTGTGAAAGTCCGTCATCTGTGGTCAAATGGCTGAAAGTAATGTTTTGACCTTGTGTGTGGACAGTGGTTACGCTTAAAAATAGCAGAAATAAAAGGATAATTTTTCTCACTAATTCGTTCTTTTAAGGTATTACTATTGGCAAATATATCGTTTTTATTTCATTTCCGTGAACCTTATTAGAAGAAAGTAACTATATTTGTATCATTCAAACGAAAGAAATATGAAAGTAAAGAAAATTAGTGCGGCTAACGTGGAAGCTTGCTCGCTTCCTAAATTATTCGATGAAGAGAAAATAGATTTTCAGCCTATTCAGTGTGTCAACTGGGCTGAATATCCTTACAAACCCAAAGTAAATTTTCGCATAGCTCACACGCAGGACTCTATTTTATTGCATTTTAAAGTAAAAGAAGAGAGTGTGCGTGCCCGCTATGGCGAAGATAACGGTTCTGTATGGACAGATTCCTGTGTGGAATTCTTCTCTATACCGACCGGCGATGGAATCTATTATAATATAGAGTGCAACTGTATCGGAACGATTCTGATTGGTGCCGGACCTGTCCGCAACGGTCGTGAGCATGCTCCGAAAGACGTGACAGCTCTTGTACAGCGATGGTCAAGTCTGGGTAATGCGCCTTTTGAAGAGCGTGTTGAAGAGACTGACTGGGAAGTTGCCTTGATTATCCCATACGCTGTATTCTTCAAGCATCAGATTGCTTCGCTCGATGGTAAGGAACTGAAAGCCAATTTTTACAAATGTGGCGATGAATTGCAAACTCCCCATTTCCTTTCATGGAATCCGATAGAAATAGAGAAACCGGACTTCCACCGTCCCGACTTCTTCGGTACACTGGAGTTTGAATAATCATCTGTCTTCAGGTAAGGATATAAACGATTACCCGGATATAAAGGAATATAATGATACGGCGTCATCCATCTGCAAAAAAGAAGGGTGACGCTTTTTTTTGCATCACCCTCACCTTTGTATAAAATCACTTTATTTACTTCACAATACCTTTTTTCGAGCCTTTCACGAAGTTTACGATTGTTTCGATTTCCTCGCTCATCGGCACTTGGTCGATAATCTTCTGCACTGCATCCTGAACGCTGAAGTTACCTTGATAAATCAAGCGGTAAGCATTGGCGATGTGGCGGAGAATTCTTTCCGATGTGTTGCGGTGTTGTGACAGGACTACGGCATTCACTCCGTGGTATGCCACCGGGTTTCCCGACATGATGACATATGGCGGCACATCCTTGGAGATACGGCATCCGCTTTGTACAAGCGTCCAGCTACCGATGTGGCAGTATTGATGCAGGGTGACATTACCGCTCAAGATAACGCAATCGTCTAATGTACATTCTCCTGCGATAGTGGTACCGATACCTACCACGCAGTTGTTATTAATCTGTACGTCATGACAAAGATGTACTTTGTCCATCAGGTAGTTGCCGTTTCCTATTTTGGTAGCATTGCCGGCAAAGGTAGCACGGCTGATAACTACATTTTCACGAATATCATTGTTATCCCCGATAATCAGGCTGCTTTTTTCTCCGGTATAGTGAAAGTCTTGCGGTTCCGCTCCCAGGACAGCATTTTGATGTACTTTGTTTCCTTTTCCCATTTTCGTACCTTGCAGGATACTGGCATAAGACATGATGACACAATCGTCTCCAATTTCCACATTCTTTTCGATGTAGGCAAAAGGCTGGACAGTAACATTCTTGCCTAGTTTTGCTTCGGGGTCTACGTAAGCTAACGGACTAATCATAATAGTATAAGTTTAAAGTTATTCTTCTCTTCCACCACCCAGAGCCTGGTAAAGGCTAACGACGGCCTGCATCTGGTCAAAGCAATCGGAAACCTGAGAAATCTGTGCGCTCAGGTAAGATTGTTGTGCAGACAGTACTTCCAGATAGGTTGAAGTCCCTAAGTTAAACAATTCTTTTGTATCTTCCGAAGCTTTTTTGGCAGATTCTACCTGCATCCGGCGGGATTCTACCTTTTCGCTCGTCTTTTGGTATAAACTTAGCGCATTGCTGACTTCGCTTCCGGCATTCAGCAAGCTCTGCTGGAAGGACAACTTCGCTGTTTCTTCCTGAGCTTTGGCAGCTTTCAAGCGGGCGATATTCTGTCCGCGGTAGAAAAGCGGCTGAGTCAGAGAGCCGATGGCGGAAGCCAATAACTTGCCCGGGTTGATAATTGCACTTCCGGCGCTGTTTGTCCATCCTGCCGAACCGCTGAGCGTGATTTGCGGATAGAAAGCGGCACGTGCCGAGTTGGTATTATAATAGCAGCTTGCCAAAGCCATTTCGGCTGCTTTTACGTCCGGACGGTTGGACAGCAACTGGATAGGTACGCCTGCGGAAAGTTCTGTCGGGAGCACTTGTGCTTCCAGCACGCCGCGTTTGATGGAGTGGGGAGCTTCTCCCAAGAAAGTAGACAGGGCATTTTCAGTTTCACGGATACTTTGTTCGATATCTGGGATACTGGCAAGCACCTGAGCATAAGCAGCCTTACTTTGTTCAACTCCTGCCGAATTAATATTGTACATGGCAGCGTCTTTCATCGCTTCCATCGTTTCGGCATTCTGTTTCAGAATTTCAGCCGTAGCTTTAGTTATTTCCAACTGGCGGTCCAACATCATTAATGTATAATACATGTTGGCAACATTGGAGATAACTTGCGTCTGCACTGCCTGACGATAAGCCTTTACCTGCTTCAGGGTAACTTGTGCATTTCGTTTGGAGTTCAGCAACTGACCGAACAAATCGACTTGCCAACTGGCTGTTACAGGCAGCGAGTAAGTTTTTGTAGCTGCATTCTTGTCAAAGCTGCTGATTGTTCCTTGCGGAGACAGTCCCAGTGACGGAGCATAAGCCAGGCGTGCCGACATCAGGGATGCTTCTGCCGCTTTTATATTTTGGGCAGCGGACAAAAGGTTGGTGTTTTGCTTCAGTCCCGCTTCGATGAGAGACTGTAACTGTGGGTCGGTGAAGACTTCTCTCCACGGCAGGTTACCGAAGTTGGCGGTATCCGAAACCAGTGTATCATTATCCGCCATCGGGTCACGATACAGTCCGGAAGTGGTAATATCTTCGGGTCTGTCATACGACTTATAGATGTGGCAACTACTCAGGAGAGCAGTTGCGCACAACATATATAGAATCTGTTTCTTCATATCGAATTTCATTATTTAGCGTATTGTTCAATCTCAGTTACGGCGTCCGTATTGTCAATATCCTCCCATTCCATCGGTTTCACCTTCTCTTGCAGGTACTGGAAGATTACGAACAGCACAGGAACGATGAAAATCTGACAAATCATGCCGACTAACATACCACCGATAGAAGCAGTACCCAGTGTGCGGTTACCATGAGCACCTACGCCAAAGGCAAACATCAATGGAAGCAGTCCGACTACCATCGCCAATGATGTCATCAAGATAGGACGGAGGCGGGCACCGGCACCCAATACGGCTGCCCATGTGATACTCATACCCATCTTACGACGGTCGAGGGCGAACTCCACAATCAGGATGGCATTCTTCGCCAACAGACCCATCAACATGATTAACGCAATCTGCATGTAGATATTGTTGGACATCGTGCCGAGAATCATCTTCAACATCGAGATATTACCGATGGCACTCACTCCGTTCACAAACAGGAAGCTGCCTAACAGACCGAACGGAACGGACAGCAATACAGCCAACGGAAGTATGTAACTTTCGTACTGTGCGCTCAGCAGCAGGTAAACGAATACGAAGCAGAGGATGAAAATCAATCCGGTGGCGCTTCCACTGCTCTGTGCCTCTTCACGTGCCATACCACCCAGTTCATAGGTATAACCGGCAGGAAGGTTCTGATTGGCTACTTCCGCCAATGCTGTCAACGCCTGGCCTGATGTATAACCGCTGGCAGGAGCCACCATCACTTTCATGGAAGTGTAAAGGTTGAAACGGCTGATGATATCCGGGCCATATACTTTGTCGATAGAGATGAATTGTGAGATAGGGGCCATTTCGCCGGCACTGTTACGAACCTTGATATTCTTCAGGGATTCCAAGTTCTTACGGGACAGCGGGTCGGACTGAATCATTACACGATACATCTTACCGAAACGGTTGAAATTGGACGCATACAGACCACCGTAATATCCCTGCATGGTAGTGAGGATGTCACTCGGACTGATACCTGCTTTCTTACAAGCTGCCGCGTCAATATCAATCATATATTGCGGGAAGTTCGGGTTGAACGTCGTTTTTGCCGAATTAATTTCGGGACGGGCTTCCAGCGCAGCGGTATAGTCGTTGACTACATCGAAGAACTTGTTCAGGTTGCCACCCGTCTTGTCCTGCATATTCACCTCAATATCCGTAGATGCCGAGTAACCCGGAATCATCGGTGGAGCAAAGAACAATACCTGTGCTTCCTTGATGATTTTCTGTGCGCGCATATATAAGGAACCTACAATAACGTCGGAGTTCTGTATCATCGAACGCTCGTCCCAGTCTTTCAGCTTGATGATGAAAGAACCGTAGGATGGTCCTTGTCCACCGATAAAGCTGAAACCGGAAATCAATGTGCGTGAAGCTACGGCAGGGTCAGCAGCAATCAAACTGTCTACACGTGCCAGAATCTTTTCCGAGTGGTCTTGTGATGTGCCCGGCGGCAGGGTTACGGCTCCCATCAGTGTACCGGTATCTTCGTTGGGCACCATACCTGTCGGAGTGGTGTTCATGAAGAACATAAGCAATACGATAGAAGCAACGACCAGTCCCATGGACAACCATTTCTTCTGGATGAAGAACAGTACGCGTTTCTTATAGCGTTTCAAGATAGACTCATAGGTATCGTTGAATTTGTTCTTGAATTTATTCGTGCTCATTCCGATTAGTGCCAATATACTAAGAAGTATGAAGATGGCAGTAATTATCGGATTGATACTGAAAAGACCGAAAATCATGCCGAGAATGGCAACAAGTGTGAACGTAAGTGTGATTCCCGGATGTAGCATCTTTCCGATAGCTTCGGTATATCTTTTTATCATTGTTGTATGAGCAGCCTTATAGGCTGTTTTCATACGTTCTTTCAATGGAGGAACCTCTTCGGAACCTTCACCTTCCTGTTTGTGCGGTTTCAGAAGAACGGCACACAAGGCGGGGCTTAATGTCAAGGCGTTCAAGGCGGACAGACCAATAGAGATGGCCATTGTCATACCGAACTGGCGGTAGAATGTTCCTGCCGTTCCACCCATGAAACTTACCGGAACGAACACGGCCATCATGACCAGTGTAATGGATACGATAGCACCACCCAGCTCATTCATTGCATCGATGGAAGCCAGACGTGCGGAAGTGTAGCCTTGGTCCAGCTTGGCGTGTACACCCTCGACGACCACGATGGCGTCATCGACCACAATCGCAATGGCAAGCACAAGGGCACATAACGTCAGCAAGTTCAAACTGAATCCTACCAGAGACAGGATGAAGAATGTACCGATAAGGGCTACCGGAATGGCAATAGTCGGAATCAATGTAGAACGTAAGTCCTGCAAGAAGATATATACTACAATAAATACCAGGATAAATGCTTCAATCAATGTTTTCAACACTTCATGGATAGAAGCGAACAAGAAGTCGTTGGCATTCATGGAAACGTTTATCTTCAAGCCGGTCGGCAGTGATTTGGACGCTTCATCCAGTAACACTTGAATGTCACTGATAGTTTGTGTCGCATTTGTTCCTGCCATCTGATAAACGATACAGGTTACAGCCTTATGTCCGTTTACCCGGTTGCTAAAGTTATATCCCAAGCGGTCCAGCTGAATTTCTGCTATATCTTTCAGACGGAGCACTTCACCGTCAGGAAGAGATTTGATAACGATATTTTCAAACTCTTCCGGTTGTTGCAGGCGTCCTTTGTAACGGATGGTGTATTGGAAAGTCTGGTTACTGCGTTCACCGAACTGTCCTGGAGCAGCTTCGACATTCTGTTCTGCCAAAGCAACGGAAACGTCACCGGGAACGAGCTTGTATTGTGCCATCACGTCCGGACGCAGCCAGATACGCATGGAGTAGTCCTGTCCCAGTACGGAGGCATCACCTACACCCGGCACACGCTGTACTTGAGGAATCAAGTTGATCTTAGCATAGTTTTCAATAAACGATTCGCTATATGTATCTGTCTCGTCATAGAGAGAGAATACTACCAGCATGGAAGTCTGGCGTTTTTGAGTGGTTACGCCGACTTTGGTTACTTCGGCCGGCAACAGACCTTGTGCCATAGAAACACGGTTTTGCACATTGACAGCGGCCATGTCCGGGTTAGTCCCTTGTTTGAAATATATGGATATCTCACCGGAGCCCGTATTTGACGCAGTCGAGGTCATATACATCATATTTTCCACACCGTTGATTTGTTCCTCGAGCGGGGCAATCACGGAGTTCAATACGGTTGACGCACTGGCACCCGTATATGTAGCCCTTACTGACACAGTAGGGGGCGCGATGTCCGGATACTGGGTGATAGGCAGCGTAGCCAATCCGATGGCACCCAGGATTACTATCAAGATAGAAATAACGGTTGATAGTACCGGACGGTTAATAAAATTATCTAATTTCATACGGTTATCTAAGTTATTAATTGAAAGCAGTAGCTAAATTTCCTTCGCGTTGGTCTTTCAAGTGCTGTTGATAGTTCGCTTCTTTCTGAGCCGGTGTGATAGGCTGTACAGTCTGACCGTCTTTCAAGCTTTGTACGCCTTCGATTACGATTTTGTCTCCTGCGTTCAAGCCGGAAGTAACGAGATATTCTTTTCCGTTATCCAGGTTGAAAATATTGATTTCCGTATATTTCACAGTGTTGTCTGGTTGGAGGACATAAACGAACTTCTTATCTTGGATTTCTACTGTTGCAGATTGCGGTATGCTGATAACGTTGTCCATAGTATAAGGAATCAGTACGTTTGCCGTACCGCCGCTACGCAAGATGTGCTCCTTGTTCGGGAAGATGGCGCGCATGCTTACAGAACCGGTGCTTTGGTCGATAACTCCCGTGATGGCGTCCACTTTACCATCAATGCTGTATTCGGTACCGTCAATCAACTGTAATTTAATAGCCGGTATTTTGCTGATTTCTTCTTTGATAGTGCTTCCTGACTTGGTCATAGCCAACAGTTCTTTTTCTGTCATTGAGAAATATACATATACTTCATCAATTTCGGAAACGGTAGTCATCGGAGTGGCGATAGAAGGGCTGACCAATGCTCCCAAACGATAAGGGATATTATTGATGACACCGTCGGAAGGACTCTTCACCTGTGTGAATGAGAGGTTCTGCCGGGCAGTAGTCAACTGTGCCTTTGCCTGCGCCAACTGTGCCTGAGACTGTGCCAATGTATTTTCAGCCATCGACAGGTCATAATCACTGATGATGTTCTTCTTGTTCAGTTCACGCTTGTTGTCCACCGTTATCTGTTGGGTGCGTACTGCCGCTTCTGCCGTTGCAACGGCTGCTTGGGCTGTGCGTACTGCCGCTTCATACTGTGTAGGGTCAATGATGAACAAGACTTGTCCCTTACGGACACTTGCTCCTTCGTCTACACACAGTTTGGTGATGAAGCCCGATACTTGCGGACGGATTTCTACGTCTTGTTTGCCTTTAATAGTAGCCGGATAAGCTGTCGTTAGATTTGCAGTTGACTTTTGTAACTCCTGTACTGCATACTCGGGGACTTTTCCCGTGTCATTTCCCTTATTGCCGCAACTGGACAGAAGGGCTAAGCAAAATGTAAATAAAACAATTCTACTTTTCATACTTCTCATTTATCTGTTTTTTAAAATTATGCGTTTGTTGCACGTATGTCATTCTCTTGTATAAAAGGGGGGATTTAAGGAATAAAAGCCGGAAACTAATTCAGTTAAATCAGTTTCCGGCTGCAAAAGTACAGTAATTTCGCTATTCTTGTACTCTGATACCGTGTTTTTTAACGATGTTTTTTACTTCATTACTTCAGTTTATGTGATACGGGTGACATGATGAAACTGAATTCATAATCCTGGTAAGGAAGACGATACTTTTCTAATGGTATAGCTCCCCAACTGTTGACGCATGCCAAACCTGTCTGTACCTTGTCAATGCAGAAGTTTGTAAAGTTTACTTTTTCAACTTCCGGTGAGTGGCGTTGGTCTTTTGCATCGCCATCGTCCAATGATTCGATGGTATAGTTCAGTGCAGATGCGGAGAACGGAGCTTCAGAAACGAACTCTAAGCCGTTGCCACCGATATTCAGCAGTCTCCACCAGCGGATGTCGGTCTTCGTTCCGGTTTCCTGCGGACGGATATACGGATAGAATTGTTCTTCTACCGTCTGGCGGTATTTGCCTATCATGGCGCCGTGGTTACGGTCGGAATAGTTTTCTACCGGACCGCGCCCGTAATATTCCACTTCGTTGAAAGCAAGAGGCATACGAAGCTGCATACCGAAGCGGAACATTTCAGACACCTTTTTGCTCTTGTCGGCTACCATTTTCTGAGTAACTTTTACCGCTCCCTTATTATTGATAGTATAAGTGAGGAATAACTTGCCGCCCACCGATTTCATGTCGTATTCTGCACGAACCACAGCCTGGTCATTTTCGATGCCGTGTTTCAGAGACGTAAGTTTCAGTTCCGGGTTCTTCCAAACCGCATATTTGCGTTGCAATCCTGCTCCGAAATCGTTATCGGTCGGCGCACGCCAGAAGTTGGGAGTCAGTTCGCTGCCGTCTTCCATCATCTGCATGCCGTTCACGTCGTAGCGGCAGAGATAGCCGTTTTGCCTGTTGAAATCCATAGAGAAGTTTTCGCCTTTGACAATCAGGTAGTAACGGTCGTTATCCAGGATGCTGGGCACACTGACTGCCAGGTTGGAAGTCTGCACATTTTCCAGTTTGAGTTCCGGTGCTTTGTAATCACGGATGCTTAACTGGTCGTAAGCGACGGTGGTTCCTGCGGGCAACAATGTTTCTGCGGCTTTCAGTTTATAGTTGACGTTGAGCAGCAGTTCCTTGCAGGGGCAGATGTTCTTCGTGTCAATCGGAAGCTGCACTTTTACAGTTTGCTGAGGTGCTGCTTTCAGGTCGGATACGATGCCGGTCTGTACCACTTCCCCGTTTGCCAGTAATTGCCATTCCATATAATATGAAGACAGGTCGCGGAAGAAGTTTTCGTTGAAGATGTTGATTTCACCTTTGGCAAGGTCGGCGGGAGTAGTCCAGATATCCTGGTAGAAATAAGCTACTTCGTAAGCATGCGGATTAGGTACGCGGTCAGGGCTGATTAAACCGTTGTCGTTGAAGTTATTGTCCGAACCGTCATATTTGTTGAAGTCGCCACCGTAGCCGTAAATATCTACTCCATCTTTGTTTTTCCAGTGGCAGGACTGGTCTACAAAGTCCCAGATAAATCCGCCTTGGTATTTCGGATATTTGCGGATGATGTCCCAGTATTCTTTGAATCCGCCTTGTGAGTTACCCATAGCGTGTGCGTATTCACATTGAATCAGCGGTTTTTGAATATCACCTTCGCAGTATTTGATACAGCCTTCGTAACCTAGGTACATCGGGCAATAGATGTCTGTAAATTCACTGGTACGTGCTTGCTCGTATTGTACGGCACGTGTTTTGTCTTCGTTCTTAATCCAGGTGTAGCATTTCTCAAAGTTCGGTCCCATGCCGGCTTCATTACCCAGTGACCAGAAAATGATGGACGGGTGATTGTAGCTGCGTTGTACGTTGCGTTGGTTGCGCTCCATATGGGCTTTGGCGTAACTGGGGTTCTTTGCCAGTGTCTGGTCACCATATCCCATACCGTGGGATTCCACGTTAGCTTCGGCTACAACATAGAGTCCGTATTGGTCGCAAAGGTCATACCAACGGTTGTCGTCCGGGTAGTGGCAGGTACGTACGGCGTTGATATTAAGCTCTTTCATGACTTTGATGTCTTGCAACATACGTTCTAGGGAAACTACATAACCGCCGTCCGGGTCCATTTCGTGGCGGTCGGCTCCCTTGAAGAGTACCGGCTGGCCGTTAACGAGTATCTGTCCGCCTTTCAGTTCAATCTTGCGGAAACCAACTTTCACGGGAATTACCTCTACTGTGCTATTGCCGTTTTTCAGGCTAGCGGTCAGTGTATAAAGATTGGGCGTTTCGGCTGTCCATTTGGCAGGGTTGGAGATATTCAGTGTAGTGTTCAGTTTGCCCGAACCTTTCAGGTCGGCGGTAGCTACACTGTTGCCTTGGGCATCTGTCAGGTCTAAAGCCACTGTGCCGCTTCCTTTCAGGTCGACAGCGATATTCAGCGTGGCATCTTTATATTGGCTGTCCAAATCGGGCGTTACACGAATATCCTGAATATATTTCTTGTCGCGTGCGTAAAGATAGCAGTCGCGTCCTACGCCGGAATAGCGGAAGAAGTCCTGGTCTTCCAGGTAACTGCCGTCGCACCAGCGGAATACCTGGAAAGCAATCACATTCTTACCCGGTTTCAGATAGTTGGTCAGGTTGAATTCAGCTTCCAGTTTGCTGTCTTCGCTATATCCTACATAGCGTCCGTTCACCCAAAGGTACATATTGGAAGTGACCGAACCGAAATGGGCAAAAATCTCTTTCCCTTTCCAGTCGGCAGGAACGGTGATTTCTTTTCGGTAAGAGCCTACATGGTTGTTCTCTGTCGGGACGTACGGCGGGTTGTTTTTGAACTGGCTTCTCCAGGCATATCCTACATTTACATAGATAGGGTCGCCATAGCCGTTCAATTCCCATACACCGGGCACTTGAAGGTCGTCCCAGCCTTTGTCGTTGAAATTAGTCTGGTAGAAGTCGGTCGGACGTGCTTCGGCGTGCCTCACCCAGTTGAATTTCCAAAGACCGTTCAGAGTCATGAAATTCGTGGAGTTTTCTTTGATACCGGCTTTAGCTTCATCAGCCGATGCGTAAGCAAAGTAGTTAGTGTGCATGGCAGAGCGGTTTACGGAATTCACTTCCGGGTCTTTCCACTCGTTGAAGCTTTGCGCTTGAATAGCTGTCAGTCCCAATGCAGCCAAGCAGCAAGAGAGTAGTTGTTTCTTCATGGGTTTTTTGTATTAGGTTTGAATTTCGGGAGTCAAAGATAAGGATTAATTTAAAGAGTGAAGGGCTAATTATCGTTCAATTAAGGCTAGTTTTTAATAAATTAAGCATGTTGTTGGTATTCATCTATGCTTATACAAATAAAAAAATACGTGAGATACTGTTCTGTTTAAAAGTAGAAACAGTATCTCACGTTCAATAAATCCCTAGTTAACCGTTAAGTATATCGGGGGTTATGCTGCGGGATCGGGATCCGGCGTTTCTCCACTGTCACCGCCATCCGGATTTTCCGGATTATTTCCGCCATTGTTTCCCGAAGAAGCATTGCTGCCGTTGCCTTCCGTCTTATAGATACTGACCTTATTCAGCATCTCCTTGAATTTATATCCCGGAGTAAATACAATTTTTACCCGTTGGATGGTGTCGGCATCCACATCTTCTGCCGCATCCTGACTCTTGCAGTTCATTCCCGGACGGAAACAACCGAAATCACCTAACTGCACCGACATTCCTTTGTTCAGGTTTGTATTCAATGCATCAATCAGTGCGTCAATCACGTGCTTCACCGCACCCTCGGGAATCATACCGAACATGGATACTTCCTTGCATAAATCTCTGAAATCTACCGTATTGGTAATAACATTCTGTGCTACATACTTTTCAGCTTTTGTCTTGTCAAAACCGAAAGTTCTTTTCTTTACAACATACTTTAATGCCATAATCTTTCTTTTTTTAAAATAGTTAGTTAATCTGTTTTACTTTTGTTTTGTGATCACGATGCAAAGGTATGTGTTTCGAAATTCATGGGCAAGGAAAAAAAGAAATGTGTCTTAACTAAATTCTTAAATATGATCTGGTACTCAAGTTGTCTACATACGGCTTGCATGGAGGCATAATATCTTTTCATTGCCTCGTAAAGTTCAGTTTGTATTGAAGAAATTTCATATACTGATACTCTACTATATTGAAATTTACATGATAATATCTCATATTGTTCTTGAGCCAACTGATAGGATTGTTTGGATAAGAAGAATTATTATATCGGCTCTGTTTATACATAGTGGGGTGGATTTGTTGTTACTTTACTTTCTTGATTGTTTCATTCACTCCATCAAGTTCTATAATTACTTTTTCGGGAGTTAGTTCTACAATCTTTACCGCATCCTGTTTTAGGAGTTCTTCTTTTAGTTGGGCACTGAACATCTCGGCAAATGGCTCCATTTGTTCGCTTAGCTTGTCGGCAAGGATTCCCTGTTGATTGATTTTTTTTAGATTCATCTTATATGAATCGGGAATAAGACTTTCAAATAGTGTGTCATTCCTTATTTTCCACTCGCTGTTGTATGTCATTTCGTATTCCAGTATGATGGTTCCTATACTTTCAGTCGAAAAAAACAGTTTTAGCATAGCGGAAGAATGAGCACTTCTGTCGATCTTGTAATCTGTATAAGATTCTATTGTACCATAAATCTGTTTTATTCCGATAGTATCGCTTTTTATGGCATAATATTTTCCTACAAAAGCTTTCTCTTGCGGGGTTAATGACGTTGTTTGGTTGCTGCAACCAATCAACATACAGGCTGTGAGTGTGATTAATAAAATTGCTTTCATTTTTTCATGTGTCTTAGTTTTCTCAAATGTTTTAGGTATAAACCTTCTTCATTTGTGGGATGATTAATGAGGTTGCTGTCTTGGGGAGATACGATAAACGTAAGCTCTTGTTTCTCAGGATTAATATACAAAGTGCGGAATTGACGGGCGAAATGCCAGGTTAGTAACCCGATATATCCTTTGTTCACTTTCTTATATATGCTATCTACATCAACCGGCATATAAAAGTCGGAAGGAGGCAAGTTATCAATAGCTATTGAGTCTAACCAAAGAGTAAAATTAGATGGTATCCAATAAGTCAGTGCGTCGTTGCCATACATGTCATATATGTATCGTATAAATCCATTATCATTAATTTGGTCATAATATTCCAACGTTATGGTAGGGGGCATTGTGATGTCTGTTGTATCGGCATTATAAATATGTGTATAAGCATAACCACTGTCAAACAATAAAGGAATTGATATGGTATCATTAATTAATAAATCAACAATAGGAACTTGAACTTCTATGTCGTTAAAGCGATATTGCTTCTCATAAATCATATCAGAAGGACGTTTTTCTATTGAAATCGGCTTTTCCTGTAATCGGAAAGTCTTGTTGGCACGATCGAACATCCAGTGATATTTCTTTATAATATCCATTCCGATAATGTTACGGTTGTCTGTTGTATAATAAAATGAAGTGCTCATTGGAATATTTGCAATGTTAAATTCTAGTTTTTCGGTCTGACTATGATATGAAATCTTTTTGTTTCTTCCTTCAAAGATCAATGTCGAGTCAATTATCTTCAGTTTAAGCTTGTTGGCGAGTTTTGACTCAATATGTGAATTAGAACTTCCTGTGTCAAATACAAAATCGTACGTTTCTTCTCCTATGTGGACAGGGATGAGCCATCCTTCCATATCATATTCTTTGAAATAATATTTAGTTTCTCGTTTGGGGTTACAGGAAACTAATAAACTTAGTAAGATAAATATAGGATAGTATTTTTGCATATTTTTCAGTTTTAGAAAAGTGATAAGGGAGGACAGCAAAACTGCTATCTTCCGAAGTTAGTAATCTATGGCATATCTGTAGATCCACTATTAGAATTTCCTATGGGGTAGGCTTACTGTCAACACCATATATTTTGATTTTTCATGTTGCTTGCTTTGCATAACGCTTCTTTTTTCTTTAGTTCTTTAATTTTCAAATATACTTTCCTTTTAGTTCATAAGGCAGAAAAAGTTCGATGACAGTATACTATCTCCTTAGAAGGCACTTCATAAGGAAACTCAGAGCGATAGATATGTCCCACTATCCAGTCTTTGACTGATAGACATCGTCCTCCTTCGCGCCAAACTTTTAAACTTAGCAGCTCCTCGTCAAGTCCATAATATCGTAATCCTTCGAGTCCACGTAGTTATTTGACAAATCTAAAAACAGAATGCGAGAAAACCAAGAAGTACAAAAACACCTAGGGGACATTGGTAACTTTGGTAACAAGCCCGATATATGCTATTATCAGACAGGCAATACCTTTGTTCGTGTAGCTGATAATATTAAGGTGAGGGGAACATTGGTTTAAAGATATTTAACGCTTATTCTCTCGCAAAAATGAGCCGATGTTATCTTTGCTGCCGATCCGCATCTTATTTTTAATTCTTTGTCTTGCTTTTTTTAGCGCATCATACTTTTTATCCAGCAGACATTCTGTGTGAGATGCAGGGGTATCCAGATATGCTAATAGGCATAATATGATTTCATATGAGGTCAGTTTGAATTCTGGTGCTCTCAAGTAGTTTAATAGGAAGGGGTTGGAAACCTGAAAATAATGTATAAATTTATCATATTCCGTTGCAGGCAGTATGCTGGTATGAAGAAAAGTACAGGTAGGCATGTTCTTTTGCTCTGTCAGAAATATAATTTTCTTGTGTAATGATGAAATTATTTCTGCATTTTCCTCTATAAGTAGTTTTTGTGTTTCCTGTTCTTTATATAGTTTGTTTTTGATAACTGCTATTTCTTGGTCTTTTTGATACAACTCTTGTTTTAAGTTAAGGTAATATTTTCTGTATAGTTTTATTCCGATTATTAGAATGATAAGCAATATTATGCATACAGGTAATAGTATTTGAGTGTATTTGATATGGTCTAAAGATGCTTTTATAGAATCCATAGTACAACTATCTTTCTCAAAAGGAAGGAGGCTGATGCTTAGAAGTATGATTACATATATTGCTTTCATCCGTGTATTTTTCATTAGTTATTTTAAATACACTGGTGATAGCTCCTTGCCCCACAGTGATTAATGTTCTTTAACTCTTTGTGGTGCTAAAAGTCTATTTGATTATTCAATGTGAAGTCATTCTTCTCTTTTCTTTGCATATACCACCTGCTTGCCCGCTCCGTAACGAATCAGTATCCCTTGCTTGATAAAGGCATTTAGTTCGTTAAGTGCACGCTGCTTGTCATGCCCTGTCAACCGGCAATAATCGGCACGAGTCAAACAGGGATACCTCTTAAGATGCTCATTGATTATGGTCAGGCATTCTTCTTCACTGCGCCCTTTTCCATGAGGACGGGTGAAAGATTCTCCACGTTCCGGTCTCATTTGCCAACCCACTTCCTTTTTAAATTGAGTACCTGGTCGGAAATTGATATTCTTTAATTTGATGGATTGTGCATGTACTTCCTCTTTTTTCATGACGGGCGGTCCTTGCAGGGAAGCAGAAAAGTATCCGATGTCTCCCAGTTCTACAATCCATCCGTTGGCAAGCAAATCTCTCAGTTCGTTTTGGAAAGACTGCATGGCACCTGCCAATAAGCTGCGGCTTATTCCGGTGAATTTGTGTACACGATCCAGAAATTCGTCCTGATTGATAGTTCCTTTGAAAACCACGCGGGGATGGAGTGGTTGTTGTTCACCTGTTTGTTGGATATCAGGTGTTTCGTAGAGGTCGTAATGTATACTCATATTCGTTATTGTTTTATATTGCTACATGGATATATCCGTTTGCCTGTCCGGATGTATTTCGTCCGCTGTTTTTATTTCGTTTGACTATAGTCTTCCTTTCGGATGACTATAGTTATGCGCAAAGTAGACTATAGTTATCCTTGCGCATAACTATAGTTATACGAAGAGACATCAGGTAACAAAGGTAATTACTTTAACTGATAAAACTAATTATATTAGTAAGAAAAAGAAATAAAACTCCCATGAAGATTGTTTATTGTCCTGAGCTACTCTTTCGTTTTTTAATAAATTAGCTAGAAAGTGTGGTGTTTATTGGATAAGAACGCTTATTTTTGCAGCATGTTACAGTTTGAGAATCAAAAGATAAAACAAATAGTCCGCAAGGCGCTTCCGGTAGTAACGCTGGTAGCTATGTTATACTCCTGCGCCAGTATCGGGCGACCGGACGGGGGACCTTATGATGAGACTCCACCCCGTTTCATTGGCAGTACTCCTGCTGCCGGTGCGTTAAATAATGAAAGGACGAAAGTCTCTTTGATGTTCGACGAGTTTATAAAGTTGGAGAAAGCGACGGAGAAAGTAGTTGTTTCCCCACCTCAGATACAGCAACCCGAAATCAAGGCTTCCGGAAAACGAATACAGGTGAACTTGCTTGATTCTTTGAAACCGAACACTACCTATACCATTGACTTTTCGGATGCCATTGTTGATAATAATGAAGGTAATCCGTTGGGAAACTTTGCATTAACCTTTTCTACCGGTGCGCAGATTGATACGATGGAAGTGTCGGGAACAGTACTTGATGCCTCTAATTTGGAACCTATCAAAGGCATTCTTGTCGGACTGCATTCCAACCTGAGCGATTCGGCTTTCAACAAGTTGCCTTTCGACCGCGTGGCACGCACGGACAGTCGTGGACGATTCTCTATTCGCGGCATAGCTCCCGGTAAGTACCGTATTTACGGATTGATGGATGCCGACCAGAATTTTACTTTTAATCAGAAAAGTGAGGTGATTGCTTTTCATGATTCGCTGATTATCCCTCGTATGGAAGAACGTATACGTATGGATACAGCCTGGGTGGATTCATTGACCTATGATACGATTGTTGAGAAGAAGTATATGCATTATCTGCCCGACGATGTGATTCTCCGGGCTTTCAAAGAACTGAATTATTCGCAATATCTTATCAAATCCGAAAGGCTTGTGCCGCATAAGTTTACTTTCTATTTTGCAGGTAAGGCAGACACTCTGCCTGTGCTGAAAGGATTGAACTTCGATGAAAAGGATGCTTTTATCATCGAAAAGAATCAGCGGAATGATACGATTCATTATTGGGTCAAAGACTCCTTGCTCTTTAAACAGGATACGCTTTCCATGAGCCTGACTTATCTTTATACGGATACCTTGAATCAGTTGGTACCGCGTACGGATACCTTGAACTTGGTTTCGAAGCAGAAATACAAGAAAGACGAGCCGGAAAAGGAGAAGAAGAAAAAGAAGAAAAAGAAAGATGAGGAGGACGAGCCGGAACCTACGAAGTTCCTGCCGGTGAATGTCAGCGCGCCTTCGTCAATGGATGTATATGGTTATGTTTCTCTGAATTTCGATGAACCGATAGCCAGCTTTGACAGTACCGCTATTCATCTGCGGCAGAAAGTGGATACGCTTTGGAAGGATATACCGTTTGAGTTTGAACAGGACTCTCTGAATCAGAAGAAGTTTAACTTGTATTATGATTGGGAACCGACTTTTGAATACGAGTTTGAGGTAGATTCTACGGCTTTCCATGGTATATACGGATTGTTTACCGATAAGATAAAGCAAGGATTTAAAGTACGTAGTGAAGATGAATACTTCACTCTTCATTTCAGTGTGACGGGGGCTGATTCTTTGGCATTCGTCGAACTGCTTGATGCGCAAGACAAGGTAGTCCGTAAGCGTATGGTGAAAGATGGAATGGCCGATTTCTATTTCTTGAATCCGGGAAAATATGCAGCCAGGCTGATTAATGACACAAATGGAAATGGAGAATGGGATACGGGAGACTTTGCAAAAGGTTTGCAACCGGAAGCCGTTTTCTATTATCCGACAATATTAGAGTATAAGGCGTTGTGGGACGTGACACAACCATGGGATATTCATGCGACCCCTGTGGATAAACAGAAACCGGATGAGCTTAAAAAACAAAAACCAGATGAAGACAAGAAGAAAAAAGATAGAAACAATCAGAACAGGCGCCGCTAGCTTCCGCCGTAGCTTGATTATCGGAACTGTGGCATTGCTGATGGGAATTTTCGCCCTTCCCGCCAGTGCCCAATGTGAGGCGAAGAACGATGCGTTTCAGACGGGCGAACACGTGATGTACGATTTGTACTTCAACTGGAAGTTTGTCTGGGTGAAAGCCGGACTTGCCAGTCTGACAACCAATGCGACTACCTACCATTCGGAACCGGCTTTCCGGATGAACCTGCTTGCTTTGGGCAGCAAACGGGCGGATTTCTTTTTCAAGATGCGTGATACGTTGACTTGCGTGATTGGCGAGAAGCTGGAGCCGCGCTATTTCCGTAAGGGTGCCGAGGAAGGAAAACGTTATACAGTGGATGAGGCTTGGTTCTCGTATAAGGACGGGCTCTGCTTTGTCAATCAGAAACGTACGTACCGGGATGGAACGTTTAATGAATCGGAAGCAAGTGACAGCCGTTGTATATATGATATGTTGAGCATTCTGGCGCAGGCACGCTCTTACGACCCTGCAGATTATAAGGTGGGAGACAAAATCAAGTTTCCGATGGCTACGGGACGTAAGGTGGAAGAGCAGACGCTTATCTATCGCGGGAAGGAAAACGTAAAAGCCGAGAATGGAGTTACTTATCGTTGCTTGATTTTTTCATTAGTCGAATATGATAAGAAAGGGAAAGAAAAGGAAGTTATTACTTTCTTTGTGACGGATGACTTGAACCATCTTCCGGTTCGTCTGGATTTGTTCCTGAACTTTGGTTCGGCTAAGGCGTTCCTGAATGATGTACGGGGGAATCGGCATCCGATGACTTCTATCGTTAAATAAGTAGAGAATATTAGGTACGGACTTCGCGGATTACACGGTTTTTATATAATTGAAACCGGGTAATCCGCGAAATCCTTATCTAAACATATAGCTTCACAATCTGTTTTAACTTCTCTTTATTCTTCTACCTCAAAAGGAACTTTCTGGTCTTTTCTGAATACGCTGGATTCGAAAGTTGCAATCAAATCTCCATTCTGATTAGTAATATCTACTTGATAGCAACCTGTGCTCCGGCCGATATAACGTTCGCGTGCTTCGGCATAAAGAGTATCGCCCGGTCCGCTGGCACGTACGAAGGTAATGGTGGATGAAAGCGAGAAAGCAAGTGTGCCATGTGAATTGGCAGCCGCAGCCAGTGCAAGGTCGGCCAATGTAAAGATGGCTCCGCCTTGTGTACGGGCTCCTGCGTTCAGATGTTCGGGTTTTATTTCCAACTTGGCTTTGCTGTACCCTTTTCTTACTTCCAGTAGGACTATGCCTGCGTTTTCGGCGAATACGTCATTCTTAAAAAACTCTTGTGGGGTCATCATATTTATTCTTTTTCGATTTTTCTTCCGCAAATGTACCAAAATTGTCCCTCATTTGGATTATTTAGGTCGGTCTATTCTCTTGAAATGCACTACTTTTGCAATCAAGAAAATTAATCACTTAACAAATAATCCCTGTATTATGAAAACAATTCTTAGCGCATTAGGACTTTCCCTTTTGATCTTTACGAGTTGCGGTGGACAAAAAAAAGTTGAAGTAGACTTTATTCAGGACAACATCGACAACGCAGTGGCACAGAACACGATTCAAACGGATATTATCGAGAAATCCGGCAAGGTTCTGAATCCGCGAACCATCAACGAAGACGGCAGTATATCTTATATACCTATTGAAGATTGGTGCTCTGGTTTTTACCCTGGTAGCATGTGGCTGACTTATAACCTGACCGGAGATAAGAAATGGTTGCCGCTGGCTGAAAAATATACGGAAGCTCTTGATTCCGTGAAGTATCTGAAATGGCATCATGACGTAGGATTTATGATTGGTTGCAGCTATCTGAACGGATACCGTCTGGCTGACAAGAAAGAATATAAGGATGTGATTGTCGAAGCAGCCAAATCGCTCTCTACACGTTTCCGTCCGAATGCCGGTGTTATCCAATCATGGGATGCTGATAAAGGCTGGCAGGGAACACGTGGATGGAAATGTCCGGTGATTATTGATAATATGATGAACCTTGAACTTTTGTTTGAAGCAACAGCTCTTTCCGGTGATTCTACTTTCTATAATATTGCTGTGAAACATGCAGATACAACTATGGCACACCATTTCCGTCCGGATAACAGTTGTTATCATGTAGTAGACTACGATCCTGAAACCGGTGAAGTGCGCAAGAGACAAACTGCACAGGGATATGCTGATGAATCGGCTTGGGCTCGCGGACAAGCTTGGGCTCTTTACGGATATACTACTTGCTATCGCTATACGAAAGACAAGAAATATCTCGACCAGGCTCAAAAGGTATATAATTTTATCTTTAACAACAAGAATCTGCCGGAAGACCTCGTTCCTTATTGGGACTACGATGCACCGAACATTCCGAATGAACCTCGTGACGCTTCCGCTGCGGCTTGTACAGCTTCTGCCCTCTACGAATTGGACGGTTATCTGCCGAGCAACCAATACAAGGAGACTGCTGATAAGATTATGGTAAGTCTGGGTTCGCCCGCTTATCGTGCAGAGGTGGGTACTAACGGCAACTTTATCCTGATGCACTCGGTGGGCAGTATTCCTCACGGTCAGGAAATTGATGTCCCTCTGAACTATGCCGACTATTACTTCCTGGAAGCGCTGATGCGCAAAAGAGATCTCGAAAAGAAATAAATCTCATTGATATGTACAGTGAACGGTAAATGATGAACATAGGCTTCTGTATATAGCTTGTCCATCGTTCACCGTTCATTTGTTTATTATCTTTATTATAACCCGTTTATCGTTAACTATCATTATCATGAATAAACCTATAAACCTTTTGGTCGGTGGGCTGACTTTGTTTGCAGCACAGGGTTGCAAAGCCCCGAAGCAAGTTGCGGAACAAGCTGAGCATCCGAATATTATCTATGTATTTCCCGACCAATACCGTAACCAGGCAATGGGATTCTGGAGTCAGGACGGATTCCGGGATAAAGTAAATTTTCAGGGTGATCCTGTTCATACCCCCAACCTGGATGCATTTGCCCGCGAATCCATGGTGTTGTCTTCTGCACAGAGCAACTGTCCGCTGAGTAGCCCTCATCGTGGAATGTTATTGACAGGTATGTATCCCAACCGGAGCGGCGTGCCTTTGAACTGTAATTCTACGCGTCCCATCAGTTCGTTGCGCGAGGATGCAGAATGTATCGGCGATGTGTTTAGCAAAGCCGGTTATGACTGTGCTTATTTCGGAAAACTTCATGCCGATTTTCCAACTCCGAACGACCCCGAACACCCAGGACAATATGTAGAATCCAAACGTCCGGCATGGGATGCCTATACTCCGAAAGAACGTCGTCACGGATTTAACTACTGGTATTCTTACGGTACGTTTGATGAGCATAAGAATCCTCACTATTGGGATACGGACGGCAAGAGACACGACCCGAAAGAATGGTCGCCTTTGCATGAATCGGGCAAGGTGGTTTCGTATTTGAAAAATGAGGGTAACGTGCGCGATACAAAGAAACCTTTCTTTATTATGGTAGGCATGAACCCGCCTCATAGTCCGTATCGCTCTTTAGACGACTGTGAAGAGCAGGATTTCAATCTTTACAAGGATAAATCTTTGGATAGCTTGCTGATTCGTCCGAACGTAGACCTGAAGATGAAAAAGGCAGAATCTGCCCGTTATTATTTTGCTTCCGTAACGGGAGTTGACCGTGCTTTCGGTCAGATTCTGGAAACGCTGAAAGACTTGGGACTGGATAAGAATACGGTTGTTATCTTCGCTTCCGACCATGGCGAGACGATGTGCAGCCAAGGTACCGAAGACCCGAAGAACTCGCCTTACTCCGAATCAATGAATATTCCGTTTATCGTGCGTTTCCCGGGCAAGATTCAACCGGGAGTAGATGACTTGCTGCTGTCATCACCGGATATTATGCCTACTGTGCTGGGTTTGTGCGGATTGGGTGATTCTATTCCGGCAGAAGTGCAAGGGCGTAACTTCGCTCCTCTTTTCTTCGATGAAAAGGCGGAAATTGTCCGCCCGACGGGTGCACTGTATATCCAAAATCTGGACGGTGAAAAGGATGAAAACGGATTGGTGCAGACTTATTTCCCTTCTTCGAGAGGTATCAAGACGGCACAATATACATTGGCTTTATACATCGACCGCAATACGAAGCAACTAAAGAAGAGCCTTCTGTTTGATGACTTGAATGATCCTTATCAGTTGCACAACCTGCCTTTGGAAGAAAATAAGGAAGTAGTGGAGCAACTTTATCGTGAAATGGGAATTATGCTAAAGGAAATTAACGATCCTTGGTACACGGAAAAGATTCTGTCGGACAGAATTCCTTATTAACAGGAACCTATGTAATTGAATGAAAATTTAATTTAGACAGAAAAACAAAAGAATATAAAGGCTGTATTTAACGTCAGTTCGATAGATGTCTGTACTTTTCGATTCTCCTCCTTCCCGAAGGACGGGAAGCCATGCGGGCGAACTTATATCGAACTCACGTTATTTAGATAGTTATTTTTGCTGTTTATAAAATTATTGTTCTATCTTTTGTTCTTATGTTCTTCTGTCTAAAAATTAATATGCGATTGAATGAAAAATACTTGTTTCATCATACTATTATTGCTTGGAAGTATCTCTTCCGCTTTTGCCCAATTCATCGGATTTGAAGACGGAGTCCCCGAAGCGTTCAACGTTTCGGGAAAGGGAGAACTGAAAGCATCCTCTCTCTTTTATAAAGAAGGGGAGAGCAGCCTGGAATGGGATTTTCAACCCGGTTCTGCTTTAAATGTTCAAATCTCTCCTTTATCACTCAATGCGAAGAAAGAGAAGCAGTTCGGCATTACTTTGTGGATTTATAATGAGAAACCGCAGCAGGATTCTATCCGCTTCGAGTTCTTGAATAAGGCGGGCGAAGTCTCTTATTGGTTCTCTTATCATTTGCAGGCAGCCGGTTGGCGTGCGTGCTGGATTTCTTTCGAGTATATGAAAGGAGAGAAGAACGACAAGAATATCGTTTCTTACCGGTTGGTTGCTCCTCAACGGAAAGGACGTATTTTCCTTGACCGTCTGACTTTTCCTGAGAAGAAGATGAATCTTCGCACTACTCCCGACCAGCAATTGCCGTCCAATAACGGCTTGTCTAATCGTGACCTCTGGCACTGGTGTCTCGTGTGGAAGTGGGAACAGCAATCATATGATGTCCCGTTAGCATCTAAGTTGACTGGTCAGCAAAAGAAAGAGCTGAAAACCATCGAACAGCGTCTGACTGACTTTCTTGAAGTGAAAAAAGCACCGCAGGGACAGATTAACGCTGCCTATAAGACATTTGAGAAAGCCGCTATCACTCCATCCGTCGCCGGAACAGGTTTTGTAGGGACACCTATTGTGGCGCCCGACGAACAGGATAAGAAAAAAGGGGAAATGTCATGGAATGATATTGAAACCATGCTTTCCGGCTTTGCCTATGATATGTATTACAATCAGAATGAGACGTCGAAGAAGAACTATTTCACTGTATTCGACTATGCCATTGACCAGGGATTTGCGTTCGGTAGTGGTATGGGGACGAATCATCATTATGGTTATCAGATTCGTAAGATATATACGACTGCCTGGTTGATACGTGATGCGATTTATAAACATCCTCATCGGGACGCTTATCTCTCTACATTGCGTTTTTGGGCGGCTTTGCAGGAAACCCGCCAGCCGTGTTCCCCGACGCGCGACGAACTGCTGGACTCCTGGCATACGTTATTGATGGCGAAATTCATCTCTGCTATGATGTTCCCTGATGCTAGAGAACAGGAACAGGCTTTGAACGGCTTATCCCGTTGGCTGTCTTCTTCCTTACGATATACGCCGGGAACGATTGGCGGTATAAAAGTGGACGGCACTACTTTCCATCATGGCGGTTTCTATCCGGGATACACCACCGGTGTATTGGCTACAGTGGGACAATTTATCGCTTTCACTAATGGGACGAGCTTTGAATTGACAAAAGAGGCGCGCCAGCATATGAAGTCCGCTTTTATTGCCATGCGCAACTATTGTAATCTTTATGAATGGGGTATTGGTATCAGCGGACGTCATCCCTTTGGTGGAAAAATGGGAAGTGATGATATTGAAGCATTTGCCAACATTGCTATGTCCGGCGACTTGTCCGGTCAGGGGAATACATTCGACCGTGGCCTGGCTGGCGATTATTTGCGTCTCGTACGCAACGAAGATACTCCGAATGCACGTTTTTTTAAGAAAGAAGGTGTGCAGCCGGCACAGGCTCCGCAAGGCTTTTTTGTCTACAACTACGGCTCGGCAGGTATTTTCCGCCGTGCGGACTGGATGGTAACGCTGAAAGGATATACCACCGATGTATGGGGTTCTGAAATTTATGTGAAGGACAATCGTTACGGACGGTATCAGAGTTATGGTTCGGTACAGATTATGGGCAAAGGAAATCCCGTATCTCGTGCCGGCAGCGGCTTTGTACAGGAAGGATGGGACTGGAATCGTTTGCCGGGTACAACGACCATTCATTTACCTTTTGAACTGTTGGATAGCCCGCTGAAAGGAACTACCATGGCTCATTCTAAAGAAAATTTCTCAGGTAGCAGTTCTTTGGAAGGGAAGAATGGCATGTTTGCCATGAAGCTGATGGAACGTGACTATAAGAACTTTACACCGGATTTCGTTGCCCGTAAATCTGTATTCTGCTTTGATAACCGGATGATTTGTCTGGGAACGGGCATAACAAACAGTAACACGGATTATCCGACGGAAACGACCCTTTTCCAGACCAAATACAATGGAGTGGATTCTAAAGTAGGAGATGATAATTATTGGTTGCATGATGGCTATGATAATTATTATCACGTGGTTGACGGAAATGTTCGTACACAAGTTGCGGAACAGGAATCACGTCATGAAAAGACTCGTACAGTGACTAAGGAAAAGTTCTCCTCGGCCTGGATTGAGCATGGCAAAGCTCCGAAGGATGGAACGTATGAATATATGGTGTTGATACAACCCTCTGCCACTGATTTGGATGAAGTGCGTAAAACTCCGGCATATGAGGTCTTGCAACGCAATCAGACAGCCCATGTGGTTTATGATAAAAAAACAGGGATTACGGCATACGCCGCTTTTGAAACTTACCAACCCGACGGTGACAAACTGATTTCCGCTATTCCCGCAGAAACGATGGTAATGTATATGAGGGAACCGGATAAAGGTATCCGTCTGAGTGTCTGTGACCCTAATCTGAATATAAAAGAGAAGGCTTATACAACGAAGGAACCGAGTCGTCCTATCCGTAAGGAGATACGCCTCAAAGGACACTGGACATTGATGGTTCCGATGGAAAATGTTCAGTTGGAGCAACAGGGAGAGAATACCGTATTGACGGTGACCTGCCAACATGGGCAACCTGTTGAAATGCTCATGCATAAAAAGTGATGAAAAAAGAGAAGACCGGTTCGTGGTGAACCGGTCTTCTTTATTTTTAGTTTGCACTGTGAAATGCTCTGTTTCTTGTTTTATTTATTCAATCTCCACTCGAAACCGTCCTTTGTATCTTTTACCTCGAATCCGAGCGCAGTCAATGTATTACGAATTTCATCGGAAGTAGCCCAGTCTTTATTGGCTTTTGCTTTCATGCGTTGCTCCAGCAACATGTCTACTACCTTGCCGTATGCTGCCTCACGACCATCGGAAGAACCTTTTTCCTCTTTCAGTCCCATGATGTCGAAACTGAACAAGTGGAATGTTTCTTTCAGCTCTTTCAAGTCTTCAGCGGAAATAGTAGCATTTCCGGCGATGATATTGTTAATGATACGGGCACCTTCAAAAAGTTGTGCGATGACAATAGGAGTATTCAGGTCATCGTTCATTGCCTCATAACATTTGGCACGTAGTTCTTTTATGTTAATTCCTTCTGAAGTTGCTGCTGAAGGAGTTATTTTTTCCAATGCAGCAATGGCTTCCATCAGTCGTTGCAACCCCTTTTCTGATGCTTGCAGCGCTTCATTGCTGAAATCAACCGTGCTGCGGTAGTGAGCTTGCAGGATGAAGAAACGGATAGTCATTGGAGTGTAGGCTTGCGTCAATAACTTATGAGTGCCGTTGAAGAACTCGTCCAGCGTGATGAAGTTACCGAGTGATTTGCCCATCTTTGTTCCGTTGATGGTAATCATATTGTTGTGCATCCAGTAATGAACCATATCGTCGCCTTGCGAAGCTACCGATTGTGCGATTTCACATTCGTGGTGAGGGAAAATCAAGTCCATTCCACCACCGTGAATGTCGAAATGCTCGCCAAGATACTTACGTCCCATAGCGGTACATTCGGCATGCCATCCGGGGAAACCGTCGCTCCAGGGAGACGGCCAGCGCATGATATGTTCCGGTTGTGCTTTTTTCCAAAGGGCAAAGTCGGCAGGATTGCGCTTTTCGCTTTGTCCGTCGAGGTCGCGGGTGGTATTCAATACGTC
This sequence comes from Bacteroides acidifaciens, assembly GCF_903181435.1. Classification (NCBI taxonomy): domain Bacteria; kingdom Pseudomonadati; phylum Bacteroidota; class Bacteroidia; order Bacteroidales; family Bacteroidaceae; genus Bacteroides; species Bacteroides acidifaciens. The sequence goes on from NZ_CAEUHO010000004.1 coordinate 508,077, forward strand.
ATCCAGATTGCGTCCGGACAATTTACCGTAGTGATGGTCTTTATTGTATTTGGCAACATCGAAGTAGACGGAACCTTCGCTTTCGTAAGCGTATCCGGCATCCAGAATCTTCTGTACCAGTTGGATTTGTTCGATGATGTGGCCCGAAGCATGCGGCTCGATGCTGGGGGAAAGCACGTTGAGTGCTTCCATTGCTTTGTGGTAGCGGTTCAGGTAATACTGAACAACTTCCATCGGCTCCAGTTCTTCCAGGCGGGCTTTCTTGGCGATTTTATCTTCTCCTTCGTCGGCATCATGTTCCAAATGGCCTACGTCGGTAATATTGCGTACATAACGTACCTTATATCCTAGATGAGTGAGATAACGGAAGAGTACGTCGAATGTAATGGACGGACGGGCATGTCCCAAATGAGCGTCACCGTAAACAGTCGGTCCGCACACATACATGCCTACATGAGGTGCGTGGAGCGGTACGAATAACTCTTTCTTTCTATCTAACGTGTTGTAAATGGTAAGTTGATGTTCCATAACATTTTATATTTGTTCTATTGGAATCGCAAAGTTAGTATAAAATCTGAATATGCGTCCTATCTTTAATAAGTTCATTTATAGTTCCAATTTATTTTTCTCTTATTGGAACGATGTGTTTCTCGGTGTGAAACGGTTTGTTTCACTGCTTGAAACGAAGTGTTTCACACCGAGAAACAAAAAGTTTCAAAGCGGGTTGAAACTAAAGCTCCGCAAGTAGAAATTTATTGATTGCTTCGGCTACGCCGTCTTCTTCATTGCTTAAAGTGACATAATCCGCCGCTTTTTTCACTGGTTCCTGTGCATTGCCCATGGCAATGCCTAGTCCGGCAAATTTTATCATTGACAAATCATTGTAACCATCGCCTATTGCTATGATTTCTTCGCGTTCTACTCCTGTCTCTTTTAATAAAACGGCAAGAGACAGAGCTTTGTCAATTCCCTGCGGGACTAGTTCGAGAAAATAAGGCTCAGAACGGAATACATTAATATGTCCTTGCAATCGGAGAGAGAGTTCGGATTCCAAAGGGATTAGCTTGTCGGCATCTCCCACAATCAGGCATTTGGCTACGGGAAGCGTGATGTCCGTCAGGAAGTCGTTTGTTTCCCGAACTGCCATCTTGTTCAGAAAAGCTTCTTTCTGTACATACGGGTCTTCGGAGTTTTCGGTTACAATCTCTGCTCCGTCGTAAGTTAATATGCTTAGATGGTGAGTACGCGCACATTCATAAAGTACAGGAACTACATCATTCGGAAGTACATTCTCGTAAATCATTTCCTGTGTTTTCCAGTTGATGATTTCCCCGCCGTTGTAGGACAGGATGAATCCGCCGAATTCATTCATGCGCAATTCGTTGGCCAGCGGGACGATGCCGTAAGTCGGCCGTCCGGAAGCCAATACCACGTGGACACCTTGTTCTTGTACACGTATCAGTGTTTCCCTGGTGCGGGGAGTGATTACTTTTTTAGAGTTGGTAAGTGTGCCGTCAAGATCGAGCACGATAAGTTTGTATTTCATGCAGGTTGTTTTGGGGACAAAGATAGGGTAAAAAAGTATTTTAGCAAGATTATATAACAGAAAAGGATGTCATATTGACATCCTTTTCTGTTATATAATTGAATGGTTAGTTATTGTGCACCATAATTCTTGTATTCAGCTTTGAGAGTAAAAGTGCCTGATGAAAAGTCTATTGTGGCGAACGGGGTTGTCTCTAAAATAGATATCTTATTACTTCCGGAACCATCTTGAAGTTTAGAACTTCCGTGATAAGTCAACCAACTTCGTGTAGTGCCGCTACCTGTACTTTCATCAAATACAATATTGTCGCTTACTTGAATTAGACCGGTTGCGTTTTCGCCATAATAACTGTAGAAAGAAGACGACTTAGTGTTTGCGTAGTTGGCGTCAGCACCATAAAATACGTTCTTCTGCATCTGAATATCGGCTTTCATATAGAACTTGTTTAAAACATTTGTTCCAATGAAATTCATGAATGTATTGTTGCTTATGTTTACATTGACTATGTTGCTATTTATTGGGGTCGCCGCACCTTTGTCATTCCATGCCCATATTTGCCCTTTAATGGGTAAGTTGCTGTAAACTGTATTGTTTTTGAATACAAATTTTGGATAACCATCCAGATTGCTACTATTATAGAGATTGATTAATGGAAGATTCTGCGCCGGTTCTATATCACATGCAATTTTTGTATTGGTAATCTCTATTTTATCTATTCCTTTATCATAAGTTGCTGCGTTATATATCGGCTTTTGCATGTTTTTGATGGAGCAATCCTCAATTATTAGCCATTCTGCATTTTTTGTTGCATTGGCATTGTTTAGGAAATAAGTTTTATTAGAGGAACCATCCAATGAATTCATGTCCAGTACAATATTTTTTAGAGCAAGACCTCCTGTAGTCAGTTTTGTACAGAATTCAGGGCTGAATACAGGTTGTTCATTTTCCAGTTGACCAATCAGTATGATATTTGTTTTAATAGTTTTGATTCCACCTGCCGTAATAAATTTGTTTGCAGTTCCGGTAAGGAATAAAAGGGTGGGGGTATCTACATTATTAATTTCGTTAGAAAGGTCAACATCTTCAGTGGAAGCGTCAAATGATTTCATTGTGTAACCGGAAGTCTTGTTGATAGTCAGTTCTCCGATGGTGATATCTTTTCCCGCTTCATAATCTGCCTTATAGTCTTTAATGGCAGGGATATCTTCTCCAATCTCTACTTGAATCTTAGTTAATTGTGCATGTACCCCTTTTGATGCCAAGATAGCAATATCCTTGGTATTATCAGCAATAGCGCGTGTCGATGGAGCGGTTGTGGAAGGGGCGGTAACTTTTACTTTAGCTACTTCCTCGACGGCATCGCCTATTTCAACAGTCCATCCGGCCGGAGCTGCAATTACAGATACGTTTTCAGCGCCTTTGATATGTAAGTCAAACTCTTTGGAGTTGCCAGCTGCAATTTTTTGTATGCCTGTGTAACTTTCATCAAAATAACAGAAGAAGTCTTTCACAACGGGGACTGATACGACAGTGCCGTCTTTTAAAGTGATTTCTAATGAAGAACCTGTATTTTCTACTTTTTGGAAGAAAGAATCTTCGGAAGGAGCAGATGAGTCATCGGGAATAGCTTTCACCGGATTACCATTTTCGTCTTTCACTTGGGTATAATTGTTTCCATCTGTGCTTACTTCCCAATATCCATCGTTTACACGGAATTTGGGAGTTATACCATCTTCTCCTTTAGCTTTTACAGGTTGTCCGTTAACCAAAATGGGGGTATAAGTATTGCCATTATCATAGCTAACCTGCCAGTTTCCCTCGTCATTGATTCCTATCAGCGGGAAGAGGGCGGAAGTTGAAGTCTTTTCAACCAATTTCAGTGTACTTCCATCACTAAGTGTAAGTGTATAAACTCCGTCTGTATGATCTATATTGGTGATAGTCTTACCTTCCTTGCAAAGTTCCCGAATCACTTCTATATTATTATTCAGGTCATTGATTTGGGTTTCCAAAGAGGTCACGCGTTTCTTGAGGTCATTGATATCATCCTCTAAATCATCGGTGTTATTACATCCTGCCAGACATACGGCTATTAACATGAATACATACCAAAATTTCTTCATAATCGTATTATTTTAAAAGTTATTATTGCAGTGAGTTTAACCAGGCCGGAACATAATTTAGCCGGTTGCGAAGTTGGGCTTCGTATAAAGAATAGGGAGATACTGGGGCTCCCGGGGCTTCGTTGCGTATCATCTGAGTTTCATCAAAATTGATGGAAGTGCCATGGAAACCGACTACGATAGGTTTAAGGAATTTCCACCATGGCCCGTCTGCCCACCATTTGAATTTTTCTCCCCATGCAGCGTCATATTTTACATTCAATGCATTCATATTCCAGATGGTAAGATCTGCGAGATGATTAGGCATCTGGTTGGAGTCTCCTCCTTGTCTCCAAGGCATGAAACCACCACTACAACAGTCTATCAAGGTAGCACGTGGTTGTGTCGCATGTGATTCGAAACAGGCATCTTTACCCCATTGTACCTTCCATATAACGGCACCCAGGCTTTGTTTGGAAACACCGCAACCATGATATTGACCTGCCCCCTGAATGATGACATTACCGATTGTCTGGTCCTTGATTGCTTCGTATCCATTGCTTTCATCAATGACTTTCCCAATAAACACACGTGAGGAAGCTTGTGAACGAATGGCAGCGTGACCTCGGTTTCCACCGATGTGGACATCATATACTGAGACATTGGCACAGCTAGTAATAGAAGAAGCCTCACTTACACTTACAAAATTTATTCGGCGCATCCAGGAATTTGTAAGACGCACGAAGTCAATAATCTTATAAGCACCGTCATCCGCTCCGTCTACATTGGGACGATGATGCATGAAATCTTCTTTGGCTTCTCCTGCAAAAGTCAGATCCTCTACACCTATATTTTCATAGTGGGGATAGGTATGGAATTCCCATGTTCCAAGTTCAGGATCAACTTCATGCATCAGCGGTTCTACGAATTCTATGGTGTTGCCGGATACAGATTTGACCTGGTGGTAATCATATACTTCCACTCCATCTTTGATGTTTGTCATCCCGGCAGTTGCCGTATATGGGGAGAGCTCTTGTGCTAATAATGTGGCATTGTTACTTTTCATATGCAGATAAACCCAGTCACCGCTTTTAATACCTGTACTGGAAGCTAATGTCACTTTAAATGAACCTTTCGGTGCTTTCTGATTTACTTCTGATAACTGAGTTTCACTCGTTTTTCTTCCATTGTTCTTGAGTTCAAGCATTACCGGTGTGCTCCACATCTTGTCAGGATCGGTCTGTGTATTGGCTTCAGCCATTTTTATGGTTGTTTTGTCTCGTCCGGCTCCTTTTATAATCAAATTGTTCATGGTTAGTCTTAAAGGAGTATTTTTTTCTCCTTCTCCTTGGAGTATATATTCTCCAGGAGGAAAATAAATAATCGCATTGGCACTGTTCATGTGATAACGAATTGCATCTTTGTCGGTACCTCTTGTTGCTCCCATTGCTTCCAATAATTTGATGAATGCTTCGCGGTCTGATTTACCATCGTTGGGAATAGCTCCGTAATCTTTTATGTTATAAACTTTATAACCCAATGTATATACATCGGGTGGGGCTACTTCACCATGCTTGTAACCGGCATAAGAGAAATCGAGTAATACATTATCAGGAGCTCCTGTAATAAATTCGTTCCATGCCAGACAAGCGGTCGCGTCATATTTACTAGTCAATAACTTTACTCGGATAGGAAGGATACGAATATATTTTTGGGGGGAAGTAATGATTATTCGAATTGTTTCTTGTCTCTCCACATCCGTTTTATCGGGAGCGGTAATACTTAGTTCTGTTTCTGATAAAGTAACTTTCCACCCTTGAGGAGCTTGAATTGTGGCTTCTTCTATATCGCTTTGTTCTACCTCATAGTGACGTGTTTCACTAAGTGGGAATACTTGTTCGTTTTCAGTGCCTTTCACGTTTAGGTAGAAGGTGTCTATTACCGGAAATGAAAGTTCTGTATCCGGGGCGGTTTTTAAAGTTACTTTTAATTCCTTTGTTTCAGAATCATATTTTACTGTATTGAAAATGGAATTACTTCCGGTTCCAGGTAGTGCAGGCATTTTTTCTCCGTTGTCCAAAATATAATCATAGCTTTGTCCTCCGTCGTAGCTTACCTGCCAATACCCGTCAGTACTGATTCTTATTAATGGTGAAGAAATGGGATTGCCTTCGCTGTTAGTAGGAAATGCTTTGATAGGATTTCCGTCTGGATCCAACAAATACTGAGATGTTTCTCCGTTCATACTGTACATCCAATATCCGTCCTCACTGATGCTAAGTAGGGGAAGTAAATGTTCTACATCCTCACCGCTTAACACCGTGATGGTTTGCCCATCACTCATCTCAACTTTATATCCTTTATCGATAGGGGTGATACCGACAATTTGTTTGTCGGATAATAAATATTGCAGACTGTTTGCAGAGGCATTTACTTTGGTTATTGCTTCTTCTAATTTAGCTACACGATCTTTAAGTTGGTCAGCATCAGTCTGGAGGTCATCTATTTCATTACAAGAGTGCAATGAGAATAACATATAGCAGATGTAACCAAAGAGAAGATAGGTAATACTCCTGTTTTTCATACGTTTATTGTTTCGGGTTATTTTTTATTTCACAGTGGCAAAGATAACCTGATAAAATAAGAGTATATGGATAAAAAAATTCAGGAATACGATGAAATCATACATTTTACGATTCCATTAGTGGGATTGAGTCATAAAATGTTCTATTTTAGCAGGTCTACCCACTGTTCATTGCTCAACGCCGGCAATGCTTCGCTCTCTGTGACAAACGTTTCCGCTAGTTTCCGTTTTTCGTCTTGCAGATAGAGTATCTTTTCCTTTATGCTGTTATTTTCTCTTTCATTCTATTTAACGTCAGTTCGATATAAGTTTGTACTATTCCTATTCTCCTCCTTCGGGAAGGTTGCTCTCCCCTGATAACGGGGGAGTCGGAGGGGGTGAGTCCCCGTAGGGGGAGGTGGTAGGTAAACACATAAGTCTATCATCTACAATAAAATAGGAAGAACCTTGCTTATCCTACCACCCCGTCCTTCGGACACTCCTTCTCCGAAAGAGGGGAAACCATGCGGACGAAGTTATATCGAACTTACGTTATTTAGGCTTTAACTTACAAAGATGCGGGAAAATCCTTAATTTTGCAGCATGGTAAAAGAAAACAAACGAGTATTGTTAGGTATGAGTGGTGGCACGGATAGTTCCGTTGCTGCCATGCGACTGCTGGAAGCCGGTTATGAGGTAACCGGAATAACTTTCCGTTTTTATGAACTGAATGACTCGAGCGAATATCTGGAAGATGCCCGTAATCTGGCAGAACGTCTGGGTATTCGTCACATAACCTACGATGCCCGTGAAGTTTTCAACAAGCAAATCATCGAGTATTTTGTGCATGAATATTTAGCGGGTCATACCCCTGTGCCTTGCACATTGTGCAATAACCGTCTAAAGTGGCCTCTGCTTGCCGAAATTGCTGATGAAATGGGTATTTTTTACATTGCTACCGGTCACTATGTTCAAAAAGTAAAGCTAGAAGATACTTACTATATTACGCATGCCGTTGATTCGGACAAAGACCAGTCTTTTTTTCTATGGGGCTTGAAACAAGATATACTTCGTAGGATACTGTTGCCAATGGGCGAAATCACGAAAATCGAAGCCCGTGCCTGGGCAGCCGAACACGGCTTTCAAAAAGTTGCCACCAAAAAGGATAGCATAGGCGTCTGTTTTTGCCCGATGGACTATCGAAGCTTCCTGAAGAACTGGTTGGTTAGAAATGGTCAGACATTGGTCAGAGATGGTCAGCCATGGTCCGAAATGGTCAGCCGAGGGAAATTTGTCGATGAAAAGGGCAATTTTATAGCCTGGCATGAAGGATATCCCTTCTACACCATTGGCCAAAGGCGTGGACTGGGCGTTCATCTGAACCGTCCTGTTTTTGTAAAAGAGATAAATACGGAGAAGAATGAAGTGGTATTATCCTCACTTTCTGCCTTGGAAAAAACAGAAATGTGGTTGAACGACTGGAATATAGTGAATGAGGAACTCCTCTTAGGATACTCCGATATAATAGTGAAAATACGATATCGCAAACAAGAAAACCATTGTACAATCACTATTACGCCTGACAACCAGCTTCATGTACAACTTCATGAACCCTTAACTGCCATTGCGCCTGGACAAGCCGCCGCATTCTATAAAGATGGTTTATTACTCGGTGGCGGAATTATAATTGAATCCCGATAACCATTATCATTGATTTAAAAGCAACATCGTCTCAATATACTCCCTCGTATTACTCAATCTAGGCACTTTGTGCTGTCCTCCTAATTTCCCTCTCTGTGCCAACCAGTCATGGAATAGTCCTTGGCGGGCAACGATAACTTCCAACGGCTGCAAAGCAATATCTTTCCATCGTTTCGCCTCATAATCTGAATTAACCTCTTTCAGGGTAGCATCTAATATCGCTGCAAATCTCTCCACTGAATCCGGCATTTTGGCAAACTCAATCAACCACTGATGGCGGCATTTCGCATTTTCATCCATAAATACCGGTGCTGCGGAATACTCACAAATCTGTGCCCCGGTTTCCGCACAAGCCTTAGCCAACCCTTTCTCAGCATTGTCCACAATTAATTCCTCACCGAAAGCGTTGATGAAATGCTTCGTCCTACCCGTGATAACAAACTTATAAGGATTCTTACTTGTAAACTTCACAGTATCACCGATCATGTATCTCCACAAACCGCAGGAAGTAGAAATCACCATCGCATAATTCTTGTTCAACTCTACCTCTTCAAGGCAATATGCCCGCGGATTCTCTTTTTCCACTTCTTCCAGCGGAACAAATTCGTAGAAGATTCCGTAGTCGATCATCAGTAGCATAGCTGGATCAGAAAGATCGTTCTGCGTGCCGAAATACCCTTCGGAAGCGTTGTAAGTTTCTACATAATGCATCTTCGGCGAATGAATCACTTGTTTATATTGTTCACGATAAGGAGTGAAAGCCACTCCTCCATGGAAAAACACTTCCAGATTTGGCCACACCTCCTCTAATGTCCTTTTCCCGGTTTTCTCAAGAATTCGTTTGATAAGCACCAGCATCCAGGACGGTACACCGGACAAACTTGTAACATTCACCGGTATAGTACTGTTAGCGATTGCTTCTATTTTTGTTTCCCATTCGCTCATCAAGGCAATTTTCTTGCTTGGCACACGAACGAAATTAATAAGCGGATTTACATTCTGAATTAAAATGGCCGATAAATCCCCGACCAGACTATGATTGGAATTAAGGTTCGGGCTGTGGCTGCCACCTAGAATCAATCCTTTGCCTGAAAAGAAATGACTATCCGGATTGATACGGAAGTAAAGAGCCGCCGCATCTTTGCCCCCTCTGTAATGAATATCCTCCAAAGCTTCCTTGCTGACAGGAAGAAACTTGCTTTTATCATTGGTCGTACCAGATGATTTGGCGAACCAACGTATCTCCGACGGCCAAAGTAAATTTTGTTCTCCTGCCCGTAAGCGTTCCACATAAGGCTTTATTTCCTCATAAGTCTGAATCGGAAGGCGTTTTCTAAAATCTTCATAGCTGCGGATAGAAGCGTAGTCGTACTTTTTCCCCCATTCGGTCCGGGCAGCCTGCTGCACTAAGCGATTCAACACACGGTGTTGAATCTCACTTGCCTGATTGGCATATAGATCTATTTGTTTTAAACGGGAGTCAAAAGTCTTACTAATAATTTTTGTAATATTCATTTCTGGTTTAACATAATAATGTTTAGTCGTGCAAAAGTAACTTATTTATCTTTTTTTTCTATCTTTACGACGGAAATAATCGTTAAAATTGACGAGTTTACTAGAATCCCCGAGTTTTAGACTAAAAAATGCGACAATGAGAATCGGAATCTTAACCTCAGGCGGGGACTGCCCCGGTATTAATGCCACCATTCGTGGCGTGTGTAAGACAGCCATCAATTATTATGGGATGGAAGTGATAGGAATTCACAGTGGCTTTCAGGGTTTACTGACGAAAGACGTTGAGGCTTTTACGGATAAATCGCTGTCCGGTCTGCTGAATCTTGGCGGAACGATGTTGGGAACCTCCCGTGAGAAGCCTTTTAAAAAAGGTGGTGTTATCTCGGATGTTGACAAACCGGCACTGATTCTTCAGAATATTCAGGAAATGGGGCTGGATTGTGTAGTCTGCATCGGGGGAAACGGTACACAGAAGACCGCTGCCAAGTTTGCTGCAATGGGAGTGAATATAGTATCAGTCCCGAAAACTATTGACAATGACATCTGGGGGACAGATATCTCTTTCGGATTCGATTCGGCTGTAAGCATCGCCACAGATGCTATCGACCGCTTGCATTCCACCGCCAGTTCCCACAAAAGAGTGATGGTGATTGAAGTGATGGGGCATAAAGCTGGTTGGATTGCTCTGTATTCCGGTATGGCAGGTGGGGGAGATGTCATCCTTGTTCCTGAAATCCCTTATAATATAAAGAATATCGGCAACACAATCCTGGAAAGATTGAAAAAAGGTAAACCTTACTCCATAGTGGTGGTAGCCGAAGGAATCCAGACAGACGGGCGCAAGCGTGCTGCAGAATATATCGCTCAGGAGATTGAATATGAAACCGGAATTGAGACTCGTGAGACGGTATTGGGATATATTCAGCGTGGCGGTTCGCCTACTCCTTTCGACCGTAATCTTTCTACCCGTATGGGTGGTCATGCGACGGAACTGATTGCTAACGGAGAGTTTGGACGCATGGTAGCCTTGAGGGGAGATAATATTTCATCTGTCTCTCTCGAAGAAGTCGCAGGAAAACTGAAACTGGTTACTGAAGATCACGATCTTGTGATTCAGGGGCGTCGCATGGGGATTTGCTTTGGATAAACTCAGTGGCAGAGGATAGTTCCATTTCTGGGTCTGTATCCATCATTCCGGTTTCAGGCTCATCTGCTGTTGCTGATTGTGCTGCCTTGGACTCATTGATGGTTGTGATGAATACCGGGTCTTTAACTTTTTTGATAGCCATCTGAGCGGCATTCTGTTGAGATTCTTTTTTAGAATATCCTGTACCGGTTCCGGCCGGAAGTCCTTCGATTCGTACTTCTGTCTGGAATACAGGGTTGCTGTCCTGGTCGAGGAACTGTTCTATTAACTCAAAAGAAACTTCCATTTTGCTTTTTTGGCTCCATTCGATTAACTTGGATTTGAAGTTAACCTCTTTGCGGGATATTTTATCCAAGTCGATATAGTGGTTGATGATTCGTTGCTCCATAAACTGTTTGCAACGTTCGTATCCCTGGTCCAGGTAAATGGCTCCGATGAATGCTTCAAAAGCATTCCCGTACATATAACTGTTATGAGAAGAGGAGCGGGTAGAATACTTTATGAGTTTATCCAAACCAATCTCGACTGCCAACTTATTCAAAGTTTCCCGCTGAACAATCTTGGAACGCGTATTTGTCAAGAAACCTTCCCGTTTCCCTTCAAAACGTTTGTAGACAATATCCCCCACGATGGCGTCAAGGATGGCATCACCGAGAAATTCCAGTCGTTCGTTGTTCAAAGGACGTCCCTTATCCGAGCGGATAGAAGTTGACTTGTGCAGAAGGGCCTGCTCATAAAGCCGGATATTACGCGGATAGAATCCGAGTATCTGATAAAAACAAAGATAAGACTCTCTGTCCTTGTGGAACAAGAGCCTTATCTTATCTATTTGGTTACGTAACACGATATTACTCAGCGTATTTCTTGAAGATAACGCAGGCATTGTGACCGCCGAATCCAAATGTATTGGACAGGGCAACATTAACTTCGCGTTTCTGTGCTTTGTTGAACGTGAAGTTAAGGTTATAGTCGATGTTCTCGTCGTTGTCACCTTCTTCATGGTTGATAGTCGGAGGAACAATACCGTTCTTGATGGCAAGGATACTTGCAATGGATTCTACCGCACCGGCAGCACCCAGCAAATGACCTGTCATTGATTTTGTTGAACTGATGTTCAACTCGAACGCATGATCACCGAATACTTCCTTGATCGCTTTTGCTTCTGAAATATCACCTACCGGAGTAGATGTACCGTGTACATTGATATAATCTACTTCTTTCGGATCCATTTCCGCATCTTCCAGTGCATTTTTCATCACCAATTTAGCTCCAAGACCTTCCGGATGAGAAGCCGTCAAGTGATGTGCATCCGCAGACATACCTACACCGGCAACTTCTGCATAGATTTTTGCACCACGTGCTTTAGCATGTTCCAGTTCTTCCAAAATCAAGCAACCGCCGCCTTCACCCATTATGAAACCGTCACGGCTTGCGCTGAACGGACGTGAAGCTTTGGTAGCTTCGTCGTTGCGGGTTGACAGAGCGTGCATAGCGTTGAAACCACCTACACCAGCAGGGAAGATGGCTGCTTCCGAACCACCGGATACGATTACATTTGCTTTTCCTAAACGAATCAGGTTGAAAGCGTCTGCGATAGCATTGGTAGAAGTAGCACATGCTGAACAAGTCGCATAATTAGGACCATGGAAACCATACATAATAGAAATCTGTCCGGCAGCAATATCCGAGATCATCTTTGGAATGAAGAACGGATTAAACTTCGGTCCCATTTCCATACGAGTGTAGTAGTTGCCCACTTCCTCTTCAAATGTATGGATACCACCAATACCGGCGCCAAAAATAACACCGATTTTGTTCAAGTCTTCTTTTTCTGTGTCAAGACCGGAGTCTTCTACCGCTTCTTTGGCAACGGCGATGGCATACTGAGTGTACAGGTCCATCTTTCTTGCTTCCTTGCGGTCGATGTATTTTGTTGCCTCGAAGTTTTTCACTTCGCATGCGAATTGGGTCTTGAATTGCGACGCATCAAAATGAGTAATAGGCCCTGCTCCACTAACCCCGTTCACAAGGTTTTCCCAAAATTCGGGAACGCTGTTGCCAACGGGAGTAATGGCGCCAAGACCTGTTACTACCACTCTTTTTAATTCCATATTGATGAAATCGAATTACTTAGCGTGTTCTTCGATATAAGATACAGCATCACCTACAGTACCAATCTTTTCTGCTTGGTCATCAGGAATAGAGATACCAAATTCTTTTTCGAATTCCATGATAAGTTCTACAGTGTCAAGAGAATCTGCTCCCAGGTCGTTAGTGAAGCTTGCTTCGGTTGTAACTTCTGATTCTTCAACGCCTAATTTATCAACGATAATAGCTTTTACTCTTGATGCAATTTCAGACATAACTTTAAGTTTTTAATTAATAATTAGTTTTATTTCTTTAAATTTGCGGTGCAAAGGAATGAATATTTATCGTTTTGCGCAAATATTTGACTAAATAAATGCAATGTTTTGCACATTTTTCACTGTTTTGTGCATTGAAATCGAGAGTTATGAAGAAAAACATCGCAATTTTCGCTTCCGGTTCCGGCTCTAATGCCGAGAATATTATCCGGTATTTCCAAAAGAACGATTCCGCTCAGGTTTCGTTGGTACTTTCTAATAAAAGTGATGCCTTTGTTTTAGAACGTGCGCATCGCCTGGGAGTGCCCTGTAACGTGTTTTCAAAGGAAGATTGGATAGCCGGAGATGAAATTCTGGCTGTTTTGCAGGAGTCCCGCATTGATTTTATCGTGCTGGCAGGCTTCTTGGTTCGTGTCCCGGATCTGCTTTTGCATGCTTATCCTCATAAAATTATAAATATACATCCGGCTCTTCTGCCTAAGTATGGTGGAAAGGGAATGTATGGCGACCGTGTTCATCAGGCAGTGGTAGCCGCTGGTGAAAAAGAGAGCGGTATCACTATACATTATATTAACGAGCATTATGATGAAGGGAACACAATATTTCAGGTAACTTGTCCCGTACTTCCGACAGATTCTCCTGATGATGTTGCCAAGAAAGTGCATTCATTGGAATATGAACACTTCCCTTTAGTTATAGAGAAACTGTTGGTCAGGAAATAAAAATGAGGTAATAAAGAATAGGGATCTGCTTATTCCTTATACTTAATAGTATATGCTTTCTCCTCTCTTCTTAACGGATAATCTCCGCGTAAAGTCTCAAACAGTTCCGGTTGGCTTTTCAATCGGCTGCTGTCTTCGGCAGGATTATACATTTGGAGAATTGCCTCTTCATGATTTTTTGCATGGATAACAGGAAAAGCGGGTGCCGGCGCTTTGATTTCGTAGTCTCCATCTATTTGGAAGAAGTTGCAAATAGCGTCTAGCGACATACGTGTAGCATTAGCCTTTCCGTCAGCAGAGTAACCAGCGATATGGGGAGTGCCGATAATAACTTTCTCTAGCAATTCGCGATTAACTTCCGGTTCGTGTTCCCATACATCAATAATGGCGTCCGTAATAATCTGGTTGTTCAGAGCATTTAACAGAGCACCCGTTTCGATAACTTCTCCCCGGGATGTATTTATGATGAGAGGTTTCCGTTTTAGTGAACGAAAGAAGGTTTCGTTTGCCAAATGAAACGTTTTATATTTCCCTTCCTTATATAAAGGTACGTGAAAGGTGATGATGTCACATTCTTCCGCTATCTTATTTAAAGAAGTGAAAGATTCGTTTCCTTCTTTCTCTTCTCGTGGTAAGTCGTTCAGCAAAATGCGCATGCCAAAGTCCTGTGCGATTTTGGCTACCTTGCTTCCTACATTGCCTACCCCTATGATTCCTATGGTCAATTCATCCAACTTCTTATTTCTGATAGACTTCCATACAAGAAGCGATGATTGTAAATATTGGGCAACAGAAGCCGAATTACATCCTGGTGCATTTGTCCATTTTATGCCTGCCTGTTTGCAATAGTCTGTATCAATATGGTCGAAACCTATGGTTGCTGTGGCTATAAACTTCACCTGGCTACCCTCTAATAATTCCCGGTTGCAATGTGTGCGGGTACGGACAATCAGTGCATCTGCGTCCCGTACCAGTTCCGGCGTGAAATCCTTTCCCGGTGCATAGATTACTTCATCGGCTATTTCTTGAACCGCCTCTTTTATATAAGGTATTTTGTTATCTATAATAATTTTCATATACAATTCATCTTTAGTACCCACAAAGGTAACAAATAAAAAAGTAAGAAACGGTTGCTTGTCTGAAAAATATTACATAGATTTGCCCTATTATATACCTATAAGCTAGTTAAGATTATGACATTTAGTAACCTTTGCAACGAGATTTTTTGGAAATCGACCAATGATTACCATATAACGGATAGTGTGGATGCTCAGATGAACAATCCTTACGAGTTGAAGTCAATAGAGTATTATTTGTACTTGAAGAATTGGATTGATGCCGTTCAATGGCATTTTGAAGATATTATCCGTGATCCCCAGATTGATCCTGTAGAAGCATTGGCTTTAAAAAGAAGAATTGATAAATCCAATCAGGACCGTACCGATTTGGTTGAACTGATAGATAGTTACTTTTTGGACAAATACAAAGCTGTAAAACCGCTTCCTGATGCAACCATCAATACGGAGAGTCCTGCTTGGGCAATCGATCGTCTTTCTATTCTTGCGTTGAAAATTTATCACATGCAACAAGAAGTAAAGCGTACGGATACTACCGAGGAACACCGTGCGCAGTGCCAAGTTAAACTGAATATTCTGTTGGAGCAGCAGAAAGACCTTTCTTCTGCTATCGACCAGTTATTGGCTGATATTGAAGTTGGTAGAAAGTATATGAAAGTGTATAAACAGATGAAGATGTATAACGACCCGGCATTAAATCCGGTGCTTTATGCAAAAAAATAACGAATGGCGCGTATTCTCATTATCCGTTTTTCAGCTTTAGGTGATGTTGCAATGACAATACCGGTCATACATTCGCTTGCTGTACAATATCCTCAGCACGAGATTACTGTGTTAAGTCGTGCTGTATGGCAGCCCCTTTTTCAGGAACTGCCCGACAATGTAAATTTCATCGGAGCCGATTTAACGGGTAAACATAAAGGCTTGTGGGGACTGAATAGTCTTTATTCGGAACTGAAAGCAATGAACTTTGACTACGTTGCGGATTTTCATCATGTGCTTCGTGCCAAATATTTGTGCTTGCGCTTCTGGCTTGCCAACATACCGGTTGCCTACATTTGTAAAGGACGTGTGGGTAAGAGGAAGTTGGTTCGTCGGCGTCATAAAGTAATGGAAAGCCAAAAAAGTTCTTTCCGCCGCTATGCTGATGTGCTGGAAAAACTCGGTCTTCCAGTTTTGTTGAACTTCTCTTCCATTTATGGAGAGGGGAAAGGAAATTTTGCGGAAATAGAACCCGTTACCGGTCCGAAAGAAAATCAGAAATGGATTGGTATCGCTCCTTTTGCTAAACATGCCGGTAAAATTTATCCGTTAGAATTACAGGAACAGGTTGTTGCCCATTTCGCGGCTAACCCTGCGGTGAAAGTCTTTCTGTTTGGAGGCGGTAAAAGTGAACAGGAAATTTTTGATGCATGGATTGCGAAATACCCTTCTGTCGTTTCCATGATTGGTAAGTTGAATATGCGTACGGAATTGAATCTGATGAGTCATTTGGATGTGATGCTTTCAATGGATTCCGCCAATATGCATCTGGCATCTTTGGTGAATATCCCGGTTGTCTCCATATGGGGAGCGACCCATCCTTATGCAGGCTTTATGGGGTGGAAACAATTGCCTGTCAATACCGTACAACTTGATTTGTCATGTCGTCCCTGTTCGGTATATGGGCAGAAACCTTGTTGGCGGGGTGATTATGCCTGCTTGAGAGAGATAACGTCCGAACAAGTGATTGCGAAGATTGAAGGAATCATTGGTTGATAATAAAAAAGAATTAAAATGCAGAAGGATTTGTTAGAAGATGAATATAAATTTTCGATTCTCATTCCCACATGGAATAATTTGGATTATCTCAAATTGTGTATTGAGAGTATAAATAAAAATTCAGTATATAAACATCAGATTCTGATTCATGTAAATGAAGGTAGGGATGGTACGCTTGCGTGGATACAGCAGAATGAATATGAGCATACTTATAGTGAGAATAATATCGGGGTTTGTTGGGCATTAAATGGACTACGTCCTTTGGTGAAGACCAATTATATTTTGTATATGAATGATGATATGTATGTATGCCCGGGCTGGGATGCTGCTTTGTGGAACGAAATTCAGGTCTTGCCGGATAATAAATTTTTCTTTTCATCTACTTTAATTCAGCCTCGTCCTTTTTTTTGTAAAAGCGTGATAGCGCCTGCTAATTTTGGAGAAAGTGTGGAGACGTTTAATGAAGAGGAGCTATTGAGCAAGTATCAGCTGTTGCCTCATTTAGACTGGTTTGGAGCTACTTGGCCGCCTAATGTTGTGCATCGGGATATTTGGGATTTGGTAGGTGGGTATAGTGTTGAGTTTTCACCAGGCATGTATAGTGACCCGGATTTCTCTGCGAAACTTTGGATGGCGGGTGTGCGCTTGTTTAAGGGGATATCTGCAAGTCGGGTGTATCATTTTGAGGCCCGTTCAACAGGGCGGGTTAGAAAGAATGATGGCAGCATGCAGTTTTTGTTAAAATGGGGAATTACTTCGGCTTCTTTTATGCGGGATATTCTTAAGCGAGGTGAACGTTTTGATGAGGATGCCATAGGAAAGATAGATAGTCTGACTTTAAATAAAGATATAGTTCGTAGCCGGTTAAAAAGAGCCTTATGCTTATTTAAGAAAAGTCCGCATTCAAAAAATATATGGGAAAAATAAATTATAGTAATTATGCATTTAGGAGTAATATTACCTCATACGAAACTTTATGGTGGAGTGAAGCGTTTTTTGGAATTAGGGAATATTTTTATAGAATTGGGTCATACCTTTACAGTTTATACAGTAGAGGGTAAATCTCCGTCTTGGTATGATTTTAAAGGAGAAACAAAAAATTTTGCAGCTCTGAAGAAAGATGACATTGATGCATTGTTCACAACAGAAGTGAAATTTCTGGAACAGTTGACTACAGCCAATACCAAAAGGAAGATATTTTATCACGTCAGAATGACGGAAAAGATCCGGAAAGCTTTAAAATATTCAGATATTGAAATTTTTGCATGTTCTACTAATATCTATTTATACGATAAGAAGAAATATGGTATTGAAGCCTTCAAAGCGTTGGGTGGGGTAAATGTTTCAAATTATCAAGAAAAAACAGACTATTCTGTTGAGGAGCGCCCTTTTTGTGTCATGGCTTATGGGCGCTTGGCGGAGAGGGTTAAAGGTACAAAGTATGTTGTCAAAGCATGCGAGAAGTTATATAAAAAAGGATATAATATAAAGTTGCTTTTGTTTGATACGGCTATAAGTGAGAAAGCTCAGAAGTTGATAGATAATTTTTCTACTTCTGTTCCTTTTGATTTTGTTCAGAATCATCCTTTTGATAAAAACTCGGAACTGTTCAATCGGGCGGACGTTTTTGTGGCTGCGGAGGGGCATGCCGGATGGTCCAATACAGTGGCAGAGGCAATGGCATGTGCTCTTCCTGTTATTGCGACAACGGCAGGCACACGTGACTTGTTGATAGACGGTGTTACCGGTCTTCATACATGGAGATATGCTTTTATGATACGTCGTCGGCTAAAAACTTTAATAGAGAATAAAAGCCTGAGAGAACAATTGGGAAAAGCCGCACGTAAAAATGTAGAGAACTTTGATTGGCATGTATTGGCCCGAAGTATAGAAAAGTACCTTATGAAGTAAAGAGGCGCTTGATTTTTTTTCGGGTGTTCCGGATGAAACTTTTTCTTTCGGTTATTTTATTGTGCCTGTCTGTTAACTGAATTAGTTTCTTTGTTGTTGCTTCTGTATTGCAGTGAGTTAAAAGAGCATATTCTCTTCCCATTATGGTGAGCATATTGTGGGAAGCCTCTAACTTAGAAAGATTTCTCAATCCTTCCTTTATGGTTACATTAGTAAATTTGGTACGGTTTAAATCTACCAAATAAAAGCTAAAGGTTCCATTCGTATTCTTTTTTATCAAAGTGTTTCCTGCCGAATGATCAATGAAATAAACCCCTTTCTGGTGAAAAGCATAGGTAAATCTGACGAACTCTTGAAGAGCGGTTTCTTGTTCCTGCCGAGGTAAATTACTTATTCCTCTAAAAGTAAAGTCGTAATCCAGCTGGCGGCAAACATAGTAACTTCTTGTTAGTCCAAGTTTGTCTTTATATAATATAAAAGCTATTGGTTCAGGAGTATTAATACCTAAATTGTTGAAGCGGGTTGCGTAAATGAAAGAACGTTCGGCTTTTGATTTCCGGAAATAAGCATAAACTATTTTATTGATGAAGTGTGGTAGTTTAAATGCTTTGACGCACATGGGTACTTCTCCGCATTTAATTACTTTTAGTGTATTTCTTCCTGAATATATAACTTCTCCTTCCTTCTCGAAGCGTTCGGGCAGAGATAGAATACATTCTTTTAAATGTGCATATTGGGGATTAATCTGATAGTCAATCATAAAAAACGATTATAAACGTCCGTCAACCATATTGCTCTTAAGTAGGCCTTTTACATCATAAATAATTCCATCCTGCTTTATCATATTTTTGATGTCAAGTTTCAGAAATTCATTGTGAGCTACCGCAAGGACTATTGCATCAAACTTATCTTTGGGAAGCTCATTGGCTATTTCTAAATTATATTCTCTTTTTACTTCTTCAGGTTTAGCCCAATAGTCGTAGATTGTGATATTGGTATTATAGTCTTTTAATGCTTTTATAATATCAAAGACTTTTGTATTGCGTACATCTGGACAGTTCTCCTTAAATGTAAATCCCAAAACTAGTATGTGCGAGCCTTTCACATAATTTCCTTTCTTGATTAAGCATTTTACGACCTGGCTGGCAATATATTCACCCATACTGTCATTTATTCTTCTTCCGGCGAGTATGACCTCGGGGTGATAGCCGTAGTCTTGGGCCTTTTGGGCCAAATAATAAGGGTCTACTCCAATGCAATGTCCACCAACTAACCCGGGTTTGAAGGGTAGAAAGTTCCATTTTGTGGCAGCGGCATCCAGTACCTCTTGTGTGTCTATTCCCATCAGGTTAAAGATCTTGGATAGTTCGTTGACGAATGCTATATTGATGTCTCTTTGAGAATTCTCAATGACTTTGGCGGCTTCTGCAACCTTTATACAGGAAGCTAGATGTGTACCTGCCGTAATTACAGAGCTATAGAGATGGTCTATTTTTTCTCCGATTTCAGGTGTTGAACCGGAAGTCACTTTTTTGATTTTCTCAACAGTGTGTTGCTTGTCTCCTGGGTTAATGCGCTCAGGGGAATAACCGGCAAAGAAATCGATATTGAATTTCAGGCCGGATATTCTTTCGATAACAGGAATACATTCTTCTTCGGTAACTCCTGGATATACTGTTGATTCATAAATGACAGTGTCTCCTTTGTTGATAACTTTGGCTACAGTTTCACTCGCCTTGTATAGCGGGGCTAAATCCGGATTGTGATGTTTGTCGACCGGGGTTGGTACGCATATTATGTAGTAATTACAACTTCTCAGGTCTTCCAAGCTGTAAGAACAATATAAACCGGTTTCTTCTTTGTCGAGTGTGTTTTTTCTTAAAACAGAACGTAATGTCTCATCATCCACTTCCTGAGTGGAGTCATGTCCGGTCATCAATTCTTCTACTCTGGCCTTTTTAGCATCAAAGCCTATTACTGGATATTTCGTAGCGAACAGGCGTGCTAATGGTAAACCTACATATCCTAATCCGATAATACCTATTTTAATATTTCCCATACTGCTTTTACTTTAGGTTTGTCCAATACCAGTCGATTGCTTCTTTTAATCCCTCTTTCATGCTGAATTTGGGTGAATAATTCAATAACATTTTGGCTTTATCAATGCAGGCAAGGGAATGTGGAATGTCTCCCAATCTGTTCGGTCCATGTTTTATCTCAACAGAAGCAATTTCCGGATCATAAGCACTTAGAAAATCTTTTAGGTAACCAGTCAGTTGGTTAAGGGTCGTACGCTCTCCAAATGCTGTATTATATACAGTGTTAAGAGCATTGGCGTTTTTGGTTGATAATGCTAATACATTCATTTGGATGACATTATCGATATAGGTAAAGTCTCTGGAGTATTCTCCGTCACCATTGATGATGGGAGATTCATGTTGTATAAGCTTCCTTACGAAAAGGGGGATAACGGCAGCGTATGCTCCATTGGGGTCTTGGCGTCGTCCGAATACATTGAAGTAGCGAAGCCCGATGCATTCTATACCATAAGTTTTGGAGAAAACATCAGCATATAGTTCATTGACATATTTAGTTATGGCATAAGGAGATAAAGGCTTGCCTATTACTTCTTCTACTTTAGGCAATGACTGTGAGTCTCCATAAGTAGAAGAACTGGCAGCGTAAACAAAGCGCTTGACTTTTGCATCTCTAGCGGCAACCAGCATATTTAGAAATCCACCTATATTGACTTCGTTTGTGGTAATCGGATCTTTTATAGAACGGGGAACAGAGCCTAATGCAGCCTCATGCAATACATAATCTACTCCTTCTGTTGCCTTTCTGCAATCTTCAAGATTACGTATATCGCCTACTATCAATTTAAAATTGGGATTATTGAACTGGTGTTGTATATTCTCTGGTTTTCCTGTTATGAAGTTATCTAAACATACAACACGATGCCCTTGGCTCAGGAGATGGTCACACAGATTGGAACCAATGAATCCTGCTCCTCCTGTTACTAAAATGGTTGAATCTTTTTCCATTACTTTTGAATATTGTAAGTCCGGGCAAAGATAATACTTTTCTTGACTATTAATTGCTTCTTTTGAAAACTTTATATAGCTTTGTCTCTTCTAAAAAATGTATTTATGCGGCATGCCTTTTTAAAAAACTTAATGATTGGCTCCGGAGTGCTTGGGTTATGGCGGGCATTTAACAAGACTCCAAGGGTCTTGTTTTACCATGGAGTTGACACAATTATAGATTCATCAGTTCAAACATTACATCTGCAGCCGGATGTTTTTGAGGCGGAAATGCAATATTTGCGAAAGCATTATGATGTAATTTCGATGGATGAGTATTATGAAAGGTTTGTCTCTGCGGGATTTAACGGTCAAGAAGTAGTTATTACTTTTGATGATGGGTATCGAAATAACCTGACTGTTGCTGCTCCGATTCTTTCTTCTTTGTCTTTGCCTTTTACTGTATTTGTGTCGGTGAATCATCTGGAAAAGGGGAGACGTTTTCCTACTTTCATAAACAGGGCTGTATTATTAGGTGCTCAATTAACTCACATTCAGGTTGATTGTCTTGATATTGACTGTGATTTGTCAACCGATATTGAACGGTTTACAGTTATGAACAGGATAAATAAAGCTTTAAAACATTCAGATATGGCAAAAGTTGATTTGATTTGCTCGCAGTTGGAAGCTAATCTTTCAAGCAATGTTTTGGATGAACTTTATGAGAAATATTCTTCTGATGCTCCAATGAATTGGGATGAACTTGTGAAACTTAAGCGGGATTATGACTGTATCATAGGTTCTCATTGCTTGGACCATTTTATATGTAATTCGTTTCAGCAGGAAAGGGAAACGCGTAGGCAAATTTTTGAGAGCAGGCATATTCTCCAACAAAGAATAGGGAGTGAATGTGCTTATCTGGCTTTTCCAAATGGAAATCTGAAGCAAGGTGATATTAGTGAATCTGCCCGTGTGGCAGTAAAGGAAGCCGGGTATAAACTTGCTTTTACTACAATGAACGAGCGTTTGCAAAGAAATAGTGACCCTTTCCTTTTGCCTCGTTGTGCTGCGCGTTTTGATTTGCCGGATTTTAAAGTGAAGCTAGCCCTTAAGCCTTAGTGGCAGATAATGTTTTCTGGTATACTTGCATAATATCTTGGGCTATTGTTTCATCGGAAAAGCGTTTGATATATTCTTTCCCTTTTGTCGTCATCTTGTTGACCAGGTCGGGTGAGGTGAGTATTTTGTTGATATTTATAGCAAGCTCTTTTTCGTTATTCGGATTGATGTAAATAGAGTCCGGACCGCCAGCTTCTTCCAGGCACGAGCCAGTAGCGGCAATAACAGGGATGTTGGAGTGTATAGCTTCTATGATTGGAATGCCAAAACCTTCAAAAAAGGAAGGATATACAAATAGCTTTGCCAATTGATAAAAAACGGGGAGTTCCTGAAAAGGAATATTGTGTAATATATGCACTCTGTGGTTAAGCTGGTGTTTGTTAATATACTCTTCAACCTCATTAGTGTATGTTGTTCTTTTCCCAATAGCGACTAACGATATGTCCTCAGGGATATAATGTAGTGCTTTCACAACTAAAAGTAGATTTTTGCGACTTTCTATACTTCCTACGTTTAAAATATACTTGTCTGGAAGCTGATATTTTTGCCGGATTTCTTTTTTCTGTGTGCTGCTTGCCGGTTGTTCAAAAATAGGATGGCAACTTTGGTAGACAACATCGATTTTATGTGCGTCTATTCCAAAAAAAGCAATGATATCGTGTTTAGTCATTTCACTGATAGCAATGATGCGGTTACTGTTTTGACATGCTTTTTTGAATTTGTAAGTATATATATGTCTGTCAATCCATTTGTAGAATTGTGGGTAGCGTATGAAAATTAAGTCATGTATGGTTACTATGCTTTTGGTTTTACTTTTTTTTATAGATAATGGCAGTTCATTGCTGAGTCCATGAAAGAGTGACAGTTGTTCTTCCTTTATCTGTTTGTTTATTCCCCAAATTCTCCATAATGAACGGAATCTTTTCCAAAAATAGGATGTTGGATATGTTATTTGTATGTTTTTTCTTGAAAGAATACAGTCTAGGACTTTGTTCTCTTTTGGTTTTGGGGCGTAGATGATGTATTGATTTTCTTTGTGAAACCGGCTTAATATATCTATGATGAAACGACTGTAGTTTCCTAGCCCAGTTTTATTTTGTACTGCTCGTTTACCGTCAAAACCTATTCTCATGTGTTGAAACCTTTTTTAATGATATGGCAAATGTAATAAAAATAATAAGATACCTTCTGTTTCTAAGGGGATTTTGCATATCTTTGTCAAATTATTATAAGTTGAGGCTATTTATGAAACGGAAATATGACTATTTAATTGTAGGTGCTGGCTTATACGGAGCAGTGTTTGCTTATCAGATGCGTCAGGCGGGGATTTCTTGTTTGGTGATAGATAAGCGCTCTCATAAAGGAGGAAATGTTTACTGTGAAGATATAGATAATATACGAGTTCACAAATATGGCGCTCATATTTTTCATACGGATAATCAGGGTGTTTGGGATTTTGTGAATCGTTTTGCAAAATTTAATCGGTACACAAATTCCCCATTGGCCTATTTTAAGGGCAAATTGTATAATTTGCCTTTTAATATGAATACTTTTTCTCAACTGTGGGGAGTAAAGACTCCTGCGGAGGCACAGGCAAAAATCGCAGAGCAACGTAAAGTTTTTGATTTTATAAAAGAGCCTCGAAATTTGGAAGAACAGGCATTAAAGCTGTGTGGAGAAGATATTTATTCTTGTTTGATAAAGGGATATACGGAGAAGCAATGGGGGCGTTCGGCTAAAGAACTTCCGGCTTTTATCATTAAAAGGATTCCTTTCCGTTTTATATATGATAATAATTATTTTAATGATGCTTATCAGGGTATTCCTATTGGCGGATATAATGTGCTTATAGATGCTTTGTTGGAAGGGATTGATGTGCATTTGAATACAGACTATTTTAAATCTAAAGCCGAACTGGAATGTATTGCGGATAAGATTTTGTTTACTGGTTGTATTGATGAATATTTTGATTGCTGTTTGGGGAACTTGGAGTATCGCAGTTTACGTTTTGAGAATCATAGTTTGAATATCGGCAATTTTCAGGGAAATGCAGTCATTAATTATTGTGAGCGCGAAGTTCCTTATACTAGAGTGATTGAACATAAACATTTCGAATTTGGTACACAACCTACAACAGTAGTTACATATGAATTTCCGGATTCGTTTGAGATAGGAAAAGAACCTTACTATCCTGTGAATGACGAGAAAAACATGGAGTTGTATTATAAATATCAGGAGTTGGCTGTTCGGGATAGTAGTGTTTTATTTGGAGGACGGTTAGGGAAGTATGCATATCTGGATATGGACGATACGGTGGAAGCTGCATTAAGTTTGGCGGAAAAAGAAATAGAATTAAGAAAAAAGTAATATGAATTGTTATTTGTCACGAAATTACAGAGGACTTTCTAGCGCAGGGAATAAAGCAAAGACTGATATTGAACAGATAATGTCTGATATGTCATTTAAGAATGTCGGTTTGAAACAGACTGTTTATTCAAATAAAATGCTGTCGTTTGTCGTGACTCTTCTAGGAGTATTGAAATCTCCTTTCTGTCTGCATAAGGGAGATGTTCTGGTATTGCAGTACCCACTGAAAAAATATTATGAATTTGTCTGCAATATGGCTCATTTCAGAGGAGCTAAGGTTGTAACGATTATCCATGATTTGGGAAGCTTCCGTAGACATAAACTTACTGTTGTACGTGAGATTGAACGTTTGAATCATTCGGACTATATCATAACCCATAATGATAAAATGAAACAATGGCTTGAAGAACAAGGTTGTAAGGCGGAATTGGGAACTCTTGAAATTTTTGATTATCTTTCAACTTCTGCTGCCAGTGTGTCTTCAGATGTGCGAAAACCTTTTAGGATCCTTTACGCGGGAGGTCTGCATCCGCGTAAAAATGCTTTTCTGTATGAAATCGGTACATATGCTGGTCCGTCATTCCGGTTCAATCTTTATGGGGCAGGCTTCGAATTGGATAAAGCGAAAGGAAAAGAACATTTTACTTATATGGGATTTGTGAAGTCCGACGAGCTGATTTCTACTGCGCAGGGAGATTTTGGCTTGGTATGGGACGGCTCTTCTATCTCGACATGTGCAGGTGATTGGGGGGAATATCTTCAATATAATAACCCTCATAAAACATCTTTATACATTCGTTGCGGGTTGCCTGTTATTATTTGGAGTAAGGCTGCTTTAGCATCCTTTGTTCGTGAACATAAAATAGGTATATGTGTTGATTCACTGGAGGAATTGGATGTGGTTTTATCTGATTTAACACTGCGGCAATATGCTGAAATGCAAAAAAATGTCGCAGGAATTAGCAGGAAACTTCAGGATGGAGAATATTTTTCTAGTGCGGTTATCAAAGCTATAGCTGCCTTAAGAAACTAAAAAGGAGGAGATAAAACCTCTTTTTTGCATAAAAGATGTAAAGATGGCGCAGTATTTCGTACCTTTGCGCATTTAATAATAAGTTTTGATGGTTCTATTTGTGGATTTAGAAACGAGGAATAAGGAAAAAAGTGATTATGGAACAGAAAGGAAATAATTTGAAGGAACAGATACTTTCGCTTGTGAAAGAGTATTATGCTGAGACTTTTGGACAGTCTAAAGAATTTGTTCCGGGTAAAACATTTGTAAATTATGGCGGTCGTTATTTTGGCGAGGAAGAATTGGTGAATCTGGTCGACTCTTCTTTGGATTTTTGGTTGACTGCCGGTCCGTGGGCTCACCGTTTTGAAAAAAGACTGGCTGATTGGCTGGGGGTTAAATATTGTTCATTAACCAATTCTGGCTCATCTGCTAATCTGTTGGCATTTATGGCTTTAACCTCTCCCGAGCTTGGGGAGCGTTGTATAAAAAGAGGGGATGAAGTTATAACTGTGGCCTGTGGATTCCCTACTACAGTTACTCCTTGCATTCAATATGGTGCTATCCCTGTTTTTGTGGACATTACTGTTCCGGAATATAACATCGATATAACTCAACTCGAAGCGGCATATTCAGACAAGACAAAAGCGGTAATGATTGCCCACTCTTTGGGGAATGCGTTTAATTTAGAGGCCGTGAAAGAGTTTTGCGATACTCACAATCTATGGCTAGTAGAAGATAATTGTGATGCGTTGGGTACTGAATATACTTTAAAAGGTGAAACCTGTAAAACCGGGACATTCGGGCATATTGGAACTTCCAGCTTTTATCCTCCCCATCATATGACAATGGGAGAGGGGGGGGCTGTTTACACAAACGACCTGTTGTTGCATAAGCTGATAAACTCATTTCGTGATTGGGGACGTGATTGTTGGTGCATGGGTGGAGTAGATAATACTTGTAAATCTCGTTTTAGTAAACAATATGGCGAATTGCCTCTTGGATATGATCATAAATATGTTTATTCTCATTTTGGGTATAATCTGAAAGTGACAGATATGCAGGCTGCTATTGGTTGTGCACAACTGGAGAAATTGGATCAAATAGTATCAGATCGTAGAAGAAACTTTAATTTCCTGAAAGAAAACCTGGCTGGAACAAGAGGATTGATTTTACCTGAGGCAGAAAAGAATTCCAATCCGAGTTGGTTCGGTTTCCTTATTTCTGTGAAAGAAGATGCCGGCTTTACTCGTAATGAATTATCCGAGTATTTGGAAAAGAATAAAATACAGACTCGTAATCTTTTTGCAGGTAACCTGTTGAAACATCCGGCTTTTGATGAAATGAAGAAAGCCGGTGAAGGTTATCGTGTTGTTGGTGAGTTGG
Organism: Bacteroides acidifaciens; assembly: GCF_903181435.1. Classification (NCBI taxonomy): domain Bacteria; kingdom Pseudomonadati; phylum Bacteroidota; class Bacteroidia; order Bacteroidales; family Bacteroidaceae; genus Bacteroides; species Bacteroides acidifaciens. The sequence goes on from NZ_CAEUHO010000004.1 coordinate 535,391, forward strand.
TAAATACCGACTTCGTAATGAATAATACTTTTTGGATTGGAGTTTATCCGGGAATGAAACCTGAAATGTTACAATTCATGGTGGATACGATTAAACAGTTTGTGGATTCGCATTAATATTATAACACAAAATAAATTGGATTATGAAAGCTGTCATTTTAGCCGGTGGCTTTGGCTCAAGATTGAGTGAAGCTACAAATTTAATTCCAAAGCCAATGGTGGAAATAGGAGGAAAACCTATTTTATGGCATATAATGAAGACTTATAGTTATTACGGAATTAATGATTTTATTATCTGCTGTGGTTATAAACAGTATGTCATAAAGGAATATTTTGCTAACTATTTTCGGCACAATTGCGACATGACAGTGGATTTATCTAATAATCGTGTTGAGATTTTAGATAATCATTCTGAAAACTGGCGTGTTACGATGGTGGATACCGGACTTAATACAATGACGGGTGGCAGAATAAAACGAGTCGAAAAGTATTTGGAAAATGAACCATTCTTGTTGACTTATGGTGACGGTGTGACAGATTTAAATATTGCAGATACTATAGCCGAACATGAAAAATCCGGTTGTTTGCTTTCTGTGACTGCCTATAAGCCGGGGGGGAAGTTTGGAGCATTAGAAATCGATTTGGGTACCAATAAGGTGAAGTCTTTTATGGAAAAACCGGACGGTGACCGTAATTGGATAAATGCAGGCTATTTTGTTTGTGAATCGGAGGTGCTAAACTTTATAAAAGGTGGTGATACTACTTCTTTTGAGGGAAAACCTTTGGAGGAGATTGCTAAAGCTGGACAAATGCATGCCTATAAACACCGAGGGTTTTGGAAACCAATGGATACCTTGAGGGATAACTCGGAATTGAATGAGATGTGGGAGCAAAATAAAGCTCCTTGGAAGGTTTGGAAATAAAATAGATAAAGATGGTCGATATTTTTCATAATTTTTATCGTGGAAAGAGAGTTCTGGTAACAGGGCATACAGGTTTTAAAGGATCCTGGCTTTCTATATGGTTACATGAGTTGGGCGCTGAGGTTATTGGACTAGCGTTAGAGCCAGCTTCTGAAAAGGATAATTATGTGCTTTCGGGAATTGGTACTATGATAACCGACTTGCGTGGGGATATACGCAATGGAGATTTGCTTAAAGAAATCTTTAAAACCTATCAGCCTGATATCGTCTTTCATTTGGCCGCTCAGCCTCTTGTTAGGCTTTCTTATGAGATGCCTATCGAAACATATGAAACCAATGTGATGGGAACACTTCATATTTTAGAAGCGATTCGTGTTACGGAAAGTGTGAAAGTGGGAGTTATGATAACCACTGATAAATGTTATGAAAATGCAGAGCAGTTATGGGGATATCGCGAAAATGAACCTATGGGGGGATATGATCCTTATTCTTCCTCAAAAGGTTGTGCTGAAATTGCGATATCTTCATGGAGACGCTCTTTCTTTAATCCTGCTGATTACAATATGCATGGTAAAGCAATCGCGAGTGTTCGTGCTGGAAATGTTATTGGAGGTGGGGATTGGGCAAAAGACCGGATAATCCCTGATTGTATAAGAGCTTTGGAGGCTAATAAGACTATTGATATTAGAAGTCCCAGGTCTATTCGTCCATGGCAACATGTTTTAGAACCATTAGGCGGCTATATGTTATTGGCGAAGAAAATGTGGGAAGCTCCTACTGAATATTGTGAAGGATGGAATTTTGGTCCGAAATTGGAATCTGTTGAAAATGTGTGGGGAATTGCCGAGCGTGTCGTAAAATATTACGGTAAGGGTGAACTTTGTGATTGTTCTGCCCCAAATAGCTTGCATGAAGCCAAATTGTTAATGCTTGATATTTCAAAGGTTTACTTTAGGCTAGGATGGCAACCCAGACTTAATTTGGAACAAACTATTCAAATGACAGTAGAGTGGTACAAAAGGTATAATAATGAGACTGTTTATGATTTGTGTGTAGAACAAATCAATAAATATATAAATGAATGAAATATAATTGATGGGAAGTAAAACGATACTTTTAACGGGTGGTAGCGGTTTCATTGGGCGTAATATACATGAGAGCTTTCTGGTTGATAAATATAATCTATTATCTCCTTCAAGTTTGGAATTGAATGTAGCGGACGCAGAGAGTGTTGCTGATTATTTGCATAAACATACAGTTGATATTGTTATACATGCGGCAGTGAAACCAAGTCATAGAAATGCAAAGGATTTTTCAAATATATTTTATGTTAACACCCGTATGTTTTTTAATTTAGAGAGATATAAGGAGTGTTTTGAAAAAATATTAGTAATAGGTTCTGGGGCGATATATGATAATCGTAATTATCAGCCTAAAATGAAAGAGGATTCATGGATGAATCATATACCAGTAGATGAGCATGGGTATTGTAAGTATGTATGTGAGAAAGTTATTGCTCATAGCTCTAATATTTATGATTTACGTGTGTTTGGTATTTTTGGCAAATATGAAGACTATGCTATCCGTTTTATTTCAAATGCTATTTGTAAAGTATTATTTGGTCTGCCAATTTCGATTAAACAGAATCGTAAGTTTGATTATTTATATGTAAATGATTTTATGCCTATATTAGATTGGTTTGTGCAGAATGAACCTAAATATAAAGCTTATAATATTACTCCAGATTCTTCAATCTCATTATATGACTTAGCGGTAATTGTACGTGAGGTAGCGGGAAAACCTTTACATCCAATTGTTGTATCTCAAGAAGGGATGGGGTTAGAATATAGTGGGGATAACTCTCGTTTGAAGAGTGAACTTGCCCTTAACTTAACGCCTTTGGCATTGGCTATTCGTGATTTATATATATGGTATTCAGGTAATAAAGAACAATTAGATAGAAACCTCTTGTTGATTGATAAATAAAAATGATGAAATTTATTTTGCATTCTATTCAGAAACATAAATTTGCATATGCTTTAGTTGTAGTTATATTGTATCAGCTAGCATGTGCAGTACAGGGGTTTGACTTGTCTGACGAAGGTTGGGGAATGTATTTTTATCAACAAATATTTAAAAATCCAGAATATGTAGTAGCACAAATGCCATATTGGGTCACAGGTGTAATTGGTGGAGTATGGAATCTATTGTTGCCAGAAGGCGGATTCTTAGGAACACGGATTTTAGGAATAATAATGGTGACAGGAACATTCTGTATTTCTTATGAGTTTCTGAAAAAAAGTATAAATTCAGGTTGGTTATTAGTTGGTTTGATAGCTCAAATGTTAATAGTTGTCGGTGATCCTAAACCTTATGGTTATAACTCATTAACTGCTTTTATTGTACTTTGGGTTGTTATTGTTTTTTGGCGGGGACTTGAAACCGGTAGGCTTGTTTGGTTCTTTATTGGTGGATTTATGTTAGGTGTTAATATCTTTGTTCGAATACCTAATCTAGCTATTTTACCCATTATATTATTAATTCCGGTTTGCCAATATTGGAAAAACGGTAGTATGCGTTTTTTTAATAGTCAAATGTGGACAGCTGTTTGGGGGACGATTGTGGGGGTGGCAGTAATAATTGCGGCTATGTACTATTGGGGATATTGGACTTTTTTTATGGAGGCCATGACAGGGGTAGCTAGCAGTGCAACCGATGAGACTAATTCTCACCAGTTTGGGAGATTAATTGTAAGATATGCACAGAATTATTGGGGAATAATATCTGTGGGGGGGATTGTTGTGTTATTGGGGGGAGTTTATACTTGGTTGCAGAGTAAACTGATAAATAAATATTCCTCATGGGTATTGAATCTTTTGTTTGTGTTTATTTGGACTTTTTTAGGTCTATGCTTTAATAAGGCTCTTCGGCATAATGATATGTATTTTACTCACTTTATATCTTATGTTGGCGCTATATTAATTCTAAAAAATTATAACCGGAGTGAAGAACTTCGTATGAGATATGTGGCTTTAGCTTCTCTTTTTATGATTGTCTGTATGCCTTTGGGGAGTGATCAAGGTATTAATACAATGTGGACATCAGCTTGGTTGGCTCTGCCATTAGGGACAGCTTATTTGTGTCGTTTATTTGAAGATGGGGTTACGTGGAATGAGAAGCTAGGAAAATATTCTATGTATAAGCGGTATGTACGCTGTTATTTGTGCATTATATTCGTGAGCTATATAGCTTGTGGTATTTATAAAAATGATAATTTGGCTTATTATGATCCGGATAGTCGATTGGAAAAAGTGCATTCTATTGATAATCAGTATTGTCGTTTTATCTATACAGGCTCTTATCGTGCAAATTTAATGAATGACTTGTTGCCTGTTTTAGAAAAATATGTGAAGCCTGGCGATTTTCTTTTAGTTTATAATTTTATGCCAGGACTAAATTATATGACAGATACACGCTCGTATATTTCGAATGCTTGGCTATGGTGTCTTTCGGGTGCCGAATTGGAACGACAGTTGCAATTTGCTATGTCAAAAAATACCCCCCTTCCTGTTGTATTGCGACAGAATTTTAGAGCTACAAATTTATGGGGGGGCTATGATCCTTATTTTATGGATGTTAATCATCTTCCTGAGAACGTTTTATCTCGTCCGGATCAAATAAAAGCTATGAATAATTTTTTAGATATGAATCATTATAAAACAGTTTGGACGAATCGCTATTTTGATATATTATTACCTGATGTTTAATTAGTGAACTAATGAGTATGAAGATATTTTCACATGCTATTGATGTTACATTTATTAGGTTTGTATTAATTGGTCTATTGAATACAGCTTTTGGTGTGGGAGTATATTGTCTTTTTGTTTATTTGGGGATACCTTATCGTGTTGCTGTCTTATTGAGTACTATATTGGGGGTGTTATTTAACTTTAAAACAATCGGAACTTTTGTTTTCAGAAACACAAAGAATCGATTGATTTTTAAATTTGTAGCAGCTTATGTTATTGTTTATTTTATAAATATAGGGCTAATACATTTGTTACTTGAATTGTCCGATTTAAATGAGTATATTGCAGGTATAATTGTTACTCCTATTGTTGCGATTGCATCATTTGTTTTGCAAAAACGATTTGTTTTCAATTAAAAAGAATTGCGGCAGTACTGAAACAATATAGAATCTATTCTATACAACAGACCTTTTGATATTTTAATTATCATATGTAAATGATGGTTAATTGTTTGTGCTTGTAGTTAATTATATAGAATATGAGAGGAAGGGGACTTCTATTTTGATTTATAATAAATATATTTGTTAAATATTGAAAAAATAGATCTAGTACTTCCTGATTAAAAATGAAACAAAAAAACAATAACCAGAATTTTATATATTGCATGTCTTTAATAGCGTGCATGTGGATTATCCTATTGTTTGTAGATCCAACAACACAAATGAATGTTTTCTTTTTGCGAGTTGGAGACTTCTTTGCTGATTTTTTCAATACATTAATTTATATTGCAGATAAGGATCCCTATTTTAATGAACTTAATGGGACTTTGAATAAGAATTATTTGCCATTTGCTTATTTGATCTTATATCCGTTTACTGGAATGATTAATTATTCTGGAATAACTTTATCAGATTGTTGGGCGAATGGGACAGCATTAGTTAGTGGATTTCTTTTCATGTTGTTTTCTCTTTATGTTTTTTTTCATTCTCTTTATTTACTATGTAAAAAAAATGGATGTAATGTAACGCTGGTTCTATTTATTGTTTTTTTTTCTGCAGCTAATTTATACGCATTAGAACGAGGGAATCAGATATTACTTTCAGCTGCATGTGTTAACTATTTTCTTTTGTTTAAGGATAGTAAAAACTGTCGATGGATTGCGGCTGTTTGTTTGGCTATTGCTTCAGTATTGAAAGTGTTCCCTGTTGTTTTTGGTCTGTATTATTTATGTACAAAATCATATAAATTATTATTTTATTATATTTCTATTTGTTGCTTGTTGGCTTTGCTGCCCTTTTGTTTTTTTGAAGGAGGATTTGATAATATTAGGCAATTATACAATAATGTTGTAGCACAAACTGCTGCTTATGGACAAGATTCTTCTGTTTATCGTTATGGGATAATTCCTCTGTTGCTGCAGATTGATGAGAAATTACAGTTGGAACATAAACTTCTGTTTTATTCTATTGGAAAATACATGACCTATTTTTTAGGGGGATACACGCTTCTTTTGAGTGTTAAGGTTAACTCTTCTTTTATTAAAATAGCTTTGCTGTCAATGTTTTGTTGTTTGTTTCCACAACAGGCTTTTGCATATAATGTAATTTATTTATTTCCAATTTTTATAGGATTGCAATTTGTTGTAGAGTTGAAAAAAAATGCACCTAGAACGCTATTTCTAGTTTCTTTTCTGTTTATTATTATATTCTTTCCGATACAAATGCCAAGCTCGATAAATGTTGCCACTCATGTAATCAATAATGTAGGTGCTATATTACTTTGGCTCGTTTTGCTTGTCATGGCAACTCGGGAGTTATTGTTTGAGAAGAAAGTTAATACGAAAATACTTGTTTGACTGGTTGTTTGTTCTTTAAGATAATGTTATATGAGACTTTTTCTGTTGGTTGAGGTTAGGTTTACATGAAACATTTTGGATAATTCGTTAATTCTCTCTACTTTTGTTTCTTACAATTTAGATTCAAGTTGTGTTTGACTTAATAATTGAATATAACCTAACCTAATTTTTAACATATCAACCTTATGGAGGTAAAGAAAAAAATAAGTATTGTAACTCCTTGCTATAACGAGGAAGGGAATGTACGTGAACTCTATAATCAAGTCAAACAGCAGTTTGATGCTTTGACTGATTATACCTATGAACATATTTTTATAGATAATGCTTCTAAAGATGGCACTATTGACATTTTGCGTGAATTGGCGAAGAATGATAAGAATGTTAAATTAATATTGAATATTAAGAATTTTGGACATATACGTTCTCCTTATTATGGGTTGTTGCAGGCAACTGGTGATGCTGCGATATTGATGGTTGCGGATTTGCAAGATCCCCCTTCGTTAATTCCTGATTTTATTAAAAGGTGGGAGGAAGGACACCAAATCGTATTAGGAGTAAAAAGTAAAAGTAAAGAAAATCCGATTATGTTTGCGCTGAGGAAGATGTATTATCAGCTAATGGCAAAGTCTTCTTCTACAGAACATATTAGTAACTTTACAGGTTTTGGTTTATATGCTCAGTCCTTTTTAAATACTCTTCGGAGTATTGAAGACCCATACCCTTATTTTAGAGGAATGGTCGCAGAATTAGGGGCTGATTACTGTATTGTTACATATACTCAACCGGTTCGTCAAAGCGGTAAAACCAAGAATAACTTTTATACCCTTTATGATATGGCAATGTTGGGGTTTGTGAATCACTCAAAACTTCCTCTCCGCATGGCTAGTTTTATTGGATTTATTGTAGCTTTCATTAGTTTATTGGTAGGGTTAGTCTATTTGGTATATAAATTGGTTTATTGGGATAGCTTTAGTGTGGGGATGGCTCCACTGGTAATTGGACTTTTCTTTTTTTCTTCTGTGCAGTTGTTGTTTATAGGCATTATTGGAGAATATATTGGTGCTATTTATACACAAGTAAGAAAACGTCCTTTAGTGATAGAACGCGAAAGAGTAAACTTTTAATAACTAAAAAAATAGGCTGTGGTAAAAGTAAGCGACTTTATTTTTGAGTACTTGTATGCTCAGTATGGTGTAGAACAAGTCTTTTTAGTGACAGGTGGAGGTGCGATGCATCTTAATGATGCAATTGGACGTAATAAACATATTAAGTATGTTTGTAACCACCACGAACAGGCAGCGGCAATTGCAGCGGAAGGCTATTATCGTTCAAGTGGGAAGCTTTGCGTTACTAATGTAACTACGGGACCTGGTGGAACGAATGCCTTGACAGGAGTTCTAGGGCAGTGGTGTGATTCAATCCCGGCATTATATATATCGGGGCAAGTGAAGCAAAGTACTACAATCTGTGCATGTCCTGAATTAAATCTTCGGCAATTAGGTGATCAGGAAGTTGATATAGTCGATATAGTAAAGCCTATCACTAAAATGGCAGTGATGGTGACAGACCCTTTGGATATAAAGTACTATCTTGATAAAGCTGTTTTTTTAGCTTTGAATGGTCGTCCGGGTCCGGTGTGGCTAGATGTGCCATTGGATGTTCAGGGGGCTATTATTGACGAAGAAAAACTGCGTGAATTTTCATCGGAAGAGATAGAAAAAGAAGCTCCTTTGTTAAAAGAAGAATGTGTAGAATTGCTGCTTCAAAAGATTCAGGCAGCGAAAAGTCCGGTTGTTTATGTTGGCAATGGAGTGCGCCTAGCTGGAAGGGTCGATCAGTTTTTGTCGATCGTAGAGAAACTGAATGTACCTGTCGTGACTGCTATTAGCGGTTCGGATATTATTTGGCATGACCATCTTTTATGTTTCGGAAAACCTGGAATATGTGGAGATCGTATTGGTAATATAATGGTACAGAATTCGGACTTGTTGATTGTGTTGGGTACTCGTTTGAGTATTAGGCAGATAAGTTATGCATATGACTTATTGGCTCCCAAAGCTTACAAAGTGATGGTTGATATTGACGAAAATGAATTGAAGAAACCGACTCTTTCTATTGATTTACCAATTCATGCTGATTTACGAGATTTTCTGGATCTCTTTCAGGCTAAATTGTCAGGAACATGCCTTCCGTCTTTTGAACATTGGAGAAATTGGGGACGTGCGATTGAAAAAGAACTGCCGACTTTGTTTGATGATAATCCTTCAGTACCGGAATATATAAGTTCATATGTTTTTGCTGATGAATTGTTTAAGCAGTTGCATGAGGGGGATGTAGTGGTGACAGGAAATGGTACAGCCTATACTTCGACCTATCAGGCTATGAAAGTAAATAGAGGAGTACGTGTATTTGCAAACCAAGGTTGTGCGGCTATGGGGTATGACTTGCCTGCCGCTATTGGTGCGGCAATTGCTAATGACAAAGGTCGTACAATTCTTGTAACGGGAGATGGAAGTGTTCAAATGAATATTCAGGAGCTCCAGACGCTGTTGACTTATCATATTCCGCTGAAAGTATTTATATTGGAGAACCAAGGGTATTTGGCTATTAAGACGACTCAGCAGTCTTTCTTTCAAGGGCATTATATGGGGAGCGATCCTAGTAGTGGAGTGGTTTGCCCCGATATGGAAAAGATAGCAAATGCTTATGGTATTCCTTTTCTCAGGTTAAATCAGGAAGGAGATTCTTTGAAAAGTTCAATAGCTACTGTTCTTCGGTATGAAGGAGCGTATATTTGCGAAATAAAGATGCACCCGCTTCAAACCCTTTATCCAAAGTCCGCTTCTTTTATGGATAAGAATGGGAAAATGTCTTCTGCTCCTTTGGAGAAAATGGCTCCTTTCATGCCTGATGAACTTCAGGAGAAATGTGTATATTGTCATATTTAATCAGGCAGGCTACTTATGAGTAATAATACGATACTACTTTCTCTTTGTATTCCTACTTATAACAGGGTGGGAACTTTGACTGTGATGCTGGAACGGGTTGTACATGATCCGGATTTTGATGAGGAAGTGGAGATTGTAATTTCTGATAATTGTTCTACTGATGATACAGAAGCGCAAATACGCAGAATGGCTTCAGAGTATCCTAATATTAAATATTATCGTAACTCGGAAAATGTTCAAGACCGGAATTTTTATTTAGCTCTTTCTAGAGGAAAGGGGCGCTATCTGAAGTTATTGAATGATTATATATTATTCAGGGCAGGCGGATTAGGAATGATGAAGGATTACATACGGAAATGTGAAGGTGAAGATGTTAATTTGTTTTTTTATTCGAATCTCCGGAAGCCTTATCGCAGATCAAAAGAAGTCCAAATCGAAAATGTGGATTCATTTGTACGTATAATTAATAATAAAATTACTTGGATTACGAATTTTGGTGTCTGGAAGAAGAACTTTGAAGAGCTTCGGGATGATGATGAATTATGGAAGACCCAATTGGCGCAAATGGATTGGACATTGCATGAGGTTTCATTGCGGAGGTCACTTGTTGTGAACTATCACTGTTATGAAACTTTGGTTGTGCCTAATAAAAAGATGTCCTATGCTTTTTTTATTCCTCATGTTGTGAACTATTACGGTATTTATAAAATATATATGGAGAGGGGGCTTATCTCAGAAAAAACTATTGAATATGATAAACGTCGTGTTCTGTCGCATTTTGTAGGTAGCCGGATTATTCAATATCTTTATTTGGAGAAGGAAGTTTCTTTTGATATGTCAACTGCAAGAAACGTTTTGAATGAATATTTCGGAAATGTTCCTTATTACAAGTATTTGAAGATAAAGGGACGTTTTCTGGAAGTATTACAAAGAAGTGGTTTATTGCCGGCTTTAAAATCGTTTCGTAGAAGTGTGTTTAAAAGACGGTAACTATTTCAAGGGAGAAGTTGGATAAGGGTATTCTTTTGCCGACTTCTCTCTGAATTTATATATCATATTACTATCATTGAAGAATGTTGTAGCTTATAAACGGAATTCAACAGTTTATTTCTCATATTCGCCGGAGTTATTTCTCATAGTGTCCTGGCCCCGCTACATAAATAGGCTGTGTAGGTTTCCCGATATTTTGTAACTTGCCTACCGCTTTCAATCTGCGTATTTGTCTGCTGGCCATGCTCTGGGTAAAGCAGCAAAGTGACTGCATATTGCTACGGGTCAGTACAGGATGCGTTGCAAAATATTCCGTGAGTTTCCAGTCAATTTCTTCTTCTGTGAGCGAGGCGGAGTGCGGTTTGTATTTCGAACGTCGCAGGTGTGTAGCCATGCATGAACTTTTCAAATCTCTGTCAGCTTGGAAGCTGATGGATTTCAGTTTTACTTTGTCCGCGCGGGTGGTAAGCGAGTGTATGGGTTCGGTAGCTTGCAGCGTGATTTGAAAATAGCCGATTCCATCCAAGTGTACTCTTTCTCCTTCGCGCAGATGGTTGCTCATGCATCTGCTCAGTTCCATTAGCATTGCTTCTACTTCCGCTTTTCCGAAAGTAGTTGCCATGTGGATTTCTCTTGCCAGTCTTTGGGTAGTGACATGTTGGAAATTAACCACTCTGGGGTGGTAACTTGGTTCTTCCCCTTCTTTTTCCGGTTGGGGATTCTTGTAAAACTCGAATTGTATTGCCATTGCTGTTTTAATTTAATGGTGGTTTATATGTTATGTTACTGATGTTGGCATTTTATCTTGCCTTCATTATTTTATTTTCTTACCGTCATCTCTATCGTTCCACTCCAGTGGATGGAGCCTTGCACTCTAGTAGACATAACTTATTACTATAGTGGACGGCTCTGTGTACTGTAGTGGAACGGTTGGGATGTTCCTTCAAAGATACGACAATATCAGGTGGAAAACAAGTAAATGCTTAATTGTTTTCATGTAAATGATAGCTCGGTTTTATAGAAGATGGGGTTAACTGACGAATGAGAAAGGAAAGATGTCCGACTATGAGAAATGCTTTGAAAAACAATGAGAAATGAATGATTTTGGAGCTCCGCTATAGGGCGCATTATGAGAAATACCACTTCTGAAAAGTATTTCTCATAATCTATCTGTTTGATTGACTATACTTTATCTGAAATCAATGAGAATATGAGAAATGAAAACAAAAAATCTTCTCCTGTAGCGAAGATGGAATAAGTACTTTTGAAATTTGTTTGTATGGAATAATTACAGTATATTCGTGCCATAATAACCGCCCTACACAAAAACATGCAGGACAAACTAAAATAAATAATGAGAATAACACAAATTAGAGACAACGGCAAAGTGAATACTCTGCGGACGTTAAAAATCGAACAGCTCGTAGAGCAGATGAAAGTGGAAACTAAAGCGCAACTCGTTTCAGGAATGAGGGAAGTCCTGCCTTATATACTTCCGGGTGACAAGAATGACTATGTACAGAAAGTGCCGAAGCTGCTTCCTGCAGCCGCCTTTGTCCGCAAAAACGGGATAATGACGATGGATGAGTACAACGGGATTGTGATGCTCCAGGTGAATAATCTGTCCGGGCTTATGGAAGCGGATGCGGTGAAAGAGCGTGTGAAGGAGTTGCCACAGACTTACCTTGCCTTTACCGGTTCTTCCGGAAAGTCGGTGAAGATATGGGTGCGGTTCACTTATTCCGATGACCTTCTGCCGGTTGGCCGCGAACAAGCGGAGCTTTTTCATGCGCATGCTTATCGGCTTGCCGTGAAGTTTTATCAACCTCAGCTTCCTTTCGACATTGAGTTGAAAGAACCTTCATTGGAACAATATTGCCGTTTGACCTATGATCCGGACTTGTATTTCAATCCTGAAGCAATGCCTGTTTATATGAAACAGCCGATGGCTATGCCGACAGAAACGACTTACCGCGAACAGGTGTGGACGGAGGCTTCGCCTTTGCAACGGCTTGCGCCGGGATATGAGAGCCATCATGCGCTTTCCGTGCTTTTTGAGGCTGCTTTTGCACGTGCGTTGGATGAGCAGGATGAGTATTTTCCGGGAAATGATATACATTCTTTGTTGGTTTGTCTGGCCGGGCATTGTTTTCGTGCCGGTATTCCCGAAGAGGATACGGTGCGGTGGACGCGTGCCCATTATCGCTTGCCGGAAGATGATTTCCAGATTCGCGAGACGGTGCAGAATGTGTATCGCACCTGCAAGGGATTTGCGGGTAAGAGCAGCTTGTTGCCGGAGCAGTTGTTCGTGATGCAGATGGATGAGTTTATGAAGCGGCGTTATGAGTTTCGCTTCAACCAGTTGACTTCGCAGGTGGAATGCCGGCAGCGGAACAGTTTCGATTTCTATTTTCGTCCGGTAGACAGGCGGTTGATGTCGAGCATTACCATGAACGCGCAGTATGAGGGGATTAAACTGTGGGACAAGGATGTGGTGCGTTATCTGAATTCTGACCGTGTACCGGTTTATCAGCCTGTTGAGGAGTTTCTTTATGAGCTTCCCCGTTGGAACGGTAAGGATTATATCGGTGACCTGGCTAAGCGGGTTCCCTGTGACAATCCCCATTGGGAGCAGTTATTCCGTCGTTGGTTCCTTGGTATGGTGGCGCATTGGCGCGGGCTTAGTAAAAATCATGCGAACAGCACTTCCCCTATATTGGTTGGTCCGCAGGCTTACAGGAAATCGACATTCTGCCGCCTGATTCTTCCACCGTGTTTGCAGGCATATTATACGGATAGTATCGACTTCAGCCGGAAGCGGGATGCAGAGCTGTATCTGAACCGTTTTCTGCTGATTAATATGGATGAGTTTGACCAGATTGGCATCAATCAGCAGTCTTTCGTTAAACATATCCTGCAAAAGCCGGTCGTTAACACGCGTCGTCCGAATGCTTCGGCAGTAGAGGAGCTTCGCCGCTATGCTTCTTTCATTGGAACAAGTAATCATAAAGATTTGCTGACGGATACTTCCGGCAGCCGTCGGTACATTGGTGTTGAGGTTACGGGAGTAATTGATGTTGTCCGTCCCATTGACTATGAACAGCTTTATGCGCAGGCGATGGCGGCATTGTATCACAATGAACGGTATTGGTTTGATGAAAAGGAAGAAGCCATCCTGACGGAAGCCAATCAGGAGTTTGAGCAGTCACCCGCCATAGAGCAGTTGTTTCTTGTGTATTACCGGGTTGCGGAAGATGAAGAGGAAGGAGAATGGATGCTTGCAGCGGATCTGTTGCAGCGGATACAAAAGGCCAGTAAGATGAAATTCTCCCCGGGACAGGTTAATTACTTCGGGCGTATCCTGCAAAGATTGGGCGTGAAGTCATACAGGAAGACGCATGGGGTGTATTATCATGTGGTGGCTGTATCTCAGACAAAGGCAGAGATTCTTTCCGATAAATCGCGTTAATAATTAAGTGAAACTGCTATCAGTTAATCAGTTTTATTGTATCTTTGCGATCTTAACTCATTTTATCATAAATAATGAAAGAATTCCTACAACTGATGCGACGTTTTGTGTCGCCTTACAAAAAGTATATAGGATGGGCCGTAGTCCTCAATATATTGTCTGCCGTATTCAATATTTTTTCATTTACTTTATTAATTCCGATATTGAATATTTTATTCAAGACAGGAACGGGTGAAAACGTTTATGCCTTTATGGAATGGGGAAGTGCAGATGTAAAGGATGTTGTGGTAAATAATTTCTATTATTATGTTTCGCAGCTCATACAGTCCTATGGAGCGTCAATGGCTTTGTTATTTTTGGGATTATTCCTTGCATTTATGACATTGATGAAAACTTCGTGTTATTTTGCTTCTTCGGCTATAATGATTCCCTTACGTACAGGAGTGGTGCGTGATATTCGAATACAAGTATATACAAAGGTTATGCATCTGCCATTAGGCTTTTTTTCAGAGGAACGAAAAGGAGATATAATAGCCCGTATGAGTGGTGATGTGAGTGAGGTGGAGAATTCTGTTACTAGTTCTTTGGATATGCTGTTGAAGAATCCGATATTAATTCTTTTTTATTTTACCACTTTATTGGTGACTAGCTGGCAATTGACTCTGTTTACTATACTTGTATTACCGGGTATGGGATGGCTGATGGGAAAAGTTGGTAAACGTTTGAAAAGAGATTCGCTTGAAGCACAGGAGAGATGGAGTGATACGATGTCTCAATTAGAGGAAACTTTAGGAGGTTTACGTATTATAAAAGCATTCATAGCCGAGAATAAGATGATTGCACGTTTTGTAAAATGTAGCAATGAATTGCGTGATGCGACCAACAAAGTTGCCATACGGCAATCTTTGGCGCATCCGATGAGTGAGTTTTTAGGAACATTGTTGATTGTGATTGTACTATGGTTTGGAGGTGCATTAATTTTAGGTGAGAGTTCTTCTATTGATGCTTCGACTTTTATTTTTTATATGGTTATTTTGTACAGCATAATCAATCCATTGAAAGACTTTTCCAAGGCTGGGTATAGTATTCCGAAAGGGTTGGCATCAATGGAACGTGTAGATAAGATATTAAAAGCTGAGAATAAGATTAAAGAAATTCCGAACCCGAAACCATTAAAAGGGCTCAATGACAGAATTGAATTTAAAGATATTACTTTTAGCTATGATGGTAAGCGGGAGGTTTTGAAACATGTAAATCTGACAGTTCCTAAGGGACAGACCATTGCCTTGGTAGGACAGTCGGGCTCCGGCAAATCAACATTGGTGGACTTGTTGCCGCGTTATCACGATGTGCAGGAGGGAGATATTACAATTGATGGGATGAGTATCCGCGATGTGCGTATTGCTGATTTACGTAGTTTAATTGGTAATGTAAATCAGGAGGCTATCCTGTTTAATGATACTTTCTTCAATAATATTGCTTTTGGTGTGGAGAACGCAACAATGGAGCAAGTTGTAGAAGCTGCTAAAATAGCTAATGCACATGATTTTATTATGGAAAAGCCTGAAGGATATAATATGAATATCGGTGACCGCGGTGGTAAACTGTCCGGTGGTCAACGCCAACGTATCAGTATTGCCCGCGCTATTTTGAAGAATCCGCCGATCCTGATTCTTGATGAGGCCACTTCGGCTTTGGATACAGAATCGGAACGTTTGGTGCAGGAAGCGCTGGAGCGCTTGATGAAAACACGTACGACAATTGCTATTGCTCATCGCCTTTCTACTATTAAAAATGCAGACGAAATCTGTGTACTATATGAAGGAGAGATTGTAGAGCGCGGTAAGCATGAGGAATTGATAGAACTGAACGGCTATTACAAACGTTTGCATGATATGCAGCAATTATAATGAGGGCTTTTTTAGTTGAGTTTAATATGAAAGAAATCTCTATAAAACGTTTTGGATACTATATTTTATATCTGCTGTCAATACATGTAGTAGCTCTCTTTATCTTTTTTGTTTTTCGATTTACGTTATTCTGTTCCATTGATTATCAATTCCCGGCAGAAATAAAAAATGATATTGTTTTACAGTCCGTTGCTTTCCTTCGTGGACTTTGGTTTGACAATGTGGTAGCCTGTTATATTTTGCTGTTGCCTTTAGTGATATTATGGATAGCTGCTCTCTGTAACTATACTGCTAAATGGTTATTCAAGGTACTCACGGTTTTTTTTATTTGTTTTTATTCGGTATCTTTTATTATCGCTGCTGCCAATATACCATATTTTGAGTACTTCTTCAAGACAATTAACTCTTCTATCTATAATTGGTTCAGTTATGGTGGTACGACGGCAGGAATGGTATTTGGTGAGTCTTCTTACTATTTTCCTATATTTCTTGGTCTTTTGTTTATTGTAGTATTTGGATGGGGAGCTTCTTTTCTTGCATCTTATTTCTATTGCCAGGCAGGGAAGGCTGTATCACGGATAAATTACTCAAGTCGGATAGTTGTACTAGTGGCAGGTGCGATTTGCGTCGGTCTTTGCATGTTCGGTATTCGTGGACGCATGGGATACAATCCAATAAAAGTAAGTCAGGCATATTATTGTGAAGACCCGTTTCTGAATCAGTTGGGTGTCAATCCCGTTTTTAATCTGTTGACAAGCACATTGGATGATAACCGGAAAGAAAACCGGACCTTACATCTGATGTCCGAGAAGGATGCTTTATCAAAAGTGCAAAAATATTTGAAGAGGAAAGGAATTGCCGGACTGTCTCCAATAGCACATAAAATAGAATGTGAAGGTGTTCCTAACCGTAAAAATGTGGTTTTAGTTTTTATGGAGTCTATGTCGGCCAATCTAATGGGGACTTTCGGTTCGGATAAGAAGTTGACTCCTTATTTGGACAGCCTTTATCAGCAGTCTTTGAGTTTCAGGCATTTTTATTCATCTGGCATTCATACTAATCATGGCATTTATTCCACTCTTTATTCTTTCCCAGCTATTATGAAACGGAATGCGATGAAGGGATCGGTTATTCCTGTTTATTCGGGATTGCCTACTGTGTTGCGGGAGAATGGGTATTGTAACTTGTTCTTTATGACTCATGAGTCGCAGTATGACAACATGAACGCTTTTCTTCGTACGAATGGGTTTGATGAGATTTATGCCCAGGAGAATTATCCTTCAGAGAAAGTCGTGAATAGCTTTGGCGTACAGGATGACTTTATGTATCAGTATGCGCTTCCTGTTTTGAATGAAAAAGCTAAGGATGGCAGTCCATTCTTTAGTGTGTTGTTGTCTATCAGTAATCATCCTCCTTATGTGATTCCTCCATATTTCCAACCACATAGTGATGTGTTGGAAGAACAGATTGTAGAATATGCAGATTGGTCTATCAGGCAGTTTATGCAGGCTGCGAAGAAGCAGTCATGGTTCGATAATACGATTTTTGTATTTTTGGGCGATCATGGGAAAATGGTGGGAACTCCTGAATGTGAAATGCCACAGTCTTATAATCATGTTCCTTTGATGATCTACGGGAAAGGTATCAAGGCAGGGGGGTATGATGGGTTCTGCGGTCAAGTAGATGTATCTCCTACATTATTGGGACTATTGAATATAAGTTACCTGCAAAATAATTTTGGTGTTAATTTGTTGGAAGAAGAACGTCCTTGTATGTTCTTTACGGCTGATAATTTGATAGGAGCAAGAGATTCAGCAAATATGTATATTTATTCACCGGATAGTCAGCAGGAATTCAGATATACACTAAAGGATGGTAAGCTTCATGCGGCTGATAATGGAGATTCTTTTCAAGATTTGAAAGACTACTGTTTTTCCATGTTGCAAAGTGCGGAATATCTGGTAAAAGAACATAAGACATTGGATAAAATTCCTGTCAAAAAATAGAAGTTTTATGAATACAAAACCATTGGTTAAGGAAATTATGCGTTTTGGAGTGGTTGGCGTGATAGCTACAGTACTGCATTACGGAATTTATTATTTCCTGAAGGCGATTACCAATGTGAATATAGCTTATGCAGTTGGATATATAATTAGTTTTATCGTGAACTTTTATCTGACTTCGTATTTTACTTTCGGAACAACACCTTCGTGGAAGAAACTGGCAGGAATGGGCGGAGCACATCTGATAAATTTCTTGTTGCATATGACTCTACTGAATATTTTCTTATATTTGGGTATTTCTAAGGTATGGGCTCCTATTCCGGTATTTGCGATAGTGATCCCTGTGAATTTTCTGTTGGTTCGGTTTGTATTTAAACATAATAAGCTATGAATGGCGTGAGACTTGTTATTGTGGTTCCTTGTTATAACGAGGAAGAAGTGTTGAAAGAGGCGACTCGTCAATTATCTGATGTCCTGACCCGGATGGAGAAGGAGGGGAAGATAGCTGAAGGAAAGATATTGTATGTAGATGACGGAAGCAAAGACCTCACCTGGGCATTGATAGAGCAATTATCCGAATCGAATGTATATGTGGCAGGTCTGAAACTTGCACATAATGTCGGTCATCAGCAAGCGCTGTGGGCCGGACTGGAACTTGTGGCAGGCAGTGATTATGATGTTGCCGTGTCGATTGATGCCGATTTGCAGGATGACGTGAACGCAATTGTGGAGATGGTGGATTATTTCTCACAAGGGATCGATGTGGTGTTTGGTGTAAGGCGGGAACGTAAGACGGATACATTTTTCAAGAAACATACGGCGCAGTTGTTTTATAAGCTGATGAGCACAATGGGCGGTGAAATCGTTTATAATCATGCAGATTTCCGTCTGATGAGCAAACGGGCTTTGAAAGCATTGGTTTCTTTCCCGGAACGTAACCTTTTCCTTCGAGGGATGGTGTGCTTGTTGGGTTATACTACTGCGTATGTCTACTATGACCGTAAAGAGCGTTTTGCCGGTGAATCCAAATATCCGTTCACGAAGATGCTGAATTTTGCGTTGGACGGTATCACTTCTTTCTCTGTCAAACCATTGCGTCTGATCACAACTTCGGGGCTTATTTTTATGCTGGTTTCTTTCTTTGCCATCATTTATGCTTTGGTAGAGTTTATCAGCGGAGATGTTATCCGGGGATGGACTTCGTTGCTTATCTCCGTGTGGTTTATTGGTGGGGCTATTCTGACGGCTGTCGGTATTATCGGTGAGTATATCGGTAAAATATATAAGGAAGTAAAACGACGTCCGCGTTATTTGATAGAAAAAGAAGTAAACCTGTAAGGGTTTACTTCTTTCTGATATTCTTCTTTCCTGATTCTATTTTTTCTCTTTGAAACGGTATAGATAGATTATATCGCGAATATCGCATCCTCTTTTCGGACTCTGATATACTTCTTCAAAGGAATATTGTGACTCATATCTAGGCTTGAAACACTCGAAATCGTGTTTTCCTACTAGCAAGTACCCCTCTGACGGCATATCTTTCTCGAACAGTCTTATTTGGTCGTTATGATAGAAATTGATGGTATAAAAACGTAGCATATCTACGGCTATATAAGAATATATCTTACTGCCGGAAGCTATTTTTTGAATTTCTGTAGCCATTCCTTTGTCCGACTTGGTGTTCAGTATGGCAGGCTGATAAACGCCATCTAAAGACATGAAGATCGAGAATGTTACGAAAAGCGTGGCATATACCAGTTTCATGTCCGGTGCTTTCTTCCTGACCGCATGGAAAAAGTAGATGGCCCCGAGTAAAGGTAGGCATATCACGAGGATATGGGCGGCATTGAGGGATATATTCTTCAGGGCATTTAAGAAAGCGATGTTTTCAGCGGCATGTTTGCCGTGGAAGATAGTATCAGGTACTAATCCCAGGCGGATGGCAATGAATGTAGCCAAAAGAAGAATTCCGGTGACAGACAGGAAACTACCATATACTTTGATAGCTTTTGAATGCCTGCTCGCCAAGTACATGATATATTCTGCCAGAAAATAGGCTATAAACGGATAGATGGGCAATAGATAGACGCTGCGTTTACTCTTCGGGATGCAGTAGAATACGAAGATAAGCACGATGCTTAATAAGGAGAAAAGGCGTGTGTTGTCCATTTCACGAATATAGGTCGTGAATTTGTTCCACCATTCGCGAGGTTTAGCTGTTATTTTGCTGTAAGTCAGTGTAAAGAGGGAAAGCAAAACCAATAACGTATAGGGTGCATAGCCTGATACGACAGTGATAATGTTATAGTAAGCCGGATTCTCGTGGGATTCATAACTCATTTTTCCCATGAAACGCCCGAAGTTTTCTTCCATAACCAGCGCGATGAAGTTGTCTCCTCCCTGTTGGTAGGCGGCAATGTACCAGATGGCGGGCAGGATGCATGAGGTGATGGCGACCAATGTCATAGAGAAGAAGGCTTTGAAGAAACGGGTTCCTCGCAGAAGCAAGTAGACTCCGGTCACCAGACAGGGAAGAAGGATTCCGACCGGGCCTTTGGTAAGTGTGGCGCAGCCCATCAATAAGGTGGCTATCCATGGAAAACCTCTTTGACCTTTTTCGCACCATCGGTAAAGCTGGTATAATGCAAGGACTATGAAGGCAGTCAGTACCATGTCTACACGGCAGTTCATTCCGGCACGATGTACTTCGAAGTTGCTGAGAGTGATGAGTCCCATAAGCAGGGCGATACCGGCTCCCCTACGTTTGGCATAGAATAAGAATCCTCCCAAGACCATGGCTATCAGGGCCAGGGCGGACGGCATACGGGAAGTATATTCGCTCACTTTGCCTGTAATAGAAGAAATGGCGGCAATACACCAATGGAAGAATGGTGGCTTATAGGCAATATCTCCACCATTATTGACAGGCAGAATCCAATTGCCACTTTCGAGCATTGAATACGAAACGATGGCTTCGCGTGGTTCTCCTTTTGTATGGAAATCGGTTAGTCCTAAAAAGGGAAGAAGAGTGATGACACAAACAATGGCCAGAAGGATAAATTGCTTATTTTTCATATGTTTATAATATGTGTTAGATATAAAAACTTTCAGTGCTCAAAGATAGGAATATATTTGAGTGAATTTGGTTTGATTTTCTTATTTTCTGCCAAAATCCGCCGGAATCTCTCCCCATTCTTTCGTTTCCCACTTTAGGATACGGGTGGTGTAGGTGTTCTCCCTCAGCCATTTCTCCGCCCGTTCTATCAAGAGAAACAGTTGCTCCGTCTCTTCGGTACGGGGAAGTTTGGTCTTGCATTTTTTCTGGCGTACCCAACTGATGGCATTGACACTGTCACTGTAAATAGGCATGTCGAATCCTTTTTGTTTCAATAGTGCCAGTCCGTGCACGATGGCGAGGAACTCACCTATATTGTTCGTTCCTTTCATCGGTCCGAAGTGGAAGATTTGCTGCCGGCTGGCAACGTGTACTCCGCGATATTCCATCGGTCCGGGATTGCCGCTGCAAGCGGCGTCAACTGCCAGGCTGTTATCAATCACACAGGTCGGTAATGTATCCGAAGGTATTTTTGCTCCGCTTGATTTGGCTTTCGCATTTTTGCCGATATAGGCGTAGGGAGACATGGTGAGTGCCCGTTCGGCTTCCTCACAGGTATCGAATGATTTGTATTTGGCGGCTTCGTATCCTTTGATTTGAAGCTGGCAATCCGTCCAGGAGGTGTAAATCCCGGGCGTGACGCCTTCCCATACTACGTAGAACTTTTGTTTAGCCATTTTTTTGACGATGAATTTGTAAAGTCAATGAATTGACGGTGCGAAGGTACAAATATATTCTCTAACTGAACAAGTTAGGAGAACTACTTGTTATAAAAAAAAGAGAGTTTAAGAATATAAAATAATGAAAGGAACTATTATGGAGAAAACTTTTAGCGAGGCTTTGAAACAACGTCGGACTTACTATTCGATTACTAATCAGTCGCCTATACCGGACCAGGAGATAGAGTGTATCATCAATATGACAGTGCGCTACGTGCCGTCGGCATTCAATTCGCAGTCTACACGCGTAGTATTGCTGTTGGGCAAATCTCACAAGAAATTGTGGCAGATTGTGAAGGATGCATTGGAGAAAATCATGCCGGCTGAGGCTTTCGTAAAGACAGAAGAGAAAATAGATAATTCATTCGCTTGCGGGTATGGAACAGTATTGTTCTTTGAAGACCAGAAGGTGGTCAAGGGACTTCAGGAAGCTTTCCCGTCTTATCAGGCGAATTTCCCGGGTTGGTCGTTGCAGACTTCGGCAATGCATCAGTTTGCTATATGGGTAATGCTCGAAGACGTAGGTTTCGGAGCGTCGCTGCAACATTATAATCCGCTGATTGACGAGGAAGTGCGCCGTGCATGGAATTTGCCGGAACACTGGCATCTGATTGCCGAAATGCCGTTCGGGGTTCCTGTCGCTAAACCGGGAGAAAAAGAATTCCAGCCGTTGGAAGAACGGGTGAAAGTTTTCAAATAATGAATTAAATGACTAATTTTGTGAGCAAAATTAGTCATTTATGGTTCGTATTTTCCTTACCGGCTATATGGGTGCCGGAAAAACGACGTTGGGCAAGGCTTTTGCCCGCAAGATGAATGTGCCGTTCATTGATTTGGACTGGTATATAGAAGAGCGTTTTCACAAGACCGTTGGAGAATTATTCACCGAACGAGGCGAGACTGGATTCAGGGAACTGGAGAAGAACATGCTCCATGAAGTAGCCGAGTTTGAGAATGTGGTAATTTCTACGGGAGGTGGAGCGCCTTGTTTTTTTGATAACATGGAATTTATGAACCGGATGGGAAAGACGGTTTTCCTCGATGTGCATCCTGATGTGTTGTTCAGACGCTTGCGTGTAGCCAAACAACAACGTCCTATTCTTCAGGGAAAAGAGGATGACGAACTGAAAGCGTTCATTGTGCAGGCATTGGAGAAACGCGCTCCTTTCTATACTCAGGCGCAATATATCTTTAATGCAGACCAGTTGGAAGACCGTTGGCAGATAGATGCTTCCGTCCGACGTTTGCAGCAACTTCTCGGATTATAAAATAGATTTTGTTGTCAGGGAATATTTTAGGGTTCTCTTGTTTGTTCATTCGGTCAATATTTGTACCTTGCCGCTCGTTACGAGATTTTTTATTCACTATTAATATAAAAACAAGGTAAGACTATATCATGAAAACATTAAAAGAGAATTTTGAGAGATTATCTGCCAAGATTAAGACTTCGGGAAAACCTGCTGCGGCATGGTTTCCGCAATACACGACGACTTCATTACTAAATGCTGAAAACTGGTGGGAAGCATTGGCTGTGTGCGAATATGCTTTGGACACCCGCGAAGACGAAAAACTGACGGAAGATTTTTTCGAGCTGATATTCTGTGCGTTCGACTGTAATGCTGAGGTCGACCTCAATGAAGAGGAATACGAGTTCTGGTGGGAGAAGGTGATGCAGGTATGCGACCGTGTGGCTGTGTTCAGCGGTGCGGGATGGGCGCAGAAAGGTGCCCAATACTCCGAAGCCCGTTATGGAAAGCGCGATATGAGTTTTTTATTCCCTTACTACGAGAAAGCTGCCGATATGGGGTGGGCGGAAGCGGAAGCAACCGTTGCCTATTGGAAATTCATGGGATTTTATTGTGAACAGGATAAGGAAGAAGGTGAACGTCGTTTTGCGGCTCTATCTTCGCCCGAAGCTTTGCTATGGGGAAAGCATTATCGTGCGTTTGCTGAGGAATTCACAGGAAATAAGGAGAAAGCCTTGCAGATACGTAAGGAGTTGTTGGAAGAACTGCCTGAAGGACATCGTTTGCGTGCCCATACTTATGCTGCGCTGGGAGACGCGCTCGACCGGGAAGAAGGCGGTGTGGCAGAAGAAGCCGCTTATTATGAGAAATCTTTGGAGATAGTTCCGAATCTATATACTCTTAAAAATCTGGCTACGCTTTATTTCCGTTATTCGGAATTGGGCAAACCGAAAGAACTGGGCTTTGAACTTTGGGAAAAAGCTTGGCATGCCGGTGTATGGTCGGCTGCTAATTTCCTGGGATATAATTACCAGGAAGAAGAGTGGCTGGATATGCCTAAGGCGATTGAATGGTTGGAAAAGGGGATGCTCTATTGCGAACTGTATAGTGCGTATGAGTTGGCGTTGATTTACTTATACTGTGATGACTATAAGAATGTGGAGCGCGGATTGATGTGTCTCGACCGTTGTGTGGAAGGTGATTATGTCGCAGGTATCGAAGGATTGGCAACTGTTTACTTCAACGGTGACCTGGTGGAAGAAGACATGAACCGTGCGAAAGAGTTGCTGGAGAAAGCGGTCGAACTGGGTTCGGGAAATGCAGCTTACCGTTTAGGATGGATGTATGAACGCGGTTTCTTATCCGAAAAACCGGATTATGTCAAGGCGATGGAGTGTTATGAGAAAGCGGCTTCGATGGAGAATGCCGATGGGTACTGCCGTGCGGCGCTTTATCTGGCAAACGGGTATAGCGGTGTGACGGATGCCGTGAAATCGAGAGAATATTATGAAAAAGCGGCTGAGTTGGGTTCCTGCTTTGCTTTGATAGAATTGTCGTTCTTGTATGAGAACGGTGACGGGGTAGAGAAGAGTTATGAAAAGGCTTTTGAACTCTGTAGCAAGGCTGCCGGTGAGGAGTATCCTTATGCGATGTTCCGTGTAGGGCTTTATTTGGAAAAAGGTGTCCTCGGTGAAGCGCGACTGGAAGAAGCTTTTGGGTGGTATGTAAAAGCTGCCGAAGCAGGTGATACGGAGGCGATTTTCGCATTGGGACGTTGCTATAAGCATGGACTCGGCACGGAAGAGGATTTCGACAAGGCACTTGAATGGTTCTCCAAAGGTGCGGAAAAGAATGAATCCCGCTGCCTGACTGAGTTGGGACTGGCTTATGAGAACGGCAACGGAGTGGAAGAGAATCCGCAAAAGGCTGTGGAGTATATGACGCAGGCGGCGGAGCAGAATTATGGCTATGCCCAGTTCAAAATGGGAGATTACAACTTCTTCGGTTACGGCTCCTGTCTGGAAGATAACAAGAAAGCTGTGGAATGGTATGAAAAGGCGGTTGCCAATGAGGTTCCTATGGCTATGATACGTATGGGCGAGTATTACTTGTATGATTATGACAGCTTGAATGAGTCGGAGAAGGCTTACTCGTATTTCAAGAAAGCGGCCGATGAATATGAATGGTACAGCGAAGGACTGGGTATCTGCTACGAGATGGGTATCGGAGTGGAAGATAACGAGACGGAAGCCTTTAAATATTACACACTGGCTGCGGATAGCGGAAATGTGACGAGTATGTATCGTACAGGGCTTTGCTATTATAACGGGGTAGGTGTGAAGGAGAATTACGCTGAAGCATACCGCTGGTTTACGGATGCGGCAGGGCACGAGAATGTCGGTGCTACTTATTACCTCGGCAAGATGCTGATGTACGGTGAGGGTTGCACGCCCGACCCGGAAACGGCGATACAATGGTTGATGAAAGCAGCCGAAAAGAATAACGATAAAGCGCAGTTTGAGCTTGGAAACGCCTATCTGATGGGAAATGGCGTTGAGGAAAATGACGAGATTGCTATGGAGTGGTTCGAAAAGGCTGCCGAGAACGGCAACGAGAAAGCTCTTAAAATTACCGGAAGAAGGAGAAAATAGAAAAGAAACATGGAGAAAGAAGGAAATAATTTGTTCCAGGTCAACCTGAAGGGGATGATTGCCCTGTTGTCGGAACATATTTATAGTAATCCGAATACTTTTGTCCGGGAATTATTACAGAATTGCGTAGATGCCATCACGGCACTGCGCAATATTGACGAGAACTATGCCGGGCGCATTGATGTCTTCTTGAATGATGATAAAACAGTGATATTCCGCGATAATGGAATCGGGTTGAAAGAAGAGGAAGTGCACCGCTTCCTCACTATTATCGGAGAAAGCTCGAAACGGGATACGCCCGATGCGGATGACTTTATAGGCAGGTTCGGTATCGGACTGTTATCTTGTTTTGTGGTGACCAATGAGATTAGGGTGGAAAGCCGTTCGGCAATGGGCGGACAGG
Source organism: Bacteroides acidifaciens (assembly GCF_903181435.1). Taxonomy (NCBI): domain Bacteria; kingdom Pseudomonadati; phylum Bacteroidota; class Bacteroidia; order Bacteroidales; family Bacteroidaceae; genus Bacteroides; species Bacteroides acidifaciens. Next base: position 561,372 of record NZ_CAEUHO010000004.1, read on the forward strand.
CTATCCGCTGGTGTGGAAAGGTGGACGGCACGTACGAGCTGACTTTGTCTGACGATGAGCAGCCAATCGGTTCGCAAGTCGTGCTGCATCCTAAAAATGACTGGATGCATCTTTTTGAATATGAGATGTTCAAAAAGATACTGGTCAATTATGGAGAGGTGTTGCCTTATCCCATTTATCTGCATCATCAAGGTGGAGAGGAACTGGTGAATACACCTTCGCCTGTCTGGCTCGATCCGAAAGCGACCCGTAAGGAGTTGCTCGACTATGGGGTGAAGGCTTTCCAGTCGTCTGCCCTTGATGCTTTCAGGATACGTACCGAAAGCGGACGGGTGGAAGGAGTGCTTTACGTCTTGCCTTTCCGTACGCAGTTTTCCGTGCGCAATTCGCACAAGGTATATCTGAAACGTATGCTGCTGAGCGAGGACGATTGCAATCTGTTGCCACCGTGGGCATTCTTTATCCGCTGCCTGGTGAATGCGGACGGACTGTTGTCTACCGCTTCGCGGGAGTCTTTGGTGAGCAATGATTTGCTGAAGGACGCCCGTAAGGAGATTGGAGCGGCTATCAAGGATTATTTGCGGGGACTGGTGCAGAATAACCGTACCATGTTCAATAAGATAATGGATGTTCATCACTTCCATATCAAGGCGATTGCTTCGGAAGACAATGAGTTGCTCCGTTTGTTTATGGATTATCTTCCTTTTGAGACAAATAAGGGGATACGTAGCTTTGGCAGCATCCGTTCGGCGGGCAATGTGATATGCTTTACCCGGAATCTGGAAGATTTCCGGCAAGTGCGACGTATCGCCGGCGCGCAAGGGTGGCTGGTAGTGAATGCAGCCTATACGTTTGATGAAACGTTGTTGAGAAAATATGTTCGCTTGAATCCGGAACTGACGCTGGATGAAATTTCTCCTTCGCGGCTGCTGGAACAGTTTGGAGAAGTGGAATCCAGGATGGAGTTTCAGGCTTTTGAGGCGAAGGTGAATGAACTGTTGAAGCGTTTTGGCTGTGTCTGCCGTTTGAAGCATTTCACGCCGGTGGATATTCCGGTGATATTTGTAGCTGAGGAGAAGGAGAATACAACGAAGAGTGCTAATAATCCGCTGGCTGCCGTGCTGGGTTCGGTGAATGCCGCAAAGCAGATTCCGCCTACGTTGACGTTCAATGCCGACAATGAGATGGTGCAGACTTTGCTACAAATACAAGGTGACAATAAGATGTTTCAGCACGTGGTGCATATATTGTATGTGCAGTCGCTCCTTCAAGGGAAATATCCGGTGAACAGCGAGGAAATGGAACTCTTCAACCATTCGCTCAGCGAACTGATGACATCGAAAATGAATGATTTTATTAACTTCCTGAATTAATTGAAAGAATATGAGATACACACTTGAGATACAAAAACTGCTGTTACAGACTCAAAACGACAGTCTGCGCCCTCGGGAGAAAGCAAACCTGCTAAAAGAAGCGATTCGCATTGCGGACGAGAATGAAGATGTGGAATGGGCTACGGAGATGCGGCTCGACCTTATTTATCAACTGAATTTGCTTTCGGCGGATACGGAAGAGATTGCTGTATTCTCTAAAATTCTGGATGATTATGAGAATCACAAGGACATTATCGAAGAGGATGATTTGCTGTGGAAGTATAAGTGGATATGGGCCTGCACGTTCGATGTGCCGGATATTCCGATGGAACAGGTGAATGCGGTGGGCGAAGATTATAAGACCCGTATTCTGCGGAACGGGTATTCTTTGCGGACTTATTACCATCGCTGGTCGGTAGAATGTGTCTGGATGCGGCAGTATGACAAGGCGAAAGAATATATCGACAAGATGTTGGCTGAGAAGATAGACGACCAGTCGTGTGAAGCCTGTGAGTTGAACTTTATGCTGGATTATTATCTGGAGACGGGGCAGTTTGATGAGGCTTACAGTCGGGCGCAGCCGTTGATTAACAAGCAGGTGACCTGCTATGAAGCAAACTTGCGTGCCTATCTGAAGCTTTCTTACTACGCACAGAAAGCCGGCAAGCCAGAGATTGCCGCCGATATGTGCGCGCGTGCCGAAGAAGGACTGGCGGGAAGAGAAAAGGATGAGTATCTATTGTCATACATGGGATTGTTTATCGCTTATAATATGATGACGAAGCCGGAAAGGGGCTGGGAATATGTAGAACGTTGCACGGACTGGAGTTTGCGCAGCAATTCGCTGAAGAGGTATCGTTTTTCGTGTGACATGGTGGAAACCTTGAAATATGCAGACTGCCAGGAAGTACGGCTCTCTTTGCCGGAAGAATTTCCTCTTTATCGTGCGGACGGAGTTTATGCCGTTTCCGAGCTTCGTGATTATTTCTATCAGCAGGCGATGGAACTGGCACAGAGATATGATGCCCGTAACGGAAATAGCGGATATACAGACCGATTGAAAGAAATTGTGTTCAATTAATTGGCAACATGTAGATTAATCTGTATTTTTGCCGTCCTATTATTTACTAAAAACACCGAATTACAGAAAAATGAGAAAGTGGCGTATTGAAGATTCTGAGGAGCTCTACAACATCACAGGTTGGGGTACCTCGTACTTTAGTATTAATGACAAAGGTCATGTTGTTGTTACACCGCGTAAGAATGGAGTGGCTGTTGACTTGAAAGAATTGGTCGATGAGTTGCAACTGCGGGATGTGGCATCTCCCATGCTATTGCGTTTTCCGGATATTCTGGACAACCGTATCGAAAAAATGTCGTCCTGTTTCAAGCAGGCGGCGGAAGAATATGGTTATAAGGCCCAAAACTTTATTATCTATCCGATTAAGGTCAATCAGATGCGCCCCGTGGTGGAAGAGATTATCAGCCACGGAAAGAAGTTCAACCTCGGACTGGAGGCCGGTTCCAAACCGGAACTTCATGCGGTGATTGCCGTCAATACGGACTCCGACTCATTGATTGTCTGCAACGGTTATAAGGACGAAAGTTATATTGAACTGGCGTTGCTTGCTCAGAAGATGGGCAAGCGTATCTTCCTCGTCGTGGAGAAAATGAACGAGTTGAAGTTGATTGCCAAGATGGCGAAGCAGCTTAATGTACAGCCTAATATCGGTATCCGTATCAAACTGGCTTCTTCCGGTAGTGGCAAATGGGAGGAATCGGGCGGTGACGCCAGCAAATTCGGTCTGACTTCCAGCGAGCTTCTCGAAGCACTCGATTTTCTTGAAAGCAAAGGAATGAAGGAGTGTCTGAAACTGATTCATTTCCATATCGGTAGTCAGGTGACTAAGATTCGCCGTATCAAGACTGCTTTGCGTGAAGCGTCACAATTCTATGTGCAGCTTCATTCGATGGGATTCAATGTCGAATTTGTGGATATTGGCGGCGGACTGGGAGTCGATTATGACGGAACCCGCTCGTCAAACAGTGAGGGCAGCGTGAATTACTCTATCCAGGAGTACGTGAACGACTCTATCTCTACTTTGGTGGACGTGAGTGACAAAAACGGTATCCCGCATCCGAATATTATTACTGAAAGCGGACGTGCGTTGACAGCACACCATTCGGTACTTATCTTTGAAGTGCTCGAAACGGCTACTTTGCCGGAATGGGATGACGAGGAGGAAATAGCTCCCAACGCGCACGAACTGGTGCAGGAATTATACGGTATCTGGGATTCGCTGAATCAGAACAAGATGTTGGAAGCATGGCATGATGCTCAGCAGATTAGGGAAGAAGCATTGGATTTGTTCAGCCATGGAATAGTGGACTTGAAAACCCGTGCGCAAATCGAACGCCTGTATTGGTCTATCACACGTGAGATTAATCAGATTGCCGGCGGATTGAAACATGCGCCTGATGAATTCCGGGGACTGTCCAAACTGTTGGCGGACAAGTATTTCTGCAATTTCTCGCTGTTCCAGTCTCTTCCTGACTCTTGGGCGATTGACCAGATTTTCCCGATTATGCCTATTCAACGGCTGGATGAAAAGCCGGAACGCTCGGCTACCTTGCAGGATATTACGTGCGACTCGGACGGTAAGATTGCAAACTTTATCTCTACACGCAATGTAGCTCATTACCTGCCTGTGCATAGCTTGAAGAAAGCAGAACCTTATTATTTGGCTGTTTTCCTGGTGGGGGCTTATCAGGAAATCTTGGGAGATATGCACAACTTGTTTGGTGACACGAATGCCGTGCATGTTTCTGTGAACGAGAAAGGATATAATATAGAACAGATTATTGACGGAGAAACGGTTGCGGAAGTACTGGACTATGTACAGTATAATCCGAAGAAACTGGTACGTACGCTCGAAACTTGGGTTACGAAATCAGTGAAGGAAGGCAGGATTTCCCTGGAAGAAGGAAAAGAGTTCCTTTCCAATTATCGTTCGGGACTTTACGGATATACTTATTTAGAATAACCGGCAAGGTGCCGGAACCGGATTCTCCATTCGGTGAACTTATTAGAAATTAATAAATGAGAGAAAAACTAACAGTTATTAAGGTGGGTGGCAAAATCGTAGAAGAGGACGCCACCCTTCGTCAGTTGTTAAACGACTTTGCTGCTATCGACGGGCATAAAGTGCTGGTTCACGGTGGCGGTCGTTCGGCAACAAAGATTGCCGCGCAACTGGGGATAGAAAGTAAAATGGTGAATGGACGCCGTATTACTGACGCGGAGACGCTGAAAGTGGTGACGATGGTATATGGCGGTCTGGTGAATAAGAGCATTGTTGCCGGGCTACAGGCTCATGGAGTCAATGCATTGGGACTGACCGGAGCGGATATGAATGTAATCCGTTCGGTGAAACGTCCGGTGAAAGATGTGGATTACGGTTTCGTTGGTGATGTGGAAAAGGTGGACGCTACTTTGTTGTCGGACTTGATACACAAAGGAGTCGTTCCGGTGATGGCGCCGCTGACACATGACGGACAAGGCAATATGCTGAATACCAATGCGGATACCATTGCCGGAGAGACGGCAAAGGCTTTATCGGCTCTGTTTGACGTAACGCTGGTCTATTGCTTCGAGAAGAAAGGCGTGCTGCGTGACGAGAACGATGATGATAGCGTGATTCCTCAGATTACTCGTGCAGAATTCGAACAATACGTAGCTGATGGCGTTATTCAAGGTGGTATGATTCCCAAACTGGAGAACTCTTTTGAAGCAATAAATGCGGGTGTGTCCGAAGTGGTAATAACCTTAGCATCAGCGATTAACGGTAACGGTGGAACAAGAATAAAAAAATAATTCAAAAAAAAAGTAGTGGGCGACTGTAACTTTTCGTATCCTAGCCCGTCATTATTATAGAGATGCAAGAAATCAGCTTCCGAAACGATATTTTGCCGTTGAAGGACAAACTCTTTCGACTGGCGCTCAGAATAACCCTGGATAGGGCAGAAGCCGAGGATGTCGTTCAGGACACCATGATAAGAGTGTGGAACAAGCGTGATGAGTGGTCTCAGTTTGAATCGGTTGAAGCCTATTGCCTGATAGTGGCAAAGAACTTGGCGATAGACCGGAGTCAGAAGAGAGAAGCCCAGAACGTGGAACTCACCCCCGAAATGGAGGAAGAACCTGATGCAAACAGTCCGTATGACCGGATGGTTCATGATGAAAGAATGAGTATCATCAATAGGCTGGTCAACGAACTTCCCGAAAAACAGCGGCTTATCATGCAACTGAGGGACATGGAAGGTGAAAGCTATAAAAAAATTGCAGCCCTGCTGAATCTGACTGAGGAACAGGTTAAAGTGAATCTCTTCAGAGCCAGGCAAAAGGTAAAACAAAGGTATTTAGAAATTGACGAATATGGATTATAAGGATATAGAACAGCTCCTGGAGCGATACTGGCAATGCGAAACTTCCGTTGAGGAGGAAGCGGCATTGCGTAACTTCTTCTCGAAAGAAGACGTACCGGCTCATTTGCTCCGCTATAAGAACTTGTTTGTTTATCAGCAGGTTCAGCAGGAAGTAGGGCTGGGCGAAGACTTTGACGCACGTATTCTGGCAGAAGTGGAGCCTACGGTAGTGAAAGCAAAACGCTTGACACTGACCAGCCGTTTCATCCCTCTGTTCAAAGCCGCTGCCGTAATCGCAATCATCCTTTCGCTGGGGAATGTGGCACAACATTCTTTCTCCGGTGACGACGGAAGTGTATTGGCAACGGATACCATTGGTAAACAAGTAACAGCACCATCGGTCGCTATCTCGAATGATGTGAAAGCCGAGCAGGTTCTCGCTGACAGTCTGGCGAGGATTAATCACAAGGTGCAGGTTATGAACGAATAGACATTTTCATTTGCTTTAAACATATAATATAGTTAGTGTGCTTAATTAAAACAACAACGAAGGCGAAACTGTGAAGTTTTCAATTCTCTCAATTTTTTAGAATAAAACTAACTAAATAAATGGGCTACCGCGTGATGCAGTAGCCCTTTTATGTTTTCGAGATGATTGCTTATTTAATCTGCCGTATATTTTTTCGTGGAGCGTCTATTTCTTGAGGATTTCCCCGATAGGCTATATCTCCGCTTCCTGCCACGCGTACTTTCAGTTTTCCAGTGACGTAGCAACTGATGCTGCCGGAACCGGCTGTACTGGCCGATACATTTTCCGATTTCAGGTTGCCGGCTCCAATATTCCCCGACCCTGCAATCTTATATTCGGCATTGAGAGTTTTACCACTCAGACCGATATCTCCGGAACCGGCAATACTGGCAATGCATTCTTTGCTTTCTATTTGCTGAAGCTTCACGTCTCCCGAGCCATTGATGGAAACAGTCATTCTCCGGCATTTGAACTTTTCGCCTTTAATGTCTCCCGAACCGTTGATGCTGAGAGATATATCTTCTTTGGTCTGTATGCCATTGGCTAAGCGTATGTCTCCTGAACCGTTAATTGTTAATTTATTCAGTTCTGGTGAGAATACTTTAATTTCCAGTTTACCTTTCCAAATAGTGATGTTCTTTTTATACTTTATAATAAGTGTATTGCCGTCGACATAAGTCTCTAAGAGTGGAATGATATTGTCGGAACCATAAATCTCTATGTAATTTTGCGAACCTTGATGATACGTGACATTTGCACTACTCGATAACTTAACCTCGTTGAACTGTCCGACTTCTACTTTTTTAGTGATATAGTTTTTGCTGCCGGTCACGTGTTTTCCCTGTAAGCAGGAGCCTGCGGTTAGTATTAGGAACAATCCTGTTGTAAATAAGACTAATAAACTTGTTTTCATAATTTTGAATTTCTATGGTGTTATATGGGTTAGACGGTTGATGTTTTTAAAAAGTTGCATCTTGGATAAGATTTTCTAGGTACAATCTTCTTTTTTATTACTTTTGTGGTGGTAGTTAGGATATTTAAGATGAAGGAAGCAATCATAGAAGATGAAGAATTAGGACGATTAGTGGTGCGTGTTAATCTGCGTGCTAAAAGCCTTGTTTTTCGTACCAAGAGCGATGCCGTATATGTTTCGGTTCCATCCGGGACAACGATGAAAGAAGTAAAACAGGCTATTGAGAATCTACGTGGTAAATTGCTGGCTGCCCGTCAACGATTGAATCGTCCGTTGATTGATTTGAATTATAAGATTGATGCGGAATATTTTAAATTATCTTTAGTGGCTGGGGAGAAAGACCAATTCCTGGCTAACTCCAGATTGGGCTTTATGCAAATCATCTGCCCGCCTACGGCGGACTTTTCCGATGAAAATCTGCAGAATTGGCTGCGTAAAGTCATTGAAGAGTCATTGAGACGGAATGCAAAGAGTATTCTCCCACCTCGTTTGGGCCGTTTGTCAAGGCAATATGGATTATCCTACGCTAATGTGAAAATAAATTCCAGTCAGGGAAGATGGGGGAGTTGTTCGGCAAAGAAGGATATAAATTTATCTTATTACCTCGTCCTGCTCCCTTCTCATTTAATAGACTATGTACTTTTACACGAATTATGTCATACCCGTGAAATGAATCATAGCGAACGCTTTTGGGCTCTGTTGAATCAATTCACGGAAGGAAAAGCGCTCGCTTTGCGGGGAGAACTGAAAAAATATCGTACGGAAATATAAGCAATATAAGGAGTGACCGGTGCTGCCGGACTTTGCCTGTTACTTCGCCAGTTGCTTAATCCCGTCCGCCTCTTTCTCGAATTGATACGTTCCGCCTCTTTCGCTGAGGTCGAAAGTGGATACTAATTCAGTCTTATTATCCACAATCAGTAAGGCGCTTTGTTCGGCGAAACGGCCTACTTCCACAGTATAAGGCTCTTCCGGCATAACTTTATTAACTATAAGGCTGTCATTAACAAACAAAGAGACAGAATCCCCGGCGAATCCTTTCACCAGACTGATAGTATAAGTTTCGATAAAATGTCGCTCTTCCTGCTTCTCCCGTTGCAGGCGCATACTCATGTATACAAAAATAACCACTACGAATATGACTGCAAAAGCCAGGATTCCATTGCCTAGCATAAACTGTTTATTGGTGTTGAGACGGTGTGCCATAGTGCCTGTTTTTTAAATTGCGGTGTAAAGATACGAAGATAAGACTGTTAATTCATACTTTTTTTCTTTAATGTTTTGTAGTCGAACAGATTATTTATATCTTTGCAACCGGAAACGGATGAAAGGTGGAGGGGCAATTAAGCTCCTTTTTTTGTTCTTATATAGTTAATAAATGATAGAAAAGAAAACTGTTTGTCAGATTGTAGAAGAATGGCTGGAAGGAAAAGACTACTTTTTGGTAGAAGTAACCGTAAGCCCGGATGACAAGATTGTGGTCGAAATAGACCATGCAGAAGGCGTTTGGATTGAAGATTGTGTGGAGCTTAGCCGCTACATAGAATCGAAATTGAACCGTGAAGAGGAAGATTATGAACTGGAAGTGGGTTCGGCCGGTATCGGACAGCCCTTTAAAGTGCTGCAACAGTATTACATTCACATCGGACAAGAAGTGGAAGTGATGACAAGAGAAGGACAGAAACTATCGGGCGTTCTGAAAGATGCCGATGAGGAGAAGTTTACAGTGTCCGTACAAAAGAAAGTGAAACTCGAAGGAGCAAAGCGTCCGAAACTGGTAGAAGAGGACGAAACCTTCACTTATGAGCAAATAAAATATACTAAATACTTAATTAGCTTTAAATAGTTATGGCCAAAAAAGAAGAAACAATCAGCTTGATTGATACATTTTCGGAATTTAAGGAACTGAAGAATATCGATAGAACGACGATGGTCAGCGTACTCGAAGAGTCGTTCCGCAGCGTTATCGCGAAAATGTTTGGCACCGATGAAAATTACGACGTAATCGTGAACCCGGACAAGGGTGACTTCGAGATATGGCGTAACCGTGAAGTTGTGGCCGATGAAGATTTGACGAACCCGAACATGCAGATTTCGTTGAGCGAAGCACAGAAAATCGATGCTTCCTACGAAGAGGGCGAAGAGGTGACTGACGAGGTTATCTTTGCGAAATTCGGTCGTCGCGCTATCCTGAATCTCCGCCAGACACTGGCTTCCAAGATTCTGGAACTCGAAAAAGACAGTATTTATAATAAATATATAGATCAGGTAGGTACCATCATCAATGCGGAAGTTTATCAAATCTGGAAAAAGGAAATGTTGCTTCTCGACGATGAAGGAAACGAACTGCTGTTGCCTAAGACCGAACAAATCCCGAGCGACTTCTATCGTAAAGGTGAAACGGCACGCGCAGTAGTTGCCCGCGTGGACAACAAGAACAATAATCCTAAGATTATCTTGTCACGTACTTCTCCCGTTTTCCTGCAACGTCTGTTTGAGATGGAAGTACCCGAAATCAATGATGGATTGATTACCATCAAGAAGATTGCCCGCATCCCCGGCGAACGTGCCAAGATTGCGGTAGAATCTTATGATGACAGAATCGACCCCGTAGGAGCCTGTGTAGGTGTAAAGGGAAGTCGTATTCATGGCATCGTTCGTGAACTGCGCAATGAGAATATCGACGTAATCAATTATACATCGAACATTTCATTGTTTATACAGCGCGCTTTGAGCCCGGCAAAAATTTCTTCTATCCGTCTGAATGAGGAAGAGAAAAAAGCAGAGGTATTCCTCAAACCGGAAGAAGTATCGTTGGCTATCGGTAAAGGCGGTTTGAATATCAAACTGGCCAGTATGTTAACTGAGTACACTATCGACGTGTTCCGTGAGTTGGATGAGAATTTGGCTGATGAGGATATTTATCTCGACGAATTCAGAGACGAAATCGACGGCTGGGTGATTGATGCAATCAAGGCTATCGGTATCGATACGGCAAAAGCTGTGTTGAATGCTCCTCGTGAGATGTTGATTGAAAAAACGGACCTGGAAGAAGAGACAGTGGACGAAGTAATACGCATTTTGAAATCGGAGTTTGAAGAAGAATTGGAACCGGAACATGATCAAGAACACGATCAAGAACCGGAACAAGGACAAGAGTAATCGGTAATTACAATTGAAATTTTCTTCGCTCCATTTATTCATTAAATTTAAAATATGACGATAAGGTTAAACAAAGTTACAAGAGATTTGAACGTAGGAATCGCGACGGTAGTTGAGTTCCTGCAAAAGAAAGGGCATACCGTTGAGGCTAATCCTAATACCAAAATTAGTGAGGAGCAGTACGCTATACTCGTAAAAGAGTTTAGTACAGACAAGAACCTTAGACTTGAATCGGAGCGTTTCATTCAGGAACGTCAGAATAAGGATCGTAATAAGGCGTCGGTGTCGATTGAAGGCTTCGAAAAGCAGGCTGAAAAACCGAAGTCGGAAGATGTGATCAAGACAGTCGTACCTGAGGATTCACGTCCAAAGTTTAAACCTGTCGGAAAGATTGATTTAAATAACTTGAGCGGTCGTAAAACTGATAAAAAAGTAGAAAAAGAACCGGAACAGAAAAAAGAAACTGTAGTAGAACGTCCGGTAGTGGAACGCCCTGCCGTTGAACAGGAGGTGAAGAAAGAACCGGAGGTAAAGAAAGAACCCGAAATGAAGAAGGAAGAGGTGGCAGCACCTGCTCCGGCTCCAGTTCAGGCTGAACCTGTGGTGAAACAACCGGAACCTGCAGCACAACCCAAACCGGCGGAGGTTGAAAAAGTGGAAGAAGTGATTAAAGAAGAGCCGAAGAAGGTAGAAGCACCTGTGAAGGCCGAAGAACATAAAAAAGAAGAAAAGCCTGTGGAAGCAGTAGCAACGGCAGAAGTAGTTTCGGAAGAAAAAAGCACTCCCAAGGAAGACGAGGTATTTAAGATCCGTCAGCCGGAATTGGGCGCAAAGATTAATGTTATCGGTCAGATTGACCTTGCAGCATTGAATCAGTCTACTCGTCCTAAGAAAAAATCGAAGGAAGAGAAACGTCGCGAACGCGAAGAAAAAGATAAAATCCGTCAGGATCAGAAGAAACAGATGAAAGAAGCCATCATCAAGGAAATCCGCAGGGATGATTCTAAGCAGATGAAGGGTGGAGTAAAAGAGAGTGCGGATGCAGCCGCTAAGAAGAAGCGGAATCGTATCAACAAAGAGAAGGTGGACGTTAATAACGTGGCAACTTCCAACTTTGCGGCTCCGAGACCGAATGTGCAAGGTAAAGGTGGTGGCAACGCTAACGGTGGCCAGGGCGGTAATAATCGTGGTGGCAATAACCAAGGCGGAAACAATAACAATAGAAGAAATAACAACAACAATAACAGAGACCGCTTCAAGAAACCGGTTATCAAACAGGAAGTGAGCGAGGAAGACGTAGCTAAGCAGGTAAAAGAAACTCTTGCACGTCTGACAACCAAGGGTAAGAACAAGGCTTCCAAATATCGTAAGGAAAAACGTGAAATGGTTTCCAGCCGTATGCAGGAACTGGAAGATCAGGAAATGGCAGACAGCAAGGTATTGAAGCTGACCGAATTCGTAACGGCTAATGAGTTGGCTACGATGATGGACGTTTCTGTCAACCAGGTTATCGCTACTTGCATGAGCATCGGTATCATGGTTTCTATCAACCAGCGTCTGGATGCGGAAACAATCAATCTGGTGGCCGAAGAATTCGGGTTCAAGACCGAATATGTAAGTGCGGAAGTGGCACAAGCCATCGTTGAAGAGGAAGATGCTCCGGAAGATTTGCAACCGCGCGCTCCGATTGTTACGGTGATGGGACACGTTGACCACGGTAAGACATCTTTACTCGACTATATCCGTAAGGCGAATGTAATTGCCGGTGAGGCCGGAGGTATTACACAGCATATCGGTGCGTACAATGTGAAGTTGGAAGACGGACGCCGTATCACATTCCTCGATACTCCGGGTCATGAGGCGTTTACAGCCATGCGTGCCCGTGGTGCGAAAGTAACGGATATCGCCATCATTATTGTGGCTGCCGATGACAACGTGATGCCGCAGACGAAGGAAGCAATCAACCATGCGATGGCAGCAGGCGTACCTATTGTATTCGCTATCAATAAGGTAGATAAGCCGACTGCAAATCCGGATAAGATTAAAGAAGAACTGGCTGCGATGAATTACCTTGTTGAAGAATGGGGTGGTAAGTATCAGTCACAAGATATCTCAGCCAAGAAAGGTATGGGTGTAGAAGACCTGTTGGAGAAGGTATTGTTGGAAGCCGAAATGCTTGACTTGAAGGCAAACCCGAATCGTAACGCTTCGGGTTCCATCATCGAATCTTCACTGGACAAGGGACGTGGATATGTAGCTACCGTGCTGGTATCTAACGGTACTTTGAAGGTAGGAGACATCGTCTTGGCGGGAACAAGCTACGGACGTGTGAAGGCTATGTTCAACGAGCGTAACCAACGCATCAAGGAGGCAGGTCCTTCCGAACCGGCATTGATTCTGGGACTGAACGGCGCTCCTGCTGCCGGTGACACGTTCCATGTAGTAGAAACAGACCAGGAGGCTCGTGAAATCACCAACAAACGTGAACAGTTGGCTCGTGAACAGGGCTTGCGTACACAGAAGATTCTTACTTTGGATGAGTTGGGACGTCGTATCGCTTTGGGTAACTTCCAGGAATTGAACATCATCGTTAAGGGTGACGTGGACGGTTCTGTCGAAGCATTGAGCGACTCGTTGATTAAGTTGTCTACGGAACAAATCCAGGTAAATGTTATCCATAAGGGTGTAGGAGCAATTTCCGAATCGGATGTTTCTCTGGCTGCCGCTTCGGATGCGATTATCGTCGGATTCCAGGTACGTCCTTCGGGAGCTGCCGGCAAGATGGCTGATCAGGAAGGTGTCGATATCCGCAAGTACTCTGTCATCTACGATGCAATCGAAGAGGTGAAGGCTGCTATGGAAGGTATGTTGGCTCCGGAGTTGAAGGAACAGATTACCGCAACGATCGAAATCCGCGAGGTGTTCAACATCACGAAGGTGGGTCTTGTAGCCGGTGCAATGGTGAAGACAGGAAAGGTGAAACGCAGCGACAAGGCTCGTTTGATTCGCGATGGTATCGTTATCTTTACCGGAAACATCAATGCATTGAAACGTTTCAAGGACGACGTGAAGGAAGTAGGTACAAACTTCGAGTGCGGTATCAGTCTGGTGAACTGCAATGACATGAAGGTAGGCGACATGATTGAGACATTCGAAGAAATTGAAGTGAAACAGACACTGTAATAAAGCAGTGCTGAATCTATATCAGGCACGGGTTACGCGGATTTCACGGTTCTTAATAAATCCGTGAGTTCCGTGAAATCCGTGCCTGAATTATATAATAGAGCAAAGAAATATGGCAACGATTGATATCATCATCCTTATTATAGTAGGTGCGGGGGCGATAGTAGGCTTTATGAAAGGCTTCATTCGCCAGTTGGCTTCCATTCTGGGGTTGATAGTCGGCCTGATGGCAGCGAAAGCTTTGTATGCTTCTTTGGCAGCGAAACTTTGCCCGACAGTGACCGATTCGATGACAGTTGCGCAGGTACTGGCTTTTATTATGATTTGGATTGCCGTACCGTTGATTTTTGTACTGGTTGCTTCATTGCTGACAAGGGCAATGAAAGCAATTTCGCTGAACTGGCTGAACCGTTGGTTGGGAAGCGGGCTTGGGGCACTCAAATTCCTCTTGTTAACAAGTGTGGTGATTGGTGCGATAGAGTTTATAGATGGCGATAATAAGTTAATTAGTGCAACAAAAAAGGAGGAATCTTTGTTATATTATCCGATGGAAACGTTTTCGGGGATATTTTTCCCTGTGGCGAAGAATATGACGCAACAATATATATTAGAGAATAAAGATGCAACAAGAAGAACCCAATAAATATGTAAAGGAACTGACGCAGGAGAAGTACAAATATGGCTTCACCACAGAGGTACATACAGACGTCATTGAGCGTGGACTCAATGAAGATGTGATTCGTTTGATTTCATCGAAAAAGAACGAACCGGAATGGTTGCTGGAGTTCCGCCTGAAGGCGTACCGCCATTGGCTGACGCTGGAGATGCCTACCTGGGCACATCTCCGTATTCCTGAGATTGATTATCAGGCAATTTCCTACTATGCCGACCCGACAAAGAAAAAAGAAGGGCCGAAGAGCATGGAAGAAGTAGACCCTGAGTTGATAAAAACATTTAATAAGTTGGGAATCCCTTTGGAAGAACAGATGGCTCTTAGCGGAATGGCGGTGGATGCTGTGATGGACTCCGTTTCCGTAAAGACCACTTTCAAGGAGACACTGATGGAGAAGGGGATTATTTTCTGCTCGTTCAGCGAAGCAGTGCGGGAACATCCGGATTTGGTGAAGAAATACATGGGGTCGGTAGTAGGCTACCGCGATAATTTCTTTGCTGCGTTGAACTCAGCTGTGTTCTCGGACGGTTCTTTCGTATATATCCCGAAGGGTGTGCGCTGTCCGATGGAGCTTTCTACCTATTTCCGTATCAATGCCCGCAACACGGGACAGTTTGAACGTACGTTGATTGTGGCGGATGATGACTCTTACGTTTCTTACCTGGAAGGTTGTACGGCACCGATGCGTGATGAAAACCAGTTGCATGCCGCTATTGTGGAGATTGTCGTGCACGACCGTGCCGAGGTGAAATACAGCACTGTCCAGAACTGGTATCCGGGTGATGCCGAGGGCAAGGGCGGTGTATATAACTTCGTGACGAAACGTGGCAACTGTAAAGGGGTAGACAGCAAACTGTCCTGGACGCAGGTGGAAACCGGTTCGGCAATTACTTGGAAATATCCTTCCTGCATCCTGACAGGTGATAATTCGACAGCTGAATTCTATTCCGTAGCTGTGACAAACAACTACCAGCAGGCGGATACTGGTACGAAGATGATTCATTTGGGCAAGAATACCCGCAGTACGATTGTAAGTAAGGGAATCTCTGCCGGACATAGCGAGAACTCCTATCGTGGGCTGGTACGTGTAGCGGAAAAAGCGAATAATGCCCGCAATTACAGCCAGTGTGACTCTTTGTTGTTGGGAGACAAGTGCGGTGCGCACACCTTCCCCTATATGGATATTCACAATGAAACGGCGGTAGTGGAGCATGAAGCTACAACGAGCAAGATCAACGAAGATCAGATTTTCTATTGCAACCAGCGCGGTATTCCCACAGAGGATGCCATCGGACTGATTGTGAACGGATATGCGAAAGAAGTATTGAATAAACTTCCGATGGAATTTGCGGTAGAAGCACAGAAACTGCTTGCCATTTCGTTGGAAGGAAGCGTAGGATAAATTAAAAATTGAGAATTAAAAATTAAAAATGAAGAGGCTTGTTTTTGATTTTTAATTCTCAATTCTCAATTCTCAATTCTCAATTTTTAATTTAATAATTATGTTAGAAATAAAAGACCTGCATGCCAGCATTAATGGCAAAGAGATATTGAAAGGCATCAACCTGACGGTGAAGCCCGGCGAAGTACATGCAATTATGGGGCCGAACGGTTCCGGTAAGAGTACGCTTTCTTCCGTCTTGGTAGGGAATCCTGCTTTTGAGGTAACGAAAGGTTCGGTCACTTTTTATGGAAAGAATCTGTTGGAATTGAGTCCCGAAGACCGTAGCCACGAAGGTATTTTCCTTAGTTTCCAGTATCCGGTAGAGATTCCGGGCGTAAGTATGGTCAACTTTATGCGTGCTGCTGTGAACGAGCAACGCAAATATAAAGGTCTGCCCGCGCTCACTGCCAGCGAATTCCTGAAACTGATGCGTGAGAAACGTGCGGTTGTTGAGCTGGATAACAAATTGGCTAACCGTTCGGTAAACGAAGGATTCTCCGGTGGTGAAAAAAAACGGAACGAGATTTTCCAGATGGCAATGCTCGAACCGCGTCTGAGTATTCTTGACGAAACAGACTCCGGTCTGGATATTGACGCGCTTCGCATCGTGGCGGAAGGGGTGAACAAACTAAAGACTCCCGATACAAGCACGATTGTCATCACTCACTACCAACGTCTGCTCGACTATATCAAACCGGATATCGTACATGTACTTTATAAAGGCCGTATCGTGAAAACTGCGGGTCCTGAACTTGCCCTGGAACTGGAAGAGAAAGGATATGATTGGATTAAGAAAGAAGTAGGAGAATAATCCGTGCCTATAAATAAAAATATAAACTATGATAGTTGAACAACAATATATCGAACTTTTCTCACAGACGGAAGCTATGATTTGCAAGCATAGTGCTGAAGTGCTGAACGCTCCTCGCGCTGCTGCCTTTGCCGATTTTGAGCGAATCGGATTCCCGACCCGTAAGATGGAAAAGTATAAATATACGGATGTGAGCAAGTATTTCGAGCCGGACTTCGGCTTGAACCTGAACCGCCTGCCTATTCCGGTCAACCCGTATGAAGTGTTTAAGTGTGACGTTCCGAATATGAGCACGGCTCTTTATTTTGTGGTCAACGACGCATTTTATAATAAGGCACTTCCTAAAGTCCATTTGCCGGAAGGCGTTATCTTCGGCAGTTTGAAAGAGGTGGCCGAACAGCACCCGGACCTGGTGAAGAAATATTACGGCAAACTAGCGGACACGTCCAAAGATGGCGTGACGGCTTTCAATACGACTTTTGCACAAGATGGCGTTATCTTCTATGTGCCGAAGAATGTAATCGTGGAGAAGCCCGTCCAATTAGTGAATATCCTGCGTGCGGACGTTAACTTTATGGTCAACCGCCGCGTGCTGATTATTCTGGAAGACGGTGCGCAAGCCCGTCTGCTGATTTGCGACCATGCGATGGACAATGTGAATTTCCTTGCCACGCAAGTGATTGAAGTTTTTGCCGGAGAAAATACGGTATTTGATATGTATGAGTTGGAAGAAACACATACAAGCACCGTCCGCATCAGCAACCTGTATGTGAAACAGGAAGCCAACAGCAACGTCCTTCTGAATGGCATGACTTTGCACAATGGTACCACCCGCAATACTACCGAAGTCCTGCTGGCAGGCGAGGGCGCTGAAATAAACCTTTGCGGTATGGCGATTGCTGACAAAAACCAGCATGTTGACAATAATACAAGCATCGACCATGCCGTTCCGAATTGCACCAGCAACGAGCTGTTCAAATACGTGCTCGATGACCAGTCGGTAGGCGCGTTTGCCGGACTAGTATTGGTGCGTCCTGACGCCCAGCATACAAACTCCCAACAGACCAACCGGAATCTTTGTGCTACGCGCGATGCCCGTATGTACACGCAACCCCAGTTGGAAATCTATGCCGATGACGTGAAATGTTCGCACGGGGCAACGGTAGGGCAACTCGACGAGAATGCATTGTTTTATATGCGTTCGCGTGGAATCGACGAGAAAGAAGCACGTCTGCTTCTGATGTTTGCATTTGTCAATGAAGTGATTGATACGATTCGTATGGATGTGTTGAAAGACCGTCTGCACTTATTGGTAGAGAAGCGTTTCCGTGGCGAGTTGAACAGATGCCAGGGATGCGCGATTTGTAAATGATAGTCATTAAACTGCTAATAACTGATAAACGTGGATATTCAAAAGATACGTGAGGATTTTCCGATATTGAGCCGTACGGTTTATGGCAAGCCTTTGGTTTATTTCGACAACGGTGCGACGACGCAGAAACCCCGCCTGGTAGTCGATGCATTGGTAGACGAGTATTATTCCGTGAATGCCAATGTGCATCGTGGTGTACATTACCTCTCCCAGCAGGCAACGGAACTGCATGAGGCTTCCCGCGAAACGGTGCGCCGGTTTATCAATGCCAATAGCACGAGTGAAGTCGTATTCACCCGGGGAACGACGGAGAGCATCAACCTGCTCGTCTCCAGCTTTGGCGACGAGTTTATGGAAGAGGGCGATGAAGTCATCCTCTCGGTGATGGAGCACCACAGTAATATCGTCCCCTGGCAACTGCTGGCAGCCCGCAAAGGAATTGCAATCAAAGTGATTCCGATGAATGACAAAGGCGAACTGTTGTTGGACGAATACGAGAAACTCTTCTCGGAACGCACGAAGATTGTCAGTGTAGTCCAGGTTTCCAATGTCTTGGGTACAGTAAATCCCGTGAAGGAAATGATTGCGACAGCCCACGCCCACGGTGTACCTTGCCTGGTTGATGCCGCCCAGTCCATTCCTCACATGAAAGTGGACGTACAGGACTTGGATGCCGACTTCTTGGTATTCTCGGCTCATAAGGTATATGGACCGACCGGTGTCGGCGTACTTTATGGAAAGGAAGAGTGGCTGGACCGCCTGCCACCTTATCAGGGTGGCGGTGAGATGATTCAACATGTCTCTTTTGAGAAAACGACCTTCAATGAACTGCCTTTCAAGTTTGAAGCCGGTACGCCCGATTATATAGGAACCACCGGATTGGCAAAAGCTCTCGACTACGTGAATGGTATCGGTATCGAGCAAATCGCGAAGCACGAACACGAACTGACCACCTATGCCCTGCAACGCCTGAGGGAAATACCTGATATGCGTATATTCGGTGAAGCCGCCGACAGGGGAGCGGTTATCTCTTTCCTGGTAGGCAATATCCATCATTTCGACTTGGGTACTCTGCTCGACCGTTTAGGAATTGCCGTCCGTACGGGGCATCATTGTGCGCAGCCCTTGATGCAACGGCTAGGCATTGAAGGAACTGTCAGGGCCTCATTCGCCATGTATAATACGAAATCGGAAGTTGATGCATTAGTGTCGGGAATCGAACGCGTCAGCCGTATGTTTTAAGATATAAATCGCTGTTCCTGTGAGGAATGGCGATTTTTTTATTCTTTAACTAAAAAAAGATGCCTTCAAGTGCAGTGATTTGAAGTTTCAAGCGTCTAATAGTAAAAAAAGGAATATTCGGAGGGTCGTGAGACTATGCTTATATTATAAATTCTCTCTCTTTAACATTAATGGCAGCTATATCGTAAAAAGTTACGGTATAGCTGCAACTTTTTAGGGGTGTTCCCCGTCTAATAGATAAGCGATTAAATTAAAAAAGAGAAAAAGACCATGTTAGTAACGACAACTCCCATTATTGAGGGAAAACGAATAGTGAAGTATTATGGAATCGTTTCCGGTGAGACAATCATAGGTGCCAACGTATTCCGTGACTTGTTTGCAAGTATCCGTGACATTGTAGGCGGACGTTCCGGTTCTTATGAAGAAGTGCTGCGTATGGCGAAGGATACCGCTTTGAAAGAAATGCAGGCACAAGCAGCCCAATTGGGAGCTAATGCTGTGATAGGTGTTGATTTGGACTACGAGACAGTAGGAGGTAGTGGCAGTATGTTGATGGTGACTGCCAACGGTACAGCCGTAAAGATTGAGGATTAACTGATTGTTATTGTGTGTGAAAAAGAAAGGGGAAGCGCCAGTAAACGGTGAATCCCCTTTTCTACTTTCGTTTCTTTTATTCTGCAGTCAGCTCAATCACACGGCTGAAAGTCTGGTTGGCAGTGAAAGCATGGATGCCCACCTTCATCAGATAGTCGCCGGAATAAGTTTTTCCGTTGGCGTCCAGATTAGATTTCTGGTTCGGCATCAGATTGATTTCTTTCACCTTATATATCTTCTTCGGGTCCAATCCCTGAAGTTTCACCGGAAGCAGTTTTTCGGCATAACGCGGATGAATGTCATAAGTGTAAAGCACGGCCTTGTTCTTATCCGGTGCGGCATACATCACGGACATATGATTGCCGTCATAAGGAGAAACCAGCCTGTATTGGTCACCATCGAGGATTACTTTCTTCAAGCGTGTCCAGTTGACAACTGCGTCCTGGCAATAAGCCAGTTCGTCCGCATTCAGTTCCTTCAGTCCGAGGTCGAAGCCGAGCTTGCACATACTGGCTACGTCGGTACGGAATTTCACGCTTGTCCTCTTGTTCCAGCTGGTCACGTGTGCCGCCATCGCTTTTACGGGGAAGATTTGCGAGAATCCCCATTGGATAAACAGGCGTTCTACCGGGTCGGTATTATCACTGCACCAGAACTCTGTGAAGTATTTCAAAGCCTCATAGTCGCAACGTGCGCCGCCACCGGAGCAAAGCATCATCGGTGTATTTGGATATTTCTCCTTTACACGTTTCAGCACGTTGTATATGCCGCGTACATGGTTGATGTAAAGCTGTCCCTGTTTGTTTTTCAAGTAGGGCGAGTAGATATTGGTGATGGGTGAGTTACAGTCCCACTTGAAATAGGCGACTTCCGGGTTCTCAGTCAGGATATTATCTACCACACCGAAAACGAAATCCTGCACTTTCGGGTTGCTGAGGTCGAGAACCAACTGATTGCGGTAGTAATAAGTTTCACGGTTCGGCAGGGTGATAGCCCAGTCAGGGTGCTTTTCAAAGAGTTCGCTTCGCGGGTTCACCATTTCCGGTTCAATCCAGATACCGAATTTCACTCCGGCTTCTTTGGCCGAATTTACAAGAGCAGGGATACCGCCGGGCAGTTTGGACTTCATCACTTCCCAATCACCCAGTCCGGCATTGTCACTGTTGCGCGGGTGCTTGTTGCCGAACCAGCCGTCATCGAGCAGGAACATATCTACACCGAGATGTCTGGCTTCCTTCATTAGTTCCGAGAGGAGTTGTTCATCGAATTTGAAGTAAGTGTTTTCCCAGTTGTTCAGCAGGGTGAGGCGGTTGCCTTGTCCGTCTTTCAGTTGGTAGTTGCGAGCCCAGGCATGAAAGTTACGGCTGGCTTCGCCCGTACCGTTATTGCTGAAAGTGAACATAAATTCAGGAGTTGTGAATACTTCGTTCGCTTTCAATTCATAATCGGATGCATAAGGGTTGATGGCGGGGATTACACGAAGATTGCCGACGTTGTCCACTTCAAAAGTAAATTGGAAATTTCCTGTCCATCCGATAGTGCCCAGCATCACACGACCTTGTGTTTCCTGTGCCGGTTGTCCCAATCCGAGTTCGAAGAACGGATGCGTGTGCATGGCGGCACGGCTGCCCAACTTCGTATCAATCATTTTCTTTCCGAACTGCAACTGCTGGTTGCTCATTTGAGCTTCTTTTGCCCAGTCGCTGCTGAATTCTGTGAGGAAATAGTTGGCCTCAGAGAAATAAAGCATTGTGGAAGCATAGCGCCACAGCGTGACGGGCTTCTTTTCGTTATGCTTGATTTCGCTCCATGCCTTGATGACATTTTCTTTCGGATAAGCGATGTAGTGTAGAGTAACTTCTACCGGATACTGGTCGTCTTTGAGGTTGATAACCGTTTCCGTTCCACCTGCCACGGCTTTCTGTTCCGAAGATACATAGCGGAGAATTGTACTCGGATTGCCGTCGCTGTGAGTGATAGCCACAGCCGGCTCAAAATAATCCTCGGCGCCGGAACCCGGATATACTTCCCAGCCGCGTGTGGATACGCTTCCGTCACTGCCGCCCTTTACATAAGGAGAAAAATTATTAATGTCTTGCTTGTTCAGTAGTTTGTCACCCAGGTAAGCTTGGTAAAGCCGTCCGTTCGGGGCTACTTGAAGGATTAAATCCGTGTTATCTGTTGAAATCTGGATAACGTTCTTTTCCTGGGCATTTACTTGCGCCAGTGTAAACAAAGCCATTAGTAGCAGAAATAGTTTCTTCATGGTGTTTTGAGTAATAATTATTGGTATTAGTTAGTGGGCATAAAAATGTCCAAAGATAATGATAATTTATGATGTACAAGTTAGAATTTAATGCCGACGTTAAATTCTACGGTAAATGGGCGTAAATAATTTCCACTCATATAATTTCCGGCATATTGGGTAGCTTCCTCTTTGGTTATCAGTTCCGAGCCGTTGATAGTACCACTTGCTCCTTTTTGATTCAGGAAGTTGATGACCGTTGCGCCCAGGGACAAGTGTTTATTTACATTCCAGTTGATGCCCCCGAATGTTTCCCAGCGACCATTGAAGTAAAGGGCTTCCTGAAGATTGGCGTACGTCTTTCCGAAGTAGCGGAAGCTAAGCCAGAGGCGCAGGTCTTTCGTTATATTATAACTGGGGTCGAGTTCGACAAGTACCTGCGGAATCTCCTTGACAATCATCCCATTGGCATTGACGGACATTTCCGAGCCGTCATTAAACGTCACGCTCGCATTATAATTTTTGTAAACAGGCTTCTGATACGTGAACAATGCGTGCAGGTGGAAACCTTTGAATGGGTCTATTTCGGCAGAAGTAGTCCAGCCCAGCGTTTCGATGTTGTAGATTAACAATACGGTCTTCCCCTCTTTCGTTCCCGGTTTGGTCAGGTTCTGCTGGTCGATGTTGTTCGACTTGGATATATAAGTGACCATTGAAGTCAGGTTTATCCAATTGTTCTTGTAGAACAATCCGCCGCGAATCATCGGAATGGTGACACGTTTGTATTGCTCTTCCGTCGGGCCGGTTCCTGCATATTCGTTGATGCGTGGGAAACGCGTGGCTACTGTTCCATCGGCAGTCAGTCCGAATCGTTTCGTCATGTTGTACGTCATGCGGAGCGTGGCGGCGTAGTTCAACTTATCCTTCACCACTTTGTCGGGATGTATATTCCGTTGGGTGGCGATGATATTTCCGGTTTCTTCATCTTTACTGTAAGTCTTGAAGTCGCCGATGTGGAATCCGGGGAAACGGGAAACTGAAATCTGGTCTGCACTCATCCGGTAGTATTCCAAACGACCGCCATAGTAGATGTTGAACTTCGGAGTCATCTGCCAGTTGTCCGTAAAGTAGAGGGCGAGCTTGTTCTCATAGCCTTTGGTATATTCCGGGCTTAATTCATTATAGCCGTATGTCTGCACATGCTTGTCGGCAAGCGTCTGGTCAAGCGGATTCGTTGCGGCGGAATATAGCAATTGCGGGTAATTCTGTACGCTAGCCATCCACTGCATGGAAGAAGAATGGTAATCCAGATGATAATACCACTCGTTCATCCCCAGCCGTAAATCATGGTTGCCGATATTTTTGCTCAATTCGGAAGTGATAAGGAAATTCTTTACCTTACCCACGTGCAACCAGGTGCGGCGCCCTTCCACCAAACCCTCATACGGGTTGCCGTTTTGCAGCGTATAGCTGTCGGCAGCCGTTGCCTCGCTGATAGTACTCCCGCCGAAGTCTACATAGTTGGCACGCGGAGCATCCATGTATTTCATGTTGAACTTCCACAACAAGTCATTCTTGAAACGATAATCGGCAATCAGAGCCACTTCGTTGGCACGGTTCTCACAGCCGTCACCCAAGTTCCATGTTCTCATCTCTCCGTCCCTGATGTCCATGTAGCGGAGAGAACCGCTTTGCGGAACGTATGAGTTTGTCCCTAGCTTGAAACCTTCGATTTCCTTCACCGAACCGTCGCCTGCATAAATAAAAGGAGCGGCATTGGCAAAGTTTCCTGGATTCTCGCTGCGCGAATGTTTGTAGAGCAATGACACCTTCCCACGCCCGTTGTCGAACAGGTGCGTAAGCCCGGCATGGTAGATTTCCGTACGGTCGGCATAATTGGTGAACTTCAAGTCGAAACTCCCCGGGTCGAAATTTTGATAAATGCTTGCTGTATAGATCCATTTCCCACTGATAGCTCCCGACACATTGAAATCAAAGTTCTGCATGCCGAAATGGTTGGTACGGTAGTTCAGGATACCTTGAAAGTCCTTTTGTCCCAATTTGCTGAAAGCATTCACCGAATAAGCGATATTCCCTGTCGTGATAGCCGATTCCGAAGGAGACAACAGTCCCACTTCTCCCAGACTGCTGTCGCTGCGCCAATGGGCGGCCAGCTTGTGCACAGCGGACGAATATACGGCAGGAAGCCCGTTCTCATATACATTAACGTCTTCACTGGGCAGTCCGATTTGGATTTCACGGGGCTTGTTGGCATCGGAAGCGTTCAGCATCACATTGCGTTCTCCTTCTTCTCCCTCTTTTTTAGAAGCAGAAGCAGGAATAGTGTCCTGTTTCATTTCAGTACGGTTCGTCTTTGCCTTTTGGCTTCGGACGTTCTCCGCATTTCCGTTGACCGGGATTAATTGTAGCATGATGGCTACGGCAAGGCAACTGAGAGTAATTTTTTTCATATCTGGTATTAATTTAAAGATTCTGGGAGTTCGCGTTGATTTGTCACATTGATGGAAGCAAAGGTAGGGGACGGGCGGATAAGCGGCTACATACGCTTTTGTCAAGATGTGCAAGAAATGTTTCAATTGTGCGGAAGGGATGCCGTGGTGCGACATTTGTAGTATCCGTTGCAATAAATGTTGCATCCCAGAGATGCTTTTTCGTGTAAAAAAACTATATTTGTCGTCATCTAATATCTATTTATGAACGAGAAACTGCTGCTTTTCCTTCTGTCCGTTTGTTTCTTCCTTCCGGTTTCTTCCGCGACGGGACAGTATAACTTTATTCACGTGAATGGTGCGGACGGACTTTCAAACAGTCATGTCAAGTCTATTATTCAGGATAGTTACGGCTTTGTCTGGCTGGGCACGCGCAACGGGCTGAACCGTTACGACGGCGTTTCTATGCAGGTATATCCTTGCTGTGATGAGGCTACCGGACGGGGAAACCAGGTTATCTCCGCACTTTTTGAAGATGCTCATCGAAGGCTTTGGGTAGGAACGGACGACGGAGTCTACCTTCAAGACCTCGCGACTGGCAAATTTACTTTCTTTGATGTCCGCACGGCGGCAGGCGAACAAATCACGGGCAACTGGATTCAGGACATCGTCGCAGACCGTTCGGGGAATATATGGGTAAACGTCCCCAACCAGGGAGTTTTTCGTTACCATGAAGCCACAGGAAAGTTGTCCCGCTATACCCCTTGTCCGGGAGAAGACAAAAGCAAGGATTTTCCGCAATCCATATGCGTGGACGGAGAAGGCACAGTCTGGATAGGGACATACGGGGCGGGAATCTACCGCTATAACCCTGCGAAAGATACCTATGACGCGGTTGCGAAGGAAGCATTGAAAGGTGATTTTATCTTCACCCTGTGCGATTATGGCGATGAGTTGATTGTTGGAGTGCACGAAGAAGAACTGAAACGGTTCAATAAAAAGACAGGTGAAGTCAGCATTTTTCCGGCACCGGAGATACATCGCAAGATAATCCGTTACGTAATCTGTTTCGGCGACGAGCTTTGGGTAGGAACACAGAATGGCGTATATGTGATTAATGAAAAGCAGAACAGCCTGCAACATATCTCCGCCGATGCAGAAGGAGCGTATGGGCTGGGTGACGCTATCATTGATAAAATCTACCGCGACCGCGAAGGTGGCACATGGATTTGTACACAGTTTGGTGGTGTGAGTTATCTGCCGGTGCGTACCATCGACTTTTCCATTCATCTTCCGGGAAAACCTGGCGCAGTCTGTGGACGTCGTATCAGCGAACTGGCTGAAGGAAAAGACGGGCTTGTATGGATAGGCACGCAGGATGGCGGTGTCTGCTACTTGAATCCTCAAACCGGATTCTTTACCACCGTCCCCGAATCTCCCGACCGTCGGAATGTATTGAGCCTCTTCGCCTCGGATGATTTGGTGGGAGCCGGCTATTTTAAAGGTGGTATTGACTTTATTACTCCCGGTCTTGTCACTCACGGCCTTACCACTCCCGGTGCATCTGCCGTTTCTCCCCTTCCTTCTTTCAACGGACGCGTACAGACACTTTATCCCCAACAACTCGGCATCAGTGAAGGTTCCGTATTTGCCCTTCACCGCGACCGTCAGGGAGTAATCTGGTTGGGCGACGGCTGGAATATCTTCCGTTCTGTCGACGGCGGGCGTACATTCGGGAAAATGAAGCAGTTCGGTTATGCTTTTATGCGCGACATTCTCGAAGATAGGAACGGTACTATCTGGGTAGCGACCATGGGAAACGGAGTATTCCGCTATAATCCGGCAACCGATGAAACGGTCAATTACAGACATCTGCCGGGAGACACCACCTCTATCGGCACCAACGAAGTGACCGGCATATCCGAAGACAGCAAAGGCTTTCTCTGGTTTTCCACAGACAGAGGCGGGCTTTCCCGCTTCAACCCCGAAACGGCTACTTTCCGCACCTATACCGAAGCGGACGGACTGCCCGACAACGTAACTTACAAGGTTGTAGAAGACCAACAACACCGCATCTGGTTCGGAACAGACCGTGGCTTGGTCTGCCTGTATCCCGAAGCCGACAGTTTGCACGTATTTACCCGTAACGACGGTCTGCCAGACAACCAGTTCAACTATAAATCGGCTCTGGTCGCCACCGACGGCACTATTTGGATGGGTACGATAAATGGGCTCGTCTCTTTCAACCCGCATACCATCCGCCGGAATGCTTTTGTACCGCCTGTTTATATCACCCGTATGCGCGTGCAAGATCGTGAGACTCCTTTTTCTTCCGAAGGCGTACACCTGCCTTATCGTTCCAATATCAGTTTTGATTTCGTAGCATTGAGCTACTCTTCGCCGGAAGCTAACCGTTACGCTTATAAAATGGAAGGCATTGATAACGAATGGATTCATACTTCCGACATACATACGGCTTCGGATGCCCAACTCCCGCCGGGAGACTACGTGTTCCGTGTGCGGGGCAGCAATAACGATGGTGTATGGAATCCCGTAGAAGCCACTTTGTCGATACGTATTCTCCCACCTTGGTGGCGTACTGTCTGGGCGTACCTTATTTATATCATTCTATTATCCGGCAGCTTTGTATTTACTCTCCGTACTTACCGCCGCCGTGAAGTGCAGAAGATTCGCGAACAGCAGTTATTGGCGGAACTGGCGCGCGAACGGGAAGCGCATCGTACCCACGAACTGTTCTTGAACCAAATCACTTACGGAGCCTGTACCCCGCAAGGGGATACCATGACTCGTGCCGACGAACAATTGATGTCGCAACTGATAGCCAAAGTGCGTGAGAACCTTGCAGATACCAATTATAATGTGGAAGCATTGGCGGCTGCCATGAATATGTCCCGTTCCAGCCTGCACCGGAAGATTAAGTCGCTGACCGATCTTTCTTCGCTCGACTTTATCCGTGTCATCCGCTTGAAGCGTGCAGCGGAGTTGTTGCAGGAAGGCGAACTGCGTATCAATGAAATCTGCGACAGGGTAGGATTCCAGTCACCTTCATACTTTGCCAAGATATTCCAGAAGCAGTTCGGCGTGACTCCTACGGAATTTATATCCAGAAACCGACAAAGGACGGAAGATAAATAACTGTCATTGACTATCGAGTCTTATTTTCGTATGATTCTGAATGAATTCATTCTCGTGCGGGGATGAATCAAAGCAGTACTGAATTAAGCCGAGCCATGTACTTGACTTACTCAAGTCTCCTATATCATTTCATTGAGTGTAGTACTTGTTGCAGTCAAGTCTCCTACTTGTTACAGCTAAATCTTCTACCAAATATAAAAAGTGAAAAACCGCCTTCAGCTTTCAGTTCTTCAAAAAAGTCCCTTTTCATCGGTGTTTTTGGCTGAAGTCACTCCTGAATGCAAAAGTGTATAACTTAACCACGTGCCACCCACTTTTGTCCGGGTGATGAATCTATATCCCCCGCATGGTGGGCATATAGATCCAGTACGGTGAGTATATATACCTACCACGGTGAATATATAGCTCTATTGTCAAGTCTGAAAAAGCTGAATGCGCTGAAAGCACTCCCCCCTGGCTACAACCTATTCTCGCAGGGGGTATTTTTTCCGCTTTCAGCCGCTATCCCCTTCTGCCAAGTCGTTTGCGAATAAAACTGAAACGGCTGAAAGCGGATTATAGCATAAAAATTCAGTAAGAGAGTTTTAGCTAGTTTAGATACAGATAATTGGAGATTTGACTCATTTCCGCACAAAAATGAACATTATTCTATCAGAATTTTTCTTTCTTACTTGCTTTTGTCGTTTGATTTCCATAATTTTAGCCACCGTAAACCCTTTAAAAATTAATCCTATGGATAGCATTCTTTTCTGGCTGGTTCCGGTTGCTTCCGTGTTGGCCCTCTGCTTTGCTTATTACTTCCATAAGCAAATGATGAAGGAGAGTGAAGGTACTCCCCAAATGATAAAAATTGCCGCTGCCGTGCGCAAAGGCGCTATGTCTTACCTGAAGCAGCAATACAAGATTGTAGGCTGGGTATTCCTGGGACTGGTAATTTTGTTCTCAATTATGGCTTATGGCTTTCACGTTCAGAATGCATGGGTTCCCATCGCTTTCCTGACAGGTGGTTTCTTCTCCGGTCTTTCCGGTTTCCTTGGGATGAAAACGGCAACTTATGCATCGGCGCGTACCGCCAATGCCGCGCGCAACTCGTTGAACTCAGGATTGAGAATCGCTTTCCGAAGCGGTGCGGTGATGGGCCTTGTCGTAGTTGGCCTTGGTTTGCTCGATATTTCTTTCTGGTACTTGTTGCTGAATGCAGTGATTCCTGCCGACGCGCTCACGCCTACTCATAAACTCTGCGTGATTACCACTACAATGCTTACTTTCGGTATGGGAGCTTCCACACAGGCGCTTTTTGCCCGTGTCGGTGGTGGTATCTATACAAAGGCTGCCGATGTCGGAGCCGACCTGGTGGGTAAGGTGGAAGCCGGAATCCCCGAGGACGACCCGCGCAATCCTGCCACTATTGCCGACAATGTAGGTGATAACGTCGGTGACGTAGCCGGTATGGGAGCCGATTTATATGAATCTTACTGTGGTTCTATCCTGGCAACCGCTGCCTTGGGTGCTGCCGCCTTTATCCATTCTGCCAATACGGTGATGCAGTTCAAAGCTGTTATTGCTCCGATGCTGATTGCGGCAGTGGGCATAATCCTTTCTATTATAGGTATATTCGCTGTCCGTACCAAGGAGAATGCGAAGATGAAAGACTTGTTGGGCTCGTTGGCATTCGGAACGAATCTTAGTTCCGTGCTCATCGTTATAGCTACCTTCCTTATATTGTGGCTCTTGAAACTCGATAACTGGGCGCTGATTTCTTGTGCCGTGGTAGTCGGCCTGCTGGTCGGCATTGTCATCGGACGTTCTACGGAGTATTATACTTCCCAGTCTTATCGCCCCACTCAGAAACTGAGTGAAAGCGGCAAGACCGGCCCTGCCACGGTGATTATCTCCGGTATCGGACTGGGTATGCTTTCTACGGCTATCCCTGTGATTGCCGTAGTCGTAGGTATCATCGCTTCTTATTTGTTGGCTTCCGGCGGCGACTTTGCCAATGTCGGAATGGGATTGTACGGAATCGGTATTGCCGCTGTCGGCATGCTTTCTACATTAGGAATCACATTGGCAACAGATGCCTACGGTCCGATTGCCGATAATGCAGGTGGTAATGCGGAAATGGCAGGCTTGGGGGCTGAAGTCCGCAAACGTACCGACGCGCTCGACTCATTGGGTAATACAACCGCTGCCACAGGAAAAGGTTTTGCAATCGGTTCTGCCGCACTGACCGGTCTGGCTTTGTTGGCATCTTATATTGAGGAAATCCGAATCGGTCTGACCCGTCTCGGAAGCGTGGACTTGACTTACTCGGATGGAAGCCCTTTCAACGTAGCGAATGCGACATTTATCGACTTCATGAACTATTATGAAGTGAACCTGATGAACCCGAAAGTGCTTTCGGGCATGTTCCTCGGTTCGATGATGGCTTTCCTGTTCTGTGGGCTGACAATGAATGCGGTAGGACGTGCCGCAGGACATATGGTGGACGAAGTACGTCGCCAGTTCCGTGAAATAAAAGGCATCCTGACGGGAGAAGCCGAACCGGATTACGAACGCTGTGTCGCCATCTCTACAAAAGGGGCACAAAGGGAAATGGTCGTTCCCTCTCTGGTTGCTATCATTGCTCCTATCCTTACCGGGCTCGTCTTTGGTGTTCCCGGTGTGCTCGGTCTGTTGATTGGTGGTCTGAGCAGTGGTTTCGTATTGGCTATCTTCATGGCTAATGTCGGCGGTGCATGGGATAACGCAAAGAAATATGTGGAAGAAGGCAACTTCGGTGGCAAAGGCAGCGAAGTTCATAAAGCAACCGTGGTAGGCGACACGGTAGGCGACCCGTTCAAAGATACATCCGGCCCCAGCTTGAATATTCTGATAAAACTGATGAGCATGGTAGCCATTGTGATGGCAGGGCTCACTGTTGCCTGGAGCTTGTTCTAAAAAAAAGTAAGAAATAACCAAGAAAAAGGAGACGGAAAACGAGTCTCCTTTTTTTATTTCCTTTACCTTTGTGCTTGAATAAAAATAAGTTGTACTGAATAAAAACGATAAAGATGCTATTACCTTATTTGAATGAGAATCTGATTGAAGCGGGATGTGATGAGGCAGGTCGTGGTTGTCTGGCAGGTGCGGTCTATGCTGCTGCCGTGATTCTTCCGAAGGACTTTAAGAATGAGTTGTTGAATGACTCCAAGCAACTGACGGAAAAACAACGCTATGCATTGCGTGAGGTGATAGAAAAGGAAGCAATAGCCTGGGCGGTTGGTGTCGTTTCGCCGGAAGAGATAGATGAGATAAATATCCTGCGTGCTTCTTTCCTGGCCATGCACCGTGCTGTCGACCAACTGACTACCCGTCCGCAGCATCTGCTAATTGATGGCAATCGTTTCAATAAATACCCCGATATTCCTCATACCACGGTAATAAAGGGAGATGGAAAATATCTTTCAATAGCCGCCGCATCTATTTTGGCCAAAACTTATAGAGACGACTATATGAATCGTCTTCACGAAGAATATCCATCTTACGATTGGAACCGTAATAAAGGCTATCCAACGAAGAAACACCGTGCTGCCATTGCCGAACGTGGGACAACTCCTTATCATCGTTTAACATTTAATCTGTTAGGAGACGGGCAACTTTCTTTAGGTTTCTAGTGCTATTTGTTTTCTTTGAACTTATATTTTCTACATTTTTTTGCAGAATAAGCACGATTTTGTTACATATAACCCTGATTTTGTTCTGTTTGGGATGAAAAAGTGTTGTTTAGTGCTTTTAATTGTTATTAAAATGCTATATATTTGCAAACGATAACAAGGATTAAAAAGTTTAAAATCATGGCAACAAACAAGCTATTATGCTCTTTTAGAATTATTGGGGTATTTTCTATCATGTTGATTTGCGCTCTTTCTGCAAATGCACAGTTTTTACGTACTTCTTATTTTATGGAAGGTACGCATTATCGTCAACAATTGAATCCGGCTTTGACACCGACAAAAGGGTATTTTAACCTTCCGGTAATTGGTGCCGTAAATGCGACTGTTGGGTCTACTTCATTAGGATATCAGGATATCATTGATATTATTGATAATGGGGATGATTTCTATAAAAGTACGGACTTTATGAATCGTCTGAAAGATAATAATAAACTGAATGTGAACTTCAGTACAGAGATTCTTTCTGCCGGATGGTACAAAGGTAAAAACTTCTGGTCATTTAATATTGGTCTCCGTACGGATATTGGTGCGAACTTGACAAAATCTATGTTCACCTTTCTGAATGAGATGGAGACGATCGAAGAAAACTGGAGAAACAGTAGTTATGACATAAGTAACCAACAATTGAATATCAATGCTTATACTGAAGTCGGTTTAGGACTTTCACGTCAAATCAACAGTCGTTTAACGGTGGGGGCTAGAGTGAAAGCTTTATTAGGTATCGGCAATATGGAGTTGAAGCTTAATCAGATTGCCATGAGTGCTAATTTGCCTACTGATAAAGATATTGCAGATTGGCAAAACCCGGATTATTGGACAGGTTTAGGTAGTGGTGCGGCAGCAGAAGCTGAAAAGTTGAAAGCTAAATTTAATAATTATCATGCAAACCTGAATGTTGGTGCAGAACTGAAAAGTTCTTTTAAAGGTTTGGAGTTGAAAGAAGAAGATAAAGACTATGTTACTGATTTTGATTTTGACAGTGGTAAATTAGGTATAGCTGGTTATGGTTTTGGTATTGATTTGGGAGCATCTTATAAAATAATGGATAATTTGACCGTATCTGCTTCTATTCTTGATTTAGGATTTATCTCTTGGTCGAAATCTAGTACAAAGCTTGCATCTGCTAATCCAGATCCTATTGATATACAGGGTAAAAAGTATGCAGATATGATTAACCCCAATGCCCCGCAGACTAGTATTACAAAAGCATTAAATCAATTGAATGCTGATACTGAGGACTATATGGAGCTCGTAACAAAAGGTGATGTACTTAACTATGATATGTTGCAACTTCAAGTAAGTGACGTAAAAGAATCTCGCAAATCTCGCTTGGCTTCTACATTAGTAATAGGTGCAGAATACGGTTTCTTCAATAACAAACTGGCAGTTGGTGCATTGTCCACAACTCGTTTTGTACAACCCGATGCACTTACTGAAT
Organism: Bacteroides acidifaciens; assembly: GCF_903181435.1. NCBI lineage: Bacteria > Pseudomonadati > Bacteroidota > Bacteroidia > Bacteroidales > Bacteroidaceae > Bacteroides > Bacteroides acidifaciens. The sequence goes on from NZ_CAEUHO010000004.1 coordinate 594,155, forward strand.
TAACATTCTCTGCAAACTATCGTCCGAAAAACTGGTTTAACGTCGCTCTTAGTTACTCAGTAATTCAGTCAGCAGGTAAATCTTTCGGTTTAGGTCTGAAATTAGGCCCGTTATTTGTTGGAACTGACTATATGTTCTTAGGAAAGAACTCTAACTCTGTTAACGGATTCGTTGGAGTCTCTATCCCATTGGGTGGAAAAAAAGTAAACAAACAAGGATAAATAGAATTTAATTTCTCTCTCTAAACATTCTCTTTTAATTAATTCTCTATCGAAGTAAAAACGTATAATTTCAGCCTGTTATCTGTGATTAGATGACAGGCTGTTTTTTTATATCAGAACCATTTAATCTTCCTGAATATCACGAACGCCATTGTAGACAATCCGATGGAGAAGAGTACAATCAGAGAGAAAGCGAAAGGCACCTCTTCCAAATGAATATCCACATTCATGCCATAGAAGCTGGCAATCAATGTCGGAAGCATCAGGACTATCGACAAACTTGTCATGCGTTTCATGATTGTATTCACATTATTCGAGATAATGGAGGCGAAAGCATCCATTGTTCCCGTGAGAATGTCGCTGTAAATATTTACCGTATTAAGCGCCTGTTTCAATTCGATAATAACGTCTTCCACTAATTCCGTATCCAGATAATCCGTATCCTGGAAAATCGTTTTTAGTTTACCTATCATTACTTCGTTTCCACGAATGGAAGTGTTGAAGTAAACCAGTGTTTTTTGTAATCTCATCAGGCGGAGCAAGTCTTCGTTACGGATACTGCGCTCCAGTTCCTTTTCTGCGGCACTGATATCCAGATTGATTTGTTTCAGATATTTCAGGAACCATACGGCGGAAGAGTAGATAAGCCGGAATATCAAATCAAGCTTATTACGGACAACAATTCCCTTTCTGCGGGTATGTTCGATAAAATCCGGCAGTAAGTCAGTGTTGTGATAACATACGGATATGATAATTTCATTATTGGTGATAATACCAATCGGTACAGTTCCGAAAGGCAGACTGCCGTTCTGTTTGTTCTGCACGGGAATACGTAGAATAGTAAGCAGCCAGTTACCTTCTGTATCCGTGCGCGGCCGTTCGTCCGTATCGGCTATGTCATCGAAAAATGATTCGGGAACATTGAGCGTTTTGGTCAGAAATTCAAAGTCATCATCGTTTGGGCATACTACGTTTACCCAACTGTTGGGAAGCCATTGTGTCTTTTCCACAAAGCCTGCCTCACAATAAAGATATGTTCTCATCTTATTGTCTCCTTTCGTTTATTTAGCACGAGCAGAGACATTAAGCTTTCAATGACTCTGTTCGCTTTAATTAATACTAGTTGTGCACGTTCGCGGGTTTGAATCGTCCATATTTCTATGATTTAATTTAAAAGCGGTGCAAAGGTAGGCAAAATCTAACCGATTACTTGCTTTGCGTCATTTTTTTATGCTTTCTTTCAATACAAGCTAGGATTTTTCTGTCATATCTTATAATTCATTCATATCTCACAATTCATTGGATTTCTTGAAGTGTTTCAGGATATACTCCTCAAGTTCCCATGCTGTCGGAGAATTAACAGTCACACTACCATTCTTTTGTATCAATTCATAATGGGGGATACCGTTGAACTTGAATAATTCGCGGAGATATTCGAATTCGCTCTCACTGATCCGGTATGAAACTTCTCCTTTCAGATTCTTTGCTACATATTCATCGTATGTTTTCTTCGGGGATGAACGTTCGTCCGTGATATAGATGAACTGGAATTCGGGATGGTTCTTGTAGTCTTTACGTAATTGCGCGGTAGCTTCGATACCTTGCCGGCATCCGCCGCAACTTGTAGCCCAAAAGTCAATAAACAGCATCTTGCCGGAATGTGCCTTGATGATATTCCGGAAGATTTCAGTGGCTTTCCCTTCCGGCAACTGATAGGTTTTATCAGCTTTCTTTGAAAAGACGGTGTCGAATATACGATTTGTTTCAGCAACCAAGATAGGATAGGTAAGGTATTTATTCAAAATATTTATATGCTTCTTTGCTACGGAGAAGGTATTATATGCCTTTAAATCGAATTGTAAACGGCGTACAAGAGTAGTCTGCCAAAGAAAGCTATTTGCCTGGCCGCTTAACTGTCTGATTACTGAATCTCCTTTCACCAGATATTCTTTGGTTTTGTCGAGTGCTTGTATATCCTGCTTTCTGCCCGAAACATTTACTGTCTCTTTGCTTGTAGAAGGAGAGAGAAACTTCTTTTCATAAGCATCGCTCTGAATTTCTCTTAGAAGCGGCATGAATTCAAACCGATTGATAAACTCTCTATATCCTTTGTCTGCAAGCAGTGATTCGTCGTTCAAAGAAATATCTTTCAGAAAATCATAATAATTATTTCCCACTTTCATCTTCAATGCCTGATTGGCAGTATCCCGTTCTGCAAAAAGACTCCTATATGCCATGAAATTTAAAAGAATCTTGCCTTTTTCCAGCGCTAACTTGTTTTTTATCAAATGGACAGCTTTGGAGGATGTAGCATAGATTTGTGCTAATGAATCGCCAAGCTGGTTGAGCCGGATAGACTCCGTTTGTATTTCCAGCTTAAACAAGTCAGGCGAAAATCCATTTTTTGCCTTTGTGTACACGTCATTATCGTATCTTATTAAATCATTCAGCTTGTCATACATTTGAGAAAGAGCGGCGGAAGGTCCCATCATTTTGATGTTATCATAACTGCCCTCATTGTCAACATATATGGATAATGTCTGTCCGGGTTCTATATAAAATGAAATATAATGGTTCCCTAGCGATAGGAGATTTTCTATCGGGTAATTAAGTATAAGTTTGCATTCAAAGCTGCCGTCAGGATTAATGTTGACTACTGTAGGGTGGCTTTCACTTGTCAGTTCATTGCCCATTAACAGGGTGGTACTGGCTGTTTCGGGATTATATCGGTCTATATAGCCTTGCAGGTAAGCGGTATCTTTGCGTATAAATTCTTTGAAATCCGCTTCAGTTGTTGTTAGAGGTTCGTTGACTGCCTCTTTGGTATATAGCAGTTCGTTACCCTCTTTAAATTTAATCAGATAATCTCCGTTTGCTTGAGGGGTGAACCGTAATGTTTCTATTGCGGTATTTTTCTTGTTTTGTACAGTCAATTCGATGCAATCGTCTTGCTTGCGTATGCTTCTATTAGTAAATATCCGGTTCTGTATGATGGATATGGAATCATAAATGCCATATTCCCATTGGTTAGGATTGTCCGCTCTGAACCAGTTTCCTCTGATTGATTGGAGAGGAGAGGTTTCACTCGTGAGATGGGAATTGGCGGTTTCTTGAACAGGAGAACTATTAATGGTCTGTGCTGTTGAAACGGCAGATAATAGCAATGCAAAACTTACCAGGATTGTTCTCATAATCTTCATGTTTGGAGGTTGTTTTACAAAGAAAGGAAAATGTTTGAGACTTCCTTCGCCCGGCTACTGTAACTTAACATAGATTAAACGTTTACATAACTATCTTTTTCGTACCTTTGCGCCCGAAAATCAGAGTGATAATTTAAATATTGAAATATTATGAGTAAGAAAGCCCTTTTAATGATCCTCGATGGTTGGGGATTAGGCGACCAAAAGAAAGACGACGTAATCTTCAACACTCCCACTCCTTACTGGGATTATCTGACAACTACTTATCCTCATTCTCAGCTTCAGGCAAGCGGTGAAAACGTTGGCTTGCCCGATGGACAGATGGGTAACTCTGAGGTAGGTCACTTGAATATTGGTGCCGGACGCGTGGTTTATCAGGATTTGGTGAAAATCAATCGTGCATGTGCGGACAACAGTATCTTGAAGAATCCTGAAATCGTTTCAGCTTTCTCTTATGCAAAAGAAAACGGAAAGAGCGTTCACTTCATGGGATTGACTTCCAACGGTGGCGTACACAGCTCACTCGTTCACCTCTTCAAACTTTGCGACATCGCTAAAGAATACAATATCGACAATACATTCATCCACTGCTTCATGGATGGTCGTGACACCGACCCGAAGAGTGGTAAAGGCTTTATCGAAGAACTTTCTGCACACTGCGAGAAATCAGCCGGAAAGATTGCTTCTATCATCGGCCGTTACTATGCTATGGACCGTGACAAACGTTGGGAACGTGTGAAAGAAGCATATGACCTGTTGGTAAACGGTGAAGGAAAGAAAGCTGCCGACATGGTTCAGGCAATGCAGGAATCATATGACGAAGGCGTAACAGACGAATTTATCAAGCCGATTGTAAATGCGAACGTTGACGGAACAATCAAGGAAGGCGATGTCGTTATCTTCTTCAATTACCGTAACGACCGTGCGAAAGAGTTGACCGTTGTGCTGACTCAACAAGATATGCCGGAAGCTGGTATGCATACAATTCCGGGGTTGCAATATTACTGCATGACTCCGTACGATGCTTCTTTCAAGGGTGTTCATATCCTGTTCGATAAAGAAAATGTTGCTAATACACTGGGTGAATATCTTTCTGTGAACGGCAAGAGCCAGCTTCATATCGCTGAAACTGAAAAGTATGCTCACGTGACATTCTTCTTCAACGGTGGACGCGAAACTCCGTTTGACAAGGAAGAACGTATCCTCGTTCCTTCTCCGAAAGTGGCTACTTACGATTTGAAACCAGAAATGAGCGCTTATGAAGTAAAAGATAAATTGGTGGCTGCTATCAACGAAAATAAATATGATTTCATTGTAGTGAACTTCGCTAACGGTGATATGGTAGGCCATACCGGTATTTACGAAGCTATCGAGAAAGCAGTTGTTGCTGTAGATGCTTGCGTGAAGGATGTAATCGAAGCTGCCAAAGCACAGGATTACGAAGCAATCATTATTGCCGACCACGGTAACGCTGACCATGCTTTGAACGAAGACGGTACACCGAACACTGCTCACTCTCTGAACCCTGTTCCTTGTGTCTACGTAACAGAAAACAAAACTGCGAAAGTAGAGGATGGTCGTTTGGCTGACGTTGCTCCGACTATCTTGAAGATTATGGGTCTGGAAGTTCCGGCTGAAATGGATGGTAACGTTCTGATAAACTGAAAATTGAGAATTAAAAATTAAAATGATAGCAAAGGATAATGCTATTCATACTAAATCGTATGCGTTTGCTATTCGTATAGTAAACGCATACAAGTTTTTAATGGAATCTGAAAAAGAATTTGTTTTATCAAAACAGTTATTGCGCAGTGGAACTGCTATTGGAGCTTTAGTTGCTGAAGCTCATCATGCACAAAGTAGTGCGGATTTCTTAAACAAAATGAATGTCGCTTTGAAAGAAGCAAATGAAACGTCTTATTGGTTATCTTTATTGAAAGATACTCATTATATGGAAGAAATAGTCTATCAATCTATTTCTTCAGATTGCAATGAATTGATTGCACTTTTAGTTTCTATTGTAAAGTCTATGAAAGATTCACTTAATAGATAACTCAAACATTTATTTCTCAATTTTTAATTCTCAATTTTCAATTTATAAAATGATACAGATTGGTGATGTAGTAGTGTCTCTTGATGTTTTTCAGGAAAAGTTTCTTTGTAACCTGGATGCTTGTAAAGGTGAATGTTGCATTGAGGGTGATGCAGGTGCACCCGTAGAATTGGAAGAGGTGGAGAAACTGGAAGAAGTGTTGCCGGTCATTTGGGATGAACTGGCGCCGGAAGCTCGTGCGATAATAGAAAAGCAAGGAGTGGTATATACAGACGAAGAAGGTGATTTAGTAACCTCGATTGTAAATAATAAGGATTGCGTCTTTACTTGTTATGATGAAAAAGGATGCTGTTACTGTGCTATTGAGAAGGCTTATCGCGAAGGGAAAACAGACTTTTACAAACCGGTTTCCTGTCATCTTTATCCTATCCGGATTGGAGACTACGGACCTTATAAAGCGGTGAATTATCATCGTTGGGACGTATGTAAGGCAGCAGTTTTGTTAGGGAAAAAAGAGAATCTTCCTGTATATCAATTTTTGAAGGAGCCTTTAATCCGTAAGTTCGGTGAAGAATGGTACAAAGAACTTGAAGTCGTTGCCGAAGAACTGAGGAAGCAACATCTCATCTAGGATTTTCGTCTCTTACGGATGCAATATACCTGATATAGCAATATACACAGAGCAATTGCTATTCCGCATGACGGTGCAACCCATGCTTCCGGATGGATAATAATCAGGAAAATACAGGTGGCGATAACGCAGGAAGTCAGAACAATAAGAAACAATCTCATCTTTGCAAGTAAGGGATTAGGAAGCGTAGTTTTCAATTTCATAGTTGCTGTTGTATTTGGCTTTTATGCAAGATAGTCATTTTGCCCGGAAATTGATTCTGTTGTTAGGTTTTATTAAGGGAAGAGTGTATAAATAGGCTCAAAATGCTGTTTAATTCCCGTCAGACAAAAGAAAAACGCCGATCGAAGGATTGTCCTTCGCCATCGGCGTTTCCTCGTTGTAAGATGTGAGGTTGGTTTATAAAAACGTAATATTAAAATTATGCATCGATATTTGCATACGTTGCATTCTCTTCAATAAATTCGCGGCGTGGTCCTACGTCTTCACCCATTAACATGGAGAATACATAGTCGGCCTCTGCTGCGTTGTCGATATTTACCTGTTTCAGCATACGGTTTTCGGGATCCATAGTCGTTTCCCACAATTGCTGGGCATTCATTTCACCCAAACCTTTGTAACGTTGTGTGTGGATTGCGTTTTCCGAACCGCCACCATATGTATCGATAAACTTCTGGCGTTGTGCGTCTGTCCAGCAATACTCTTCTATTTTACCTTTCTTGCAAAGATAGAGTGGCGGAGTAGCGATGTACAGGTAGCCGTTTTGGATAATCTGCGGCATATAGCGGAAGAAGAACGTCATGATCAGCGTGTCGATGTGAGAACCATCGACATCGGCATCGGTCATGATGATAATCTTGTGGTAACGCAATTTCTCGATATTCGCTTCCTTACTGTCCTCATCAGTTCCGATAGTAACGCCTAGAGCTGTGTAGATATTGCGGATTTCATCACTTTCCAAAGCTTTGTGGTACATTGCTTTTTCTACGTTCAGAATCTTACCACGCAGCGGAAGAATAGCCTGGAACATACGGTTACGTCCCTGTTTGGCAGTACCACCTGCCGAATCACCCTCGACAAGAAATAATTCGCATTTAGTCGCGTCCTTATCCGAACAGTCCGCCAATTTGCCCGGCAGACCACCGCCTGACATCGGAGACTTGCGTTGTACCATCTCACGGGCTTTTCTTGCAGCGTGACGTGCGGTAGCAGCCAGAATCACTTTGTCAACGATTGTTTTCGCTTCCTTCGGATGCTCTTCCAGATAATATGCTAAAACTTCACCTACTGCTTGGTCTACAGCACCCATTACTTCGTTGTTGCCCAACTTCGTCTTGGTCTGTCCTTCGAACTGAGGCTCAGCTACTTTTACAGAAATAACGGCGGTCAGACCTTCACGGAAGTCATCTCCCGAGATGTCCACCTTCACCTTTTCCAACATCTTGCTGTCTTCAGCATATTTCTTCAGTGTACGGGTCAGTGCACGACGGAAGCCGGCCAGATGAGTACCACCCTCGATAGTGTTGATATTATTAACGTACGAGTGAACGTTTTCAGAGAACCCAGTATTGTACATGATAGCTACTTCGATAGGAATTCCCTGCTTCTCTGAATTCAAGTAGATAACGTCGTTAATCAAGTGTTCGCGTGAAGACTCAATGAAACGTACGAATTCTCTCAAACCCTCTTCTGAATAGAACTGCTCGCTTTTGAAGCTGCCGTCCTCATTTACTACCCGGCGGTCGGTCAAAGAAATGCGCAGACCAGCGTTCAGATAAGCCAGTTCACGCAGGCGTGAAGCTAAAATCTTGTAATCATATACAGTTTCTGTAAAGATACTGCCGTCCGGCCAGAATTGTTGGCGTGTTCCTGTGATGTCGGATGTACCAACTTCCTTTACAGAATAAAGCGGTTTACCTATCTCGTACTCCTGCTGGTAGATTTTACCGTTACGGAATACTTGCGTTGTCATGTGGGTAGACAGTGCGTTCACACAGGACATACCCACACCGTGCAAACCTCCGGATACTTTGTAAGAACCTTTGTCGAACTTACCTCCGGCGTGTAAAACGGTCATGGCTACTTCCAATGCCGACTTCTTCTCTTTTTCGTGATAGTCAACCGGAATACCACGTCCGTTGTCCTGTACTGTGATTGAATTGTCTTCGTTGATAGTCACTTCGATATGGCTGCAATAGCCGGCCAGTGCTTCGTCGATAGAGTTATCAACGATTTCGTATACCAGGTGGTGAAGTCCCTTTATGCTGATGTCACCGATGTACATCGCAGGGCGTTTTCTTACTGCTTCAAGACCTTCCAATACTTGGATGCTATCCGCAGAATAAGACCCGTTATTGGGAGTGATTTGTTCTTCGCTCATAATTGCCTTTCTAACTTTAATAACAGAGCAAATATAGTGAATTTTGTCGACTTGGCGAAGAATAAACCGTGAAAAATAAAGAATGTAAGCGGATTCTCTGCTTGCTTGGCGGAGTTGATATTCAAGTGTTTATAAACAAAAAAGGCCGAACGTTTAAAGTTCAGCCTGATGCTATGTAGAATCGTTAAATTCTTATTATTAAGCAAGCTTGTTGATGTAAAGAGCCAACTTAGATTTCAGATTATTAGCTTTATTCTTGTGAATCACATTTGTTTTAGCTAACTTATCCAACATCTTTGAAATGCCCGGATACATTGCAACTGCTTCTGTTTTATCAGTAGTTGCGCGAAGCTTTCTAACAGCATTTCTCATGGTCTTACCATAGTATCTGTTGTGAAGTCTTCTTGTCTCTTCTTGTCTGATTCTTTTCAGTGATGATTTATGATTTGCCATCTCGACTAATCTGTTTTTTAGTTCTTTTATTCTTTTTACTTGTAGCCCGTGGGGGAATCGAACCCCCCTTTCAAGAATGAAAATCTTGCGTCCTAACCGATAGACGAACGGGCCATCCTGTTGTTGCATTTCTGCTTTTGCTTTCTCGAATCAGTGTTTGTTTCTCGATTGCGGATGCAAAGGTAGGAACTTTTTTTAAACTGACAAACAATTCTCGAAAAAAAATAGAAGAAAATTTCACTTTTCTTCTATTGATATCTTGCTATGTGTTGATATTCAGCAAAATAAATGAAAAACTCATGGGTGAAAAATTTTCTCTCTTCTGTAAGAAAGCTGGCGGACATGTTTTCATATATACCTTATTATATATAGAGAATGAAAAAGCTTCATGATACTGTTCATACTTCTTCTACTTTTAGCAGTTTCCAGCCTTTAAACACTAATACGATACTTTTCAGTCCTGTGCTCTCTTTATCTTGCAGAATCCATTCACTTGCTGCATACTGTTTTAGTAACCTCTTGGCATCAGCCGCCAATCTTTCTATTTCTGCATCGTCAGCATCACGTTTGGCATATTTTACTTCGATGCAATAACTGTACATCATGTCGGGAAGCTGCAACAAACGAGGTTGCGGAAAGATATCTGTATATCCTTTGTTGCTTTCATATTCGGGGCGGGCGATATAATAGCTGTTCAGTCCCAGATAAGCGAGTATGAAAGCTTTTATGTGTGCTTCTCCTTCGATAAATTCGCATATACTGCTTTGATTGTCCAACCGGTCGGCAATATACTTGAAATAAGGCTCCCAATTGCCTTCGTAGGCCATGTCGTACATAAGGAAGTTCAGCTTATCCACATTCAGGCTGAGCTTCGTTGCTTGCTGATAGATGTCGATCATGTATCCATCTCATTGAATCCTATCATGTTATTGAATGCGGAATTACTACTATAATTATCTGCAATATTGAATCCGCTGGTAAGATCGTCCATGGTTACGGGACTGACTCCGGTAAGGAAAATACGTTCGATTACAGAGTTTGAATAGTCTTTCACTACTTTCAGGAATCCGCGGAAAAATCCGTTTCCGTGCGTGATACTGTGGTAACGTTCGTTCCCATAATCTACCAGAATATTGTTGGCAAAATTGTCATACTCATTAAGAATAAGGTACATTTTGTATCCCTTATTTTGTGCGCTTTGGCATAATGATCCCAACAAGGCGGCTCCCGTATTTAATCCACGTAGTTTCTCGACAGCTTCCTGGCCTAACAGATGAGCGTTTCTTTCTGCAAATCCATCCATTACTATTTTGCAATAGGTGTTGAATGTCTCTTCCAGCCGCTCCATATTGGCGGTTACACTGCTGAAATTGAGTGTCAAGACCAGATGTTTATTACGGTTGGGCGTAGGGTGCTTGCCTATATATAATCCACCGAAGATATCTTCGAATTTATCTTTTTATTGATATCGTAATATAGGCCGAGCATATTCAGAAATAGACTTTTCCCGAAACGGCGGGGACGGACGAAGAAGAAAAAACGACTTGTATTTTCTACCAAGGCAATAAAATATGTTTTGTCTACATCTGTAATAGTTATCACAGATGATAGACTCAAAGTCCGTCATTCCATAAGGTATTTTCTTTATTGCTGTATCCATAACCACTCTATTTTTATAGTTGAAAACAAAAATAGTTTATTTTCTTCGATTCAGCAATTAAAGGGATATTTATTCTTGTTCTTTACGGATTTGGCTCGCTCATAACGGTACGTGAAATGAATATAACCTTACGGAAAGGAGTCAAATACTATTTTTATTTCTTATTTTGCCTAATCAGATTAGCTTCATTACTTATTCTTTTTGCGGAGCACTATAGTGGAACGTAAAGATAACTATAGTTAAACGAAAGGTATACTATAGTGGGACGCAAAATACACTATAGTGGAACGAAATAAAAGTAGCGAATGAAATAAGTCTAAATAGTGAATCAGTTATAAAAGGATGCCTAATAGAGATCAATAAGGGGCAATTGTTTAATTCATAACCAATATCAGTTGAGCAAGTGGCTCACCCTATCAACTGTTGAGCTAATAAATTATCTCATTAGAGTACATTATTGAAATATCAGGATTTTCTTATTTCGTGCCTTGATTTGGCATAGTTTGCTCTCATTTTTGTGCCATTTGTTAAATTGACTAATGAGAGTGTATAAACAAATTATATTGGGATTGATAGACGGCGTTTTTGTTGGTACATATGAGCACCGACAGGTGCTTTTGTTATCTATGCTTTGTGTCTTTCAGCTAGAAGAAATGTGACGAACTATGCAACTAAAAGAACATGGTCATAGGCTCTGAAATCAATGCATACATCAATTTCGAATTTTTCTTGAATTGGCAACTTCATTCGTAATGGAAGCTGGAGGCAGGTGTGGATTTTATTAATTTTTCCAACGGAAATACGCATTATCTAAACAGACTTTTATGGTAACACAAAAGTTATTCTTCATTATAGATAAAGTTGTCCAAAGAGGGGATGGTAAACTTGCTTTTGTTGAATGGATTTATAGGAGAACCAACTATTAATGTGGCTAAAGCATAGCTTTACAATTTGCAAAGCTATGCTTTAGCTCTCATAAAGCTATGCTTTTTGAGATTACTTGTTAAGGGCTGTTTGAAGACTCAAAACTTATAAATTATTAGTGTTTCGTCTATCTGTTAATAAGTATCTGTAAAGCGCACTAATCCAGACGCTTCACCACCTACCGGCCCATTAGCAGAGAAATTCCAGGAATACGATGATTGTTCCCCGTTAGTAATCCACCAATAGCGATTGACATTTCCGTGAGTAATGCTTGAGCTATACATCGTAAATGTGTTGCCATAAGAAGAAGTTCCTGTATAGCAAGTAAATGATGCCTGCCAGTAGCCACTACAGTAATCGACTGAAAATAAGCTCGTAACCTTGTCTGTCGCTTCGAAAGAGACATCGGAAATGCTCCAGTTTCCTCCGTAAAACGACAGTGAAGGATAGCCACGGGTAGTAATGAAACTGTTGTTTGATGCTTTTTCATCCTTAAAAGAAAACTCATTACTATTACCGATAGTATAGGATTTAAACTCCTTTTCTGTAGAAAGCAACAAGGTAGTAATCTCTCCCTTACGAATGCTTTCTTTTATCTTCTTATTTAACTCATCAAGATTTTCAAATATCGGTACGAGATTGTCTTTTGAGATTCCTTCAGCTTGAATAATGCTGTCGGTTATTGTTGCATAATATGAATAGTTGACCGTATCAATTGTCATAAACTTATTCACAATGCGTAAATCTTCTGCAAGTGTGTGAGGGATCACAGATTTGTGTATTTCCACATCCTCATACCTGTCTGTACAACTAAAAGTTGTCATCGCTGCAACAACAAGCAGCAAAAATGAAATTCTTTTCATATTTAATTCTTTTATGTGAAATTAATTTGATTGTTTCGTTTCATGAAAACAGCGCAAAGAATAGATATTAGTAGAATATTTTTCAATGTGCTCTCCTGTAAATATCATTCTCATTATATAAATTACCAGGGTTTTTGTGACATTCCCCCTGTTGACGGCTTATATGCACCATTATTCAAATATCTTTCAAGCTCTTGGATTTCTGAAGGAGTAAGTTGCCTGTTATTTCCATCAAATACGACATCGTCCAATTCTCTGTAAACGTCTGTTCGAGCTTTATATGGTAAATAAAAATAGTTGATGAACATTCGGTCTAAATCAGATAACTCTGTATTAACTGGAAGTTCATTATCGCTTTTATCTGTGATGGTTTTAGCTCCATTGGCACTAAAATCATAAGAACTGGCTAAAGTGATTGAGTTCCAGTCAAATGAACCACGTGCATAATAATTTTGAGTAATCTTGTCGAAATGGAATCTATTAGCTGATTGAATATTATTTGTGTAAATATTAATATAAGTATCTCTGTCATACCTTTGTTGCTCATTATACATACCAGCGGCATTACATAATGCATGTTTGACAAAGCCCACAACACCGTCAATTGTATAATCATTGAAATTGTTTTTCATATCCCAAGATATATTTATATATTGCTCTCCTCCTATACGTCCCACATAAGATGAGCCGAATTGTCCTAGTGGGGCCATTTGTATCCGGACGTTAGGATATGTAAATCCATAGTTTGGATCCGTTACAGGATCGTCAATGGCATTATAAAACCTTATATTTGTTTGTTTTTCAATTTCTGATATAGCTTTGATTACACAAGAACGTAATGGCGCTTCATCATAATCTTCAATATTTCCTATAATTAGTCTTATCATGGTCCAAAAACGATTTTGTTGAGGATTCACGCCGAATCCTCTTGTTTGTGATTCTGGTAATAATGGTTTAAACACTCCGGCTGTAGAAGCAAGTGTGGGGTCAATAAGAGTATTAGAAGAATTGTCTAATTCATTCTCCAAATACGGACTTCCTGTTTTTTCCCAATTAGCCAATTGTTGTTGTGTGTATACAGTTTCATAAATGGCTTTTGGTTCATTGCCAGCATTTTTTTGTTCAGTTGTAGTGTACGTGTCATCACTACAAGAAGAGATTAGCCCGATAACCACAATGGCTTGCAGATAAAATTTGATGTTTTTCATATCTATAAAATTTAAATGTTGATAATATAGAGAATGATATTTGTTAGTGTTCTTTATTATCCTTGTTCATGTTTGAGACAATTTCAACATACTTCTGATACATTTTATCAGATATTGATAATTGCTTTGCTTCTTCAAGTGATAAATCCAAAACATAAATTGAGTTTTTATAGATGATTCTATCTGATATAATCAAATCTGAATTTGTTTGCATCATATATTTTATATTTAAACTATCTTCCGGGAGTTCACCAACGGTTTTAGTTGAATCGACTTCCGCTGCATTGCCATTAAACGGTTTGTCTGGCAAGATATCATTGTCTGCGCATGACGCAATCAATATGATAAACATTAATGTTTGAATTATTTTTTTCATAATAATGAATTTATTGGTGTTTTTCTACTATAACTTGGAAGTTTCCTTCTAAAATTAATGGCTTGCATGCATTATCACCGATGTCTTTTGTTTCAGCTCTTAGTTTGCCGAACATCTCATTCTGCGTTTCATCATAAGAAGATATTATCATATACCCCTCGCCAAAACAGGTGTTCCAAGTTTGCATATTTGTAATTTCTAAATAAGATGTCCTATGTAGGAATATATCTTCTGTTTCTGAAGGAATGGAAAATGTAAGTTTTTTGTTAATCATATCTGGTGTAAAATTCCAGATAGTGCATCTGACATCATATTGGGGCCATTCTTTTGTATCATCTTTAGGTACTAAAGACGAATAAAAAATTAATTGACTGCTCCCATCGTAATTTGAGTAATAATCCATATTGGGCGTATAACTCTGCCACGGCAGAAATACCTCCGGGTTATCGAAATATGGAATATTGTTAATAGTGCATTCAAACTTATGCCAAAATCGCAAAGCTCCATCTTTTTTGCATCCGTATAATAAAATAGAAGCAGATGTAATAATTATTGAGCAGATAATTTTGTTTATGTATTTCATGTCTTTTAATTATTAGGATAGTTAGACTTATACATTATTGTAAAAGGTGTTTGTTGTACGATTTCACCATCGAAGTTAAGAAGCTGCAATTTGTAAATCATAACCTTCCCGTCTGGAGATGAAAGAATGCGTTCTTTTTCAGATGGTGGTATTATGTCACGTATATACCCTTTTCTTTTCCACGGAATTCCTCTCGGCACATTCTCATCATTTATGACAATTGCGGCAACAGGACTCCATTCAGCATTAGAGAACTCATCATAAGTCTCGTCTCTATATTTTAAAGGCATGGTCACAAAATCATAAAATAACTCTATGCCTTTGTCATTAAACAAACGCCCGTCTTTATTAAAGACTAATGTCTTATAAGTTAAATCATAGATATCCTGTCCGGAAATTCTAACAAATAGCGGAGCACTCTCATTACCTTCGGAATCTATGATTTTTAAATAAACAGTTGTGTTGTCATTATCTTCCAGAGTGCTTATATGAAGTTCCGCTGATTCGGATGTAAACCAAACTAACGGTTGGTCGTTTGTTTTAATTCCCCATTTGTACAGCAGAACATTCTTGTATTTATTCAAGAATTCTGCATATTGCGAATCAATACATTTTGATTTTATTTCGTAAAATCCGGGCTTTCTAATTGCATCTTCCAAGACAAATCTCGGAGTACCCACCATGACTTCGATGCTGGATTCTAATGAGTTTCCTCCTTTGGCAGTGATACGTACGATACCATTGCCGGTTACTGTAAGAATCCCGCTTTGATCTATTGTTGCTATGTCCGGATTATTTGTACTCCACTCAATATTATATATATTCTTGCTGTTTACGATATATCGAGAGCCGTTAAAACCCTGTTTAGGTCCTATTATACCAAAGTCTAATTGGGCGTTGAGCCATTCAAGTACTAGTGGAGGTAAATCAATGTGTTTACTTGACAGACCTGCAAACTTGTATATATTTGCGCCAAAAGGGCTGTTGTCGATGTCAGGACTTTGGAGGAACATATTGGGGGTCGGATTCTGCTGTCCATGTCCAACGCATAAAGCACTGGATGTTGGTATAAACGGAATTGAATTCCACATTGATACATTATAGTCATATTTGCCTACAATAGGGATGCCGTCCTCTTGGTTTCCTTCTATCTTTTTTTTTGCTTCTGCTAAATCGTAGTATGAACTAGGATAAGTATCATAAAGCAAATTGCTATTCATGTGGGCTGCATAAGAGAATATGGTATGTCCTACATCGACTAGCCATAAACACTTCTTGATATATCTCAAATGAATATCGGTAACTTTTCCACCTAATGAAGTTCCCGGATTTATTTCTACCAAACCTTTAATTGTAGTTTTTCCGGGAACAAGGTTTAGAAGCCCAACCCATATATCGTTTAATCCCCATGCTAAAACGGGACTAGTCAACCATCTGACTAAGGGAATGAGACCGATTAAGTCAGAAGATGCTGAAAAATCAACTTTTAAATATGATGTTGGTAATGTGTTTACGAAATAGCTTCCGTTAGCTATAGCCAGCATTCTGAATTCACGCCCATTATCACCTCGTGGAAAGCCTAATGTTGCTAATTCGTTTTGCCATATATAATGCTCTGAATTATTTAATTCTCCTCCATAATCAACATAATTAACTAGCAGTTGTTTTGCAGCATGGCTATGAGCTATCTTTTCAATAGCTGTAAGCAATGTTCCACTATCGGCATATTTATCAGCAAAATGTCCTATCGTTTTTTTGTTTTCTAGAAATGAGCTCAGGCCATACAAAGCATAGAGGGCCCCCAGAGGTACATTGGCTCCCAAGTGTGGGGCGTCATGGCTAATATAAAGAGATACTTGATGTTCCATACCAGCATCCTCCATTTTTCTCAAAGCATACCTCGCTATCACTCCTCCCATGCTTTGTCCTAGTATTACATTTGTTGCTATATCTTCTTGGTTATCTTTTTGAGCATTAACCCATTGAATTACCTTTATGAGGGTATTTGCGTTTGCCTGAATATACTCTTCGCTGTAGTCCCAATCTACGTAAACAATATCATAATTAAGATATAAATCAGGGCAATATATGCCTTGATCTCTGATACAGTTGTTATAGAAGCTAGCCATTGTGGTACTTCCTTTATTGATGACTGTACCATCTTTCTTTCTTGTGCGGGGATCAAAACCTTCAACAACAATAAAAGGTTTTTTAATTCGTCCTGTGTGATTGGATGGAGCATAGGCAACAAATACTTCTGCTTTAGTTTTCAAGCCTCTGTACGGTTCACCGGTTATTATTGCTTGAGGATAATTAAGATAGTAGTCGTTTGCCAAAGACCTAGTAAGTGTGTTACCGATAACCTGTATTTTAGTATGTGATAGTAATTGCTTACCGTTTGTTAGGGTTATTCTTAGCTTGATATCTTTAGTTCCATCAGTTGTATAATTTTCTGTGATTGCACTACCTATATTGATTGATCTATAACCACTGCCGGTATCAATTTCTATTGTTCTGCAAGAAAGATTAGTGAACCAACAATTTGGATCTAATTTAAATGATACCGATGATGAAGTCAGGATGCTATCTTGACCGCAAAATCCAACTACATATCGAGTTTCATAAGGGTTTTGCCATGTGCCATTCTTGTAATTATCACTTACTTTTCCATCATTATATTGGATGAGATTATCTGTAAGTGCATTAGCTTTGATTACTGAATATTGATAGGCTAAAGCACTTATCGTTAATGTGCTAGGACTGCTGCTGGCGCTATTCTGTTTAACCAATATGTTTCCAACGTCTTCAAAGGGTTTTATGGTAACAGCAGAGGATCTGATTGTGCGGAGTAACATTTCATAAGTCTGCCTATCTATGCTATTTGTTTCGGTCAAACTGGAACCGTCGAAACGATCCATGTCTACCAGTTCAAAAGCGAAGTCACGTAACAAACCGTGTGGAACTTTCGATTTATCTAAAGTTCCGAACATGTTATCAAGGAAAGTGCGTACTTTTTCATTTTCTTCCACAGCTTGTCCATATGCGCGAGCAACGCTGGTTATAATTAATAGGAGAATAATCCCGTAACGGATAATAATTTTTCTCATAATTCAATTTTGATTAAGGTTGAACTGTATGTGTTAACGTCCTCTGTGCAATATTTGAAATATCAGCTATTCGATATCAAACTCTCCAATGAGAGTCATGTTTTCTTCTATATAAAGAAGTTCATAATGACCGGTTTGGTAGTCTTCTAAATTAATCTTGTAAGTTTCTTGCTCATTAGGAGCCAATAACACATCTTGGAAGATAATATTTCCCTGCTGATCCTTTACTTGGAAAGTGACTTGGCCATTGATGTTTTCAAGGAAACGGACTTCAATAGAGTGCTCGTCTTGGATAGCTTCTATTGGGATAGAATTAGGTGTTTTTTGGCATTTATGCCATCTTATAATTTTAGTTCTTTGTGTTGATAGACTATTGGCTTCTATTATCATGAATGGAATGCCAATTAATAATAGTAAAATGCTTAGTTTTCTCATATCTTTAATTGTTTTTTTGCAAATTTATAGAGAAATGAGAGGGAATGCAAATAAAAGAAATTTTTCAGCGTGGACAAATGGCGCTTGATAATCAGCTGCTTATGGTGTTTTGCGTGGACATCCTTTTATGCTGCTGATTATTTCTTCCTGAAAAGAGGATATTAGTGCATGTTTTCAATTAAATACTCATATAATGTAGCATTATTATCTGGTAATATTATATTCAGTTTTTGTCTAAGTCTGAGTCTTTTTTTTCTTACTGAGTCAACTGTAATGTTTAGTAACTTTGCTTCTGTGTTAGTGTCAAACCCTGATATATATAAACAGCAATATAGAAAATCTTGTTCTGATAAAGCTGGGCATAGACTGTATATATATTTATGAAGATTTGGGTAGATATGTGTTATTTCATCTGCAATAAGTTTCCAATGTTTTTCTGTTATTAATGGCTTGTTATTTCTAGGCTTATTTTGGTTGGCTAGATGTATTAGTTCTTTATGTAAAGGTGAATTCTCTAGAATTTTACTTTGCAATTGTTTATAGTTGGTGGTTAGGATACTTATTTCTTCCTGCATTTTATTATAGTTTTCATTTTTCTCTTTGAATGTATCTAATAATCTTTTTTTCTTTTCCAGTTCTAAGGAAACATAAAGCAAATCTGCCTTTATTCGGTTCAACTCTTCTTGTTGTCTTTGGATTTTCTCTTTTACTTTCTTTCGATATAGTAGATATCCTATTATTATTAGTAGTAGTATTCCAATACATATAACTAAAACTATAATGTAGCTTTGCTGTTTAATCTTTAATCTATCTATTTCTTTGCTGATTTTTAAATGATTATATTTGGACTCTATGTTCAATATCTTAGATTGGTTATCAGCATATATGATTGAATCAGTTATTTCGACGTATTCTTTCAGATTAGTAAGAGCTTCTTTATAATTCTTTTCTTCATTATAGATTTGGTAGTATAAATATTTAATGCTGTATGTATACTTTGGATTATCTTGTGGTATTTTGGATAGTAGCTCTTTTGCTTTGTTAATAGCCCCCGATGCGATATATAAGTCTATCAGTGCCATATAATCGGGCATTGTTTCTCTTCCTGCCAATGCTTTGAGAAAGTATTCTTCAGCTTCATCGTATTTATTCTGCATTGCATAGATGTTTCCTAGAGTATTATTTATTGATGCGGTTACTTCTGTATTTTTAGTATTACGTGCAACAGAATCAGCTATAGTTAGAATTTTTAAAGCGCGTGATAACGAGTCTATGCATGCATATTCACGTCCCACGTCTCTTAAAGCACAGGCATAACTATCAATATTGTTTTCTTTTTTGAAGCATTCGGCGGCAGCCTTATATCTTTTAATGGCTTCTGTAAACATGAATTTTTCCCTATATAAATCGCCTATATAGCTATAGGTATATCCGGTGAGATTATTGAGCTTATGTTTTTCAGCAATATCTAAGGCGTTGGTATAAATAGACATTGCTTTATCATAATCTCCATCAGCAAAATAGGAGCGACCGAGATAAATTAAGATTTGTGCTTGTTCGTTGGGAGTACCATGTGACGAATACCAGTCATAAGCCCTTTCAAACTGATAAGTAGGTAAAAGGTCATTGAAGATTTTATCTGTTACTTTGCCGGACAACATGCACCAGCGTGCAAACGTTCTGTTATCCAGTTCCTCAGGCGATGGTATACCTTTTAGAATATTCGATGCACTGTCAGGATTCGCTTCAATGATTTTCTCAATTTTATCTAGCTGTTTATCAGAATCGGATGGTTGTCTATTGCATCCTGATACCAGAAATGTAGATATGAACAGTAGTATATAGATAAGCTTTCTCATTAGTTTGTATTATTTTATTTGTAAAAGTAGCCTTTTTTCTGTATGATGTTATTGACACAGAGGATTATTCTTGAAAAATTATTTATATTTATCATTTCAGTTATCTATAAATAAGCAGTGCATCCAATTCCTCGCTTGGAATGGATGCACTTAACACAAACAAAACAAACAAACAATAAAACGGCTTCTCAAGGGTTATGCCGTTTTATCGGGCATTTTGCATATAGTGGGAAACATTATATGCGAGAGGGCGAAAGCCCGCTCGGGTACTTCACAGCAGCCTTTTTTTATACATCTCACCTGTATATTGTATATAAACTTATTTATCAGTCTCTTTACGACTCCAGTTCGGAATCATTCAGCCGTATACTCCACCCGTTTACTTTCATTCTCGGACATATCCGCGGGATTCCCGTAGTTGACGACTTGATGAAGAACAGGAGAGTGTAAGAATCCTGTCGGTCAAGATATTCTTGGTCGCCTATATTACCCAAATTATCAGGATAGATTTTCGATAGCAATAAATAGGGGGTGAGTGGCAGACGCAGGATCACCTGTCCGCTGGGGATATGCTTTATTGACAATGTCGTATCATCTCCTTTCATGATGCGCAGTGTATTCAGTCTGGCATGAATGACGGGAATCTGTCGGGACATTACAGACACTTCCTGCCGATACGGCAGATAACAGACCGGAGTCGTGCCGACAGGAGTGTTTGTATAGTCTATTACGCCGTTGGCGGATTCCAAAGTGAAGGCGAAGTCCTCCTGTTGAAGGGGGAGATTGTCTTCATCCTGAAGGATACACGAGAAATAATTCGTGTTTTTCACCAGTTCGGCGGTGACGACCTGATATTCCTCACTGATAGTAATATTTTCAAGGCTACTGTGAAAGAGCGCGTTTAGTTTCCTGTCGGACTGGTTCTTTTCGTCACATGCCAGCGATATGTTTAGGGATTTCCGTTCTGTCCGTTCAGCTTTGAGATTTGGGAGCTGATACGGATAGTCGGATACCCCTCCCCATATGAGCAGGTGATAAGTCCCTGCGGGAAACGGCACTCTTACCATGCAGTAGTCTTGATGTAATGTAATACTGTCTACGTCCAGTCGATCCACATACTTGTCGTTCTTGTCGAAAGCAAGAATGGTGATGTCGCCTACTTGCGTAGACGCGGCGTCTACGTTCATCATATTGTGGGTGTACGAGATTTTCAGCCAAGTTCCTGTCGGGCAATCTGACAAGTCGTCGTTCACCCAGTCACAGGACGAGAACAACGCGACAACGCAAATAATATGTAGTAGAAATGAACGCATTTAAATTGATTTTAGTTCAGACGGCCGGACGCTTATTCAAGTTCTACATCTTGATTACGTACGACCCATGGAAAAACATTGAGATTGATATCTAGCTCGGCCTTGTATTCGTCCGGTTGTTCCGGGTCGATGTAAGGTTCTCCGCTACCGAGTCCTGCCACCTTGCTGACAGACAGGCGGTATATATTATTGCGGACGATACCGAATTCCATTACACCCATTTCTGTAGCGTTGTTGTTATCCTCGTGCTTGATCCAGTAGTTGTAGTAGCATGAGTAATTTTCTGCTTTCGAGAAACGTTTGATTTGGTATCCGGCAAGGATTTCCGTAGATGCATCGTCAGTGATATCATCCGGAAGGTTGTTCAGAGCTTGTTTGCGGATAGCGTCTACACTGGTGTAGAAGTTGTAATTGAAATAGAACATTTTGGCCGGCCAGTTGGACGGATTGTTGATGTTGTTACCGTTTTCATCGAAAACGCGGTCGGTGGCAATTTCCATGTTCGCTTTAAACATCACTCCTGTGCTGTATGCGTTTAATTGTGCATTGACGAACATACAGTTCTCCAGGCAGTAGACATGTGACCATTTGCCTGCTTGTGCCATGCCTGCCCAATTGCTGTCGTTAATATTCAGGTCTACTAATGCTTGTGCGAAGAAGCCGTCGGCATTGGTGAAATCTTTGGCGCCTTCCACTGTTTTCTTGAAGAAATAGGGGTCGATTGCATAACCGTTTTGGTCGTTGATGTTGCCGAAGTTTTCATCTGTGTATGAATCGGGTTCTTGAAGTTCATTCAATACGGCAGTGTGACGGAAAGTATAGAACTGTGTTGCTAAGTTCAACATTCTGAAGTTGTTGATCTTGATGGTACAATAAACATCTCCGTCTGTATCCACCAATGGGAAAGACTCATATTTTTGTGTCAGTTCGATTTTGGCGACAGCGCGTTCCAGACCAATAGATACAGAGGTTACCTTGTTGGCATCTGTCGGCTCCTTTACTTCTATGTTCAGGTTGGCTGCACCGCGGTTTGTCATTACGAATCCTTTTGCGGGTACACTTGGAATCTTTCCTTCCTTGTATGTAATGCCGTCGACTGCATTCAAGAAAGCGTCTTGTGTACTGATATCTCCGGTGATAGCCTTTCCGTTGGCAATGGCGAAGATATTGTAGGTACCCGGTTTCACGGTAATCTTGTCGGCAGTGTACTGTATCTCTTCCGAGTCTGTTGTAATCCGCCGGATTCCCTGCAGATCATATTGACCTTGGAAGGTTTTGGTGGTTGAGTCGAACAGATAGACTGTCAGGCTTTTTACCGCATACTCTTCTTTCGAGCCTGTTTCGGTTATGCCCGATGATTCGGCGCTACGGGTGCCGTTTGCATTAGGGATTTCAAAAAACAGGGCAAAGTTGCCGTTGGAATCAGCGTGAGTCTCGTCAGAAAAGGCTACATCCGCATCATTGATACAACTGTACTGTGTGACTGCTGCAAATAAGAGCAGGGACACTAACTTCTTGAATCTTTTCATTTTTACTAAGAGTTTTAATTAAAAATTATTTGAGTTCTAAAACTTGTTTCAAATTATCATCCGCTTGTGGCAATCCTGCATCCTTAGCTTGCCTGAATAGCTTTTCCGCTTCTTCATAGTTGGTCTGAAGAAAGCATAGGACTCCTTTGGCTAGTGTTGTTTCCGGCACTGGAGGGGCTTTTTCGAGAAACCCTGCCGCAGCCTTGGTGTCTTTTTGCGTCAACGCTATGCAGGCGGCATTCAGGTTGGCCGTCGGATTATCGGGAAATAGTTGTACGGCAGTCATAAATATTCTGTTATATGTCTCGCTTCCCGGTGTATGCGTGAGCGCAAGGCGGAACATCTCTTCCAGGCTCAAGTTCTTGGGATTCGTATCGAATATCTTTTGAGATTCTTCCACCGTAAAGGGGCGTACATAATATTCGATGGTATAATCGGAATGTCTTAGTATGACAAACCAGTGTTTCAATACAAAACGGTAGAATGCCGGAAACTTCGACTTTATCAAACCTTCTTTACGGTCAGGATGAATGTTGCTTGTTACGATTTTCATGATAGCTTCCTTGTCCTGAAAAACTGTGTCGCCCAGAAGGGCTTCAAAGCCTTCCCAGTCTTCGGGCGTATAATTGGTGTATATGTATGTGTTGTCGAAAGTATATAGTCGGGCTACATATTCCTTCAATGCCCGGGTACGTTCGCGGGCCAGCCGCTCATTTATCCGGAAAGGGCCGTCGGGCGACGCATACCCATGAATGTTGATGTGTGTGATGCTTACGTTGCTGTCTCCTTTGATGGTGTTGATCGTTTCGATGATTTTATCCAACTCTGCCGCATTATTGCTGAATTCTTTATGAATAGCGGTCACATTCACCGGAAAGTCAATGAATGCCGACCCTTTTTCCGTCCTGATTTTAGACGTTTCAACTTGCGGAGTCAGGAAGGCAAGTTGCGGAACGGGCGTTGATTGCGGATGCAGGCGGGCAATGCAGGTGAAATCTTCCGTACCGGGAATGCCGCAACCGCAACTCTTCTCTACCAGTGTGAGTGTAGCTTGGTTCATCCATTGCTCGAATGGGACGGATTGCAGATAATGCATCGTTTGCTTATCCCCGTTTTTCCTTTGCAATGCCCGGGCTGCCTTATCTTTCCTGCCTGTCTCCCGCAGGAATATGATGTGTTGTTTCCGGCTGTTGATATATATGGGTGGCAGTTCCAACCGATGTTCCAGACTGTCACAGACAACGGGAACCAGCACCACTGATTCATTGGACGAGAGGTCGCGGGTGATATCCATCGAAATAGAAACCACCAACTCTTTCCCTGCCTTGTACAGACTGGAAGTAGTTGTGCGGACAGTCCCCGCCTCTCCCGTTACAGCAGTTTGGGCTTGTATCGAAAGAGATAGAATGACCGCGATAATAAAAATTCCTCCTGTCTTCATTGTCGTAATAATCTGTATTTCTTCATTTCAGTGTGAGAATAATCACCAGGGATAAATCTGGGAAATTATTCCGCTTTGTTGTAATTCTTCCAATATCTTTATATCCTTCTTGTTCTTACTTACGCCACCATGTCCCAAGTGATATACTCTCCAAGGAGTGGAGTGGTGCTTGCGTGCTATCTGGACGTATATGTTCCTTCTTTTTGAAAACCAAACTTTCCATAAACTTCTCATACCTTTTTCTTCTTAAAATAGATAAACTAAACTTATTGAGGCTTTGGCAGGCCCTATGTAATGATGATGTCCTTTGTTACGTACTCCGGCACATTTCCTGACGCAGTTGTATTGTTTATAATGAATATAATCGTATCCCACTCCTAAGCTCGTTTCCACATTCCAATGATCGTTCAGCATCCAATGGTAGCCGCAGCTAATGCCGCCTCCTATAAGCCACCCTTCATACCGGTACTTCTTCAGGTCAGAGAATATACCAAAAGGCAGCTTTTTCCCACCGACATTGAATTGCGCTCCATTGAGATAGATTCCCCAAGACAGGCCGTTAAACTTCTGGCAAGTCCAATATTTATATTCGGGTTGAATCACCCAATAACGGTTCACGTACATCTCGCTCCGTTTCCATGGTCGCAGGCTTCCTGCCAGTTCGACGGTGCTTTTATTCCCTATGGCATAAGAGATTCCGGCTCCGAAAGCTCCGTCAATGGCGGGAAGTGTGTTGAGTCTGACGGCTACTTTCTGCGAATAACCGTCAAGACAACCAAATAATAGGAACAGGAGTAAAATATATCTCATTGTATCTACCAGTTAATGCCGTTTATTATTTTCAAAAAAAACATTCAGATTGTATGCAGCTTCCTCGGAACCTTCCGCCTTAGCGGCTTTCAGTATGCGGATGCCTTCGTATGTATTTCCGGTCATCAACTCATATACACCCCGGCAACTCTTGTAGGCAAGTCCCTCGTGCAATGCCATGGAAAGAAACTTGCTTGCGGATTTCGTATCTCCCTGCTCAATGGCGGCAGCCGCCGCATTGAGGTTGGCAACGGGGTGTACAGGATACAGTTTCACGCTGATATTGATAATCTGATAAAACTTCGCCTTATTATCCGCATATGATAAGGCTACCGTGTACAGTTCGCGGAGTGATAACATCTGCGGATTGATGTCAGCCATAATCTTGGCTTCCTCAAGATTGAAGTTCAACTCTTTCTGATTGCGGATATCCACATCATCCGATGACGGCGAGACATACGAACCTTTATACCTCGTTTTTTTGCTTGTTGGGACAACAGAAGGAGTTGTGCTGTTGTCTGCTGTTGCCGCAGAGGAGACTTCCTGGATAGCCGTATTGCCCATATTCGGTGGAAGCACTGCATATTGCGGTGCGATGATTAGCGTATCTTTCAGTGTCTGTTCGCCTTCGGGTCTGACAATCGTTCTTCTCAAATAGAGCGTGGCGTCGTTCATCCAGTTTTCTGCCGGCAATGCGGTGCGGTAATTGATGGTGCGTGAATGGCTATCGTCGATACCAGCTACAAGATAGGCAGCGTCGTCTGCCTTACTGCCCTTCTTCTTGCGCAGTATCTGGTTGCGCAAATATAATTTCTGCTTCTGTTTGCCGTTCAGTTGGATGGCCGGTAATTGTATTCTGTGGTCTTGCCCGGTCAGGACAGGTGTCAGTATGACGGCATTCTTCGGGTTCATATCCTCGATTTCTACCGATACGTCCATCGAAAGGAGTAATGAGTCTGCCCGTACTCCCAGGAAATGGGGCTTGATATCCAGCTTGACGTTCTGTGCCGGAAGCAGATTACATATCAATAGACCGAGCAAGATGAGTGTTTTCGTTTTCATTTTATGCGTTTATTAAATTGGATTATTGGATGAAATACACGACTGATATTCCTATTTGCGTAGCTCCCCAATAGTTGCAATTTGACTTTTCTATCAGGGGAGCGCCTGCGGATTGCCCGTAGCGTTTGTAATTGAGATGGGCGTATCCCAATGCGATACCCGCTTCCAGATTCCATTGCGGGCTAATCATCCATTGGTAACCGTAGGAAATGCCGAACCCCGCCAGATTGCCTTGATAGCGGTTGTTGGTGATGTGTCGGTTCTCTACACCCAGCATCTTTCCATCTCCGAATCCCCAGGGAAGCATTCCGCCGAAATTGAATAAGGCATAATGAAGCTGTAGCCCGATAAAGCTTCCTGCGAATGCTTCGTTGAACCATTTACGGTATTCCGGTTGCACGAGGAAATGCTTCATTTTCTTATTGTTGCTGAAACTCCACGGATTGTAATTGACGGAAAGACTGAGGGTATGTGTATCGTCACAGCGTATTTCACCTCCGAGATTGAATGAACTGGTAAGGTCATAGAGCAGATTGCTCTTGACGGCTATGTTCTGTCCACATAGGTTGGATGCAGGCAGGATGAATCCGATAAAGATGAAAAGGACGACCGGCATTTGTTTTATGCTTGTCGCAAACTTCCATCTTCCGCCCGCGAACGGGTGCGAGTATTTAGCTGTATCAGGTTTGTGTGTCATAACTTTTTCTTTATGTGTATCCGTTACTTCTTAGGTAACGGAATTCTATTTGCATGACAAATGTATCTGAAGATAAAACAGGAAAAAGACAGTGGTCTTTTATAAATAAAATATACTTGAATGATTTCGGATGGGAATTAGTCCGACGTTCGGCAATAGATGGTTAGAACATGAAAGAAATCTGCTTCGTGTTCTTGCCTGTTATTTTATTTTTCAAAGAAAAAAAATAAAATAAGATACGATTTATTTGGATGGTGAAGTTCTTTTTATATATCTTTGTGTCGTATTTATATCCGTTACCTAAGAAGTAACAGAGTTGGTAAAGTGCTTGTTCTTAGTTTATTATGGATTAATGGCTCTCTCCGCTGTAAGATGCTATGTAATAACAATTCAATTTGTTGGCATCTGTCCTTTCTTTCAATCCGAAGCCTTTCAGGTAGGTCTGTGTGGTCTTGATTGATTTGTGCCCTAGTGATTCACTAATCATCTCGATGGAGATTCCCTGATACTTTGCGTTTGTTGCCCAGGAGTGGCGGATAGTATATGAAGTGACAGGTGATTTCAGTCGCAATTCTCTCGACAGGCTTTTCAGTTGGTTGTTGAACCGGCGGAGTGCCGATTGGTATTCTTTATAAACTCTCTCGTCTTTCCGCGGCTTGTCGCCTTTCATGATATTGAACAGATAATCGGGATAATTATCTCTCGGCGCAGTGTTGTTGCGTAGTTTGTTCATTTCCTTCTTCGACATATCCAATATTTCAAGGCTTATAGGCGTTCCTGTCTTTATACGGTTGTATCTAAGAACGTTCTGTTCAAGTGCTGATTTCTCCATATGCGCAAAGTCAGAGAACGGCATGCCGCAGAACTGGAACATCAGTCGTGCGATGGCTTGTGTACGGGTCAAGTGTTCGGACTGGGGAGTTTTGTAGAGAAGCGTATGCAATTCGTCGGGTGGCAGTGCTTTCTTCTGTCGTACATCTACTCCTGTGTACACATCACGAAATAACCGGGGGATAAAACGGGCGATACCAGCTTCCACACCGCGGTTGTAAATGCTGCGCAGCATGCGCATATAGGTGGAGACAGTATTCGGCTTCAACCCGTATTCGTGAAGATATTGCCCGTAGCGCCGCAAGCTGTCGCGGGTGATTTGTGCGAATGATACGCCAGGCGTCTCACAGAACTTGGTGAATGAGAGAACTGCGTTCTTGTACACGTGCGCTGTCGAATAGCGCCCTTCTTCCTGTAGCTTCCGTATGTACGCTTTGGCACATACGATAAATCCATTTTTGTTGCTTTTCTGTTTCATAAGCTTGTTCATCTTTATTTTATTACTCAAGGAGTATAACAAAAGTAGTTATCTTTTTTGTTGTTAATGCCTATGAAAACTCTCCGATTGCCATGTAATTTTTTGTAATTTTGTTCCGGATTGACAATAAGGTAGTCTATTATGCTGCAAAAAACAAAAGGAATAGTTCTTCATACGTTAAAATATAATGATACGTCTATCATTGTAGATATGTATACGGAGTTGTCCGGCAGGGCTTCTTTTTTTGTGGCAGTACCCCGTTCGCGAAAGGCTGCGGTGAAATCTGTTCTGTTTCAGCCGTTATCTTTTATCGAATTTGAAGCGGATTACAGACCGAATGCTACACTCTATCGGGTGAAGGAGGCGAAGTCTTTTTATCCTTTTTCGTCCATTCCTTATGACCCGTATAAGTCTTCGATGGCGCTTTTCTTGGCTGAATTTCTTTATCGGGCTGTCCGCGAAGAGGCGGAGAACCGTCCGTTGTTTGCCTATCTGCAACATTCTATTATTTGGCTGGACGAGTGTAGCGAGGGCTTTGCCAATTTCCATCTGGTCTTTCTGATGAGGCTTTCCCGATTTTTGGGGCTTTATCCTAATCTCGACGATTATCATACCGGTGATTATTTCGACTTGCTGAATGCTTGTTTCACTTCGATTCGTCCTCAGTTACATTCATCTTATATTAATCCTGAAGAAGCCGGGCGACTTCGGCAACTGATGCGTATGAATTATGAGACGATGCATCTTTTCGGCATGAGCCGTGCGGAACGCACCCGCTGTCTGACTACTATCAATGATTATTATAGCCTGCATTTGCCGGACTTCCCGGCTTTGAAATCACTGGAAGTACTGAAGGAATTGTTTGATTAAACATTGCCAGAATTGTATTAGATAATTTTAGTTTTGCATCTTGGAATCAAGATTATTGGTTGTTTCCTCATTTTCGGAGAGGGGGATATCGCCTTTCCGGTAAGTTTGTGGGGTGATGTGATATCTTTCCTTGAAGCATTTACTAAAATATTTGGGTACATTGAAACCGACCTGGTCTGATATTTCTGCAATATTCAGTTCCATGTTGTTCTTCAGTAAGAATGCTGCACGTTTCAGGCGGAGGGTCATAATGAAATCAGCAGGTGTCTGTCCTGTGATGGCTTTTAACTTGGAGAAAAGCTTTGTACGCGAAATACTCATTTGCGTTGCCAGCATATCTACATTGAAATCTCCATTCTCCATCTCCTGTTCGATAATTTCCATAACTTTATCCATGAACTTTTTGTCCATCACATTGTTGGTCAGGATTTGTATGTTTTCTTGCGGCAGTTTGCTGAACTTTTCTTGTAGCATGATTCGGTTATTGACCAGATTGTTACAGCGGGACAACAAGATGTTGATGTTAAATGGTTTGGTAATATAATCATCCGCTCCCATTCTTAATCCTTCCAGATTGTGTTCGATGGCAGTTTTGGCTGTGAGTAGAACTACGGGTATATGGCAGGTGTCAAAATCGGCTTTAATGGCTTGGCAAAGTTCCGTACCGGACATCTCCGGCATAATGATGTCGCTGAGCACGATATTGGGATTTTCGGATCGTACTTTCTCCAGTCCTTCCTTGCCGTTGGAGGCGGTAATGACAATATAGAACTCTTCAAATATTTTAGATATCATTTCTTTTAATGAATCATTATCTTCTACAATAAGAATTTTATATTCTTTTTCCTTTAGTCGGCTATCGTTGTTTGAAGCCGTTTGTTCAAATAATAAAGACTGCTGGAACTCTGCATTTAACTCGTTAATTTCATTAAATGCAAATGTATCTTTTGTTTCACAGAACTGTTCGGATGTGAAGTGTTCATTTCCTGTTTTCAGATGTATGCAGAAAGTGGTTCCTTCTCCCAATTCGCTGGAAACTTCAATACTTCCATGATGTAGTTCGACTATACCTTTGGAAAGCGAAAGACCGATACCGGTACCTACATAGAACAGAGAATCCAACTGTTCCGTTTGATAGAAACGAGTAAAGATATTGTTGATGTCTTTGGCTGCTATTCCCGAACCATTGTCTGTTACGTCAATGAGGACTTCCTGATTTCTTTTCCGGACAGATATGGAAATTATTCCTCCCGCGTTTGTGTGTTTAAAGGCGTTGGAGATAAGATTGTTTATCACTTTTTGCATCTGCTTGGCATCGTACCATAAATTGATGGTATCACTACTCTTTTCGAAGTTGAAAGTAATCTGGCGTTGTACTGCATATTCCTGAAAGAGTAGATAATGTTCATATACGAAGTCCACAACATTGTGCTCGCTAACCTTGATAGTCATGTAACCTTGTTCCTGCTTGCGAAAGTCAAGTAATTCGGTGATAAGCTCCCTCAGCTGTAAACAACTCTTGTACACTCCCAGTATTTTGTTATAGACATTGGGAGCGATGGAACGTATCTGTAATAACATTTCCATTTGTCCGATGATGAGTGTAAGAGGGGTGCGGAACTCATGTGAAATGTTTGTGAAGAAGCGTAGTTTGGCTTGGTTGAGTTTTTCGATATCCTCAGCATGCTTTTTTTCATACTTCAGCGATTCTTGTAGCTGGATCCGGTGATGGTAGGCGCGTATAAGGTAATATGCAATACCTACAATACATATGAGATATACTAGGTATGCCCATATCGTACGATAGAAAGGAGGTAAGATCTCTATCTGCAATCTGCTTGGTGGAACTAGACTTTCATTGATGTCTTTGGCTTTGACAACTAATGTATATTTACCAGGGTTTAAGTTGGTGTACGTAATAACGTTTTGTTCCAGACTGTTCCATGCATTAGAGAAACCTTCCAGACGGTATATGATTTTATCTTTATTGAAAGGTATGTAGTCTGTTGTGGTATACTCAATACTGAATATATTTTGATTAGATTTAAGAGTGATTTTTGGAGAATAAGTTATGTCTCTAGTCAATATGCTGTCTTTATCTCCTACATTGATGTCTTTTCCGTTCACGATAAGTCGGAATGGATATATACGGTAAGAACGAGGAGACTCTTCAAGTTCTTTCTCAAAGAACGAAATAATTCCAGTGGTTCCTCCAATGAAAATTTCTCCTTTTTTATTTTTGTAAAGTGCATTCTCGTTAATACAGCTTAATGGGAGTTCTTCATAATTTTTGAATTTTTTTTGTTGATAGTCTAATATGGAGAACCCTTTGTCGGTAGT
This sequence comes from Bacteroides acidifaciens, assembly GCF_903181435.1. Classification (NCBI taxonomy): domain Bacteria; kingdom Pseudomonadati; phylum Bacteroidota; class Bacteroidia; order Bacteroidales; family Bacteroidaceae; genus Bacteroides; species Bacteroides acidifaciens. Next base: position 625,479 of record NZ_CAEUHO010000004.1, read on the forward strand.
TATAAGTAGCCTATTGGGGGATAATTCACAAATGTTGTAAATAATATTACTTGCCAGGCCGTTTTTGCTCATATCAAAGTTTTCGAAGTCGTCCGTTTCTCTACGGTATAAATCCAGTCCATTTTCATTAGTGCAAAACCATAACCTGTTTTGACTGTCTTCATAGATGGAATTGACGCTGTTACTGCTGATGCTGTGTTCATTGGCGCTTTTATGTTTGTATATTGACAGCTTTTGAGTATTGAAGTTATAGGCGCAGGCTCCATTGTTATTATTGGTTATCCATAAAATACCTTTGTGGTCGAGGGTTAATCCAAAGGTGGATATAGTATTGTTGAGTGCCACTTCATCGTGGAACAATGGTTTACATGTTCCGGTTGCAGGATTGAATAGACCGATTCCGTTGTTAGTTGCTAAAATTAATTGTTCTTGATAGGGTAAAATATCTTCAATAAGATTGGATGGAATAGATGTTCTATCACCTTTCTTATATTTATAATTGGTAGAATGGCCGGTTTTTAAATCCAATTTGTTAAGTCCTTCCAGATGAATACCAGTCCACACTACTTTTTGTATGGAGTCGTAGTAGATTGCTCTTACATTTCCTGTATAATTGTTGGGAGTGTTTTTATTTGTATACCATTGATAGGTTTGGGTAGTTGGGATGTATTTATTAATTCCCCCTTTCTCTGTACCTATCCATAAATTCCCCTCGTCGTCCTCAGTCATACGTTTAACGATAGGGGAACTTAAACCTTCTTTTTCCTTGGAAGAGGCTTGATACTCACGATAAATTTGCTTCTGTGGATTGAAATAGTTGATTCCACCGGAGTATGTTCCTACCCAGATGGTTCCTTGTAAGTCGCAATATAACCCCCAAATAGAAGAGTTGCTCAAGCTTTTGCTATTTTCTTTTTTCTCGTAACGGGTGAACTTTTTGGTTTGTTTGTCATACTTGTTAAGTCCGTTGAAAGTTCCTATCCATATATTTCCTTGTTTGTCTTCGCAACACCTGTGTGTATAGTTGGAACTGATGGTGGAAGGATCATCCGCTTCATACAAAAAAATGTTTATCTGTTTGCCTTGTATGCAGTACACTCCGTGTCCTGATTTGGTCGTTATCCAATAGTAACCGGAAGAATCTCTGATGATATCGGAGATATTTCCTTCTTTGATAGGTTGGGTTAGTGTCTTTTGTGGGTCGAGTATATAAAGCCCTTTATTGGTTCCTATGAAGACAGAGTCGTTATATACGTATAATCTTTGAATAACGCTATTATTTTGAGTCATCTTATAGAACAAATCGAATTTTATTCCATCGTACTTGAATATTTGGTTTGAAGTGGCAACGTATAGATATTTAGAAAAGAATTCTGCCCGTGTGCTTTTCTTTATGATAGGAGTAAATTGCCCTTTTTCTATGTCATAAGCGGAAATCCCTCTGTTAGTCATGATATAAACGTGGCCGTTATGATCTCCTGTGATGTGATAAATATCATTGTATAAGATACTATTTGAGTTGTTTTTCTCCTTTTGATAAATTTTGAAATATTTTCCATTATATAAACTGACTCCATTTCGTGTACCGAACCACATAAATCCTCGTTCATCCTGATATATAGAAATAATGGAGTTGTGTGATAAACCATTATCGGTAGTCAAATGTCGGAAAGATATGCTTTGTGTACTACATGTAAGTATGTGTACACATAGGAAGTAACAGATTAAAAAGATTTTGTTTCTCATAATCTTTAGGTATAGTAATCATTATATTAAGATTTGCAAATATAGCTTTTTTGTCGTGAGGGGGAAAGTGTGATGTTGTGTTGTTGGGTATTTTATTGTCCAATTTATATGTTATTTTTGTTCATTTTTTCCGATTGGACTTATTTTGTATGTTTAGAATTCCTTTCGTGTATATATACTGCCCTTCTAATATTGTTTTATTCTTTACTTTTGTATGGCGTAGTTAGCAAGTTAATAAAATGTTGATTGATTATGAAAAGTAATATTTTAGTTCGTACGTGTATTGGTCTTTTTCTCTTTTCAGTGTTTGCTTGTGTGGGAGTTAAAGGACAGAAAGATTTTATTTCAACGAACATTGAGCATGCCGCTATTCAATATAGTTTGCAGATGGATGCTCTTGAAAAGAATGATAAAATCTTAATTCCTCGTACCGTGAACGCTAAGGGCAATATGGTGTATGCACGTCGTGGCTGGGATTGGACGCTTGGCTTCTTCCCGGGAAGTCTTTGGTATTTGTATAATCTCACTGGTAATGAATATTGGAAGCAGAAAGCAGAGAAATGTACCGAATACCTATATAAAGAACAATATAATACTTCGCATCATGATATTGGTTTTATTATAGGTTGTAGTTTCCTCAATGGTTTGCGTTTAGGAGGTAAGGAGGAGTATACGTCGGTCGTGGTACAGGCTGCCAAATCTTTGTCTACACGTTTTCGTCCGAATGCGGATGTCATTCAATCTTGGAATGCTGACAAAGGACGCCCGTTAAAGATGGGATGGAAATGTCCAGTGATTATTGATAATTTGATGAATCTGGAACTTTTGTTTGAAGCTACCCGGTTGTCCGGTGACTCTACCTATTATAATATTGCCGTTTCACATGCTGATAAAACCTTGAAGAACCATTTCCGGGAAGATGGAAGTTCGTATCATGTGGTAGATTACAATCCGGAAACAGGAGAAGTGCTTAAACGTTGTACGGCACAGGGATATTCAGATGATTCGGCATGGGCACGAGGGCAGGCTTGGGCTATTTATGGCTATACTATGTGTTATCGGTATACACATCGTCTGGCATATTTAAATCAGGCTAAGAAAGTATATGAGTTTATATTTACCAATTCAAATCTTCCTGAAGATTTGATACCTTACTGGGACTTTGATGCGCTGAATATTCCCAAAGAACCGAGGGATGTGTCAGCGGCCGCTATTACAGCTTCGGCGCTGTATGAGCTAAGTGTCTTCTCAAATAATAAGGAATATAAGGAAACAGCGGATAAGATAATGAAAATTCTGTCTTCTCCCGCTTATCGTGCAGAAATCGGTGAAAATCATTGTTTTCTACTGATGCATTCCGTAGGTAGTTTCCCAGATTGCGCTGAGATAGACGTTCCTCTGAGTTATGCTGACTATTATTATCTGGAGGCTTTAAGACGTAAAAGGGATTGGGGAAAATAGTGAATATATCTAATTATGAAAACACATTTTTAACCTTTCTTCGTAATACTAGAGATGCGCTTTCTTTGTGCAAAACACCAAGAACTAGGATGCAAGTTGTGGATTTACTGCAAAATAGCTATAGCCCTGCATGCTTGATTGTGGAGAATACCTGCTGTAATACGGGGCGTTATTGTTCGTTTATGGGGCGTTTTTGTACATAAATACCTTATTTTCGGTTGTGTATAATATGCTACCTTCTTCTGAATAATAAATGGATTCTAATATCTAAAAACTATTTAATTTTGTGAATTATAGATAGAACCTTTTAATAATATATTTTATCATACTTAAATTTAAAAGAGATGGAAAACTTCTTCTTTCCAATGAAAATACCTCAGAAGCAGGTATGGCTATTGGCGACGTTTTTGTCATTCGGACAAATGGCTTTCCCTATAGGAAATAGTGTGTTGGGAGAGGGTCCTGTTGCAAGCCCTATTGTGCAGCAGAATCGCAGAATGGTTAACGGAACAGTGACTGATAGTCATGGTCCGGTAATTGGTGCCAGTGTAATTGTAAAGGGAACTACCAGCGGGGTTATTACTGATGTGGATGGTAATTTTAAACTGGAAGTTCCGATAGGTGCTACTATCGTTATATCTTATATGGGATATAAGGATAAAGAAATAAAGTATACCGGAGAATCCACCTTAAAGATCGAACTGAATGAAAATGTTCAAGAGTTACAGGAAGTACAGGTGGTGGCTTATGGTGCTACCAAGAAAGTGACAGTGACAGGAGCAATGTCGTCTATTACAACAAACGACGTATTGAAAAGTCCGGTATCAAGTATTGGTAATGCATTGGCTGGTAAAATGCCGGGATTGTCTGCCATCCAGACTTCCGGTCAGCCGGGTAGTGACGATCCCACAGTATATGTACGTGGTGTGGGGTCATTGAACGAATCCATGTCTCAGCCGTTGTTTTTGGTGGATGGAGTAGAACGTAGTTTCTTCCAACTCGATCCTAATGAAGTGGAAGATATTACGGTATTGAAAGATGCTTCTGCAACGGCTGTGTTTGGAGTACGTGGTGCTAATGGTGTTATTTTGGTGACGACCAAACGTGGGCAGGAAGGGAAAGCGAAAGTTAGCTTCTCTACTTCATTTGCTTTACAGGCACCTACTCGCTTACCTGATTTTGCTAATAGTTATGAATATGCCACGGCATATAATAATGCCCAGCTTCACGACGGATATACCGAAGCCCAGCTGGCGTTCAAACCGGAAGCTATTGAAGGGTTTCGCACTCAGAGTAATCCGCTAGCTTATCCGGATATGGACTGGATGGATTATTTGGTACGTAATACAGCCTTGCAAACGCAACATAACTTGACCATTTCGGGCGGTTCGCAGAGAGTGCGCTATTTCGCGTCACTCGGTGTGTTTACTCAGGACGGACTCTTTAATTGTTATCAAAAAGATTATGATGACAATTACAGCTACAATCGCTACAATTATCGTTTGAATTTGGATGTGGATTTGACAAAGACTACACAGCTTCGTGTGAATGTAGGTGGACGTGTCAATGACAAACACACTCCGGGAGTGGATGGAGAATCGGGGCTGTCTAGTATTGAAACTATTTTTCGTGGTATTTATTGGGCTGTTCCGTTTTCCGGTTCAGGTATCGTAGACGGAAAATGGGTGTGGGCCGATGCACGTAATATTTCTAGTTCTTTTGGTGATATGCGCGATGCCATGTACACTTATTATGGACGAGGTTATGATGTGACTTATGGTAATACGCTGAATTTCGATTTCTTATTAGAACAGAAGTTGAACTTTATTACCAAAGGTTTGAAAGCTCATGTGAAAGGGGCTTATAATAGTTCTGTATCTCTCACTAAAAAAAGACGTGGTAAAACTCCTCATTACGAGCCGTTGATACAATCTGACGGATCGGTACTGCTTCGCCGTGTGGATGAAGAAAACATATTAGGGTATGAAGAATCTATCGGTCGTGGTAAGGACTGGTATGTAGAAGCTGCCCTGAACTATAAACGTGACTTCGGTAAACACCATGTTTCGGGACTTGTAATGTATAATCAATCCATTACTTATTATCCTAACGGACCTTCGGCATTTTTGTCAATTCCGAGAAGTTATATAGGTTTGGTGGGACGTGCTACTTACGACTATAATACCCGTTATATGTTTGATGTAAATATGGGATACAACGGTTCGGAGAACTTTGCCCCGGGCAAACGCTTCGGTTTGTTCCCTGCTTTCTCTGTGGGATGGGTAATATCAGAAGAGAATTTCATGAAGCCGCTAAAATCGTTTATGGACTACCTGAAAGTGCGTACATCTTATGGTATCGTAGGTAATGACCGTGTGAGCGATAACTCTCGTTTCCTCTACCTGCCGGACGTATATAACGCTTCCAATGGTGGTTTCTATTTCGGTAGTGGCAGTTCTATTACTACGGGTGCCAACGAGGCAAAGAAAGGAAATCCTAATGTGACTTGGGAAACGGCTGCTAAACAGAATTATGGTGTTGACGCTTATTTCTTTAATAGCAAATTGAAGGTGAATTTTGACTACTTCATCGAACACCGCCGTGACATCCTGACTTCTCGTGGAACTGATCCCGGTTACTTGGCTGTGACGCTTCCTACCGCTAATATTGGTAAGGTAGACAATAAAGGATATGAAATCAATGTGAACTGGAGAGATAAGATTAACAAACTGAGATATCATATCGGCTTTAATATCTCGCGTACCAAAAACAAAATTATTTATATGGACGAGGTGACTTATCCATATGCTTATATGCAACGTACCGGTAAATCTGTCGGTCAGCATTTTGGTCGTAAGTTTGCAGGATACTTTTCAGAGGAGGATGTGGAACGATATGCTACCGAGGGACATGGAGGTATTCCTGATCATGGCATTACTCCCAAACCTGGCGACGTTATGTATATGGACTTGAACGGTGATAAAAAGATAGACCAGAATGATATTACGGCTATCGGTAATACTAATTATCCACAGTTGTCATATGGTATAAACTATGGTATCTCTTACAAGGGATTTGACGTTAGTATGACTTGGGCGGGTGCTGCCAAGACTTCGCGTATGTTGGACGACGTTTTCCGTTATCCTTTCGGGCAGACTAACCAACGTTCATTGATGAGATATTTTGTTACTGATACTTGGACACAAAAGGGGGATGCAGCTAAATATCCTGCAATTTCCTTTGTAAACAGAAGTAATAACTACTATGACTCTGATTTATGGTTGCGTGATGCTTCTTACTTACGCCTGAAAAACGTGGAAGTGGGTTACAGTTTCCCCAAGAAAATTTTGAATAAGATGCATTTAGGTAGTTTGCGTGTATATGCTACCGGTTATAACTTGCTTACATTTGATAAATTGGATGTGATAGACCCGGAGTCGAAATCTGCTGCAAGAGCTAATTATCCATTGGTGATGGTTTTCAACTTTGGTTTGAAAGTAGGTTTTTAATAAAAAAATAGAATAATATGAAATCACTTACAAGATATTTTCAAGGATTGATATTGGGGGCTTTATTGATTACCACAATATCATGTGAGGACTTTGCGCTGGGTGAGAAATTCCTCCAGAAACCGCCTAGTTCGGATATTACCATTGATACCATCTTTTCTACAGCGGTATATGCGCGTCGGGTGCTGTGGAATAGTTACGGTAATTTGCCATACGCATTTTGGGCAAGTAACAGTTATGGTTACTCCACCAATATGTGGTTCGGCATTCAGGAAGACTTGACGGATTTGTGTAATTCTGCTTTGACTTGGGATGGTCCTAATAAAGCTTATTATAGTGGTGCTTACAATGCCGGTTCAGAAGAGGCGTCCGATGGAGACGGAGGTACCAAATACGGCTTTACCCGGCGTAATAGTTGGAAAAGTATCCGCATGGCTTGGGTGTTTATAGAGAATGTGGACCGTGTGCCTGATATGGAAGATGCTGAGAAGTTGCGTTTGAAAGCAGAAGCTAAAATTGTGATTGCTACTCAATATGCCGAAATGCTTCGTCACTTTGGTGGTCTGCCTATTGTAGATCGAGCTATTTCTGCAGAAGATGGTTTGGGATTTCCTGCCCGTGCCACTTTGCAGGAGACTGTGAATTTTATTGTGAGATTGTTGGATGAAGCTATTGATTGTAAAGAACTTCCCTGGAATGTTACTGAAGAAGAATCTGACAACTGGAGTGGTCGCCTGACCCGTGCTTCCGCTATGGGATTGAAAGTACGTGTTCTTTTGTTTGCTGCAAGTCCTTTATTTAATAACGAGATGCCTTATTATGAAGGCGAAGCTTCCGAAAGACTGATGACTTGGTTTGGTGGATATGAACAAAAGCGTTGGGAAGATGCCGCAAAAGCAGGCGAAGACTTTTTTAGGGCATTGAATAAGGAAGGTTTCTACGGTTTGGTAAAAGCTGGAGAGCCGCGTATGGCATTCCGTGACGCTTACTATACACGAGGTACGACCGAATCATTGATTTCGGTACGTCGTCATTATAAGACCAACAATATCGGCGGTATCATGCAAAGTGCACGTTGGGGTGCTTGGGGAGTTACTAAAGAGTACTTCGATATGTTTCCTATGGCAGATGGAAGCGATTTTGACTGGAATAACCAAGAGCATGCTAAAAATCCGTTTATAAATCGTGATCCTCGTTTGTGCGAAACCATTCTGTTGGATGGTGACAAGTTCGGTAGCGGTGTGGCTGCTATATATCGGCAATATTCAAAAGATAAGACAAATTATCCGAAAGGCGAACATTATAATAATAAAAGTGTCAGTTTGGATGATAAAGGATTAACCACTAACGGTCTGACAGCACGCAAGTTTTTACTCGACCGTCAAGGGGAGTGGAGTGGGCGTGTTATTCAGTGGCCGTTACTACGTTTGGCTGAGGTCTATTTGTCGTATGCTGAGGCATTGAATGAATGTAACCGTACCGGGGAGGCTTATTCTTACATCAATGTGGTGAGGAATCGTGTAGGTTTGGGTGATTTGAAGACTGGATTGGGCAAAGAAGAATTCCGTGAAGCGGTACTTCGTGAGCGTGCCTGTGAATTTGGCTTTGAGGAAGTTCGTTTCTATGACCTTATTCGTTGGAAACGTGAGACGGACTTTACTAAGCATTTGCATGGTCTTTATTTCTATAAGCATAAGAAAACAGGAGAATATCTGTTTGAGTTCCCACAATTAAAAGAAAGGGCTTGGCAGAAAGCCGGTGGCTTCTCTCCCAAGTGGTATTTGAGCGCATTCCCTCCCAAAGAGGTGAACAAAGGTTACGGATTGGTTCAAAATCCTGGTTGGGAATAACATAATTTATTATTGAATAAAGTAATCATACTATCCTTATGGAAAAAAGTATAAAGCTAATCATTACAGGGCTGCTGTGTTCTTCCATTGCGGCAGCTCAAGTAGCAGACAGCATACAGCATTATGGACGGGGTATCTCGTTCAGCAAGAAAGAAGCGACTATTTCTGGTGGCATGGCTACGGCTGATGAACTGGGTCACCGTACCAGTACGGTAGCTTCCAACGCTTTGTTTGGACTGATTCCCGGTCTTCAGGTTTTGCAGAATGGAGGGAATGAATGGGAAAACGGTGCTACACTCTATGTACGTGGTGTAGGGACTACCAGTGGTAAGAGTCCGTTGATATTGATTGATGGTTATGAACGTAGTATTGATAATCTTGCTGTGCAAGATATCGAGTCCGTCAGTGTACTGAAAGATGCCGCTTCACTGGCGCTTTATGGTATACGTGGTGCTAACGGTGTGATTCTTATCACTACCAAGCGTGGTTGTGTAGGGAAACCTGTCATTACGTTCGATTACGAGTTTAAGATGGGCACACCACGTCGTTTACCAGAATTTGTGGATGGTTATACTTATGCTCAGTCTATGAATGAAGGCTTGAGAAATGACGGTATCATGACATCTCGTTACAGTCAGCGTGAGTTGGATGCTTTCCGCGACCAAACTTATCCGGAGTTTTATCCTAATGTGGATTGGGTGGACGAAGCGCTTCGAGACCATAGTTTCGGTAATAATGTGAATTTTTCTCTTCGTGGAGGTGGTGATGTTGTACAGTATTTTACTCAGTTGAATTACTTGAATGATAAAGGTATCTTACAACCCACAGAGGAGAATGAAGGATATTCTACGCAGTTTAAGTATTCTAAATTGAACTTCATGACCAATCTCGACATCAAGTTAGGAAATACCACTAAATTGCAGCTTAATATGCGTGGTAACTTTGCGGAGGACAATCGTCCTTATACTACTACTGCTGACATATTTGATATGTTGTACAAAGTTCCATCTGGGGCTATGCCTATCAAGACTTCTGGTGGCCGATGGGGTGCAACTTCAATTTATGGTAGTAACCCGATAGCTATGATTTCTGATACTGGTTATGAACGTGGGCAGACTCGTAATCTCTATGCCGACATAAACTTTGTACAGGACTTGAGTTTCATTACTAAAGGTTTGTCTGCTACTGCTCGTCTAGGTTTTGACAACGAGGCGCGATATTGGGAACGCAACCAGCATAAATATGCAACCGAACAAGCTGCTATGGGTTGGGACGGTGAAGAAAATTCTTATAAGAAGTTGACTGAAGAGACTGCTTTAGACTTTAGTAGCAGTATCAAGGATGTGGTTCGCCGTCTGACTATCAACGCACAGGTGAATTATGATCGTATCTGGAAGGCTGATCATAAGTTGAACGCTACTGTGTTTTATAGTATGGACAAGTTGATGAAGCGTGGGCAGAATGCAGGCAGAGCCTTTATGGATATTGTGGGGCAAATTCATTATACTTATAAGAATCGTTACTTGCTTGATTTCTCTTTGGCAGGTTCTGCGTCCAGTATTCTCGAACCGGATGATCGGTGGGGGATTTTTCCTTCGGTAGGTGCAGGTTGGATTCTTTCAGAAGAGAATGCTTTTAAAGCTGACTGGCTGAATATGTTGAAACTTCGTGCTTCGTATGGTATTGCAGGGCGTGCTGACTATGGTGTACAACTTTTCCGTGGTTCATATAGTGGTGGTGGAAGTTATTATTTTGGTGAAACACCGGCTTCTATCAGCGGTATGAAAGAGGCTCGTCTTGCTGTAGATGGGTTAACTTATGAAAAATCACATAAGTTGAATGCAGGTATTGATTTTATGGCATGGAATCGTCTTTCTTTATCAATAGATGGTTATTATGATCATCGTACAGATATTTTGGTAGATGGAGATGGCGCTCTTTCCTCTGTATTAGGTATTGCAGCTCCTGATATAAACAGTGGTATTGTGAATAGCTACGGTGTGGAAGTTGCAGCTAATTGGAATGATAAAATAGGAAATGTTACTTATCAGTTAGGCGGGCAATTCAGTTTCAATCGTAATAAGATTAAGGAGATGAATGAGGTGTATCGTCCGTATGATTATTTGAAACGTACCGGACATTCTGTAAGCCAATATTTTGGTTATGAAGTGGAAGGGATTTATCAGAGTTGGGATGATATTAAAAATCGTGAAGTGAAACAGATACTGGATGAAGTACGTCCCGGTGACTTAAAATTCAAGGATCAGAACGGTGATAAAGTAATTGATGAATATGATCAAGTAGCTTTAGGATATAATAAAGTCTGTCCTGAGATTTATTACGGTTTCAGTCTTGGTGCCGAATGCAAAGGATTAGGATTTACAGCTTTATTCCAAGGGGTTGCCAATTATAGTCAGATGCTTGATACACGCAGTATCTATCGTCCTCTGGTAAACAATAATACTGTTTCTCAATATTATTATGATAATCGTTGGACGGAAAGTAATCTTGATGGCAAGTATCCGCGTCTCACTTATAATGGTTCCAAGAACAACTATAATACGAATTCTTTGTGGGTGACTGATGCCTCATACCTGAAGTTGCGTACATTGGAAGTGTATTATGATTTACCACAAAAGTGGGTAAATAAGTTACCCGGTGTGAACCATATGAGACTGTTTGCCCGTGGGCATGATTTGTTCAGCATTGATAAAATGGATGGTGTGATAGATCCTGAAATGACAGGTACCGGTCATCCGTTGATGACTCAATATACATTTGGCGTTAATTTACGTTTCTAATAATTTAAGCGAAATGAAACTTATGAAATTAAAACATATAGCATTACTTATATCGGTCTGCATATTGGGCGGATGTGACTTCATGGACTGCGATGAGTCAAACGATTACCAAAAGGAAAACATCTTTACGAGCTTTGAACGTTCCAAGAAGATGGTGACCAATATTTATAGTTATTTGCCTCAAGATTTTTGTAATACGGAAGGTGCTATGCAGGATGCGGCTACAGATGATGCCGTACATGTGTACAAGTCTTCAGCTATTCATTATTTTGTAAACGGTACTTGGTCGGCTAATCGACTCGTAGATGATGTATGGAGTAAATACTACACAGCCATTCGTGCCGCCAACCTTTATCTGAAGGAGGCTGAGGGGCAAATTTTCGAGGACTGGGAAAATGCAGAGAAGTATAAGGATATGATGAAGGAATTTAATAACTTTCCTTATGAAGTACGTTTTCTTCGTGCGTTTTATTATTTTGAATTAATTAAGCGTTATCATGATGTGCCCTTGGTTACTACAGTGCTCACTCAGGACGAGGTGAACAGCTTGGAACGTGAAAGTTGTGATTTGGTAGCGGACTTCATTATAAAAGAGCTTACAGAAATTACAGCTGAAGGTAAATTGCCCATTACTTATACGGAAGGTTTTGCTAGTAAAGATATTGGTCGTATCACTCGGGGGGCAGCCTTGGCATTGAAGTCCAGAGTTACGCTTTATATGGCAAGTCCTCTCTATTCGGAAGATAATGCCGGAAAATGGAAAAAAGCTGCATCCGCTGCTTATGAGATCATTGGTAATGTTTCTGAGTTGGGTTATGAGCTGGTGGATGATCTTACAGCTCAGTTTCGTAAAGTGAATAATACATGTGCCGAAGTGATTTTAGCCCGTGGTGTAGGTGAAACAGGAGATTTTGAGAAAGCCAACTTCCCCATGGGAGTAGAGGGTGGAAAAACTTCTACTTGTCCCACACAGAATTTGGTGGATGCTTTTGAGATGAAAGACGGTTCCAAATTTGACTGGAACGATCCTACTATGGCAGCCAATCCTTACAGTAACCGTGACCCACGTCTGGCAAGAACTGTGGCTTACAATAATATGAATTGGTGTGGTGCTCCTCTTCAGATATGGGAAGGCGGTGCTAATGGGCTTCCTTTGACTAACGCTACTACTACAGGGTATTATCTGTACAAATATCTTAATCCCAATATCAGCTTTGTGTCAGGTTCCACGACTACTAAAGCGCAACATAACTGGGTCTTGTTCCGTTATGCTGAAATTTTGCTGAATTATGCGGAAGCAATGATAAATGCTTTTGGAAATCCTGATTATGCGGATACGGATTATCCTATGACTGCCCGCGAAGCAGTGAATAAAGTGCGTGCGCGTGGTAAGGTAGAAATGCCTCCTTATCCTGCAGGTATGGGAAAAGCTGATTTCATAGAACGTCTGAAGAACGAACGACGGGTGGAATTAGCTTTTGAAGGACATCGTTTTTGGGATGTGCGTCGTTGGAAGGATTTGGATAAGACTGCTGATATTTATGGTGTGAAAGTTATTAAGGACGAGGCTGGAAAGTTTGAATATTCCAAGTTTCTGATGGAAACCAGAAACATGACGGACAACTTGTATTTCTATCCGATTTCTAATACGGAGAAATACAAAAATCCTAATTTGGGGCAGAATCCAGGTTGGTAATGGTTTTTGTATATAACACAGTCCTATGTTGCTTTTATAGGGCATAGGAGCTGTGTTATTAGTTTATAGCTCGTCGAGTTCGCTTTAGTCAGGAGAAGTAATGTATAAATAGTCTTTGTTTAAATTAAAATAGAAATGAAACGAATTTTGCACAAACTTATTTGGGGACTTCCTGCAACTCTTTTTGCAGGAACGTGTACACAGGTTGTTGGACAAGAACAACGACCGAACCTAGTCTATATTTTCCCGGATCAATATCGGTTGAATGCATTGAGCTTATGGAGCGATCCGGCATATCGCAATGTGCTGAATACGGTAGGTGATCCGGTTCATACTCCTAACCTGGACAGGTTGGCAAAACAGAGTGTTGTTTTTAATCGGGCGTGCAGTACTTGTCCGTTGAGTAGTCCTCATCGTGCCATGCTGATGACAGGCGCATTTCCGGAGAAGAATGGAGTGCCGGGTAATTGCCATGTGAATAACCAGAATGGTATTCCCGACAGTTTGGTTTGTTTCACAGATGTACTTGCGACAGTCGGTTATGAAACGGCCTACGTGGGAAAAACGCATTGGCATCGTACAGAAGCTTTGTTTGACAAGGAAAACAATTATGTGGGTACAACCAAGAAGCCCGGCGGACATTGTGTATATCCATACGATACCTATATTCCCGAAGGAAGAGGACGCAAGAGTAATAAATATTGGTTTCAGCAGTTGAAAGACAGTCACTTTAACGCTACAGCCTATTCCAATCGCCCAGAACTGGTGGGTGGACAGAAGGATGGTGAACCGTTTCGTTATCGTCGGTTTACTTCGGAAGTGGAAGCGGATGTAGTGATAGGCTATCTGCGGAATAAACAAGGGGAGCGGGATGCTTCTAAACCTTTCAGTTTATTTTGGAGTATAAATCCGCCTCACACACCTTATCATAGACTTACGGATTGTAAGGAAGAGGTGTTTAACCAATATTACAAAGATTTGAAATCGGAAGAAGTCTTGCTTCGTCCCAATGTGAAGTTTGGTGAGGGTACACAAGTGAAAAACTTGGAACAACTGACATTTCAGGCTAAAGTTTATTTCTCTTTAGTGAAGAGTGTGGACGAAGAAATAGGTCGTGTGTTAAAGGTTTTGGACGAAGAAGGTTTGACGGACAATACTATTTTAATATTTGCCGCTGATCACGGAGAAATGATGGGTAGCCACGGACGTATGGCGAAGAGTGTGATTTACAATGAATCGTTCTCTATTCCGTTCTTTATACGTTATTCTGGTAGGCTGAAACCGGGAGTAAACGATCTGATGTTAGGTGCTACGGACATTATGCCGACTTTGTTGGGTATGATGAATCTTGGAGACAAACTACCCGAAACAGTGAAGGGAAAGGATTATTCGCAAGGCATTCTTACTGGTAAATATAAGAATGTAAAGAAGCCTGTTTCTCAATTCTTTTATCAGCAGAAAGAAAAAGGTGTTCGTACCGACCGTTATTCGTATTTGGTGACAAAAGATGGAAATTATCAGCTTTTTGATAATTTGAAAGATCCCTACCAAATGCATGCCTTGAAGATGGAAGAGATTTCGGTAAAACAAGCTAAGCTATTGAAAAAGGAACTTGGCAACTGGTTGAAGGTGTCGGAGGACAGTTGGGGTAAGGAACAAAAATTCCCTGATAGGATAACTTATTAAAATGATATTATACAGAACTAATATTGCAGGCTTTTGTATTCTTAAACCTTTCAGACTGTTTCGATAAATTGTCATTAACCTGCTTTGAATTATTACTTAACAAAATACTAATGAAAATGAATTTAAAGAAATTATGTACGCTGGGAACTCTTTTAGCGTTTTTTTCCAGTATATATGCTCAATCTTTTATCTGGATTAGCAGTACAGATAATAATATTTGGAAAGAAGCTAAAACCAAATTACAGGCAGATAGTCAAAATATCCCTTTATTGTCAGTAGATGGTACTGAAAATATACAGATATTCAAGAAGTGGGGAACTTGTTTTAATGAATTAGGTTGGGATGCTCTCAATATGTTGCCTCCTAAAGAACAGGACGCTGTTTTAAACAACCTGTTTTCTCCTGATGGAGATTTGCGCTTTTCCATGGGACGTATTCCTATGAATGCTAATGACTATGCCCGTAATTGGTACAGTTGTGATGAGGTGCCGGGTGATTTCCAATTGAAATATTTCAATATTAACCGTGATAAAACAACATTGATACCCTATATAAAGAGAGTTCAACGTATTAACCCCGATATGACTTTTTGGGCTTCTCCCTGGTCACCTCCTTCTTGGATGAAAGTCAATCATTACTATTCTGTGAGGAGCAATGCCGAGGTGAACCAATTGCCGGCTAAGCATGAAATAGCTCTTTATGAAGGTACTGATAATGTAGATAAGACATTTTATCCCAAGCAAGTAGCTGTCAACGACTATTTTATTCAAGATACTCGCTATTTGCAAGCCTATGCCAATTACTTCTGTAAATTCGTATCTGCTTATCAGGAAGAAGGAGTTGCTATTTCTCGTGTAATGTTTCAGAATGAGCCGTGGGCTTATTCCATCTATCCGGCTTGTGCATGGACTCTAGAGGGTATTATTCGTTTCAATGTGGAATATTTTGCGCCGACAATAAAGAAACAGCATCCTGGTGTTCAAGTTTATTTGGGTACGCTCAATACAAACCGTATTGAACTGGTAGAAAAGGTTCTTTCTGATCCCCGCATGAAAGATGCCGTCGAAGGTGTCGGTTTCCAATGGTGGGGTGGACAAATTCTCCCTGAAATCCGTAAAAGGTATCCTGATTATAAATATATGCAGACTGAAAGTGAATGTGGCTCCGGTACATTCGATTGGAAAGCTGCCGAACATACTTTCAACCTAATCAGTCATTATTTAGGAAATGGCTGTGAGGAATATACTTTCTGGAATGCTATCTTGTGTGATGCAGGGACAAGTGGCTGGGGCTGGAAACAGAATGCATTGATTCGTGTAGACTCAAAGACTGCTTCGGTTACTTATACTCCAGAGTATTATGCAGTAAAACATTTCAGCAACAAGGTGGTTTCGGGAACTAAAGTATTACAATATAAAGCAAAAGGTGAAGATAAACTGCCTGTTGTTATATTCCTTACACCGGAGAAAAGATATTTGGTTGTAGCTGCCAATTTTAATGACGAGCCGAAGAATTTAACAGTGAAGTTAGGTGATAAGTTTTTAGATGTAACTTTAAAAGCACACTCCTTCAATACATTTAGTATGAAATAATATTTGAACTTCCGTTTCTCCATATCGGAACAGTTGTTCTCTCGCGTAAGGAAACGATAGTTTTTCTACTGCGAAATGATGTTTTATGTATTGGCTTTTCGGTTTGGAAGTATAGGGAGAACCAACTGTTTCAGACTATAAAAAAAACTGTTGCAGCTATGTTGCAGATAAAAGAATCTGTAACATAGCTGCAATAGGTATCTGCAACGCTATAACTGGCTGATTATAAGTGTATAAAAACGGAAATGTCGCAGATGGCAGATAAAAAACTTTGTGTAGAGAATGAGGATTATCCCAAAAGTTCTTTCACTTTAGCGGAAATAGCACGTCCTTCTGCAAGTCCTGCCAATTTCTTAGAGGCAACTCCCATCACTTTACCCATGTCCTTACCGCTGGTAGCACCTACTTCAGCGATGATTTCCTTCAATGCAGCTTCCAACTCTTCAGCGGACATCTGTTTCGGAAGGTATTTTTCCATAACGGCTACCTGGCCTAATTCTATGTCAGCCAAGTCCTGGCGTCCCTGTCCGATATAGATTTCGGCAGAATCTTTTCCTTGTTTCACTAATTTCTGGATAATCTTGAGGGCTGCGTCATTTGTCAGTGTATCGTTAGCTCCCGGAGCGGTCTTGGCTTCCAGGAAAAACTTCTTTATATTTCTCAAAGTTTCCAAGGCAACCTTGTCTTTTGCCTTCATTGCGTTTTTAATGTCTTCGCTGACTTGGTCGAATAAATCCATATCTTTATATGTTATGATGTTTATATGTTATAAGTTATCAGAAAGTGATGACACCGTTGTCGTCTGTAGCCTCTTCCGTAGCCACTTCCTCTTCGAGGGCAGCTTTCGTGCGGATTTTGGTCAGAGTCGTTTTGTCACGCATATACGTAGGAGAGTCTTCTACCATGGCGATGATGTCGTCGTTGTCCAGGTCTTCCGTGTTGAAGAGATAGATGTGGCGGCGTTTGCGGAGACTCTTGCTTCCGATGTTGCTGGCACTTTCGCCGTATGCTTTGCGGATACGTTCCTTGTTCTTCTCTTTCTCTTCTTCCAGTTGTAACTGGCGTTCTTCCTCTTCCTGGCTGCGTGCTGCATGCAGGCTGTCCATGCCGGGAACGTCTTCTACACCGAATCCGGTTGCCAATACGGTAATTTTCACCTTTGTATCCAGCGAGTTGTCGATAGCAACTCCCCAAATAACTTCTACACCTTCGCGGAATTTGCTCATGAACTCATGTATCTCGTTCATTTCTTCCATCATCAGTTCCGATGACGGGCAGAAAGAGACGTTCAGCATTACTTTCTTGGCATTGAAGATATCGTTGTTATTGAGCAACGGAGAGTGCAGGGCATCGTCGATTGCTTTGGTGACACGGTTTTCACCTTCACCGAATCCGGTACTCATAATGGCTACACCACCGTCCTTCAAGATGGTTTTGACATCGGCAAAGTCAAGGTTGACCGTACCGCGCATGGTGATAATCTCGGCAATGCTCTTGGCGGCAATGGAGAGGGTATCATCAGCTTTGCCGAAAGCGTTCATAAAGGTCAGGTCGGCATATATTTCGCGCAGGCGTTCATTGTTGATGACCAACAGGGCGTCAACATGCTGGGCGATGCGCTCTACACCGTCCAATGCCTGGATGATTTTCTTTTCTCCTTCAAAAATAAATGGGATGGTGACGATGCCGACAGTCAGAATATCCATCTCTTTCGCGATGCGGGCAATGACAGGAGCAGCTCCGGTTCCCGTTCCACCCCCCATTCCGGCTGTGATGAACACCATCTTGGTGCCATCGTTCAGTTGGTTTCTGATATCTTCTATACTCTCTTCAGCGGCGTCGCGTGCCCGTTCGGGACGGTTGCCGGCTCCAAGCCCTTGTGTGATGCTACGGCCCAGTTGCAGTTTCACCGGGACGGGTGATTCGGCTAATGCCTGGTTGTCCGTGTTGCAAAGAACGAACGTTACATCATGGATACCTTCCCGGTACATGTGGTTTACGGCGTTACCGCCGCCACCGCCTACACCAATCACTTTGATGATTTTCGGTGAATCTGTCGGGAAATCGAATTGTACTATCTCGTCCATAATCTTATACTAATTACTAGTTACTATTTACAAATTATAAGCTATGCCTTCAGGAGTTATTTCATATCGTCGTCTGAGAAAATCTCTTTCGTCAGTGAGTCAATCTTGCGCTGAATCCAGCTCGGACCGGCTTCCCGTTTCCGTCTTTCCTTCTCCTCTTTCTCCTTCTGCTTGCGAATCTTTTCCGCTTCTTTAGCTGCTATCTTCGCCTCGCGTTCTTCTTCCTCCTTCTTGAGACGGGCAAGGCGGGCTTGCTCTTTCAGTTCCTGGTCGTCCTCGAACATATCTACTGTTTTGTGGATTTCCGGTTCCGGTTTCGAAGTGGCAGAAGCCGATGCAGGTTGCGGAGCGGTTTCTGTCAGGCAACAGTTCTGGTTCCCTTCGAACAAGAGTCCGAAGAGGGTGTTCTGCGAACCGTCTTTCTTCAGGATATTGCTCGGAGCATGGACGGTGTTACGCGGAAGTTTCGCCATCCGTATTTTCTCTATTTTGCTGCGTTTACGTAGCATTTCGTCGAGGCTTTTCAGGTTGGCGGCTCCTCCTGTCAGGATGATTCCTGCCAGCAGTTTGTCCTCGAAGCCGGATAGCTGTACCTGATTCCATACGTTGGCGATGATTTCTTCGGCACGGGCTTCGATGATGTTATTAAGGTCGGCTACTTTGATGGTACGGCTGTCGTCGTCCAGTTTGCAGGTAGCTTCTTCCTGTTCCGGATCTTCTTCGTAGAGGGCATCACCATAGGCTTTCTTCAGGCGTTCCGCTTCTTCTTCCTCCATTTGCAGGGTGGTGATGTCGCGGGTGATGCTGTTGCCACCCAGCGGTAGTACAGTCAGGAAGCGAAGAATGTTGTTCTTGTAGACGGAGATAGTGGTCGTGTCCGCTCCGAAGTCAATCAGTGCGCAACCCGAACGGCGTTCGCTTTCCGTCAGTACGGTGTTGGCCGTAACGAGCGGGGCAATCAGTTGGTCGGCAATGTCTATTTTAGCTTGTTGGAAGCAGTGCTCCAGGTTCTTGCGTACAGAAGCGCGGGCTACGATATTGAGGAAACGGCCTTCGATATGGCTTCCTACCAGACCTACCGGATTGGCTTGCAGGTTGTTGCCTACCTTATACTCTTGGGGCGCTACATCCAGTATATCCATGTCGACCACCGGGATGGCGATGTTCTCGTCACCGATGGCGCTTACGAGCTCTTCCGATATGATAGCTTCATCTTCCAAATCGCGGCTTACCACGTTGCGGACTGTGCGAAGTGACTGTCCGCCGATACCTACATATACTTTGGCGATTGAGTTTTTCAACTCACCTTCCAGTCTGTTGATGATAGAAGTCAAGCTTTGTGCCGTTTTGTCCAGGTTGAATATCACTCCTTTACGGATAAACGTAGAAGAGTCTTCCTGGGCATATGCCAATATCTGCATGCTTCCGTCACTGTTCTTTTTTCCGGCCACACCGGTTATCTTCGATGAACCAAGTTCAATAGCGGCGATAAATTCTGTTGTTGCCATATCCTTTTTATTTATTATTTTCTCGTTTCGTACAAATAATCTGGTTGCTGAACTCGAGGTTGATGCGTGAATACTTGTTCCAGCCTACCTGGTTGAGTCCTTTCTTATAGAATTCTTTAAGGCGTGCTAGTTTGTTTTCAAAATTGTCCAGTTTGCCAAGATAGATAAGGTGGTCGCCCACACGTGGCACTAATTCGATGTTGCGGTCGGGCAACACGTGAATTTGCTCTATCTGCGCATCCCAGAACTTATTATTATGCAAAAATACACCAAACTTATATAAATCCTTCATTGCAAACGACTTTTCTACGTTTCCGGTGACAATTACCCGGTGGGCGACGCATTTTGCCTCCGGCGGCATGACGGTTCCTTTGTTGTCGAGGTAGTAATTCTCACCGTTGGCGCCCATCACCCGCAGGATAGGGATACGCTGAGTCACTTCCACACAGACTTTGCCGCTGGGGGTCTTGTAACATTCTGCCTCGTCAATCAGCGGATGCTTGCCCAGCTCGCGTTCCAGCGACTTGGTGGAGATGCGTTCCATCTTTTTCCCGATGGGGTAGATGCCTTTTTTCTGAAGGATACCTTTCAGTTCGTCCTTGGTGATGAAGCCGGCGTAAGCGGTATCCTTGATGACTAATTCCAGGTCACGGCAGGTCTGGTCGGCAGGCTTGCGGTTGAAGGCGCTGACAGCTACGACGAGGTAGGCTATGAGCACCAGCATGACAATGGACAGAAGGATTCTCTTTACCATAAGCTTTATCGGTTTTCGAGGATTTTACATATTTCGGGGACATAATTGTCGATGTCTCCGGCTCCCAAAGTTATTAATACTTCAATGTTTTTATCTTTCAGAATGTTCAGTATATCTTCCTTTTTACACATACTTTTTTCGATGCCGGGACGGAGATTGTCATATATCAACTCGCTTGTGACGCCGGGAATCGGTGCTTCGCGTGCCGGATAGATGTCTACAAGGATTACTTCATCGAGCAGCGACAGGCTGTCAGCAAAGTCTTGGTAGAAGTCGCGCGTACGAGTGTAGAGGTGCGGCTGGAAGATGGCTGTAATTTTCTTGTCTTTATAGAGTTCACGCATAGACAGCACGCTCTGTTTGATTTCAGAGGGGTGGTGTGCGTAATCACTTAGGAAGACAACACGCTCGTTCTTGATTTTGAAGTCGAACCGGCGGTCTACTCCGCGGAAGCTTGCCATACCTCTTTTTATCTCTTCGGCAGTCACTCCGTTCAGGTGTGCCAATGCCATGGCGGCTATGCCGTTTTCTATGTTGATGCTTACCGGGACTCCCAGTTGGATGTCATTGATGCGGGTGTCCGGGGCTATAAAGTCGATGAATATCTCTCCGTTGCCGATGCGTATGTTCTCTGCGTGGAAGTCTCCTTCGTCACGTGAGTAGGTGTAGACACGTACGCCGGGCTGCACTTTCGGTTGCAGGGAGATGCCTTTGCGGATTATCAATGCACCGCCCGGTTGGATAAGGGTGGTGTAGTGCTCGAAACTTTCAAGGTAGGCTTCCGCTGTTCCGTAGATGTCGAGGTGGTCGGGGTCTGTCGAGGTGATGACGGACATATAGGGCGACAACCAGTGGAAGGAGCGGTCGAACTCGTCGGCTTCGATGACCGTGTAGGGGCTTTCCTGGGAAAGCAGCAGGTTGGTTCCGTAGTTCTTAGAGATTCCTCCGAGGAAGGCGGTACATTCCACGTGTGACTGATGGAGCAGGTGGGCGGTCATGGTAGAAGTGGTGGTCTTGCCATGAGTGCCGGCTACGCATAGTCCTTTGCTTGAACGGGTAATCGTGCCCAATACTTGTGCACGTTTCTGTATTTCGAATCCGTTGTTGCGGAAATAGACTAATTCTTCGTGTTCCTGCGGAACGGCGGGTGTGAATATGACGAGAGTGCTTTCCTTGTCCTTGCAGGCTTCGGGAATCAGGTCGACATTTTCTTCGTAATGTATTTGCGCGCCTTCAGCAATTAGGGTTTCAGTCAATGGAGTAGGGGTACGGTCATATCCTGCCACTACTTTTCCTTTGAAGAGGAAGTAACGGACTAGCGCACTCATGCCGATGCCGCCGGCACCTACGAAGTAAACTGATTTTATTGTTTCGATATTCATTTCTTTAGTTATTGATTACCTGTTTTTACTTAGATTAATAATCTGCTATTTTATCATCTTTCGCTTCACAAGTCCTGGATGCCGCATGGTTTCCCCTCCCTTCCGGGAAGGAGGGGTGGCTGAAAGCCGGGGTGGTAGGTGCGCCTATCTGTGTTTTGATTGACGCAATATACATATTGGGGTATTCACCTACCACCTCCCCCTACGGGTACTCCTCCTTCCAGAAGGAGGAGAAGCTATGCAGGTTGCTTGTGATGCTCAGTTATTAACTCTTTGCTTCCACTAGTTTTATTACCTCCTGCGCAATGATTTTCGCAGAGTCGGGCAAAGCCAGCTTGGCAATATTCTTGCTTAATTCTTCAAGTTTCTGTTCGTCGTTGACGGTGGACAGGGCTATGTCCATCAGGGCGCTTTCCGCTTCGTTGTCCTTGACGCAGATAGCTGCCTGCTTGTCTACTAGGGCCAGTGCATTCTTGGTCTGGTGGTCTTCTGCCACATTGGGCGAAGGCACTAAGACAACCGGTTTATGCAAAAGGCAGAACTCAGAGATGGAACCGGCTCCTGCACGGGAGATAACGAGGTCGGCGGCTGCATAGGCTGCTGCCATATCCTTGATAAAATCCGTTACATACAGGTTCGGAAGTTCTCCTGCCGCTTTCACGGCTTCGGTCACTTGCGGGTAATAGTATTTTCCTGTTTGCCAGATGAATTGCACGTCGCTGTTGGCTTTGATAGCTGATAGTCCGGCTGTCAATGTATTGTTGATGGTACGTGCTCCCAAGCTGCCGCCTACGATGAGGATTGTTTTCTTGCCCGGTTGCAGGTTGAAGGAACGCAGTGCGTCTTTCTTGTCCGGCATCGCCTTTGTCAGATTCTGCCGTACCGGATTTCCCGTCATGATAATCTTATCAGCAGGGAAGAACTTTTCCATTCCGTCATAGGCAACGCAAATCTTCCGGGCTTTCTGTGCCAGTAGCTTGTTTGTTACTCCGGCATACGAGTTCTGTTCCTGTATCAGGGTCGGGACGCCCATCATTCCGGCAGTCTTTAGGGTAGGACCGCTGGCATAACCGCCTACGCCTACCGCCACCTGCGGGCGGAAGTTCTTGATGATGCTGCGTGCTTTCCACTGGCTGCGCAACAGTTTTATTACTACCGATACATTCTTCCATAAATGCTTGCGGTCGAAACCGGCTATCGGCAGACCGATAATCTGATAGCCTGCATCGGGAACCCGTTGCATCTCCATACGTCCTTCGGCACCTACAAAAAGTATTTTGGCGTCGGGACGCAGTTCCATTATAGCGTTCGCAATAGAGACGGCAGGAAAAATGTGTCCTCCTGTACCTCCACCACTAATAATAATTCTAAGTTCTTTTTCCATTCTAATCCTTTTTTTCTATCCGTTGTTCGCCTTTTCCGGTGCGCTCATCGTTCGTCAACAGTTCTTGTTAATATCATTCTCGTCCTCGAACTTGGCATCGCTGTTCAGAATCTGGGCAGTCGGTTCGGCGGCAGTTTGTGCCTCGGAATTGGCTGCCGCACCTGTTGCTATCTGCAACTGAACCTGTGCGTCATGCTCTTTCAGTTCTTCCAGATGAGCGGTATATCGGCTTACGCTCAATATCATTCCGATATAGGCGCAGTTGATTAATGTACTTGTTCCTCCCTTGCTGACCAAAGGCAACGGTTGTCCCGTGACGGGGAATAGCCCGACGGCAACCATCATATTCAGTATCGCCTGCGATACCAGTAGCAAGGCAATGCCCATGACGAGGAAAGCTGGGAAAGTCCGTTCGCATTTCTGCGCGATTCTTCCGGCGCGCATCAATAACCATAGGTAAAGGAATACGACGAAGACACCTCCTATCAGTCCCATTTCCTCGATGACAATAGCAAAGATAAAGTCGGAGAATGCCTGGCTGAGGAAGTCACGCTGTATGGAGTTGCCCGGTCCCTTGCCGACCACGTTACTGGTGGCGATGGCGATGCGGGCATGCGCAATCTGAGCGTCCTTATCGATATCGAATTTAGCGGCAGGCACTTCTTCTTTCTTGAAGAAACCGGAAACACGGTTCTGCCAAGTCTCGAAGCGGTGAAGACCAGGGGTGTTGTGCAGTGTTTTTGCGGGGATGGCCATCAGTATTCCTACGGCTACTCCGCCTACAAGTGCCAGTATCCCCAGCATGCCAAACAGTTTTTTTGAAGATACCCGTCCAATGAACATCATCATGCATACTACTCCGAACAGCAGCATGGCTGTCGAAAGATTTTCCGGCGCAATGAGCAGAAATACCAGTCCGGTGAGAATCATGATATATTTAAAGGCGTTCGGATTGGCTCCGTATTCGTCCTGCCGTTTGGACAGGATGAAAGAGACGGCGATGATGACAGCCATCTTAGCCAGTTCCGAAGGCTGGAACTGTAGTCCCATAAAGGTCATCCAGCGGGCTGCCCCATTGACGCGGTCACCTGTGATGATACCCATCAATGTGACGAATGCAAGCAGCACCAGGGATATGGGATACAGAAAGACCGGAAATACCTGGAACCATTTATAGGGTACGTTGTGCAGGAATACCACCACTACGGCACCCACCATCAGGATGATGGAGTGTTGCGTAATCGGCCCCCAATGGTCGCCGCTTTTGTAAGTCAGTGTCGATGCTGCCGAGAACACCTCGACAATCGAGATGAGGCAGAGACAGAGGAAGATAATCCAGATTACCTTGTCGCCTTTGAATATGTTCTTTAATAAATCCACTTCACTAAACGTTATTTAAAGTTCTCTTACACATTCTTTGAACTGGTCGCCACGGTCTTCGTAGCTCTTGAAGAGGTCGAAGGAAGCGCAGCAGGGGCTTAATAATACGGTTTCTCCTTTCTTTGCCAGTTTGTAGGCGGCTTCTACGGCATCTTTCATGCCGGTTTGCACGTCTGCTACGGGCAGGCCGAAGCGGTCGAAGAATTCGTGGAGTTTCTCGTTATGCAGTCCCATATATACGAGTGCCGAACACTTCTCGCGTACCAAATCTTCTATTTCCGTATAATCGTTTCCCTTATCTTTGCCGCCGAGAATCAATACCGTTTTGGTGGTCATGCTTTGCAGGGCATACCAGCAGGAGTTGACGTTCGTGGCTTTCGAGTCGTTGATAAAGTCAATACCGCGGACACGCGCCACTTTTTCCAGACGGTGCTCCACTCCCTTGAAGTCGGAGAGGGCTTTGCGGATATTCTCTTTGGCGATACCTGCCAGGTTGGCTGAGATGCCGGCTGCCAGGGAGTTGTATAAGTTATGTTGTCCTGTCAGAGCCAGTTCTTCCTGTTCCATGTTGAAGGCAATCGGTTCGTCGATTTTCACTTCATGGTCTTCAACGTAGGCGATGGCTCCGTCTTCTTTCACTGCAGCGAAAGGATACAGATGGGCTTTCAAGCCATGTTTCGCCAGTTCGCGTTTGATGATAGGGTCGTCGTTCCAGAAGATGAAGGCATCGTCCGGAGTCTGATTCTGGGTGATGCGGAATTTTGCGTCGATGTAATTCTGCATGCAGTGGTCGTAACGGTCGAGGTGGTCCGGGGTGATGTTCATCAATACGGCGATGTTCGCACGGAAATTATACATATTATCCAACTGGAAAGAACTCAGTTCGATGATGTAATAATCATGGTAGTCTTCGGCCACCTGTAAAGCAAGGCTCTTGCCGATGTTGCCTGCCAGACCTACGTTCAGACCTGCGCTTTTGAAGATATGGTAAATCAGGGAAGTCGTGGTCGTCTTCCCGTTCGAGCCGGTGATACAAATCATCTTGGCATTCGTATAGCGTCCGGCAAACTCAATCTCTGATATGACCGGAGTACCTTGAGCTTTCAGCTTCAGGATGAGCGGGGCGTCATTCGGGATACCGGGGCTTTTGATAACCTCGTCGGCATTCAGAATGAGTTCTTCGGTATGGTGTCCTTCTTCCCAGGCGATGTTGTGGCTGTCGAGAAGTTCCTTGTACTTGTCCTTGATAGCGGACATGTCCGAAACAAATGTCTCAAATCCTTTGACTTTTGCGAGTACGGCTGCACCTGCGCCGCTTTCGCCAGCTCCTAAAATTACTATTCTTTTCATTTACAATAATGTGCTCTTGTTTTCAATATGCTGAATTGCTTTATTAGTTGTGCACATTCTTTAAAAGTTAATAATCGGGTTAATATTCTCTATAAAAACTTGGCTTCCGAATGGAAACCCGGCTCCGGCATCTTGTCGGCTATCTTATCTTTAGTGTTATAATTGTTATGGCTGCCAGAACAATCGTTACAATCCAGAAGCGGACGGTAATTTTTGATTCGTGGAACAGTTGGTCGGGTTTGGTGAACTTGACTGTGCAGCCAGGTTCTATCAAGCTCATGGAAGTACGGAAGTGGTCGTGAATCGGTGTCCGTTTGAACAACCGTTGTTTCACTCCTTTCCGCTTGCCTGCTTTATAGTAAGCCCGTTGCAGGATGACCGACAGGTTTTCCACGAGGAATACACCGCAAAGAATCGGTATCAACAGCTCTTTATGGATGATAATGGCGAATACGGCGATGATGCCGCCGATTGTCAGACTGCCGGTGTCGCCCATGAATACTTGTGCCGGATAGGCGTTATACCAAAGGAAACCGATAAGCGCACCGATGAAGGCACAGATATAGATTACCAGTTCTTCCGAGCCGGGGATATACATGATGTTCAGATAACTCGCAAATTCTATGTGCGACGAAACGTAGGCTAATATACCTAGCGTAGCTCCGATGATGGCGGAATTTCCTGCCGCCATTCCGTCCATCCCATCGTTCAGGTTGGCACCATTGGATACGGCGGTAACCACAAAGATGGTAATGATGACGAACAGTACCCATCCGGCTGCCTGTGCGTATTCACCCATGAAAGAGACCAAATCGGCATAGTCAAGGTTGTTGCTCTTGAAGAAAGGAATGGTAGTCTGAGTCGATTTCAAATCATTTGTCCCATGTATCACTTCCATTTCCTGTCCCGGAGTATGTATTTCGATATTTTCGCGGATTACCACATCCGGGCTTAGATATAAAGTAAGCCCGACAATTAGTCCCAGACCTACCTGTCCGACGATTTTGAACTTGCCGTGCAATCCTTCCTTGTCTTTCTTGAAGATTTTTATATAGTCGTCGGCAAATCCGAGTGAGCCCAGCCATATGGTGGTTATCAGCATCAATATCATATAGATGTTTTCCAGCTTGCCCAATAATAGGCAGGGGATAAGAATGGCTATGATAATAATGACACCGCCCATGCTCGGCACACCTACCTTGTTGACACCGAACGGGTCAATTTTCGCGTCACGCTGTGTTTCCGTGATTTGCTTCTTTTTCAGCAGGTTGATAAATTTGTCTCCCCATATACTTGAAATAAGCAATGCGAAGATGACAGCCATCAAAGCACGGAATGAAGTGTAACCAAACATTCCCGCTCCGGGAAAATTGAGCTTTTGCAGCCATTCAAACAGATAATATAGCATTTTTATTACTGGTTAGTGATTAGTAGTTAGTGATAAACAATTGTGCAAAATGATAGCGCAGCTATTAATCACTAGTCGTTAAACATTCTCTTCACCTCTTCTTTGTCATCGAAGTGATGTTTCACTCCTTTTATCTCCTGGTAATTCTCGTGTCCTTTTCCGGCAATGAGTATTACGTCTCCTTTTTCTGCCAGCATACAAGCCGTGCGGATTGCTTCCTTACGGTCGGCAATGCTTAGTGTCTTCTTCATATCCTCAGCATCCAGTCCTGCCAGCATATCATTGATAATATCCTGCGGTTCTTCAAAACGGGGATTGTCTGAAGTGATGATAACTCGGTCACTGGCTTTGGCGGCTTCTTTCGCCATGATGGGGCGTTTACCTTTATCACGGTTGCCGCCCGCACCTACCACGGTGATGACTTTTCCTTTTCCTTCGAGCACTCCGTGGATAGCGTTCAACACATTGATAAGCGCATCCGGAGTGTGGGCATAGTCCACAATCGCCGTAATGCCTTTTGACGAACGGACAGCATCAA
Organism: Bacteroides acidifaciens; assembly: GCF_903181435.1. Lineage (NCBI taxonomy): Bacteria > Pseudomonadati > Bacteroidota > Bacteroidia > Bacteroidales > Bacteroidaceae > Bacteroides > Bacteroides acidifaciens. Next base: position 653,611 of record NZ_CAEUHO010000004.1, read on the forward strand.
AGCGTCCTGCCACCGGATGAAGTGTACTGAGAGCGACAAGCACCTCTTCTTCTTTCTTGCCAAGCAGGACGGCAGCCCCAAACACTGCCAGCAGATTGGAAGCATTGAACTTGCCAATAAACTGGACAGCGAGCTCGTGATTATTGAAATCAAGCAGCATTCCTTCGAAATGGGATTCCAATACCCGACCTTTAAAATCGCTGAGACTTCTCAATGAATAAGTATATACTTTGGCATGTGTGTTCTGTGTCATTACCAGTCCGTTCTTGTCGTCGAGGTTGGTAAGGCAGAACGCATTCTTCGGCATATCGTCGAAGAACTTCTTCTTGGCCTTCAGATAATTCTCTACTGTCTTATGGTAATCGAGATGGTCGCGGGTGAGATTGGTGAAGATACCCCCCGCGAACTTCAGTCCACTGATACGTTTCTGTGCAATCGAATGGGAGCTGACTTCCATGAACACATATTTGCATCCTTCATCCGCCATCCGTCCCAACAAGCGGTTCAGCGTGATAGGGTCGGGCGTAGTATGCTCTGTCGGGATAGCTTCATCGTCGATATAGTTGCAAACGGTAGAGATAAGCCCCACCTTATATCCGAAGTAACGGAATGTATTATATAATAAGGTGGCGATAGTTGTTTTGCCGTTTGTTCCGGTGACACCGACCAGTTCGAGCTTAGAAGTCGGGTCGCCATAGAATGTAGTGGCGATTTTGCCTGTCGCATCTTCGCTGTCTTTTACCTGGACATAAGTAATTCCTGCCACAGGCTCTTCCGGCATATCCTCGCAAAGGATGGCAATAGCTCCTTTTTTGATGGCAGCAGGTATATAGGCATGACCATCGGCTTGCGTGCCGCGTATTGCCATGAATAATTGTCCGGCTTCTACTAAACGGGAATCAATGTTGATTCCGGTGATTTCTATGTCTGAATCTCCGGTTATCTGTACCGGTTGAATTGCTTTCAGTAACTTGTTTAGCAACATAGTCTCTTTTTTAAATACTTGATTTTACTTTTAATGCATGGAAAGGGTAATCGTCTGTCCTTTCTTTACTATCGTTCCGTTGGCTATCGACTGGCTTTTCACCTTGCCGACCCCAACCAAATGTACTTTTAATCCTTTACTCTCCAACAGGTACACGGCATCCTTCGCCCCCATGCCTATAACGCTCGGCACGAAATTCTGCATATTGCTCCGGCTTTCGAGAACTACCGCCTGGGGAGCCGAATGGGTATTCCCCCAAACTTCTTTTCCCGCGTCGGCTATTTTGCCCTGAACCTGAATATTCAGTTCTTCCAGTACCCGTTGTGCTTCCCTCATTTCTCCTGCTTTTACATTAGGAATGACTACGGAATTCGTGTCAATCGCGTTGGTAAGAGGCAAACGCAGGTCTTTGGCGTACACCCTTTCGGCGATTTTACTGAATACACTGCCCGCCATCAAACCACCTGATGCCGGCAAGCCCGGTTTCTGAATGGAAACAATCATACTATATTTAGGCGCTTCTGACGGGAAATAACCGCAGAAACTAACAAGATAGTTTGTTCTTCCTGTCTTGTATCCGGCTGCTCCCTGTGAAATCTGTGCCGTTCCAGTCTTACCCGAAACGTGGAATTGCTTGCTACCCGCGGGTTTGGCAAGTCCTTCGCCTACCACTTTCCGTAGAATCTCACGGATTTGTGTCAATGTCTTGTCCGAACAAATCTTCGGATTGATAATTTCTGTCGGATACTCTTTCACTATTTCCCCGTCTTTCACCGCAGCTTTTACGAATTTCGGACGCACCGTCACCCCATTATTCGCTATTCCATTATAGAATGTAAGAATATTAATCGGCGGGACTTGCGTTTCATAACCGATACTCATCCATGGAAGGGCGGTTTTGGAGAAATAACTTCTCTCTTTCGGACCGCGAATGTTCGGCTTTCCTTCTCCCGCAATTTGCAGGTGAAGAGGCTGGTCGATGCTCATACGTCTCAATCCATCAATGAACTTCTGCGGGTTGCTGCCGTAGAAATGGTCTATAATATAAGATGTACCAACATTGGAAGACACTCCCAAAATCTCGGTAACCGTTAATTTTCCGTATCCTCCGCGATGCCAGTTGTGGTCTTTCATCACACGGCCGTGCATCGGCATTTGCCCGTTGCCGGTATCCACTACATAGTCCGGAGTAATTTTCCCGTCTTCGAGGGCCACCATAATAGAAGCCGTCTTGAAAGTTGACCCCGGTTCGAGCATATCGCTGATGGCATTATTGCGCATCTCGTAATATTCACCGTCTTTGCCCTGCATCATATTAACGATGGCTTTCACTTCTCCGGTAGCCACTTCCATCAATACAACGACCCCCACGCTGGCATTCAACTCTTTTAGTTTGTCTACCAGTGCTTTCTCGCAAATATCCTGCATGCCTACGTCAATGGTAGATATGAGGTCGCAACCGTCAACCGGCGGCACATCTACTATATTCAGGTATTTGTTCATCACTTTCTGTCGGTGCGTCAATCCGTCCCGTCCTTTCAGAATCGTATCGAAGGCAAGCTCGATACCGTTTCTCGCTCCTTTCGCGGTGTCGGCATACACATCGCCTAGCGTACGCGCTGCCAATGAACCGAAAGGCTTCTTCCGTTGGTTGTAAGCCAGTTCCTTGAATCCCCCTTTGTAGCGGTTCAAGCAGAAGACTGGCAATCTCTTTACCTCTTTATATTGTATATAAGAGATGCGTTTTGGATAAATCAGGTAATTGCGGCTCTTCGCCTGGCGTCCTTTCTTCAGATGCGCCTTGAATTGGGCTACGCTCTTATCCGGGAATATTTTGTTCAGTCCGATGCAGATTGAATCCATGTTGGCGGTAAGGATGGAATCCCGTCGTGCCTGGTCCTTCTTTCTGCGTTTTTCGTCCTTTTCACCGGACATAAAGTCCATATATATCCTGTATTCGGGTAGGGAGCTAGCCATCAGTTTGCCGTCGGAAGAGATAATGTTTCCGCGGTTGGGTTTCACCGTCACGTTTTCCTTTACGAAACGGTCGGCCACGTCCTGCCAGTACTGGCGTTCGGCAAACATGGTGATGCCTGCCTTCACGACAATCGCCACGCCTATCAACGCCATCAGGAGGATGACGAAGAAATAACGGGTCATTATATTCTTTTTATTAACTGCCACAGTGCTTGTCTTTTAAAAACTCTCCACTCTCAATTTTCAACTCTCCACTTATTTAATAAGGTAAGGGGGATTGGTCGATGTCTGCAAATCACTTTCCTTACTTGATATATATTCCTCGATGCGCGATTGGCGGCTCTTCTCCATCAGTTCCGAACTGCGTGTCAGTGCGTCATACTTAATATCTATCAATTCCTTTTTCAACCGGTCTATTTCAATCTGCTGCTGCTGGCTGGCATAGCGGTTGTGGATATAGAAGATGATGAATACCATGATAAGTACCAGCAACTTCGTCTGGCGACGGAAAAAGTCGGTAGCCAAAATGTCTCCACCCAGGATGCTTTTCAGCGAAGTGCGTTTTTTCTTCTTGCCCTCTTCTGCTTTCTTGTTTACTACTTCTTCTTCTTCCATTTTCCTCTTATTTCTTTTCTGCAATTCGTAACTTGGCGCTTCTCGACCGCGGGTTCCTTTCTATTTCTGCCTGGCCGGGCACAATCACCTTATTGTTGACTAGGCGGAAAGGTGTTTGTAGGTTGCCGAAGAAGTCTGTCTCTGCCTTACCTTCCACGTTGCCTGTCTTCATGATGTTCTTCACCATACGGTCTTCCAGTGAGTGATAAGTGATAACTACCAGTCTGCCACCCGGCTTTAACGCTTCGGTTGCCGCGAGCAGCATCTCTTTCAGCGCTTCCATCTCTTGATTTACTTCAATCCGCAATGCTTGGAATACCTTCGCAAGCTCTTTCTTCTCCCGTTCACGGCCGAAAAGCGGTTTGATGATTTCCAGAAACTCTCCGATAGTACGGATGGGCTGTCCGTTTCTGGCTTTGACAATGACGGAAGCCAGTTTGCGGCTGTTTTTAAGTTCTCCATACAGGTAGAAAATGTTTGCGAGACGCTCTTCTTCGTAAGTGTTTACGATGTCTGCCGCCGTAACTCCTGCACGCTTGTTCATACGCATATCCAGTTCTCCGTCGAAACGGAAAGAGAAACCGCGTTCGCTGTCATCAAAGTGGTGGGAAGACACACCGAGGTCGGCGAGAATCGCATCCACCTGTTCGATGTCGTGATAGCGCAGGAAATTGTGCAGGTAGCGGAAATTGCTGCGCACAAAGATAAAATGGGGGTCGTTGACAATATTCCGTTCGGCATCCTCGTCCTGGTCGAATCCCAGGAGCCGTCCGCCTTCACCGAGCCGTGAAAGAATCTCGCGCGAATGTCCCGCTCCCCCGAAAGTAACGTCTACATACGTTCCGTCCGGCTGGATATTCATCCCGTCAACGCTTTCCTTTAGTAATACAGGTACATGATATGTCAGTTCATCTTTCTCCATCTTGTCTATTTTCATCGTTCATAATTTCTTCTAATGCCGCACCGAACTCTTCGGGTGACATAAATGGCTGTTCTGCCCGCTCCTTCGACCAAATCTCTATTTTGTTGTCGATGCCGATAAAGCGTATGTCCCCATGTATATTGCAAATCTGCAAATACCGTTTGGGGATGAGTATGCGTCCGTTATTATCGGGTGTCACCACCTCAACGTCGCTCACAAACTGCCTGAAAATGAGTTGGTGTTTGCTGTTCCACTTGTTAAGCCGGGCACGGAGCTCGTTCAACTCCTCGTTCCACACGCTCTCGGGGTACAAGGTCAGGCAGTCTTGAAATACGTCTTTACGCATAATAAGCCTCTCCTCAGAAGCAGCTTGCAGTTGCTTCCTGAAGATGGCGGGGATGAACACCCTTCCTTTGGTGTCCGCCTTGGCTTCAATATTACCTAAAAAACGTATCATTACCTTATTATAAAAAGCGACCGTAAAAGTATGAAATTCCCCACAATTCCCCACAATTTTCCATAGAAAACTTTTAGAGAAGTTTTCAACCGATTGTTAAATGGTTATTTGCTTGAAAATGAATGGGCTTTGGAAAGCCCTTGTGGTGGGGAGTCGGGGATGGCAGTAGTCAAAATAACTTTTATTTGTCTGTAGCCGTTTTGGGCTGTGCCGAATGTCCGTTTGGGCATAAAAAAGGCAGAAGGTAATGGAAACCTTCTGCCTTTGGATTGTTGACACAACTAAAAAATTACATTTAAATATTTAATCTGAAATCACAAATTATATAGTTAAGGACCGGTTCAACGGAAATCTTTCAACTCTTCCTGTAATTTCTGGCGTGTGAAGAATATACGGCTTTTCACTGTGCCTAGCGGGAGATTCAGCTTTTCCGCAATCTCACGGTATTTGAATCCTGAAACGTGCATGGCAAACGGGACCCTGTATTCTTTAGGGAGTTTGTTTACCACCCGGTGCATCTCTTTCAGGTCGTACGCTCTTTCCGTACTCTCCGAACTTGCGTCTTGCGGCAGGTTCAGATGGTATAAGTTGTCGGTCTGGTCAATAAAAGTCTGGTCACGAACCACTTTGCGGTAGTTGTTGATGAATATATTGCGCATGATAGTATACATCCATCCTTTGAAATTAGTATCCGGCATGTATTTATCTTCATTATCCAATGCTTTCAATGAGGTTTCCTGCAACAAGTCATTTGCTTCTTCGCGGTCGGTTGTCAGTTTATAAGCGAAGCGAAGTAGTTCACCCTGTACTTCTACTAAATCTTTTCTGAAGCTTAAACTTTTCATATGCGTTGCTTTTAATTTTAAATTGTGAATATTCGTTCGTTAATTTCGATGGTGCAAGTTTACGGGGTTTTTGAGAACCGGACGGGGGAGAATCCGGCTAAAAAACACCCGAAAACTGTCCGCGGATAGTTTTCGGGTGTTTTTTGATAGCTTTCGGGTGGTATTTTTTTAGCCTTCTGAACTTAAATCCTGCATTTTCTACCGATTTATTGCGATTAATAAAAAAGAACCGTTAATTTTGTGGCATCATTTTTATTTGAAAAGAATGACTGATGACTCTTTATTTTTAATCGATGTCGAAAAGATACTTCGGACGAAAGCACCGAAGCAATATAAGTACATCCCTAAGTTTGCGGTTTCTTATCTGAAGAAAATAGTTCATCAGGATGAGATTAATGTGTTTTTGGATGAGTCGAAAGGTAAGGTTGGGGTGGATTTCTTAGAGGCATGCATGGAATTTCTGGATGCGAAAGTAGATGTGAAAGGTATCGAGAACCTTCCTAAAGATGGTTTGTATACCTTTGTTTCCAATCATCCGCTAGGAGGACAGGATGGTGTCGCGCTGGGTTATGTGCTGGGACGTCATTATGACGGAAAGGTGAAATATCTGGTGAATGATTTGCTGATGAATCTCCGCGGATTGGCTCCGCTTTGTATCCCTATCAATAAGACCGGCAAGCAGGCGAAAGATTTTCCCAAAATGGTGGAGGCCGGATTCAAGTCTGACGACCAGCTTATCATGTTTCCCGCCGGTTTGTGTTCGCGCCGGCAGAATGGGGTAATCCGCGATTTGGAATGGAAGAAAACATTTATAGTAAAGAGCGTACAAGCAAAACGTGACGTGATACCCGTGCATTTTGGAGGTAGAAATTCTGATTTCTTCTACAATCTGGCGAATATATGTAAGGCATTGGGCATTAAGTTTAACATCGCTATGTTGTATCTCGCGGATGAAATGTTTAAGAACCGCCACAAAACTTTTACTGTCACCTTTGGCAAGCCGATACCCTGGCAGACTTTCGATAAATCGAAAACTCCCGCGCAATGGGCGGAATACGTAAAGGATATTGTTTATAAACTGTAACTGATAGAACAACTATAACAAGAAATATGGAAGAGATTATCAAACCGATAAGCAAGGAACTGCTGAAAGCCGAGTTGACGGAAGACAGACGCCTACGCATGACAAATAAGAGTAATAACCAGATTTACATTATTACTCATCAGAATGCTCCCAATGTGATGAAAGAGATAGGCCGTTTGCGTGAAATTGCTTTCCGTGCTGCTGGTGGCGGAACAGGGCTGTCGATGGATATAGACGAATATGATACAATGGAGCATCCATACAAGCAGTTGATTGTATGGAATCCGGAAGCGGAAGAAATCTTGGGCGGCTATCGGTATTTACTTGGAACGGACGTGCGTTTTGATGAAAAAGGCGCTCCGATTCTGGCTACTTCCCATATGTTTCATTTTTCGGAACCTTTTATTAAAGAGTATTTGCCTCAAACGATTGAATTGGGACGTTCGTTTGTCACGCTCGAATATCAATCTACCCGTGCCGGCAGCAAAGGCTTGTTTGCTTTGGACAATCTCTGGGATGGATTGGGCGCACTGACGGTTGTGATGCCGAATGTGAAATATTTCTTTGGAAAGGTGACGATGTATCCCAGCTACCACCGCCGTGGACGTGATATGATTCTTTATTTCCTCAAGAAACATTTCCACGACAAGGAAAGGCTTGTCACGCCGATGGAGCCTTTGGTATTGGAGACTCCGGAAGAGGAATTGCGGGCATTGTTCTGTAAGGACACCTTTAAGGAAGATTACAAAATCCTGAATTGTGAGATTCGTAAACTGGGCTATAACATTCCACCGCTGGTGAACGCTTATATGAGCCTGAGTCCTACGATGCGTATGTTCGGCACAGCCATCAACTATGAATTCGGTGATGTGGAAGAAACCGGAATCCTGATTGCCGTGGATGAAATACTGGAGGATAAGCGAATCCGGCACATCCAGACGTTTATAGAAAGCCATCCGGATGCGCTGAAAATGCCTTGTGAGGATGATGAAGCGTTTGCTCCTAAAGTCGTTACACCGCAGGCAGACTGTTGCCGTTAATCTTGCGGTAGAGGTCGAGGGCAAAGACGTCGGTCATTCCCGAAATATAATCAAGTACCGCCTGTATTCTTTCATAGAGTGCAGGCGCTTTTATATTATACTGGCTGGAAACCCGGTTAATCAGAAGCTCGGAGTAAGCCTTTTCGGGTGAGGTCACGGCGTCTATCATCAGCTCGAGCAGCGTGCTGATGACACGGAATCCGGCCAATTCAATGTCCAGCACGTCCCGCGAACGGTAAATCTTCTTCAAAGAAACTTCGGCGCAGTGCTTGTAAGCTCCTGCCGGACGCTCGGAAATATGCTTGATAAGCGCCCCTTCGAAAGTGCCGGACAATATCTCCTGCTCATGTTCCAAAAACACGCGGGTGCATTCACGAATCAATAATCCGATTACGGAAGAACGCAGATAAGCGATTTGCTCGTTCGTGTCATTGACAATCCGGAAAGTATTTCGGAGATGCTCCTGCCGTTTTTCGTCAAAATATGCCATTAGCAACTCTTTCGTCTCCTCGGTAGTGAGTATTTTCAATTTATGGGCATCTTCGATATCCATCATCTGGTAACAGATATCATCGGCGGCTTCTACCAGATAGACCAACGGATGGCGTGCGTACTTTAACGGGTGCTCGTTCAGCAATGTCAATCCCAGCTCCGTCGCAATCTTATGAAAACTGTCTTCTTCGCTGACAAAGAATCCGAATTTAGACTTTTTGCCGGCAAGGCTCGATGAAAAGGGGTATTTTACAATGGAAGCTAACGTCGTATATGTCAGGACAAAACCGCCTTTCCGACGTCCTTCGAATTGATGGGTCAAGATGCGGAATGCATTCGCATTGCCTTCGAAATGTGTCAAATCTTCCCATTCCATCGCAGAAAGTTGCTCTCCGTCCGGTTGTTTCTCTTTCAGGCGCAGCCCTTTCCCTTCAGAGAAAAAGGTGGATATGGCCCGTTCGCCGGAATGCCCGAAAGGCGGGTTTCCCAAATCATGCGCCAGGCAAGCGGCGGACACGATAGAACCAATCTCCGGCAGGAAAGATTCCTGAAGTTCCGGTTGGCGTTGCAGGATAGCTTTGGCTACATCGTCGCCCAAGGAACGACCTACGCTGGAAACTTCGAGGCTATGCGTGAGCCGGTTGTGCACAAAGATGCTGCCGGGTAAGGGGAATACCTGTGTCTTATTCTGTAATCTGCGGAAAGGAGCGGAGAAGATAAGGCGGTCATAATCCCGTTGAAATTCAGAGCGGTTTTCTTGGCGTTCTTCGTGGAATTCTTCCATCCCGAAGCGTTTAGCTGATATTAATTGGTTCCAATTCATCATTTTATTTACGATTTGACTATTTACGATTTACAATTTGGAGAACGGTACATTATTTAACTGCAAACTTAACTATTTTTCAGTTCAAAATGTGTATTTTCGCCCGTTAAATAGTAAACATGCACTTATGAATATTCAAGTTATCAATAAATCGAAGCATCCGCTTCCGGCTTATGCCACCGAATTGTCCGCAGGAATGGATATCCGCGCTAACCTTTCTGAACCTGTCACACTGGAACCATTGCAACGTTGCCTGGTGCCGACAGGATTATATATCGCTCTTCCGAAAGGGTTTGAAGCACAAATCCGTCCCCGTAGCGGTCTGGCTATCAAGAAAGGAATTTCTGTCCTTAATTCTCCGGGAACGATTGACGCGGATTATCGGGGGGAAATCTGCATTATCCTAATCAATCTCTCTTCCGAAACTTTTGTGATTGAAGATGGCGAACGTATCGCCCAAATGGTGATAGCGAAGCATGAGCAACCGTCATGGCAGGAAGTGGAAGTGCTGGATGAAACAGAACGGGGAGCCGGTGGCTTCGGTCATACCGGAGTATGATGAATGCTTAATTAAAAAAATGAAATGAAGATAAAAATAGGATGGCTGCTGGTCTCGGTATGGGTCTTGACCTCATGCGGGACGGCACGTACAGGGCGTACGGCGAAGTCTGCAAAGGATGAGGGGGCTTCTTCCCCGATAGGAAAGACTTATGTAACGGCAGAGCAACAGCGTAAATATGACTATTTCTTTCTGGAAGCCATGCGGATGAAGGAGAAGAAAGAATATGATGCGGCTTTCGGCTTGTTGCAGCATTGTTTGGATATTAATCCGGGTGCTTCTTCTGCGCTTTACGAAGTTTCACAGTATTACCTGTTCCTTCGCCAGGTTCCGCAAGGTCAGGCGGCTTTGGAGCAAGCGGTAGCCTATGCTCCCGACAATTATTGGTATAGCCAGGGGTTGGTCAATTTGTATCAGCAGCAGAATGAACTGGATAAAGCGGTCGTTTTGCTCGAGAAGATGGTCACCCGTTTTCCAACGAAGCAGGAACCTTTGTTCAGCCTGCTTGATATTTATAGCCGTCAGGAGAAATATAATGATGTGATTTCCACACTGAACCGCTTGGAGAAGCGTTTGGGCAAGAACGAACAGTTGTCTATGGAGAAATTCCGTATTTATCTCCAGATGAAAGATGACAAGAAGGCGTTTCAGGAAATCGAGAGCCTGGTACAGGAATATCCGATGGATATGCGGTATCAGGTGATTTTGGGAGATGTATATCTTCAGAATGGCAAGAAAGAGGAAGCCTACGAGACATATCAGAAAGTGTTGGCGGCAGAACCGGACAACCCGATGGCTCTCTTCTCGATGGCTTCTTATTATGAACAGACCGGGCAAAAAGAATTGTACCAACAGCAATTGGATACCTTACTGCTGAACAAGAAAGTGGCTCCTGATACGAAAATTAACGTCATGCGTCAGATAATCGTAGAAAACGAGCAGTCGGCGACTAAAGACAGTACACAGGTGATTGCCCTGTTCGACCGGGTGATGAAGCAAGACCTCGATGACCCGCAAGTACCGATGCTTTATGCGCAGTATCTACTGTCGAAGAATATGGAACAGGAAGCCGTCCCGGTATTGGAACAAGTGGTTGACTTAGACCCGGCTAACAAGGCTGCCCGCTTGATGCTGGTCAGTGCTGCCGTGAAAAAAGAGGACTACAAGCAAATAATAAAAGTCTGCGAACCGGGTATCGAAGCTACTCCGGATGCTTTGGAATTGTATTATTATCTGGCTATTGCCTATCATCAGGCGGAACAGACTGACAGCGTATTGAATGTTTGCAACAGAGCACTGAAACACGTGACACCCGATACAAGAAAAGAAGTTGTATCGGATTTCTATTCGATAATGGGGGATATTTACCACACAAAGAACCAGATGGCAGAAGCTTATGCTGCCTATGACTCGGCTTTGGTGTACAATCCTTCCAATATCGGCGCGTTGAATAATTACGCTTATTACTTGTCGGTGGAACGCCGTGATTTGGACAAGGCGGAAGAAATGAGTTATAAGACCGTAAAGGCGGAACCCAATAACTCCACTTATCTCGACACGTATGCATGGATTCTTTTTGAAAAGGGGAATTATGCGGAAGCCCGTATCTACATTGACAATGCCATGAAGAGCGACGGCGAGAAAAGCGATGTGATTGTAGAGCATTGCGGGGATATTTATTTTATAACCGGTGATGTGGAAGGTGCGTTGAAATACTGGAAACAAGCGCTCGAAATGGGCAGTGAGTCGAAAACATTGAAACAGAAAATAGAAAAGAAGAAATATATTGCAGAATGAGAAGATTTGTATATCTATTGCTGGTGGTAGTCATATTGGCAGGTTGTAAGAGTTCGAAGCGTCTGGCGACTTCGGAAACAAAGGCTCCCGTATCCAGCTATCTGGCTTCCAAACTTCAACTGACCATTCCCAATAAAAAAGGGGGAAGCATGTCCGTAGGGGGAACGATGAAGATGAAAACCCACGAACGGGTACAAGTCTCTTTGTTGATGCCTATCTTGCGTACGGAAGTGGCGCGTATTGAGATTACCCCTGACGAGGTGTTGCTGGTAGACCGGATGAACAGGAGATTTGTTCGCGCGACGAAAGAAGAACTGAAAGGAATGTTGCCGAAGAACGCAGAGTTCTCCCGTCTGGAAAAGATATTGATGGATGCATCCCTTCCTGGTGGAAAGACGGAACTGACGGGAAAAGATATAGGCATTCCTTCGCTGGAAAAGGCCAAAGTCCAACTTTATGAGTTTTCTACGAAAGAATTCTCCATGACTCCGACCGAACTTACCGCCAAATACAATCAAGTTCCTTTGGAAGTATTAGTAAAAATGTTGATGGCTTTGTTATGATGAAACGTCTCTTTGTTATTCTAATCAGTTGCCTATGGTTGGCAGTTCCACTTTCCGCCCAGTCGAATAAATTGATTCGCGAGTTGGAAAGCAAGCGCGGTGCCCTGCAAAAGCAGATAGCCGAGTCGGAATCTATATTGAAGGATACAAAGAAAGACGTAGGCAGCCAATTGAATAGCCTGGCGGCATTGACAGGGCAGATTGAGGAACGGAAACGTTATATTCTGGCTATCAATAATGACGTGGAAGCCATCGAGCGTGAATTGAACACCTTGGAGCGTCAGTTGCGGGCATTGGAGAAAGACTTGAAAGATAAGAAGAGGAAATACGAAGCTTCCGTCCAATACTTGTACAAGAATAAATCGATAGAGGAGAAATTAATGTTCATCTTCTCTGCCAAGAACTTGGGACAGACTTACCGCCGTATGCGTTACGTGCGTGAGTATGCCACTTACCAACGTTTGCAGGGTGAAGAGATTCTGAAGAAGCAGGAGCAGATACGCAAGAAAAAAGCAGAACGCCAACAGGTGAAAGCCGCCAAAGAGAACCTGCTGAAAGAGCGTGAAGGCGAAAAAACAAAACTGGAAGCCCAAGAGAAGGAAAAACGGACGCTGGTGGCCAACCTGCAAAAGAAGCAGAAAGGCTTGCAGAACGAGATTAATAAGAAACGCAGAGAGGCCAACCAACTGAATGCCCGTATCGACAAGCTCATTGCCGAGGAAATAGAACGCGCCCGTAAGCGTGCCCAGGAAGAAGCCCGCCGTGAAGCGGCTGCACGTAAGAAGGCGGAAGGCAGACAGTCTTCCGGAGCGGGGGCAAAAACGAACTCAAAACCTCTGGAAGTTTACACCATGAGCAAGGCGGACCGGGAACTGTCCGGCAACTTTGCCGCCAACCGTGGGAAACTTCCCATGCCTATATCCGGTGCTTATATCATCACCAGCCATTACGGGCAATATGCAGTAGAAGGGCTGCGTAATGTGAAACTGGATAATAAAGGAATAGACATTCAGGGAAAACCCGGAGCGCAGGCGCGTGCCATCTTCGATGGTAAAGTGGCGGCCGTATTCCAGCTGAACGGATTATTCAATGTGCTTATCCGTCACGGTAACTACATTTCTGTTTATTGCAATCTTTCTTCTGCCTCGGTCAAGAACGGTGATACGGTGAAGACGAAACAATCTATCGGGCAAGTCTTCTCCGACGGGACGGACAATGGAAGGACGGTATTGCATTTCCAGTTACGGCGGGAAAAAGAAAAACTGAATCCGGAACCTTGGCTCAACCGATAAGATAGACGATTAGGACTTACTGCACGTTAGTGGTGTCCTTATAGCTGTATAATATTTAGTAAGATGCTTGCAAGAAAGCGAAATATCTGGATTTGTAGGGATTTTGGTTAGTTTTTGTTGTTTATTGGTTAATAATTAGCTTTTAATTTATTAGATATTTCCCAACTTTGTGGCATTATCCAAATGATTAAAAGTTAACTAACTAAATAACTAAAACGAAAGAACATGAAAAATTTATGTGTATGGGGAGTTGCCGCTTTATTGATGGCAGCTTGTACGCCGAAAGCGGAACAGACTACGGATTCCGGTTTGTTACAGAGTAAGTTCCGGACGGAAGTGAACGGAAAGAAAACCGACTTGTTTACTTTGCGTAATAAGAACAATATGGAAGTTTGTATCACAAACTTTGGTGGACGTATCGTTTCCGTGATGGTTCCCGATAAGGACGGGCAGATGCGTGATGTAGTGCTTGGTTTTGATTCCATTCAGGATTACATCAGTAAGCCTTCCGATTTTGGAGCCAGTATCGGTCGCTATGCGAACCGTATCAATCAAGGTAAATTTACACTGGATGGCGTTGAATATCAATTGCCGTGCAATAACTACGGGCATTGCCTGCACGGTGGTCCTCAGGGGTTCCAGTATCGCGTGTTTGACGCTGTGCAACCGAATCCTCAGGAAGTGGAACTTACCTATGTAGCAAAAGATGGTGAAGAAGGTTTTCCGGGAAATATCACCTGCAAAGTCCTGATGAAACTGACAGATGACAATGCCATTGATATCCGTTATGAAGCGGAAACCGACAAGCCCACTATCGTGAACATGACGAACCATTCTTATTTCAATCTTGACGGAGATGCCGGCAGCAATGCCGACCACCTGTTGACTGTTGATGCTGATTATTACACGCCGGTGGACAGCACATTCATGACTACGGGCGAAATAGCCCCTGTAGAAGGTACTCCAATGGATTTTCGTACACCGGTTCCGGTGGGCGCACGCATCAATGATTATGACTTTGTCCAATTGAAAAATGGTAATGGCTATGACCACAATTGGGTCTTGAACACCAAAGGAGATATCAATCGGAAGGCCGCCTCTTTGAAATCGCCGAAAACGGGCATTGTATTGGATGTATATACCAACGAACCGGGAGTTCAAGTATATGCCGGAAACTTCCTCGACGGCTCTTTGACCGGCAAGAAAGGCATTACCTACAATCAGCGTGCTTCCGTATGTCTCGAAACACAGAAATATCCGGATACCCCGAACAAATCCGAATGGCCTTCAGCAGTGCTTCGTCCGGGCGAAAAGTACATGAGTCAATGTATCTTCAAGTTCTCAGTAGACAAGTAATGTAATACTTGCTTTGACAGCAAATGGATGATTTTCAAAAATAAATATTTCATAGAAGAAAGGTATCGTTTTCACTGTTTTGGTTGGTGAAACCGATACCTTTCTCTTTGATGTTTATTGGCGTCCCCACCTTTTTCTCTTTCTCTTTTTTCTCCTTTTCGGCAGACAGTTCAGTGTCCGTGAGGCTGTCTATGTGTATGTCTCCACAACATTCTGCCGTCTTCGTCCGGGCTTTCTCCGCTTTCTCTGTCGCGTCTTCTTTATTTTTCTTCGTTTGGAACTGTTTCAGTCCTTTCAGTATTTGTTTCCACACCAATGTTATTGCATTCATTATTTTTTTTGTTTTTAAGTGACTAAAATAGATTTGTTTATCAGCGCTGATACTGCAAATCTACAATAGGGGCGATACCGGTTTGCAAGTATTTCTCAATAAAAAAAGATATTTTTTCCTTAACGGAAGATATCTGCTTCTTATCACCTTTTTCACTACTATTTATCGTATCTTTGCCTTAGATTTATCAATGATTTACTAGTGTGGTTTAATTAAATGACTAAAGTTGTTTAATTGAATAACATTAGTAGTTTGAATGAACCACGATAGTGGTTCGTTGGTAATTCTAAAGGTTTTGCATGAAAAGTATTCATTATAAAGACGTTAACTGCTTATGGCTATACTTTACGATTGGTATGAGAATCCCGGTGAATCCGATGATTCGGAAGAGAAAGGCTTGCACCCCCGCATTTTTTTGAATGGAAAGCTGGGGATGGACAAATTGTGCCGGATGATTCACAACCGCAGTTCCCTTTCTGTGGGTGATGTGAAAAATGCGTTCGAGATGCTTGCCCAAATCTGTGGTGAGGAACTGCGCGAAGGACGTGAAGTGCATATCGAAGGGCTCGGCTATTTTGCCCCTATCTTGAGGAGCACGGAGAAAGTGACTCGTAGCACAAAGAACAAATCATCGAAAATGGAATTGAAAACAATCGGTTTCCGTCCCGATGCCCGTCTGAAGGGTGAGCTTAGAGGTGTCAAGGTCAGCCGGAGCAACTATGCGCGCCATTCGGAATCTCTGTCGGAAGTAGAGATAGATATGCGGTTGAAGGAGTATTTTGCCGAGCATGATGTAATGCTCCGTTATGATTTTCAGGAAGTGTGCTGCATGACGCGGACTACGGCGAACCGTCATCTCCGACGATTGCAGGACGAAGGGAAATTGCGGAATATAGGTAAACGCATGCAACCGATTTATGTACCTGCGGCAGGGTATTACGGTGTGTCGCGCGAATTGGTGCGGCGGTAAGTCGAACTGGTTTTAGGGTTGCATTTGCGGTATGAAGGTGAAAGCGGCGAAGTCTGTAATGGGCTTCTGTTAAATCAGAAGCCCGTCCAATAACTCCAGATAGATTCCGATAGCTTCCTCTATCTCTTTCAGCATGATATATTCCTCTGCCATGTGCGAGCGTGAAGAACGTCCCGGTCCTATTTTCACCGATGGAAAGGACATTAATGCCTGGTCGGACAGGGTAGGAGAGCCGAATGGAGCACATCCTATTTTTATAGCCCTTTGAACGAACGGATGCTTCTCGTCAATTCGTGAAGAATTGAGACGATACGAACGAGCCTTGGCATCGCAAGTGATATGTTTCTTGATTTCGGCAAATAGTTCTTCGTTGGAATAAAGCTCATTGCTACGAATATCGACAACGAAAGTGCATTTATCGGGAACTACATTATGTTGCGTACCTGCATTGATTACAGTGACACTCATTTTCACAGCACCCAGCAGTGGGGATTCTTTTTCAAAACGATAATCGCGGAACCAGGCAATATCGTTCAATACCTTATATATAGCATTGTCACCTTCATTGCGTGCCGCATGTCCGGCTTTGCCTGTTGCGGTGACATCCAATACCATCAGCCCTTTTTCGGCAATGGCAGGCTGCATCTCCGTAGGTTCGCCTACGATGGCGAATGAAACGGGCGGAAGCTCCGGCAGTACACTTTCAATTCCGTCTTTTCCCGAAACTTCTTCTTCACAGGAAGCGAGATAAATCAGATTATACTTCTGCGAAGTACGACATAGTTGCAGGAACACCTGTAACAGAGAGACAACGCTGGCACCGGCATCATTGCTTCCCAAACCATACAGTTTACCGTTTTCTTCACGTGGAGTGAACGGGTCTTTCCGCCATCCGTTGACCGGTTTCACCGTGTCTATGTGGGAGTTAAGCAGGATAGTCGGCTTTTTCAGATCGAACATCGGGCTGAGACACCATACATTGTTTCCCTTGCGTCCGGTCTGCATACCTTCCATTTCGATATAATTTTGCAGAAAGTCTGCTGCCTGAGTCTCTTCCCGGCTGATTGAGGGAATGCTAATTAATGATTTAAGCAGGCTTACAGCCTCTGTTGCCATATACGGAATATCATATTTCATAGTTGGATATACTGCTTTAGCGTTGTGATTCAGATGTTATATTGTTACTAATTATTTTTACACAAAGATAGTCATTTTGCGCAATTGTTTCAAATAAAATTAATAAAGAAATACTTATGTGTTGATTATTAGTTGTTTATGCTAAAGAAAGTCTTGAGAACTTTTTTTTTTGAATGTTTTCTTATGAAAAGGTTGTTGATAAATTATATAATAATTAATTTTGTTGGAGGGTTTTATATTTTACTTGTTAATCTTAATGGATAAGCATGATGATTATCACACGAATGGAAGATAAAGTTCTTCGTTTTAAAAAGTTTTTTGATCTGAATTTTCCCAAAGTAAAGACTTTCGCATGGCAATTATTAAAATCAGAAGAAGATGCAGAAGATATAGCTCAAGATATTTTTGTTAAGCTATGGGAGAAACCGGATTTATGGTTAGAACGTGAAAAATTGGATAGTTATTTATATACAGTTGTACGAAACCATATCTATAATTTTTTGAAGCACAAGGCTGTTGAATATGACTATTTGGATGTCGCAGCAGAAAAAATGCGAATGGCGGAACAGGGATTGCCTACGCCGGATGATGAATTTTGTGCTCATGAACTTGAGCTTTTTGTGCAGATGGCTCTTGAACGCATGCCGGAACAGCGTAGGCGTGTTTTTTTAATGAGCAGAGAGGAAGGAATGACTTCACCGGAAATTGCTGAGAAGCTGAATGTTTCGGTTCGTACAGTTGAGCAACATATCTATAAGGCTCTTCAAGATCTAAAAAAAATCGTTTTATTTTTATTTTTTTTCTATTTAGACTAAGTAGGTATGTCTGGCAAGTTGTCTCTTATATGTAACACTTGATTTGGTATAGATGAAAAGTAAATTGGAAAAACAGCTACGCTCTTTTATTGACTTTGATTATTCAAAGCGGACAATCGACAGATTTCACCGTTGGATGATCAGTTCTGATTCTGCAGAAGAGAAAGAAACAGCGCTTCATAATCTATGGTTTGAGACGAAAGGAAAGTCTGGACGTGGTATGGAGCATTCGTTTCAGCAGGTATTGGATAAAATCGGCATTGAATACACTCCAATGGTTACAAACACAAACCGCTGGAATTTGTGGAAATCTGTTGCGGCAGCTGCTGTTATCGTCTTTCTGTCTGTCACGGCTACTTTGTGGGTAAGTTACAATCATTTTGACAGGGACAATACCGTGATGGTGGAACATTATGTGAATAATGGAGCTAAAGAGACAATCAGTCTTCCGGATGGAACTACCGTACATCTGAATTCCGGTTCATATGTATTTTATCCTGAAAATCTGGAGGGCAAGACCCGAACGGTTTATCTGATGGGAGAAGCAGAATTTAAAGTGGCAAAAAATCCGGAGAAACCTTTCATTGTGCGATCCTCAAATATGGCAATTACTGCCTTGGGAACAGAGTTTAATGTGAAAGCTTATCCGGAAGAGGATGTAATAACAGCTTCTTTGATCGAAGGAAAAGTACGTGTGGATTGCAATGATACGACCAGTTATGTCTTAACTCCCGGTTATCAGGTTGTGTATAATAAATGTACGGCTGACTGCCAATTGCTGACTGCCAACATGAAAGATGTAACGGCATGGATGAGGGGCGAACTTGTGTTCGACAAGGTTACTCTCGCCGAAATTGTGCGGACGCTGGAACGTCATTATGGAATCACATTTCATATCTCAACAAAGAAATCTAATCAAGACCGTTATAATTTTGTGTTCAGAAAAGACGCGACTTTGGAAGAGACATTGGAGGTGATGAAAGTGGTCATTGGTCAATTCAATTATCGTTTGGAAGACAGTATCTGCTATATAATTTGGTAGAGAAAAATAATAAATATTTTTTATTAAACTTAAATCTAATATGCTTATGTAAAAAAATATCCGGAAGAGGCTCCACCCTCTCCGGATATGAAATGATTTTTAGCCTTAAAATAAATAAGCAACTTCTTGCTTATTTTGAGAAACGAGAAAAAAATACATGATTTAAAACTAAAAACGTCGTAAAGATATGAATTTATATCTGGAAAACACTAGAAAAAGTATATTAATAACTTTTCTATTATTAATAGGGTCAATACTTTATGCCCAAAGTAATAGTAAAATAACAATAAAAAAGAAGAATATTTCATTGCAAACAGCTTTGGCTGATGTTAGGGAACAGACCAAAATGTCTGTATCTTACAACAGTTCTCAACTCCCTAAAACAAGAATATCTTTAGATATAAACAACCAACCTTTGGAGCAGGCGCTGAAGACTATTCTTGCCGGAACAGGATTCACATATACCGTAAAAGATACTTATATAATGATTATTCCGGAACAGGCTGCTAAAAAATCTAAAAGCAGAAATGTGACGGGTAATGTAGTGGATGGAAAAGGTGAACCGCTCATTGGAGTTACTGTGCTTGAAAAAGGGACTACTAACGGAACTGTAACTAATATAGATGGTAACTATCATATTACCACACAAGGTGACACTCCCGTATTGGTGTTTTCCTATATCGGCTATCAGTCGAAGGAAGTGGATGTAAAAGAAAATGTAATCAATGTGGTGTTGGAAGATGGTTCACAGGCACTGGATGAAGTGGTTGTTACAGCTTTAGGTATCAAACGTGCTGAAAAAGCACTTTCCTATAATGTACAGACTGTAAGTAATTCAGAGCTGACCGCAGCCAAAGACGCTAACTTTATGAACAGCTTGAACGGTAAGGTAGCTGGTGTCAATATCCAAAAGAGTTCTTCTGGTGTGGGCGGTGCTACACGCGTTGTGATGCGTGGTTCCAAATCTATCGTTGGTGACAACAATGCGTTGTATGTGGTGGATGGTATACCTGTTGGAAACCCTTCACGGGGTGTCATCCAGACAGAATATGGTGCAGTGGCTGGTAGTGAAGGTATCTCCGATTTCAACCCTGAGGATATCGAAAGCATCTCTGTACTGACAGGTCCCTCAGCAGCAGCCCTTTACGGTGCGTCGGCTGCTAACGGTGTGATTTTGATTAATACTAAGAAGGGTGTAGAGGGCAAGATGAAGATCAACTTCTCTTCCAATACAGAGTTTTCCAAACCGATGATGTCACCGGAGTTTCAGAACACCTACGGCAACCGTAAGAACTCTTACCGTAGCTGGGGTGATAAATTGGAGACTCCCTCTACATTCGACCCGATGGACTTCTTCAAGACCGGTATGAATACCATCAACTCACTGAACATCTCTTCAGGTACACGCACCAATCAGACTTTTATTTCTTTGGCTTCTACCAACTCTAAGGGTATTATCAAGAACAACGAATATTACCGTTACAATTTCTCTTTCAGAAATACTGCGTTGATGCTGAACGATAAATTGCATGTCGATTTAGGTGCCAGCTACGTCATTCAGGCTGAGCAGAACATGGTTTCGGGCGGACGCTACTTCAATCCTTTGTTTCCACTTTATTTGTTTCCCCGTGGTGAGGATTTCGAGAATGTGAAGATATACGAACGTTACAACGACGAACGTCGTTTTCCTACGCAGCATTGGGAGTATGGCGACCAAGGACTTTCGTTTGAAAATCCCTATTGGATTGTCAACCGCGAAATGTTCCCCTCCAAGAAAAACCGCTATATGCTTCATGCCAGACTGCAATATGACATCTTTGACTGGTTGAATATTGCCGGACGTGTGCGGTTGGACAAGAGCCACGCTACTGAAGAACGCAAGCTTAGCGCCTCTACGCTTGAACTCTATACCGGTTCTTCCAAAGGTAGCTATGAGCTGAAAGAGGAATTCTACACACAGACGTACGCTGATGTGATGGCAAACGTAAACAAACGTTTTGGCAAGGATTTCTCGCTGACTGCCAACGTGGGCGGTAGCTTTGAAGACCATTATACGCGCAGCGTCGATTTGGGCGGTAAGTTGATGACAATACCCAACCTTTTCTCTCTTGCCAACTTGGAACCAGCTTCGGGTAAAAGAGCACAAGGCTACCATCGTACACGTAACCTTGCTGTATTTGCCAGTGCTGAATTGGGATGGAAAAATATGCTTTATTTGTCGGCTACCGGACGTTGTGATTGGGCCTCGCAATTGGTTAGTAACGGTGATGTAGAGGGAATCTTCTACCCCTCTATCGGACTTTCCGGTATTATCAGCGAAATGGTGAAGTTGCCCGACTTTATCTCTTACTTAAAGTTGCGCGCATCTTACACCGAGGTAGGTTCGCCTATCTCACAGGTGGGTATCACTCCAGGTACTATTACTCATGTCATCAATAGCGGTGCGATTGATCCGATAGGTAGTTTCCCGTATCCCGATTTCAAGCCTGAGCGTACGAAGTCCTACGAGTTGGGTCTTAATGCACGTTTCTGGGACGGACGCATCACGTTCGACGGTACCATCTACCAATCCAATACTTACAATCAGACATTCTTCTCGCAGCTGGCTTCTTCCACCGGTTATTCAGGCTTCTATGTGCAGGCTGGTAAGGTGCGCAACCGCGGTGTGGAAATGACGTGGGGGTATAATGACAAGTATGGCAAGGTAGACTACTCTACACACTTGACGTTCACTGCCAACAAGAACAAGATTCAAGAGATGGTGCACAATCAGATTAATCCGATTGATGGTACATCAATTAGCATTACCGAACTTTCGTTGCAGGAAGCCGGTGGCGTTTATCTGCGCGAAGGCTATTCTATGTCTGATATCTTCACCACAGGTATTTTGCAACGTGGTAGAGACGGCAAATTGGTGGAACAGGCAAATGGCTATCAGGTAGACCGCAGCCAGCGTATTCGCCTGGGCTCTTCCGATCCCGACTTCACTATGGGATGGCGCCATGATATCAGTTACAAGAACTTCTCGTTGGGTGTGATGGTTACCGGACGCTTCGGTGGTGTCGTTACGTCTCAGACACAGGCGTTTATGGACGCATTCGGTGTGTCCGAAGTATCTGCCAAGGCGCGCGACAATGGTGGTGTGATGCTTGACGGGTATATGTATGACCCCGAACGCTTTTACAACACTATAGGTGGACAGGGACTGATGGCTTACTATACTTACGATGCTACCAACATCCGTCTTCAAGAACTTTCATTGACCTATTCGTTGCCGAAGAAGTGGCTAGGCAATGTGTTCAGCAACGCTACTGTATCTTTCGTAGGACGTAACCTCTTTATGTTCTACTGCAAAGCTCCGTTCGACCCTGATATGAATGGTTCTACAGGTACTTACAACCGTAGCGATTTCTTTATGCCGCCTAGTTTGAGAAACTTAGGATTCAGTGTTAAGTTCAGCTTGTAACAACTAAATATATTCAGATTTATGAAATTACAAATAAAAAAGATAACAGGGGTACTATTGGCATGCGCGGGACTCATGGCAATTACCTCATGCTCGGAATTTGAAGAAATCAATAAGAACCCGTATTACTCTGACACGGAAATGGAACAGTTGGACGGTGTGCTCAATGGTGCTTATGTGCCTAACTTGGAAAAACACGTCATTCCTGTGCCTTTAAAAACAGACAATACAGCTGAGGTTAATGCATATCAGGTATCCATCAATCTTTGTGGCGACTCATGGGTGGGCTATTTCTCCCCGCGCGACAACAAATGGGAAGAAGGAGCTAACCCCACTACGTTCTTTTTCCATGTAAATCGGACAAATCATATGTTTGATTATGCTACGTCTAAGATCTTTACTCCTTGGATTCAGTTGAAGAAAATCAATCTGAATGGTGATAACCCTAATAGAGAATTGTATGCTATTGTACAGATTGCTAAAATTATGGGGTTGCACCGTTCTGCCGATAAGTATGGCCCTATCCCTTACTCAAAGGCGGGAAGCGGTTCGTTCACTGTGGAATATGATTCGCAGGAAGCGGTGTATCATTCGTTCTTTGAAGAATTGGACGAAGCGGTTCAGATTCTCTACGATTTCTACATGAGAGGCGGTGCTGTTGTTCCTTTGGCTTCGGACATGGTGTACGAAGGCAATGTGGCGAAGTGGATACGTTTTGCCAACTCTTTGATGTTGCGTTTGGCTATCCGCGTGCGCTATGCCGATGAGGAATTGGCTCGCAAATATGCTGAAATGGCTGTTACAAACCCGCTGGGTGTGATGGAAAGCGTAGATGATATGGCGAAAATGCATAAAGGTGCCAATTTTGAAATCAGAAACCCTATGTTCCAGATTGCTAATCCCGGACAGTATAATGACAGCCGCATGGGAGCCACTATTCAATCTTACTTGAAAGGGTATAATGATCCGCGTATTGCCACCTATTTCCAAAATAATGGAGCGTCTGCGGTGCGTGCCGGTATGCCGGTTACTGCAAACACCTATGACGCGGCATCTTTGCCCAACATTCAAGAGGAAGATCCTGTCTATTGGATGAGAGCTTCGGAAGTAGACTTCCTGCGTGCCGAAGGTGTGCTGGCCGGTTTCAATATGGGAGGCGGAAGTGCTAAGTATTTCTATGAATCGGGCATCCAGAAATCGTTTGAGGAGTGTAAGGTAAGCTTGGGCAGTTATTTGAACAGTACCGCTTCTCCGGCAGATTTCAAGGATATGAAGGAGGCTGCCTATAATCATGCAGCTCCCAGCAATATTACCGTGAAGTGGGTGGAAGAAGACGAAATGGAGAAGAAGTTGGAACGCATCATCACGCAGAAGTATCTTGCCCTTTTCCCCGATGGACAAGAGGCGTGGAGCGAATGGAGACGTACGGGATATCCGCGTCAGATTCCTCCGGTGCTCAATCTTACCAATGCCGGTGTGAAGACAACCGACGGATATAAGGATGGAGTGCGTCGTATCCCCTATCCGGAAGATGAATACAAACTCAATAATGAGAATCTGACAAAAGCCATCCAGCAGTATTTGGGTGGTGTAGACAATGCCGCCGTAAATGTATGGTGGGATAAAAAAGTAAAAAATTAACTCTTAAATACATACAGAAATGATGAATAGCATAAAAATATGGCTTGCTTTGTCGCTTATAGCGGGTTGTATGTTTGCCTGCACCGATGTAGAGACCATCGACTTGGAAAAAAAAGCTGTGGAAGATTTGTACAACAAGCGTGATAAGGATAAATGGGCGGAAGAAGATGAGCAGAAGCGACAGAATTATGAGGACTCCGTACGAATAGCCAAGGAGAACGAACGCCTCTATGAACTCTATCTTGCAGATTTGAGGGAGTATAAAAAGACCAAGCATCCGGTGATGTTCGGATGGTTCAACGCATGGGATGAGACCGCTCCGGGTGAATATTTCAATTTGACACTGCTTCCCGACAGTATGGATCTTGTCTCCATTTGGGGAAATTGTTTCCATATTAGCGACAATCGGTTGAAACAGATGAAAGAGGTACAGAAGAAAGGCACCAAGGTGATAGTCGGATGGATTATTGAGGAGGTAGGCAACGGGCTCCAAAACAAACCTGACGGGGGATGGTCTGAAGACCCGTACACCGGAATCCAGCAATATGCCGATGCCATCCTCGATTCCATAGCAAAGTATGGATACGATGGCTTTGATATCGACTATGAACCTTCTTATGCCTCTCCTTGGGGAGGAATGCACTGTGGAAACTGGAATCAGGGAGAACCATGGAGTAAGGAAATGCCCATTATTTCTTGTAGCCAAGATAGCAATAAAGATTATGAGAACTTCTTCTTTCAAGCGTTGCGCGATGGTCTGGACGAACTGGAGGCCAAGGACGGCAAAGAGAGAATCCTGAATATTAATGGTTCAATTCATTGGCTGTCTCCAAGTATGAAAGGTCTTTTCTCTTACTTTGTGGCACAATCTTATAATGGTGGTTACTCTTCTTGGCCGTCTCGGATAACCGGGCGCTTGGGAAACGATGTGAAAGACCGGATTATCTATACGGAGACATTTGAAAATGCCGTCGCAAACCAAGGGAACTTTACTCGCTATGCGGATTTCGTAGTGAAGGACCTTGACGGTGTGGCCGGTGGAATCGGTGCTTATCACATCAATGCGGATGCAGCCGAGAAGAACGAGTATCGTAACGTACGGAAGGCGATTTCTATCATGAATCCTCCTATTAAGTAAATAATCACGTTATAAAATGAAGCATAAAATGAAAAAATATATAGCGTTAGTAGTTCTGTCCTTAGGACTTTTTACCGCTTGCGATATGGTCACCGGTGAAGGAGAAGGTACTGGCAATGCGGTTTATATGGGCAACTCCACCAGCAATGGCGTAATTTCAGTGGTAGTGACCAATGAGGGTGCCAGTACTGTAGTTACTCCCCGATTGGCTAATTTGGCTGACAAACCGGTGGAAGTGACCGTAGAATTGGATGAGGAAATGTTGGCGGCATATAATGCCGAGGCTGGCCTGTCGATGGAAGCTTTGGCGGCAGAAGACTTTGTGTTTGTCACTAAAGATAGCGAGGATGCCAAAAAAACGAAAGAAACGCATGGAAAAGCCGTGGTGACCATTGAGCCGGGAAAGTACAACGCCAGTGTGGAGGTGAGGATTCCGAAATTGGATGAGACCAAATATCCTCCTTTTAAGCGCTTGGCCGTGCCGGTGAGTGTGACTGCTGCTTCCCAATATAAGATATTGAGTTCGCCGAGGTCTACCCTCATCCGTCTGAACCGTGAGATAATCACTTCTGTCGGACAATTCAGACGTGGAGGAAGTATCGCACTGGTACCTAATGCGGAAATCAGAAAAGATCCTATGTTTAATTGGACCATGCAGGTGAGCATGTATTATAGGAACCTGCCTAATAGGGATGGTAACTGGACGGTTATGTCCATCCAAAGCGGTGCGGGCAATTTCTATACCCGTATTGAACGTCAGCGGGGCATCCAGGTTAAGAACGGGCGCGACGGAGAGGAAACTTTCACTCAAAAGTCTCTGCCTAATAATAGATGGTTGCACATTACCTTTGTCCACAGAGATGCTTCCACCGTATCGGTTTATGTGAACGGAGAGTTGCAGAAGACGTTCCCGACTTCACCCATCGCTTTCTCTGACGACCCCAAGTGTTGCTTGTATATCGGTAATACCCAATACTCCGGTGTCTACCTCCGCGAAGCACGTATGTGGAACAGGGCGTTGACTGAAGGCGAAATCATAGATAAGGAGTATCTGCCTCTCGATCCGTCGGCAGAGTCCGGTCTGATTATGTATATGCCTTTCACAAGGGTGGCAGACGATAAAATGGAAGAGTTGACCGGCAATTGGGAATTCTCAGACTTCCGGACGTTGGGTATATGGGACGAAAATCCTCCTGCGATGCAGTATGTAGACAATGTGAAATTCCCATCGGAAGATTTGGTTATTATAGAGCCGGAAAATTCCGAAGAAGAAATCGGATGATAAGTATTCCGTTTGTGTAATCAATTAAAAATCAAGACAAATGAAAAAAATAATTCAATTGTTGTATTTGTTGTCGGTTGTAGCTCTTTTTTCGGCTTGTAACGATGACAATCAGGGAGAAGTGGTAAGCCAGGATTTGGCTTATCAGCTTGATGCAAACTATGTATTTGTGGATATTCCGGAAGAGTTTCCGTTTGATCCTTCCAATATTTTGTATCTGGAGGGTAAGACTGTGATGAAACTGAATGCCAAGAGTGATGGAAGTAAGACTACGATAACCGAAGGGACTGAGTTCACCTTTAATGTAAAATTGAAAAAGGCTTTGGATCAAGATGTCAAGGTACGTCTTAAAAAGGATCTCGATTTGTTGGAAGGACATACTTTGGCAGAGTTTCCGGACGAAGCATTTGAGCTGCATGATGCCATCATAACTGCCGGAAGCAGAGAGGGGGCAATCGCTTTGGATATCACCAAGCCGGATGTATTGAATGCAATGCCGGGATATGTTCTCCCGCTATGTTTGGAATTTGTAGATGCTATCAGTGGAGTGAGAATATCGGAACAGCGCTATAGCGTGTTGATAGAGATGAGCCTCACGTTGGAAAAGGACAATATTGATCCGTCTAATGATGAGATTGAAGGAGAGTATTTCAACAACAATGTTCTTTTTGAGTCAAGCAAAACCACTAATCTGTCATATCTGTATGATGGAAACCGTTCGGGGACTACGTGGTATCCTGGCAGAAATGATTATTTGACGATGACTTTCTCAGAGCCCACCAGAATACTGGGAGTCAGAATGGATGTTGTTACTAATAGCTACAAGCTTGGAAGTATGAACGTGTATGTGGATGAAGGCAGCGGATTCATTTCGTATGGTAGATTTGTTAGAAATAACAATGGCGTTATATATATGAAGTTCAAGGAGCCCGTTAATATGCATGCCCTCAAGTTTGATGGAATGTTGACAGTCAATAATGGTACAGGGCCAGATATCTACGAGATTACCTTTATCAAGTAGTGTGAAGTGATAGAAAGAACACAAATTGCATAGGTCAGGTATTCAGAGAATTCCCCTATTTTCTAATATAACTTGTGTAATCTGTGTTCTTTCCTTTTTATTATTGATTATTTGTTTATACCTGACTATATGCTTAACATGTTATCTAATATTATTTCACGAAGTATTGTCACTGTTGGAGTGTTTGTTATGGCTGTGATATGCTTTTGCACGGCCTGTAGTAGTGGCAACTACGCTGATGTGGAACGTGCAGTCCGCAAGCATCTCGAGCCTTATAAGGAGTTGTATGCTCTTGTTTTGCAGACAGGTAAAGTTACCTTGCCTCTCGGGGGCAAATATCCGCATGTCACCCATCCTCTTCCGGGAGGTACGGAAACTCCCATCAGTAATGTGTGGATTGTAAATGGTAATTATATGGGTAAGATATACGAATGTCACGGATGCGACTCGTGCATGATTCGCTATCGGGACGCCGGTCTGATAACATATAATGTCATTCGTAGAGATAGTGCCTCAGTTAGAGCCACCGTATGGCTCACAGAAAAAGGAAAACAATACTTAATTGAACGACATATATCCGAATTTCATCCCATTATAAATGCTTGGCGCCGAAGAGAACAGTTGGAAGTCGTGTTGGTGGCTAAAGAGAAGTTTGATGTGGAGATACATCCCTCGGACACAACGGCAGTATATCACTGCAAGGCATATCGAAAGCTCGAAATAACCCCTTTCATTGAGGCGTTGGAGCCTGCCGGTGAAGAGGCTAGACCGGATTATATGCGCAGACTTCGTGTGGACTTCAAAAGCAAGGAGTGTCCTGTAGTGACTTGTACAGGAATGGAATCTATCTAAGGTCGTTTGAGATATGCATTTAAAATGAAAACAATGCAAGCGTATATATCCACAGTTAACCCCGAATAATGATGAAAAGGAAGCTTTTCATCATATCTTTAAACGCAATTCTTCCGTTTCTATTTTCCTTTTATTCAAACCATGAAATTAAAACTTCTGACTAATTTTGCGCAATAGTTTCAAATAAAAATACAACCGATTTCAGGAGAGGGTTATAGGAACTATCTGTTGTTAGTTCTTTAGTGGAAAAGGCTTTGTTAAGAACAGAATTTAAGTACCACTTTAAAGAACCGTTTTTAAGAACATGGAAGTATTACAGCAGCATTTTTTCGATTTAAGTTTGAATTACAATTTACGCAATCCCAAGAGTAAAAGACCTACCATTGTATATGCAGTGTTTCGTATTTCAGGGAAACAGTATAAGATTAACATCGGTGCAAAGGTTTATCCCAATCAATGGGATAGCCGTTTGCAGATGCCGATTATACACAATATTTCTAATCTTGATGTTGATAATAACAGAATTGTTCTAGCACAAATTAACCAAACAAGGTTGGCATTTGATAACGTCAGGTCGTATATTTGCAATAATCCGCATGAATTGGAGTATCCGAAGCGGTGTTTAGAGATTATCAAACAGAATTTTAATTTAAAACCTTATACTATGAAGAATAGGGATTCAATAACTCAATGGCTCATGGGGTACATTGAGGCAAATAAACGTGGTAATACATTAGTGAAAGAATTACAGAATGTAAACTTCTTAAGGCGATTTTTCAAAGAACATAGTCAGTACCAAGATGACTTTACCCAAATTAGTTTTGAGATGATAAATGATGCTTTCCGTTATATGGAACAGATGAAGCAGCCTAACGGGAAGCAGTATGCAGTATCAACGATACGTGAGGCGCAAAAGAAACTTAAGGCGGCTTTAAAGGTTGCTGCGGGTAGAGAGTTCCGTAAATTTAATTGGCAGGCAACAGAAATTGATGAGGTGCAAATCACGAAAAACCTTATACCTAAACCTGAACGGGGTGCAAAGAATGCTCCCCTTACTGCTGACGAGGTTGCAAAACTACGGGAATACGAGTGTGGTGGTAGCAGTAAAGTGGCAAGGGATTTATTTTTAATTCAATGTTATACAGGGCAGCGTAAATCAGACTTAATGCAGTTATTGGATAGTAAGAATATAGATTGGAGTAAGGGTATTATTACAGTCAATAAGCAGACTAAAGGCAAATGTGCAGCGTATATTCCGATAAAAGATACATTATTGGTAAATCTAATAAAAAATTATGAGGGACAACTTCAACGATTACCTGTAAAATATAATGATAATTTGCGGAAAGTGGCTAAAAATGCAGGATTGACACGAGTAGTTGAATATACGGAGCAGAGAGGGAAGATTGTCGAAGAACATAAAGGACATATCCATGAATTGATACATAATCATTTAGGGAGACATACTTTTATAAGCCGAATGGCAGAAGCAGGAGCACGTAAAGACGAAATAAAGTCTATTACGGGGCATACTTGCGACAGTACAGTTGATGATATATACACGCACATAGACCAACTGAAAGCAGCCCAAAAGGGGGCAGAACATCAAAGGGGATTGTATGATACTAAAGGAAATGATACGGTTTCTTTCCCACAACAAGCGGCATCTAATAATGGAGTAGTGGATAGTGGCATATTAGATACTGTTGTTGATTTAAAAATTAAATGTCGGGATTTGCAACGAGAAAAGCAGGAACTTGCTTCAATAATTGCTCGCCAAGAATACGAAGATGCCATAGAAGAGATTGCATGGCTTCCCCCCACCGAAGAAGATTTTGTTATACACCCTGTTGGGTAGGTGTATCGTTGCCGAATTTGTGTGAAAATATATAATTGTGAAATTACGGGTAGAAGTACTTGTAGGGGGCTTTTTGTGTTTTGGAACTACTCAAAGTCAGATGAATTTGCGCAAGTATGGTATTTAGTGTATCCCCGCTCTTAGAATTGACGTATGTTTCAACCTATCTACTCCATAGCCGTTAGAAAAACATCTCGGATAATTTTTTTTCTGATTTTTTTTGAGCTAAATATTGAACTTAGCTACTATTCTGACTACTTATATATAAACCAATATTTAGTATGACAGAAGAAACAAAGAAAAAAATCAGTGTGCGTTTAAAAGGACGCAAAAAACTTGCAAATCATTGCAAGCACATATCCCAATCCTTGCAAGGATTGAAAAAGACAAAAGAGCATAAGGAACATTTAAGTGCCTCACTAAAGGCATTCCACAATAATAATAAAACAAAAGAAGAAAGAAATGAGAAAGAATAAGAGTGTAATTAGTGTTGATAAGCTAACACTATGCTATAAAGCCACAAGAGAACTTGTGGACAGATTGAATGAATATAATGAGTTGATAGATGGAGATGATTGTTTCAGATTGGTACGTGTTCCAAGCGATGAAGCACTATTTGCCAACTGTTTCCATGTGATGATAAAGTTTTCTTTCGGCAATGCCGGAGGCATTGTCGAAAAAAAACTTGCTACATTGAAAACAAAATTGCGTAGCATGGATGATAGTAAGGTTAACTATGTGTGGTTGTATCTTGAAAATTGGGTCTTCTATGAAGTTTTTGGTGTCTATGATGGCAGTAAATGTAATTGGTTGAGCAGCGTTGATTACATTGTAGACGAATTGGGTCTGCGCTTCAACAATATAACTGACTTGCATATTTCTTTAGATACAAATATTAATTTTGCAAAGAGGATAAAGCATGCACAATTTAGTGATGATTATAAAGTAATACTGAATGGCACTTTACGCTCCAATAAGAAAGAAATATTGGGTGAGATTTTGCATATACAAACAGGCGACCAATGCCGATTGAGAACTTTGACTATCTATGTTAACCCTAAGAAACAGGATGGATTATCATTAAAAATATACGATAAAAAAAAGGAATTAGAAAAATCACATAAAAGCTATATTCCAAAATGGCATGGATTGAAAGATAAAAATTATCGGGTAGAATTGACGGTTAAGAATGAACATCTGAAAGAGTTTTATCAATGGAAAAACGAAACATTTCCCAATGAATTGCTAATGGCTACATTAGCGTCACAATCACAAAGTCAAGATTTGCTTTTTGATATGCTTTATTATTTTTCCAATAGATTACTACGTTTTTCTTATAATGGAAAAGGCATTTCAATTTTCCAACTCTGATATTAAGGTTGCTTTTAGTGGGGGTATTAGCAAAGCCCCCTGCGAAAGCAGCCTTTCTTGTTTTAATTAATTATAGATTAAAGTTTTATATGGTACAAAATGTGTGGCATAATATCTTTATGTATTCAAAATGGAAGTGTATTCAAATAAATCTATAATGCGATAAAAAGAATACTATGTATTGTGTTCAATTTAGTCTTTGAATAATTTGAATACAATAAAGAAAAGAACTATCTTTGTGGTATAATTAATAAGTAAGAATATGAGAGCAGTAATATACGCACGAGTTAGCAGCATTAATGATAGGCAGTCAACAGACCGCCAAGTTATAGACCTTCAAAAATATGCGGAACAGAATAATTATGAAGTAGCTCAAGTTTTTGAAGAACATATCAGCGGAGCAAAGCGAAATGAAGACCGTCTCATTTTATGTGAGTGCTTAGATTATTGTATCTCTAACAAGATAGATATTCTTCTTATCAGTGAATTAAGCCGTCTAGGTCGTAATGTTGATGAAGTCTTAGCTAATGTGAAGCGTTGTAAGGATAACACCCTTAATATCTACTTTCAAAAAGAAAACCTTTCGATTTTTCAAGCGGATGGTACTAAGAACCCTTTTCTTAATATTTTTATTTCGGTATTAGGCACATGTGCTGAGATGGAAAGAGATAATATCAAGTTTCGTCTAAATAGTGGACGGCAACAATACATTGCTAAAGGTGGGCAGCTTGGACGGAGAGCAGGCAGTACGAAAAGTTTAGACAAAAAGAAAGAAGAGTATAAAGAGGTGATTAAATTGCTTCGACAAAGCTTATCAGTGCGAAAGGTGGCGAAATTGACTGGTGTGTCAGTCTCAACCGTTCAGCGTCTTAAAAAAGAGTTTGGATTATAAAAAAAGTCTCCAAATGGAGACTTTTTGTGTTATACTAATTAATCAGGAATGTATTGTATTGTTCCGTTGATTATTGTTTCAGCTTTTGCCTCATAGTTGGTAAAACTAAAGTTTTTAAGTTCAAGTGTTAAGTTTTTACCATTGATACTCTTTACGATTATGTCTCCGTTGGGCTTTGATGCGCCATAGGTTTCTTCATCACTCATGCTTCCTTCTAAAAAGTAAAATAGACGCTTTGTGGAAACAACTAAGTGAGTACCTGCTTTTAAGTCACTTATGTTTGTAAATTCTTTGATTTGATTACTTTCTGTGTCTTTGTATTGTTCAATGTGAAATTGAAAATAATATCCCGTTAAATCATCTTTATCCTCTGAAAATACGGCTCTAAAAGTAATTTCGTTACTCGGAGCAATTGAACTCGCTGAATAGTCCATGTAATCGGCTCTGATAACATGATAGTTGTTGATTGTACCCGTAGCGGCATGTTTTACAGACACCATGCTGCCATTATTACCTCCCTCTGCGTCATCATCGCTACTACAAGCTGTAAATGTCAGTGCAATAAGGGCTGCAATAGCCATAAATGACATTTGAACCACATCAATAAATTTCTTTTTCATATAAAATAAGATTTTGTGTGTTCGACAGACCCAACCGAACGATTAATATAAAAAGAAAGAGCGCAGGCACTGTTAATATATCGGTATCAAGCATCGCCAAACGCTTCACTGCAATATACAACAATAGCCCACGCTCCATATAGGTGCGTGAGCATTTAGTTGTAATCCTTGCAGTTTTTTAGAAATTGGCGATTTCGATACCAAGGATTATACTAAACGCTCTTACGTTATTTTAAAATGTCGGCACAAAGGTACAAATAAAAGTTTTATTCATTTTATTATTGTTAGGAAAAAGTTCTATATTTGCGATGTTCTTTATGGAGTAATAACCGCTTTTAATAACCCTTTTCTTAAATAATTAATTCTCAACATAGAATTAGTTTCAAATAAAACCAATACCTTTGTGCCATATTTATTAATACAAAGAGTATGACTTATCATCATTTATCTGTCTTAGTCCATCGTCAGGCTGAAAAATATGGCAACAAGGTAGCTCTGAGATATCGCGACTATGAGACAGCACAATGGATTCCGATTACCTGGAATCAGTTCTCCGGAACGGTGAGACAGGCGGCCAACGCACTTGTGGCACTAGGAGTAGAGGAACAAGAAAATATCGGAATCTTTTCGCAGAATAAACCTGAATGGTTTTATGTAGACTTTGGAGCATTTGCTAATCGGGCTGTTACTATTCCGTTCTATGCAACCAGTTCTCCGGCGCAAGCACAATATATTATCAATGATGCACAAATACGTTATCTTTTTGTAGGTGAGCAATTCCAGTATGATGCTGCTTTCAGTATCTTCGGTTTTTGTACTTCCCTGCAACAACTGATTATCTTTGACCGTTCGGTGATGAAGGATCCTCGTGACGTATCCTCTATCTATTTTGACGAATTTATGGCGATGGGAGAGGGACTGCCTCACAATGATACGGTAGAAGAGCGTACCGAACGGGCTTCATACGATGATTTGGCAAACATTCTCTATACATCCGGCACAACGGGTGAACCGAAGGGCGTCATGCTTCATCATTCCTGTTATCTGGAACAGTTTCAAACACACGATGACCGTTTGACAACGATGTCGGATAAGGATGTGTCTATGAATTTCCTCCCCTTGACACACGTGTTTGAGAAAGCATGGTGTTATTTTTGTATTCATAAAGGAGTGCAGATTTGTATCAATCTCCGTCCGGCGGATATTCAGACAACGATTAAGGAAATTCGTCCGACGCTGATGTGTAGTGTTCCCCGTTTCTGGGAGAAAGTGTATGCAGGCGTACAGGAGAAAATAAACGAAACAACAGGGTTGAAGAAAGCACTGATGCTTGATGCTATCCGGGTAGGTAAAATCCATAATCTGGATTATCTGCGTTTGGGTAAGACTCCTCCGGTGATGAATCAACTGAAATATAAATTCTACGAAAAGACCATCTACGCTCTACTGAAGAAAACAATTGGTATTGAGAATGGTAACTTTTTCCCGACTGCCGGTGCTGCCGTACCTGATGAAATCAATGAATTCGTCCATTCGGTAGGAATCAATATGGTGGTAGGATATGGGTTGACAGAATCTACGGCTACTGTATCCTGTACGTTGCCCGTAGGCTATGACATCGGTTCGGTAGGTGTCGTATTACCCGGAATTGAAGTGAAGATAGGTGAGGATAATGAAATCCTGCTTCGCGGTAAGACTATTACAAAAGGATATTATAAGAAAGCGGAAGCTACGGCTGCTGCCATTGATTCCGACGGATGGTTTCACACGGGGGATGCGGGTTACTTCAAGAATGGTCAGCTTTTCCTGACGGAACGTATCAAGGATTTGTTCAAGACTTCGAATGGCAAGTATATTGCTCCGCAGGCTTTGGAAACGAAACTGGTCATCGACCGGTATATCGACCAGATTGCCATTATTGCCGATCAGCGTAAGTTTGTCTCCGCTCTGATTGTTCCTGTATATGGATATGTGAAAGAGTATGCAAAGGAGAAAGGTATCGAATACAAAGATATGGCTGATTTGTTGCAGCATCCTAAGATTGTAGGTTTGTTCCGTGCGCGGATAGAGACCTTGCAACAGCAGTTTGCGCATTACGAGCAAATCAAACGTTTCACTTTGCTTCCTGAACCATTCAGCATGGAACGTGGGGAACTGACTAATACGTTGAAGTTGAAGCGTTCGGTTGTTTCGGAAAATTATAAGGACTTGATTGAAAAGATGTATGAAGAAAACGCATAGTCCGCTGTTTCTTTTTAGTAGCGGAATTTTGCTTATCTTTGTGCCCGATATCTGAAATCTGTAAATAATAAAATTGTAAATCAAATGATTACTATTGAACAACTTAAAGACGTGAAAGAGCGCACTGATGCGCTGAGGAGGTATCTTTGACGTCGACGGGAAGAAAATTCAAGTCGAAGAAGAACAATTAAGGACACAAGCTCCGGGATTCTGGGATGACCAAAAGAGAGCCGAAGCTCAAATGAAACTGGTGAAAGACCTGCAAAAGTGGATTGACGGCTATAATGAAGTCAAGACGCTGGCAGACGAACTCGAACTGTCTTTTGATTTCTATAAGGAAGAATTGGTGACTGAGGAAGATGTGGACGCAGCTTATGCGAAAGCTTACGAAGCTGTAGAAGCACTCGAACTCAAAAATATGCTTCGCGATGAAGCCGACCAGATGGCTTGCGTATTGAAAATCAATTCCGGTGCCGGTGGTACGGAAAGTCAGGACTGGGCTTCCATGCTGATGCGTATGTATTTGCGTTATGCCGAAACAAACGGCTATAAAGCTACCATTGCCAACCTTCAGGAAGGCGATGAGGCGGGAATTAAAACCTGTACAATCAATATCGAAGGAGATTTTGCTTACGGTTATCTGAAGGGGGAAAATGGCGTACACCGCCTGGTTCGCGTTTCTCCATACAATGCACAAGGCAAACGTATGACTTCCTTTGCTTCCGTATTCGTCACTCCATTGGTAGATGATAGCATTGAGGTGAATATCCTGCCTGCCAATATCTCGTGGGATACATTCCGGAGTGGTGGTGCCGGCGGACAGAATGTGAACAAGGTGGAATCCGGTGTCCGTCTGCGTTATCAGTACAAAGACCCTTATACGGGCGAGGAAGAAGAAATCCTGATTGAAAATACCGAAACCCGTGACCAGCCGAAGAACCGTGAGAATGCAATGCGCCAATTGCGCTCTATCTTATATGATAAGGAGTTGCAGCACCGCATGGCAGAACAGGCAAAGGTGGAAGCTGGCAAGAAGAAGATTGAATGGGGCTCACAGATACGAAGCTATGTATTTGATGACCGCCGTGTGAAAGACCATCGTACCAACTATCAGACTTCGGACGTGAACGGAGTGATGGACGGTAAGATAGATGGCTTTGTCAAAGCCTATCTGATGGAATTTTCCTCACAAGAGTCATAAAGTGCAAAATTAGCAAGTGTTATTTTTGGAAAGTTAAAAGATTTGTTCTTACTTTGTTAGCGTTGAACTTTAAAGCTAACTAGTATGGGTAAGGGTAAGAAAAAAACAGCAATAAGCAAAAAGGAAGAAGAGCAAGCCCAAAGAGTTGTCAAAATAGTGTTTGTCTCATTGATTATTTTGGCGCTGATTATGCTTATCGCATATTCCTTTTTTGGCTGATTATTCACCACAGATTACATGGATTATACAGATTTTCTCCCATAATTTGTATAATCTGTGTAATCTGTGGTGAACTCTTTTAATTTGTAACACATCCGTAATCCATGTAATAGGAATGTAACTTTTCTGTAATTTATCCGTATTCAAATTGTCATTTTTGTGTATTCTCGCAGTTGTACTTTTGCCACGAATTAAGTAGCAAACAACTGAAATGAGTAGAATCACAACAACAGTCGTTACGCTTTTGCTAGCGACATCGGTCTTCGGACAGGCCAAGGAAGATGCCGGGGATGGTAAAAAGCAGGAGATGAAAACAATGGAATTTAAAGATTATCTGCCTGAAATTCATGGAACCATCCGAGGAAAATATGAATACCAGACGGAAACGCAGGAAAGCCGTTTCGAGGTACGTAATGCGCGTTTCAGCGTTTCAGGAAATGTGCATCCGTTGGTGGCTTATAAAGCGGAAATCGACCTTTCGGACGAAGGCTCTATTAAAATGCTTGATGCCTATGCGCGTGTCTTTCCGCTGCAAGACTTGAATTTTACGATTGGACAAATGCGTGTTCCTTTCACGATAGACGCACATCGCTCTCCCCATCAACAATATTTCGCAAACCGTTCGTTCATTGCCAAACAAGTCGGGAATGTACGCGATGTTGGTTTTACTACGGCTTATATAAATAAAGGAAGCGTCCCATTTATCCTTGAAGGAGGATTATTCAACGGTTCCGGCTTGACGAATCAGAAAGAATGGCATAAGACGTTGAATTATTCGGTGAAAGCGCAACTGTTGCCTGATAAGAATTGGAATGTAACACTCAGCACCCAAATGATAAAACCGGAAGATGTACGAATCAATGTGTATGATGTTGGTATTTATTATCAGAATAACCGTTTCCATATTGAAGCAGAATACTTATATAAGATGTATGGGCACGAAACGTTCAAGGATGTGCATGCTGTGAATAGTTTCATTAATTACGATTTACCATTGAAAAAGGTATTCAACAAGATTTCATTTCTTGCCCGTTATGACATGATGACGGATCATAGTGACGGCAGGAAAGATGAAAGAACCAAGGCTTTGATAATCAATGATTATGCCCGCCATCGTGTGACAGGCGGAATCACACTAAGTCTTTCTAAAGCCTTTATCGCTGACCTGCGGCTGAATTTCGAAAAATATTTCTATAAGAAGTCCGGTGTACCTAAAGAATCCGAACAGGATAAGATCGTAATTGAATTTATGACGAGATTCTGAAATAATTTGAGAATTAAAAAATGAGAATTAAGCTGTTGCGGTTCTTTTGTGGATAGTGTGAGGGGTACTAAACAATCATTTTTTAATTCTCAATTTTTAATTTATCTTTGCGTCATGGCACAAGAAATAGAACGTAAATTTTTAGTTTCCGGAGAATTCAAACCTTTTGCATTTGCGCAGAGCCGTATTGTGCAAGGGTATATCAGCAGTGCTCGCGGGAGAACTGTCCGGGTCCGTATTCGTGACAACAGAGGTTATCTGACTATTAAGGGAGCGTCTAATGCTTCCGGCACTAGTCGCTACGAGTGGGAAAAGGAACTCCCTCTGTCTGAAGCGGAAGAACTGATGAAACTTTGCGAACCGGGTATCATTGATAAAACCCGTTATCTGGTGCGCAGCGGCGAACATATATTTGAAGTTGACGAGTTTTATGGTGAGAACGACGGTCTTATCGTGGCGGAAGTGGAGCTTGAATCTGAGTATGAGGCTTTTGTAAAACCGGACTTTATCGGTGAAGAGGTGACGGGAGATATACGCTATTACAACTCCCAACTAATGAAAAAACCGTATAAAACGTGGTGAACGTTAACAAATAAACTGTATATTTGTTCTTATCTAAAAAGAGCAATGTATGGATATGGAACAGTTGTACAATTATGTGCCGCGGGAATTGGTTACTTTTGTATTGGTAACCTTGTTCTCTTTATTAATCGGACTCTCGCAACGCCGGATCAGTTTGAAACGTGAGGGAGAAACGACTCTTTTCGGAACCGACCGTACTTTTACTTTCATAGGTATATTGGGATACCTGCTCTATATACTGGATCCTACCGATATGCGTTTGTTTATGGGTGGTGGCGCAGTGCTGGGCTTATTGTTGGGATTAAACTATTATGTGAAGCAATCCCAGTTCCATGTCTTTGGCGTTACAACTATTATCATTGCCTTGATTACGTATTGTATGGCTCCCATTGTGGCTACACAACCTTCCTGGTTCTACGTCATGGTGATAGTGACTGTACTTTTATTGACTGAACTCAAACACACCTTCACCGAGTTTGCCCAACGCATGAAGAATGACGAAATGATAACGTTGGCAAAATTCCTGGCCATCAGTGGCATTATATTGCCTATGCTTCCGAATAAGAATCTGATTCCTGATATAAAACTGACCCCTTATTCTATTTGGCTGGCAACGGTTGTGGTATCCGGTATCTCCTATCTTTCTTATCTGCTGAAGCGGTATGTATTCCATGAATCGGGAACTTTGGTTTCCGGCATTATTGGTGGATTGTATAGCAGTACGGCTACTATCTCGGTGCTGGCCCGTAAGAGCCGGAAAGCCTCGGAACAAGAAGCTACCGAATATGTGGGCGCCATGTTGCTGGCTGTTAGCATGATGTTCTTGCGTTTTATGATACTGATACTTATCTTTAGCAGGGAAATCTTCCTTTCTATTTATCCGTATTTGCTGATTATGTCAGTCGTAGCAGCCGTTGTGGGATGGTTTATCCATTCCCGGCAAAAACGCCCGAAAGGTCGGTCTGCTACCGAAGAAGACGATGATAGCAGCAACCCGTTGG